>RXIW01000062.1 GCA_003989065.1 Candidatus Competibacteraceae bacterium
AAGGCCGATGGGACGTGGCAGGGTGCGTGGTTTGGGTAAGGGGCGGATTTCGGCGATAGGAATATTTCTCTTGCACAAGATAAGCGTCTCACCCCGCTCGAGGGCAGGCAGGTAGCGGGACAAGTGAGTTTTGGCTTCGTGGATGTTGAGTTTTAGCATGGGCTACTACCTAATTTATAACTTAGTTCACTTATGTAGTGTGACATTGGCTTGATGCAATTTGCAAGTAGCGACCGCCGATCCGGCTTTTTACAAACAGGATGCCTCGGTTGTCACGCAACGGTTGGAGGAATTGCGAATCCTGGAAGCGGAACTGGAAGCCGTTTATGGACGTTGGGAAGAGTTGGAGGGGCGCATATCCAATTGATGGTATCTATATTCGAGGAATCTTCCATGACCAAGAAAAGCCCTGTTTTTGCGCTCGATGTGCCGCTTCGAACAGTGCCCTCACTTTATCCAGAGCCTTTTGCATCGCGCGTTGAGGGTCGAGAGAAACGACAGCTGGGCGACTTTTTTGGACTGACTCACTACGGCGTCAATATCACCCGTTTGAAGCCCAATGCGATTTCCGCCTTGCGCCACGCCCATTCGAAACAGGATGAGTTTATGTACATCCTGCAGGGACAGCCGACTTTGCAGACGGATGACGAGCGCGTTCTGCTTTCTCCCGGTATGTGCATTGGTTTTCCTGCGGGCGCAGGAAACGCCAATCATCTTGTTAACGAAACCACTGAGGACGTTCTTTACTTGGAAATCGGAGATCGGACGCCTGGAGATGAGGTTGCCTATCCAGACGATGATATTCAGGCATTGTCGGTCGATGGAAAATGGATTTTCACTCATAAGGATGGAAGCTCTTATGGTTGAAATCCGCATGTCCCACTGCGGGTAGACGTCATTGCCGATTCAGTTCATTCCTGTCGAAAGCCACTGTCATCATAGCTTCGTCATGATTTGGTGTAATGAATACGCAGCCTTTGTCGATGCCGACGAGGGGTAGCGAATGCATTATTTTCATGACTATTTCGACAGGATCGATGATGAAACTGAAGCTCAAAACGATCGCGGCTGCCGTCATGGCAGGCTTGTCAGCGCCGGTGTTCGCGCTCAACATCCTGGTCTCCAACGATGACGGTTTGACCAGCAACCTGAAGGCGTTGTACGAAAGATTGAAAGCCGAAGGCCACGACGTGATCATCTCGGTGCCGTGTTCTGGCCAAAGCGGTCGCGGAGCGGCCATCGTGATGTACAGCAGCAGCACGATCGATGCCACCAATGATTCGCAAATCACCAGCGAGAGTGGTTGCCACAATGGCGTAGCGCCCATCGGTGCACCATCGGTGGGTCCTTTCACCAAGGCCGGTTTTACCAACGGCGATTACCATTATGTGCATGGCACGCCGGTCATGGCGACCATGTACGGTCTGGATATCCTGGCCCAGCAACGCTGGGGTAAAGCGCCCGATCTGGTGATCTCGGGGCCGAACGAAGGCCAGAATGTGGGCCACATCATCGTCAGCTCCGGCACGGTGAGCAACGCCCAATTCGCCGCCTCACGGGGTATTCCTGCGATTGCGCTCAGCGCCGGCACGGATACGGTCGACAATAGCGCTCTGGCAAATCCCAATTCGGCGATCGTCGCCGACCTTTCCATTACGCTGCTGCGCGAACTCGAATACAAAGCGCAGAAATACGGCGGAGCGCTGTTACCGGGCAGTATCGCTCTCAATGTCAACTTTCCCAACGCCGTGACTGCAACGACCCCATTTGTGCCGACGCGAGTCGGTTCCTTCGACCTCTACAACTTGAAATTCGTGACTTCGCCTTATATCGGCCTCGGTTATACGCTCAACGATCCACGTGCGGCCACGGCTGCCCAGGCCAATGATGAATCGGTCGTGGTCGCCAATCATAAGATCGCTGTTACTCCGATGCAGGTTGGTTACGAAGCGATTTATGGCGCTCAAGTTTTGATGAGCAATTATCTTGATGGGTTGTTTTGATCCAAGGAGCCGGGCTCCGATGAGCTAACCGATAACGGTAATGCATGAATCGCCCGGTCGCGGGCGATGACGAAACGGGACTGTAATTTGCAGTCCCGTTTCGTTTACAACGATCTGTATCGGGTGCGATATATGAAAGGTTTGCAGAAAAAAACGAAAAATACAGCGATAATGATAGATGCATCCCTATTGGAGACTATAACATGAAAAAAAATACAGTTATCGGATGGCAATATGGGCCTACCCTTTGTCGGGCCATAGGGCTGAATATCATGCTGGCGATAGTGCTTGTACTCGGTAATCCTCCCGATGCCAGCGCGCAAGGCTATTCCTCGATTCCAAAGACTGGTATCTATGGCTGGCGGTATAGCAATGACATTCTGCAAGGCGTCAGCCTGAGTGATGTCTTTACCTTCAACGATACGATCACCACGGCTTTTGGACCGGCTTACGCCAACGTCTGGACCAGCCCAGCCAATTTCCTGCAATGCAAGCCGCCAACGGGCAGAAAATTCTCTTACGCGCTTTGTTATTACTCTGGACCGGATGCGCCAACGGGTCATGATTCGGGTAATCCTTCGCTACCCTGCAAGCTGTCCGCTGATGGGGTGGTAGCCAATTGCGCCTGCTATGAAATATCGACCGATGATGTGTCTCCCAGAATTCCCTATTACGTCGATCTCCATGCGATTTCCAACCTGTCCATCTATCAGGACACCGTGGAAGCATGTGGAAAGGAAGGGGAGAAATGCGCCGCTACCGATCGCGATCCGCCGGTGTGTGAGGCGATCAATACCAATCTGCTAGTGCCTGGCGCTGATCTGATTTCTGTTTTCTCGCCAGTTTACTCCAGCAGTTATTTTACCAAGAACCAAAGTAATTCCACGGAATGTGTCGGTAATAACGCCGGAATTTATGCCGGTTGCATGACAGCGCCATGCTATCGCACCGGTGAAAAGGATGCCAGCGGTCGTAATATCGTCGAGTGCAAATGCCCAGTCTACAATGGACCTTATCAGGTGGGGCAGGCCAATCAGAGCTGCAATGCCAATAGCTCTGGCAATGCCATCGGGGATGGTCGAGGCTCCAATGTCTGGTCGGCGGCCTACAATCCAGCCGGTGGTCCGATTACCTTGCCGGAAGGTGCATGTGTTCCCGATCTGCCAGGCGATAAAGGCTGTGGTCTTTTGGACCCAGCGAAGGATTACAGCAAGATCGTCGATCCTTCTGGTGCACTGTGCAAGAACGTCTGCGCCGCCTATGGGGGAGGCGTCAATGCTTCGGGTATTCAGGTGGGTTATTCCTGTGATGCAACCCTGTGTACGACTATTGGGATTGGCCAGGAAAACAACTCCAGTTTTCCTCCTTCGCACAATGCCCAGCTCGGTTTGATGGGGCAAGCCTGCAACGGCATTCAGGATGTGGGCGGTATGAAACAGATCCTAATGGTCGAGGCGCTGGCGGAATGCAGTTGCTGCGCCAGCCAGATCTGTGGATGCAGCAATATCAGTGCAGCGACCAATCAGGCCGTGTTCGATCTGAATCAACAACAGCGGGCCGTCGGCATTCAACCGCAATGCGATATCAACGATACGCTTTGCGGTCAGAATCAATAATAGCCTGATCGGTCTTTTGCCTCGGCAGCACGGCGTGAATCGTCCGCGCTGCCGAGGTGGCGCATCTTATCGGCGTTCAGGATGAATCGATGATCGATACTCTCTTGTTGGACTGGGGCAATACGGTGATGGTCGATTTTCCCCAGCAGTCTGGTCCGATGTATCGCTGGCCGTGGGTAGAAACGCTCCTTGGAGCGGAGCAAAGCCTGTCCCGGCTGTCCCAGCGCTATTGCTGTTGCTTGGCGACCAATGCCGCGGATTCGACGCGTCAGGACATTCGTCAGGCGCTCGATCGCGTCGCCATCGGACAATATTTCCGAGAAATCTTCTGCTATAGGGATATCGGCCACGCCAAACCATCCGCAGAGTTCTTTGCTTTCATCCTGGCCAGCCTTGGTAAGGAGAAAGCCAATCTGGTGATGATTGGCGATGATCTGGAAAAGGATTATCTGGGGCCGATGCGATATGGGGTGCGCGCTGTCTTGTTCGACCCGTGCAACATCGCGCCGCCAGGCATGTTGCGCGTGGCGAGCTGGGTGGAAATCGAGGGTATGATCGAGACGCTGAATCGATCCGCGGTAGCCTGAAAGCCAGTACAGACGCCGCAGCCGGTCGCTGACCGGTTGCGGTTTGTCCGCTGCGGTTTATGGTGTGCTGGTGGCTTGACCCTGGTCCTTCTTGGCGAACCGCCGCTGCAACCGCCGCAAGCTCTTGAAGGCCAGCGCGCGAATGGCGCCATCTTCGCTCTTGTTGGCCAGAATGTTTTGCAATGCGGTTTGCGCAGCTTGGCTGTCCAGGCAACCCAGCGCTGCAATCGCACTCGACCGCATGGCCGTTTCTCCATCGCTGGTACCAGCGCGCTGGGCCAGCGCTGCAATGTCTCCTCGCTCCAGATAAACCGGCAACGCCGCCTGACGCTGTTCGGCATTGGCCAGCAGGGGGTTGCTGGTATCTGCCAGGACAGCTTGCAGAACCGGACGCAAGGCCGCGCTATCGGCGTTCTTGAGCTGTTCCAGATGCCGTAGCGCCGCTTGGCGGTTCAGCCGGGCCAAGGCCGCGCTGGCGGCCGCCCGCAGGCGGGCATCGCCGTCTTCCAGGAGGGGCAATAGCGCCGGACCGTCCTTGGCGTCGCCGCAGACGGCCAGGCCATGGATCGCTTCGCAGCGTACCGCCGCCGGATGGCGCGGATCGGCCAGCGCAGCGCGCGCGGCCGGCGCGATAGCCAGTTGTAGCCGCTGAGCGGCCCACAGGCTGGCGCGCCAAGCCTGCGCTTCGGCATGGGCCAGCTCTTCCTGATGTTGTTCGGTGGTGCGCCGCCAGCCCTGCGCCGCCTGCTCCAGCGCCGCCTGCACCGCGTCGGCCAGACTACGGTCGCCGCTGTTGCCGGCGATCCAGGCTGCTTCGACCCGTGTCGCGGCGTCGGCGCTGTGCAACAGCTCGCGCAGCGCGTCGTGAGCGAAGGTTTGCCGCCGAATCAGGCCGCGCCGCAGGCGTTGTTGCACCTGATGGTCTTTCACCAAGCCTAGCCGCTGGGTCAGCGTGGTCGGGTCGCCCTGGCGGGCCAGGAAGCGCGCGGCGGGTTGGCTGATCTCGGCGAATGGGCTGTTCAGGGCCAGCAGATTCACTCGGGTGGCGTCATTGGGATAGATGCGCCGCAAAGCGTCCAAGCCGGCTTGGCGCAGCTGGGCATCGGGCTGGCGCAACAGCGACTCCAGCACCGGTTCGGAAGCAGTCGCGCCGAGATGACCCAGCTCGACAGCCGCTTGCTGGCGAGTCGCGCCGTCTTCGCCGACATCGCTGGCGAGGCGCTCCAGCAGGCTACGACTGCGTTCGTCGCCCACTCGGCGCAGGCCGCTCAAGGCCCGTCGGCGCAATTCGCCCATCCCTTCGAGCGCCAGACGCTCCAGGGTGTCGCGCAGCCGCTGCCGTTCGTCGGCGTCGCGCAGGCGGGGCAGCAGCGCGCCCAGCGCCTCGGCGGCGTCGGCAGCCAGCGCCCGGTCGTCGGCGGGCAGCTCGGCGCGCGAATCGAGCAGGGGTTCCAGGTATTCCAGCGCTCGGCGGTCGCCCAGCTCGCCCAGCGCGGCGACGGCGCGTTTCCGTTCCGGCTCGGTTCCAGCCGTGAAGGCCAACAGCAAGGGTTGGAAAGCCTCGGGGCGCTGTTGCTTGGCTAGGCCCTCGGCAGCGGTCAACAACAGTTCGCGGCGACCGCCGGCCAGCGCCCGGGTCAGCGGTTGCAGACTGGCGCCCGGCATGCCAGCGACGATGCGTTGCGCCAGTTGCGCGCAAGCCAGCGCCCGGGTCGCCTCGTCGCGATCGTCCAATAGCCGGACCAGCAGCGTTTCCGCCGGCTTCGCTTCCAGCGCGCCCAGAATTTCGACCACGCGGGTTCGGATCGCGGTGTTATCGTGATCGAGCAGGGGCGACAAGGCTTGCAGCGCGTGCTCTTCCTGGTAACGCGGATAGAGCTGTCCGTCAGCCCGTTTTTGCTTGGGCTGAATCTGGTCACGCAATAACTGCGTCAGTACATCCAGGGCTTGGCCGTGATAGGTGGCTTTGTCTGGGTCCAGCAGCCAGCGTCCCAGCAACGGCACGGCGGTGGCGTGGCCGATGCGACCCAGGGCACGCAGCAGGACCGGGCGCTCGGCGGTCTGGTCGGGATCGTCTTCCAGCCGCGCCATCACCGCTTCGGCAGCGCCCGCTGCGGTCGACTCGTGCGGGCGGGCGTGGGCCAGGGCGACCAGGGCTTCCAGGGCGCGGTTGGTGTTGCGTGCGTCGCTATGCAGCGCGGCCGCCAGCACATCCAGGGCCAGGGGATCGCCGCGCTGGGCCAGGCCGACGGCGGCCCGCAAGCGCAATTCCTCCTGCTCGCTGGCCAAGGCCCGGCTCAAGGCAGTTGCGACCCGTGGGTCCTGGGCGTCGAGCAGACGGTCCACTACGGTCAGCCGCAAATCGTCGAACCGGCTGTTCAGCGCCAGCAGCCAGGGTTCCAGACTGCCAGCGGGATAGAGTCGCGGCAGTTGTTCCAGCGCATGGCGGCGGGTTTCCGGGTTGGCGGCATCGACCGCGCCACGTGCCAAAGCGGCCGCTGGTCCGTCGCCAGCCAGGGCCAGGGCCAGCAGGCGGTCGAAGGCAGTGCGGCCGAGATCAGCGGCATCCACCGTCAGGGCCAGCGTCAGGGGTTCCAGCGGCTCCTGCGGATGCAGTTCGGCCAGCGCGTTCAAGGCTGCCTGCCGGACCAGATGATGCGGATCGCTCAGCGCCTGGCGTAACACCGGCAACACTGCCTCGCGGCCGATGGCGGTCTGCTGGGCCAGCATGGCCAGACGGGCGATGCTATCGCGACGCACCCGCTGATAATCGTCGGGGCCTTTGGCGACCGGCGCTTGCCGGATCAAGCCGGCATAAGCCCCGAACGCCAGCCGCCACAGGGTCGCCGCGCTGGCCGTGTCCTGCTCTTTGGGCAAGGGGCGTCCACCGCCGGCGAAGCGCAGGACGGTCAACAAACGCTGAGTGGCGGAGCCGTTCACTTTCTGTTCGCGGCTGAACAGGCTGCGAATCCAGCCGGTCTTGCGCGCCAGCGGCGTTTCGGCTTCGGGCGCGGTTTGCGGCGGGGCTCGATCGGTGGCGATGTCGGCCAGGCGGCCGGCTTCGCGCCAGAAGACTTCCGGCTGTGGCCGCAACCCGAGCACTTGGGCAGCGGCGTAGCGTCGAGCTGGAGAGTCGCTGGCCAGTGCGTTGATGACAGCGTTGAGCAGGCGTGGCCGCTGCGCCGGTTCTGGCCAGTTGCGCATGTCGCTGGCTTTTTCGGGCTGGCGCGGGCCGATCAATTCCAGTCCCCACGGCCCGGCGTCTTCGCCCTGCAAGCGTGCCTCCAGCACCCGCGCGGCGGCGAAGCGGATGTCCGGCTGGCCGGCGCTCAAGGCGCTGAGCAACAGATCCGGTTCCAAGCGCGCCCGCGCCAGGGCGAGATCGCGGGCCACGATCACGGCGAAGGTCAATTCTTGCAGCTCGCGCTCCGGGTCTTCCAGTCCTTGCAGCAGGCCCTGTATCCCGGCGCCGCCCAGCGCCACGAAGCTGTACAACGCGCCGCGCCGGATCGGTAGATGTTCGTGGCGCTGGGTGCCGGCCAGCACCGGCAGCGCGCGGCTGTCGCCCAGCTTGGCCAAGCCATCGCCCGCCCAACTGCGCACCGCCAGATCAGCATGGGCCAGCGCGGCCACCAGCGCTTGTTCATTGCCACTGTGGCAGGCGGTGGCCAGACCGCGCGCGCCTTGTTCCCGCACCAGGGGGTCTTCGTCGTGCAGCAGGCTGGCCAGAGACGGGATACTGGCCGGATCGCCGACATCGGCCAGGGCGCTGGCGGCACGCTGGCGCAGGCTGTCGCTCGGACGGTCGTGGTCGGTCTTGGCGATGCTGAGCAATGCCTGCATCGGTCCCACGGCCCGGCTGTCGCGCCGTTTGCCGCATAGCTCGCCGGCGCGGACTCGCAACAGATAGAACGCGCTTTCGAAGGCGAGGGCGAACGCTTGCGCGTCGTTGGGCAACAGCTGGTCGATGGTCTCGATCGCGGCGATGAACTGTGGTGCTTCCTCGGTTTGCAACAATTCGATCAAGCGCTTGCGCAGCGGGGCGGGGTCGCTGGTGTCCAGCGCGCCCTTCAGTCCGGCCAGACGGACTTCGAGCGCGGGCGAATCGAGCGCCGCCAGATGATAGGCGGCTCGTTTCTTGTCGGCGTCTTCCTTGGTCAGGAACTCATAGGCGGCCAAGCCGACCTCGGCGGCGCGGTCGCCGACCCGCTCCAACAGCAATTCCCTGGCCCAGGCGCGCGACTGGCGGGCCTGACGAGCCAGTTCGTCTACCGCCCAGCGGCGCACATCGGGATGGACCGAGCCGACCGCTCGGCGCAAGGTGGTTTCCGGCCGCTTGCTGTGCCAGGCCCACAAGGTGCGTAGTGCCTCGCGCCGCACGGTCTCGGCTTCGTCGTCCAGGGCGTGGCCGAGCAGGGCGTCGATACGCTCGGCCAGCGCGCCTTGCGCGGTCGTGCCATGCTTGACCAGCAGTTGCAGGGCGCGGGTGCGAATGTCGGCGGCCTGGGTGCGCAGCGCCAGTTCGGCCAAGTCGATCTCGCCGGCTGGTCCTTCCGGTTCGGCCAGTTTGAGCAGGCCGTCGCAGGCATCGGCGCGCACGCCGTCATCGTCATCGTTCAATAGCCATTGCAGCCGCAAGCGTAGCCGCTGATCGCCGGCCAGCATGATGACGGCGTCGGCCATGAACTGGGCGACCATGCGCCGCACCCGGCTGTCCGGTTCCCGGCTGAGCTGCAGGATGGCCCCGCTGGCGCGGTCGTCGCCAAGCCAACTCAGGTACATGGCGCTTTGCAGAGCAAGATCCGGGTAACGGGAAACCAGGGCGGTGAATAGCGGCTCCAACTCCGACTCGGCCAGCGTAGCAGGCGCAGTCGCTTCTGCCGGGACGACGCCTTGGGCTTGGAGTTGATCCAGCATCTTGACCGATTGAGCGCCGGAATGGCGCAGGCGCGCGGCCAGGGTGGGATGGGCCACGATCGCGACCCACAGCGCAGCCAGGCGGACTTCGTAGGCTTCGTCGTTGAACGCCCGGCCCAGCAGTTGGCGGCCTGCTGGGGTGGCGCTCAACCGTTGGCGACCCAGCCGAATCAGCACGGCGCGGCGAATATCGGCGGACCCGCGCTCGAACGCGCCGTGCAAGGGCGCGACGCCGGCTTCGGGGTTGAGGGCCAGCAGACCATCCAGAGCCGCTTCCCGGACTTTGGCGTCGGCGTCGCTCAGGCGCTCGTTCAGCAGGCGTGCCGCTAGCGGCGAGATCGGTCGCAATGCGCTGAGATTCTGTACGGCCTCGAGCCGGATATCGGCATGGCGGCTGGCCAGGATCAGTTGCAGAGCGGACACGGGCGCAGCGGCGTCGATCTGGGTCAAGGCGTTCAGCGCGGCTTTGCGCACGCCCACATGATCGTCGTTCAGGGCCTTGGCCAGCACTGGCCGACTGCGCCGCCGCAGAGTAGCACCCAGCCGTTGCGCGGCTTCGAGGCGTTGTCCTGGGCGGGAGTCCTGGGCGAGGACGGTTTCCAGCCCTTCCCGCGCTTCATCTTCGGCCAGTTGTGCCAGGGCGTCCAGCGTGGCCGAGGACGAGCGCCCGGCCTTGACCTCGTCGAGCAGGCGTTGCAGCCGGGAATCCCAGGTTTCGACGTTGCCTGTCGGATGGCCGCTTTGATCGACCGGACTGAGCCAGATCAGCCGCTGTTCGGTGACCGCGACCAGCAGCCCGCCGCGCTGTTCCGGTTTGGCCTGCGGCAGCGGATCGAACCATGCCAGCGCGCTGGCGCGGCGACCGATGGTCAGGGTGCGCGGCTTGCGGCGCTGATCCAGGGTCCAGATCTTGAGTTCGCCGTCCTCGCCAAGCGAGAACAGCCGACGGGGCAGGGGACGGCCCTGGTCGTCGTTCAGCGCTGCGCTGAACAGCAGGCTGCGCACCGGTCCCTGATGAGCGGCGTCGCCGCTGCGATTTTCTTCGTCGATGGCCCCTTCCAGGAAGCAGATCCGGATCGAACCGTCGCCGCAGCCAGCGACGATTCGCCCGTCGCCGGTGAAGCTCAGTGCGCAGATGCCGCGCGCGCCGCACGGTATGACGCGGGCTTCGGCGTCCGAAAGATTCGCCAGCGGCAGGATGACAATGGTGTTGTCCGCGCCGGCAGCGGCGATAGTGGCTGTTGCGGAGTCCACTGCCACGGCCTGCAAGGCTTGTTCGCTCAAGCGCCGTCGAGCCTGTTCGCGTAGGCGCGGTCGATCGCCGTCCATTTCGATGCAGTGCAGGGCCAGCACGCCGTCATCGCCGACGCTCAGGATTTGCGTGTCGATGATGGCCAGCGCGCGGACTACGCCGTCATGAACGGGTTGCTGCTCGTCCGGTTGCTTGCCGTCACCGCCGATGCGCCAGATCGCCAGATCGCCCTTGGCGGTTCCGGCCAGCAGCCAATCGTTGCCGCAAAAGGCCAGCGCGGATGCAGCGGCGTCCAGCGGAGCGCTGAAGCGGGCGTTCAGTTTGGGCAGTTGCAACAGATGAACATGGGAATCGTCCACGCCCACCGCGTCGCGGCGGCCGCCGACCGCGAGGAGTTTACCGCTGGCGGCGACGGCCAATAGGCGTTCGATGTGGGGCGCGTATTGTTTGGCCACGGTGGTTGTTCCTTCAGTGGGATCGGCTATGGAAAATTCAGTGAAGCTCTACAGGTGGATTTTTATATCCTGACTATTTGCACCACTGTCTCTCACATGGAACTCCATCATTATTTCCGTCCATTTTTACATTAGGGCAGTTGCGTAGAAAGAAGGTTGCTTCCTCACAGGAAGTCATTTGCGAACAGTAGGTTCGTCCGTCACATTTGAAATTTGTTTGGACTGAGTTTCTAGGATTTTCAGAGGGCGCTACTGTCAGTGTTCCTCCAATTTTCTCTTCCCGGACACAAGTTATCCCAGGGGGTGTTTTTCCATAGAAAACTTGGCCGTCTTTTGCGATGCATTTTTTGAGGTTGGCAGAATCAACAGATGAATGTTGTGTCAATATTGATCCGACGGATTGTCTATACAAATGATTTCCATACCAACCAAGGGCCAAGATGATTGCGATTAGAACAATTTTATTCATAAATAATGTGCGATGATCGGTATCGCTATTTAAATAATAAAATTATGCCACCTCTCGCATGGGTCTGACTCTTGGTGGTGGTAGTTCTCGGCCTTCTTTAGCGAAATATTGAATGACATCTTCAACGACTTCACAGAGATCTCCGTAAAGCTGTATGGGGTCATCGCCATGAATACCGGTAATCAAATCTGGGCATTTTCCAATATAAGTTTGGTCCTGTTCATTCCATTCGATCCACTTGTGATACTGGTCGCTTGTCTTCACTTTTTTACGCTCTCTATCGCTAGGTTGATTTGCTTTTCCTGATAGTGTTTTGCATCATCCCCGAATTGACCGCTGATTGTCACTGCACCAGCATATTTAGAATGAACGAATTTTCGGTGTGAACCTTTTCCACCGCCCGATATCTCGCTGAACCCAGCATTTTTCAAATCCTGAATAAGGTCTCTGATTTTTCTTGGCATTGTGAAGTTATCACTTTACGGCCTGTGGCGTTTTTACCCGGCTATCAACTTGTCCCATCGGTAAGTCCACTCGAATTGCTGGATGCGCCTGCCGAATTTGCACTAGCGCGGCGACGCAGTGTTGCCATTCATCCTTGGCGCGGGAATGGCGGAATTCCGCCAGCACCGGCGTTACCAACTCCGCGAAACCGGCGTCACTCAACGCTAAGGTCTTGATGGCTTCGATCAGCCGGCGCTTGCCGACGCTAGCTGGCCACGGTCGTTCCGGTGCGGCTTGCGTCGCGTCCAACTCGCGCCGTTCCATCCGGCCAGGCGGCAGACCGAACAGCATCTTGCGCAGGAATTGGCGCAGTTCCTCGCCCGGAGCGCTGGCGGGTCGCTCGGCGGCTGGCGTCGTCGGCGCGAACTGCCGCCGCTGTCGTTCCCACAACAGCCGCACGGTGAACAGGCCCACTTCGCGGTGCGGGCTTTCCATCAGCCAGGCCAGTCGCGCCGGATCGCCCAGTTGCTCATGATGACGGCGGATCAGCGTCAGCGCGGTTTCCCGCGTGAGCTTGTGGCGGCTGTCGGCCAGCTGGAACACCCGCTCCGGTAACAACCACTCCAGCGGCAGGGTCGGCTCGTGCGCGTCCTCGCCCAGGTGCAGCAGTTGTTCGATGGCAAAAGCGCGCGATTCGCGGTGTTCGCTGTCAGCCAGCCGATAGAGCAGGACCGGTTCGTTCCAGTGGCGCAATTCCTCCCGCGCAATGGCGACCGCCAGCCGCCGCAGCTCGGGCCGCTGATCGGCGAACAAGGGTCGTAGCCGGCTGAGCGGATAATCGACCGAACTCAGGCCGGGGCGGATATTCAAGCTGCGCGTTTCCGGATCGTTGGGGCCAACGTGCGGATGATGGGCCTTGAGAAAAGCCGCCGCGAAACGACGAATCGGTTCCGGTTGGGCAGGACCACAGGCCAGTTCCCACAGCACCTCGGTCCCGCTGTGCTCGCTGTTGGCGAAGTCCTCGGGCCGGAACGACGCTAGCAGATAGCGGTGAGCGAAGTCGTGCAGATTTGGATCGGCTTGCCGCGCCATCGCCAGCAGCCAGGGCAAGCCGATGCGGCTGGGCGCGACCAGCTCGGTATCGCCGAGCAGTTGCAGCGCCAGCGGTCGCAGCGCTGGACGCATGGCCAGGCCCTTGAGCCATTCGACATCCAGATCGTCGCCTTGCAGCTTGCCTTGTCGCAACCAGTGGGTGACGGCGTCGCTCAACTGCGGATTCAACAGAGCTTGCTGCAGCCAGTCCGAGCCGATTTCGCGCCCCGGATAGTCCTCCAGCGCCTTGAGCGCCTGGCGGCGGGCCATAACGGTGCAGCGCGGATCGTCCAGTAACTGACGGTAGTAGGCTGCGGGCACCGTGACTTTCGCGTCTCGATAGAATTCGAGCAGGGCGTCGAGTGCGCTATGACCGCCACGGCGGGCCGGATGACTGGCGAGCGCGACTTCGATGAATAGCTCGGCGCTGATGTCCTGCGGCTGGAAACCCTGGCGCAACTTGTCCTTGGCCAGCGTGGCGCTGGCTGGGAGGGTCAGCAGTTGCAGCAGGGTCGGCAGACCCAGTTCGGCCGGCTTGCGTTGTTCCAGCAGGCCCACGGCGAAGGTTTGCACCTCCTTCGCCCCTTCTCGCATCAGCTTGACCAGTTCGGCAGCGGCCAGGTCGCTGGCGTAGGCGCGGGCGTAATCGATGGCGTAACGACGCGCTGGCCCGTTGCCGCTGTACAGCAGGCCCAGCACCATGTCGTGCAGGCCGAGCGCTTTCAGTTTCGATTGATGGAATTCCGGGTTGTCGCGCAGCAGCTTGATGACGAAGTCGTGCACGATGTCCAGCGGTTTGCCGCCGAGCCGGGCCAGCCAGGCCGGTTCGACGTGGTGCAGGGTGTCCTGGAAATCTTGTTCCAGGCTGCGAATGGCGAAGTCGCAAACCTGCGCATTCTGGGCGTCTTCCAGCAGACGCAGCAGCGGCGCTGGGCTGAGTTTCCACGCTGCGTCGAACGCGCGCTGCTCCAGCTGATCCGGCAGCCGGCCCGGATGTGGCATGCCCTGATCGGTCGAGCCGATCAGATTTTGATGGCACCAGATCTGGTTGGCGATCCAGCATGGGCGGAAATTGCACTGCGGCGGGTAATGGCGCAATACCTGTCCGGCGAATACGGGAAACAGTTCAGGCAGCGCCATGCCGAGTTGGCGCAGATAGCGCCAGGCCCGGCGGCGCATGTACAGCCAGACCCCACGGGAGATTTCGCTGCCGTTGACGATTGGTTGCACATCCAGGCGGTAACACAGCACGCCCAGCATGGCCATGTCGTGGCGCTGTTCTGCCTGTTTGTAGAGCGCTTTGACGCCGCGCCAGAGGCCCCAGCCCATGGCGTTGGCGGGCAGCTGTGGAATCAGTTCCAGCAACAGGGCGCGAGCCGGTTCGTCGTCGGCTGCGTATAGATCCAGCAGCAGTTGGCCCAGCTTCAGGCGTGGTGGCGGATTGGGGGAGGCCAGTAACGCGGCCCAGGCGCCGAGGCGGGCGGCCTTGATCTCGTCGGCGGTTTTGCCGGCCAGCGCCTGCGGATTCAGCGCCTGGCGCAGACGGTCCAGTGACCAGGCGTCGGGGGCCAGCGGTTGCGCTTGGTAATCGTCGGGCGGATCTTCCGGCTGTCCAGCGGGCGGGTCGGGCTGGCCCAGAAATTCCAGAGTCCACGGCACGAATTGCGGCGCGCGCTGGGCAGCGGCGTGTTCCAGGTCGGCGAACAGGATGGAGCGGTCGGCGGTCATCATGGGCGTCGCCTATTGCGGTCGGTAGCCGTCGGCTTCCAGCGCCGCACGGATTTGGGCGAAAGCGGCTTCCGCCGCCGCCGGGTCGGCGTAGTGTTCCACGCTATGGGTGTGCAAGGCGTTGCCGTCCACACTCAGCCGCAATTCCAGCCGGCGCTCGCCGATGGTCAAGACCAGGGCGCATTGCGAGGCAGCGGGCGGTGCGGGCGCCGTTTCGGCGGCGGTAGTCGACGCGGCGGCTTCGCTCGGTCCGCCATCGCCGGCGATGTAGCCTTTCCTGGATTTTTCCCGCGCCTGTTTTTCCAGTTCGCGCGCGGCGTCTTCCGGCGAGTCGTAGCGCTTGGTCTGACTTTGACCCTGGCTGCCGATCCGGCCGAAGTTGACTTCCAAATTGGGACCGATGCAGCGCGCGCGCCAGAATTTGTTGGATTTGCTGTCCTGGAAAATCAGGGAAACCTGCCACTCACTCATCCGCGCCACGCGCCTCCAGTTGTTTGAGCTGGGCCAGGAACGGTTGGGCCCGCTCTGGATCGGTCATGTGTAGGAAAGCCACCCAGCCGCGCAGTTGCGCCAGGCTCTCGCCGTTGCCGGGTTTGCCGTTGAGCCGGTTGTGCAGAGCCGCGCGCAGGCGGCGGACCTGGGCGCGCGGCACTCGCGCCGGGCTGCTGTCCGTCGGCGCGGCGTTGACCACCAGGCCGGTCACCGTTTGCCGCCGGCCCAAGCGCAGGATTCGGGTTTTGTCCGGGTGCGGGACGAAGCCTTCGGCCTTGAGAATGAGTCGAGCACAGCGCAGCAACCGGCCTAGCGGCGGTAGCGCAGCGTCGTGCCAGGAAAAGGTCAGGTCGTCGGCGTAGCGGGTATAGCGGAATCCCAGCTTTTGACTCAGGCCAGACAGCCGGCAGTCCAGCCGCAGGCAGATGGTGTTGCTGAGGGCCGGGCTGGTCGGCGCACCCTGCGGCAGGGCGCGTGGTCCGCTGGCGACGTGGTAGTGCTGACCATCGAGTTGCAGCAGTTCCCGAGGGGCTTCGGTGCAGAGCAGGGCCAGCACTGTGGCGACCTGTTCACCGTAGCCGCCTTTGCGGAACAGACCCTTGACCCGTCGCCAGGTGACGGTGGGATAGAAGTGACGGATGTCGAGTTTGACGATGACGCGGGCGCCAGCATGCACGGCGGCGTTGCTGACGATGCTGCGGCCGGGCAGGAAACCGTGCGCTGCGCCATGCACCGGCAGGCGTTCGGCGATCTGGCGCAGAATCCAGCGCTGCGCCTGCTTCAGGGTTGGTTTGGGGGCGCTGATCAGGCGTGTGCCGCCATCGCGCTTGGGGATGGTCCAATATTGATAGTGGCTGCCGCTGTCCACCTCGCGGTGAAACGCCAGCCAGCGCAGACGCGGGATGGACAGATCGAGCGCCTTGGCCAGGGCCTGGGCGTCCTTGAGTTCCGGCAGGGCGTTGAGTTCGCGCTGGGTTTCGGGATCGGGCAGGTCGTAGCGGTCCTGATCGGGGGTGTCGTGGTGGAACACTCCCGCGCCGAGATGGACCAGATGAGCCTGGCGGAAGGCGGCCCAGCCCTGTTGGCGCAACTGCTTGCGCACGCGGCGCTCTTCTTCCCGCCGGGCTTTGTATTGGTGGAGGGCGGCACCAGACAGCTTGCTGGGGTCGGTGGTCTCGTCCAGCAGGCCCAGTTGTCGCAGCCGGGTCACGACCCAGCGTTCGATATCGCCGACTTGGGCGATGTCTTCCCAGGTGGGGGGTGTTTCGCTCATGTCGTGTCCAGACCGAGCGTGAGGATTGCTGGAGCGTGAGGCATAAACCGCTACTTCTCACAAGGGACACGGTAGGCTCACCGGCCAGCCGCCAGTACCCGGCCACAGTAGTTGGCGGAAACCGCGGTGGCGTGGTTGGCCCAGCTCCGCCAACTACTGTGGCCGGGTACTGGCGAAGCTGGCCAAGAACAGCCTACCTTGTGGCGTGTGTGGCGTTGGAATTCCCGGACGGCGCAACGCCGCCCAAAAGGCTAATGGAGGAACGCCTCACGCTCCAGCAATCCTTACGCTACGGGCTTTTGGCTCCCTTGTCAAAGGTTGTTATAAATTGTTATCAATCAACTGATTGCACTGTGCACTAGGCCGCACTGGCGTCGATGAAGCCCTGTCGGGTCAGACCGTCGAGCCGGGCGAAATAGGCGTCGCGGGCCTCTTCAGCGTGGTTGAACAGCAAGCGTTGCTGGCGCAGGGCTTGCGGATCGCTACCCCAACGCAGCAGGATTTGCCGGTCGTCCAGCGAAATACGATAGCTCAGCACATGGGTTCCCTGCCGGCGGGTCAGGATGCGGGTTTCGGCGCGGATCAGCCGCCGGCCTTCGGCGGTTTCCCGCGCCTGCTCCAGCGCCGCTTGTTCGCGGGCGTAGCGCAGCCGTAGCGCGATCATGTGTGGGCAGGGGCCTTGCTTGAGACCGGCGCGGCGGAAATCATGGCAGCTGCAACTGGCTTTGACGGTGCGACCTTCGCGGTCCAGAGTGAACGAGGTCTGATAATGACGATGGGCTTGGCGGTCCTGGACTTCGCCGTCGATGGTGGTGCCGTCCAGACCCAGATCGTGGATGCGGGTCAGCTGCACCTGATCGGTCGTTGCCAACAGCCGGTGGGCCTGCTCTTCGCGGGTATCGCGGTAGCGCAATCGCTCCAGTTCCAGTGGCTGGGCCAGCAGTGGTCGATGGCGGAACAAGCCGTTGGCGATGTCGTGAGCCAGCGTTCCTTTGAGCAATTCCTGCAGTAACGCTTGCCGGATCGTCTGGCGTGGCTGGCGCAGGGTTGCGCTCAGAGCATCCAGCGTCGATGGACCCTGTTCGCTCAGTTGCTTGACGACCCGCTTGGCCAGGATCTCATCCTCGCTGGTTCCAGGGGCCAGCAGGTCGAAGCTGGCGATGCCGGCCCAGCCACTATCGGTCCAGCCGCTCAATGCCAGGGTCAGGCTGGCGGATTCCAGGTCCAGCACGTAGAACGCCGGCAGTCCCGCGCCCAACAGGTAGACATCGACCGCCTTGGCATGGGGCAGCAACGGGCCGAGCAGGCTCAGGCGCTGGCGGCCCCAGGTGCGCACCACTTGCGGCGTTTGGCCCTGGTACGGGGAACCGCTGGTCGCAATCACCTGTTCCCAGGGCTCCAGCACCAGCCGCGGCAACTGGCCGGGGATCAATTCGTAGCGCAGGGCGCGCGGCGCGGTCTTGGCCTTGCGCAGCCGCAAGCTCAGCAGCACGTTGTACAGGTCGACCGGCGCTAGGCGTACCCGTGCAGCGGGCAAGGTCGAGGCGGTTTGCACCTGCCCGAAGGCCCGTAGCCAGCGATACGGTACCCGCACGGTCCTGGCGTCGCCGGAGGTCGAGGGGTAGGCGCGCAGGATGGTGGCGCGGTAGGAACGGATACCGGCCAGCGCTTCCTGTAGCGCCGGGGTGAAGCGGAGGTGCGAGGCGCCCGCGGCGAAATGCTCCGTCTGGTAGGCATGACCGGCCTTGAGATGCAGGCGGGCGTAGGTCGATTCATCGCGCGAGAACACTTCGAAATCCATCCCATCGGCGTCGACGCTCACCAGCGGGTCCAGCGGCGCTTCCTGTTGGGTCGCTTCGCCGTATTTGGTGGCCAGGAAGGTTTTTTGCGCTTCCCACACCGCCTGGGTGGCGCGCTTGCCCTGGCGCAGCAGATAGGCCAGATAGTCGGCCCGGTCGCTGGCCTGGCGGCGCAGATCGCTGGCCAGCGCCTCGCCAAGAACCCGCAGGCTGTTGCGCACTAGGTCGGGCCGGAGGATTTCAGCCTCGATCCGGACCTCGGGCCGCGCGCCATCCAGCGGCAAATCCAGCAGATAGGCGTCGCTGTCGCCAGCGGGGGCGGTGAATTCCCGGTAACGGTGGATGACTTCGGCGCTGGTCATGTAGGGGTGGACCTTAACGATGGGTCTCTTCGATCTGGATATTTCGTCATGCTAACACGACATATAAATTATAGTGCAATAGTCGGGAAAAGTGGTTTATCGACTTTTTCAAAAGTTTCATCGGTCGGTCGCCGTGCATCCGTGCGTGCGGGCGCACCGTACTCAGATTCGTCTGTTGTTCTTGCCGGCTCGTTCCCCGGAACTGAATCTTGATGAGCTCGGCATTAAAATCGTTACAGCACAAAACAGAAATGTCCGCGGAGCGGCATCAGTGCATCATTGATCTTTATCCATGGAGGCAAAAAAAGCCTCTCCCGCGAGCGGGAGAGGGGTATCCCTACAAGCGTTTTCTAGAGCGTTACTTCACTGCGACCGGAATCATCCATTGCAGATAATACGCCTGAATATACGTGATCAAGCCGATGATCGCTGCAAAAAACAGGCTGTGCTTGAGTGTGAAGCGGAACAAGTCAGATTCTTTTCCAACGAGTCCAGCTGCTGCGCATGCGACTGCGATGGACTGTGGCGAAATCATCTTACCGGTGACGCCGCCCGTGGTATTGGCGGCAATGGTCAAGATCGGATTAACGCCGATCTGTTGAGCCGTGACCTGTTGCAGATTGGCAAACAGTGCGTTGCTGGAGGTATCGGAGCCGGTCAGGAAAACGCCGAGCCAGCCCAGAAAAGGTGAGAAGAAGGGGAACAGCACACCGGTCGCTGCGAAAGCCAGACCGAGGGTCGAAGAAGCACCGGAGTAATTGGCGATGAATGCAAAGCCCAGCACTAGGCCGATGGTGAAAATCGGCCGAGCCAATTCCACCAGAGTTTCCCAGAGCGTGACAAAAAACGTTTTGACGTTAACCCCCAGAATGAGCGCGCTGATGACGGCCGCCAGCAGAATAGAGGTTCCTGTCGCCGCCAGTACATCGAACTTGTAAACGGCCTCGTAGGGCGTCAACGCCTTGACGATGGGCATGGCTTTCATCACCAGCTTATCCAAGCCGGGGATAGGGAAGCTGATGACCCAGGATTCCAGCAGCGCGCCTTTGGCGAACAAGCCTTTGAACGCAGGCAGAGTCCAAATGGTGACCATGATGGTGAGCACGATAAAGGGCGACCATGCTTTGAAAATCTGGCCAACGCTGTACTCGGAATGGGGGTGATTCGCCGATGTGACCGTTCCGCCACCCCCCGCGTCCTGGAAAGCGAAATTTTCTTTGGGTTGCCAGACGAAGCGCAGGAATAGCGTCAGGACGACCAGACTGACCAAAGCGGAGGTGATGTCCGGCAATTCGTAAGCCCAGTGATTGGAGGTGTAGTACTGCGTCAGAGCAAAAGCGCCTGCTGCGACTAGAATCGCCGGCCAGGTTTCCCGGATGCCGCGCCAGCCGTCCATGATGAACACCAGCCAGAACGGGACAAACAACGACAGCAGCGGCAGTTGCCGGCCCGCCATCTGGCCGATGAGAAAGGGATCGGTGCTGGTGACCTTGCCGGCGACGGTGATGGGAATGCCCAGAGCGCCGAAGGCCACAGGCGCGGTGTTGGCGATCAGGCACAGCCCGGCAGCGTAGAGCGGATTGAATCCCAGACCGACCAGCAGCGCGGCGGTAATCGCGACCGGCGCACCGAATCCCGCCGCTCCTTCCAGAAAGGCGCCGAAGCAGAAACCGACCAATACCATCTGCAAGCGCTGGTCGCCGGTAATGGATAAGACCGAAGAACGAATCACTTCGAACTGGCCGGTTTTGACCGTGAGTTTGTAGAGAAACACGGCGGCTATGATGATCCAGGAAATCGGCCATAAGCCGTATAGAAAGCCGTATCCGGTTGCGGCCAGCGCCATCGAAATCGGCATTTGATACACCGCTATGGCGATGACGACGGCGAGCGCAACGGTGATTAACCCGGCGATGTAGCCTTTCATTCTTAATACAGCCAGCGCCACAAAGAAAAAGATGATGGGGATGGCAGCGAATAGGGCGGAAAGCCATAAATGGCCGCCTAGCGGCGCGTAAACCTGGGTCCAGGATTGCATTACGGGTGACTCCTCAGGGGTGATTGACGACGCGTTTTTTCTTCCTGAAAGGCCAGCTAGGTGAATTGCGGGCGCAAGAAGTCCCCCACCCACCTGCGCGGGTGTCCTTGAAATAGTTGGAAGTGCTAGAAAGTGAGCGAATCAGCTGCTATTGCTTCGCAAGCAGCGGTCCACCAGGTAAACGATGGAGCGGTAATAACGTCCGCTGTGGAGAGACAGGCCGATTTCGCAGGTACGGCTGGTGGAATACCCGGCGGTGCAATCGTCCGGCAGCGCCGCTTGCAGATCGCGCAAGGCGCTGGCGTTCAATTCCGGGTGGGTAAAGCCTTTGTCGCCCGACCAGCCGCAGCAGGAAATCCGGTCGGGGATCACCACCTTCTCGGCGCAGGCTTCGGCGATGGCCTTGAGCTTGGTTTGCAAGCCCATGTTGGTGGTGCTGCAGGTCGGATGCACCGCGACCGTTTCCGGCAGCTTGTGGAGAGTCAGCCGCTCCAGCACGAAGTCGTGCAGGAATTCGGTGATGTCGTACAACTTCAGCCCGGATTGCTCCTGGTTGCGCTTGAGCCGCAGCGAACACGGACTGGTGTCGATGACGATGGGATCCTGACCATCGCGGCTGGCTTGACGCAGGGCTTGTTCCAATTCGGCCCGCTTGGCGTCGGCCTGTTCCGGCAAGCCCTTGCTTTCGAACGGTTGACCGCAGCACAGTGCGTTGCTGTCCTCAGGCAGGACCACCTCGAATCCGGCCTTGCGCAGCAAAGCCGCCGTCTTGACCGGCAAGGCGTCGGTTTCAGGATCACCCTTGGCCGGTCCCATGCTGCGGCTGGCGCAACTGGGAAAATAGACGACACGCGGTCGGTCGGTCGGGCTGCTCGCCTCCGGTTTGGGCATCGCCCCGGCGGAAGGCAGATAGCGATTCCACTGCGGCAACCGATTGCCGGACAGTTTACGCAAGGCCCCCGTCGTTCCACCGAGCAGTGTGTCGCCCAGGATCTTCTGGGAGAAATAAGCCGCAGACAGGGTGAAACGGGTGGCCGTAGTCACGCCGGCGAAGTGCTGGGCAACCCAGTGGCCGATGCCTTGTGCGGTCTGCCCCCGTTGTTGACTGCGCTTTTTCAACATCATCACGCCAGTGTTGATGCCGACCGGGCAGGTCAGCGAGCACAGGCTGTCGACGGCACAGGTTTCGACGCCCTGATATCCATACGATGCGGCGATGGTTTGCAGCCGGTCGTGCTCTACGTCGGCGGCTTGCAGGCGCGCCATTTCGCGCAAACCGACAATGCGTTGGCGCGGCGACAGGGTCAGTGCGCGTGATGGACAGTTCGGCTCGCAAAAGCCGCATTCGATGCACTTGTCCACCAGTGGATCGACAGCGGCCATCGGTTTGATGTGCTTGAGATGCGCTTCCGGATCGTCGTTGAGCAGGACACCGGGATTGAGCAGGTTCTGTGGATCGAACAGGGTCTTGATGTCCCACATCAGGCGATAGGCTTGCTGACCCCATTCCAACTCGACGAACGGGGCGATATTGCGACCGGTGCCGTGCTCGGCCTTCAGCGAGCCATCGTATCGATCGACGATCATATGGCACACCTCATCCATGAAGTTTTTATAGCGCTCGGTTTCAGCCGCCTTGGCGAAATTGGGTGTGATGACGAAATGCAGGTTGCCGGCCAGCGCATGCCCGAAGATGATCGAGCCGGTATAGCCGTGTTTGTCGAACAAGGCTTGCAGATCCAGGGTCATGGCGGCCAATTGCGGCACGGGAACCGCGACATCTTCGATGATGACGGTGGTGCCGGTCGCTCGCGCCGAACCGACCGAAGGGAACAAGCCTTGGCGGATCGCCCACAGCCGGGTGAATTCTTCCGGTCGGTCGGTGAATTGGAATGGCAGCAGGGTTGGCGTGGCGGCGAGCGCGGTCGTGATGGTCGCGACCTGAGCGTTGAGCGCGGGCGCATCCAGCGCCCGCGTTTCCACCAACAGCGCAGCCGCAGTTTCCGGCAATTCCTTGAAATAGGCCGGCATGCCCGGCTTGTCTTCGACCGAACGCAACGAGGCGCGGTCCATCAGTTCCACGGCGGCCACCGGTTGGCTTTTCAGCACGGCTACGGCTTCGCACGCGGTCTTGATGTCGGAGAAAATCATCAGCGCCGTCGCTTTATGGGCATGCTCCTCGACCGTGTGATAGGTGATCTCGGCGATAAAGCCCAGGGTGCCTTCGGAGCCGATCATCAGGTGCTGGAGAATTTCGAAGGGGTCTTCGTAATCCACTAGGGCGTTGAGACTGTAACCGCAGGTATTCTTGATCTTGAATTTATTGCGGATGCGCTCTGCCAGCGCCGCATCGGTGCGGGTGCTGCGGCCCAGTTCGGCCAGCCGGTCGAGCAG
>RXIW01000063.1 GCA_003989065.1 Candidatus Competibacteraceae bacterium
GCAAACTCAATACCAGCCTGCAAATGGTCGTCTTGGCTTTCCTCGTATTGTCACTCAAAAGATCATGAACAGGCTCTTAGTTTCTCCAGGGTCGCGTCAGCTTCCTGGGTGAGCTTGTAGGAGACATAGTACTTGTAGATATTCCGCACGTATGTCGTCGGTTCCATCCCGATCTTCTCGGCCGTCACCACCTCGACATTGTTGAACCACTGGTCTGGGTCAAGTCCTCGATTTTTCGCCGCCGTGCGCATTTTCGAGATGTTGGCGGGTCCGGCGTTGTAGCTTGCGAATGCAAACAGCGTTCGATTCTGCTCGTTGAAGTTCGCATCCTTGAAGTACTGGGTCATGAGCTGGTCCATGTACTTCGCGCCAGCATGGATGTTCGCCTCGGTAACCCGAATGTCGCCGACCTTCAGCGATCGACCGGTGGCTGGCATGATCTGCATTACCCCGATTGCGCCCACATGGCTCTTCTTGTTCTGATCGAGCGTCGACTCCTGGTAACCTTGGGCGGCCAGCATCAGCGGGTCGAAGCTGTATTTCTGTCCATACTTCTCAAACAGCGCGATGATCGACTGGAAACGCTGCTGATCCTCGCTTCCCGACGCATTGTAGAGCGCCTTAATGGTCTTCAGGTACTGCCGCTGGCGGTACGGGATCACTCCCTGCTTCTTCGCAAAGCTCGTATAGAATTCATTGAGTTCGGCGGCGAGCTTCGGGCTGTTCTTGCGGATCGCCCAGCCCTTCTTCGTGGCCGGGCGCAGCCCGATGTTCTCGTGGAGCTCGATCTTCGGCAGCACCTGCGCCCACATCTTCGCTTTCCAGTCGTCGACGACCATCGCATTGAGGATTCCGGCGTTCAACATTTCCAGCATGTCCTCGTCCTCAAGGGCGTCGGGCACGAGGACGAGCTTCACCTCGGGTTTTCCTGCTTGCTGGAACCGGCTGTTCAGCGCGGTCAAGCTCTCATAGTAGCTCGATGTCTTCCGGACCTGGACGGTCTTGCCAGCGAGATCCTCCAGCGAGGCGATGGTCGGCGATGCGGGTCCCGTCACCAGGATCTCAGAGACTGTCGAAAAACTCAACATTGATTTTCAAGAAATATTTTCTGTTTGACCTGCTTCCAACCAGCTTGGCTGGCTAACAACCGCCTGGAAGCCGGTTCCGCTGTCATATAGATCAGTTAGTTAGTTTTTAGACAGCCTCTCAATGTTGGTGATCTTCTCGTCGGGCGCGATGAAGTCCACGACCTTCAGACGCTCCTCCGTCACGGTCAGGTTGCCGACTGCAATGTCGGCTAGACCATCGTTGAGATCTGCGAGCAGTCTGTCGCGCGTAGCCGCCACGATGTAGATCGTTAACGGCCGCTTGCCCAGCTTCTTCGCGTATTTCTGGTTCACCCAGCGCTCGAAGTCTCGGATCAAATCGGCGGCGATACCACGCTCGCGCCCCTTGTCGACGAAGTAGAGCGAGCGGCTGTACGGGACGTAGATCCGAATGATCCGGCGCTCGATCATCCGATCAAAATCGCCGATCCAAGGTTGGTTCGCGATCCTGAGCTGCCGAGTTTTCCCAACGTTCGCAGATTTCGCCGGCTCGGCGACAACTTCCGTCGTGGTCAGCATGGTCTGTGCCTCGACGACCGTGGTCATGATCAGGATCACCATCACCCTCAGCAAATAGACCAGAATACGAGTCATCGATGTTTTTCCTTGCCTGGGTACACCGAAAGTCTGCTATCGCGTCTATGACCTCGCCAATCAATGCAAGCCAGCACGCGTCGGCCAGCGTAGGAGAAAGCGTTGCAGCGCGGTTCATGACTGATCGGATTATAGGCCAGCAACCGTCGTTGCCGCTCCAGTTCAGCCAGTGGCTCGGTTGTCACCTGTGGAAGACTCGATTCCGAGGAGAGATCAGTGTCTATCGGCACAAGATTGACGCTTGTCCCGCTCGGTGCGATGCCGGAAAATCCACCACGATTTGCAATCCAACGTGATGTTCACGAAAGGGAGTATGAAAAAATGAAGCGGCAAGTACGTAAGGCGGTTTTCCCCGTAGCCGGACTCGGAACGCGTTTTCTCCCGGCAACCAAGGCCAGTCCCAAGGAAATGCTACCCATCGTCGACAAACCCCTGATTCAATACGGGGTCGAGGAAGCGGTAGCGGCCGGCGTGGATACCCTGGTCTTCATCATCGGCCGGACCAAGAACGCCATCGCCGATCACTTCGACAAGGCTTACGAACTGGAAGTCGAGCTAGAAACGCGCGGCAAGAGCGATCTGCTGCAGATCGTGCGCAACATCGTGCCGCGCGGCGTGGAATGCGTCTATGTCCGCCAAGCCGAAGCGTTGGGGCTGGGCCATGCGGTGTTGTGCGCCCGCCCGGTGGTTGGCAACGAACCGTTCGCGGTGATCCTGGCCGACGACCTGATCGAGGAAGACGCCAATGAAGGCGGGGCGATGAGCCAGATGGCCCGCCATTTCAACAAATATCAGTGCTCGATCCTGGGCGTGGAACGCGTGCCCCAGGAAGAGACCAACAAGTACGGCATCGTCAAGCCGCTACCGTTCGCCACTCGGCTCAGCAACGTCGAGAGCATCGTCGAAAAGCCGAAGCCGGAAAACGCCCCCTCCAATCTGGCGGTGGTGGGACGCTACATTCTGACGCCGCGCATCTTCGATTTGTTGCAAACCATCCCACGGGGTGCTGGCAACGAAATCCAATTGACCGACGGCATTGCCGCTTTGCTGGGCGAAGAGCAGGTGTTGGGTTACGAGTTTTCCGGGCGACGCCACGATTGCGGCAGCAAGCTGGGCTATCTGGTCGCCACCGTTGAATATGGCGTGCGCCATCCCGAACTGGGCGAACGTTTCCAAGCCTATCTGCGCGCCAATGCCTATCGACTCGATCCATCCGCCTCGATCGCCGAGGAGTGATGCGACGGCGTCGATTCGGGCCGCTGGCATGGCCATTGCTTAATCGACGCCGCCAAATTTCGAGTCCATGAGGAAAGTACGATGTCGCAAGGTTTACTGGTGATCAACGCCGGTTCGTCCAGTATCAAGTTTTCGGTGTTCGCCTTGCCAGCGAACGGGGGCGAGCTGGTTTTGGTCTGTCGCGGCTTCCAGGAAAACATCGGGGAGAGCAATCCGCATTTCAAAGCCTTCGATCATTCCGGCCGGGTCCTGATCGATATTCACCCGAGCCTACCGTCCGGACAATACCGGAAGCCAGCGCCGCCGCCCCATCACCGGGCCAGCGACGATGATCCGCCGCCCGCCGAAGACATCTACGATCATCAGGCAGCGCTGCACGACCTGCTGCAATGGCTCGACCAGGCGTCCGATCTGCCCGAAGTGGTCGCGGCCGGGCATCGGGTCGTGCATGGCGGCCAGGACTTCAGCGACCCGCAATTGCTGACGCCCGATCTGGTCGCGCGCCTGGCGGCGTTCGTGCCGCTGGCCCCGCTGCATCAGCCACACAATCTGGCCGGCATCCGCGCCCTAACCGCCGTGCGGCCCCAGTTGCCGCAGGTGGGTTGTTTCGACACCGCTTTCCATCACGGCCAACCGGAATTGGCCCGTCTGTTCGCGCTGCCGCGGGCCTATCGCGAGGAAGGCGTCCAGCGTTATGGCTTCCACGGCCTGTCCTACGAATATATCGCCGGAAACTTGGCCGAGATCATGGGCACGGCGGCGACCGGTCGAGTAGTGGTCGCCCATCTGGGCAACGGCGCCAGCATGTGCGCCATGCGCGACGGCCAGAGTCTGGCCACCACCATGGGCTTCACCGCGGTGGAAGGTCTGCCGATGGGAACCCGCATCGGCGCTGTGGATCCCGGCGTGCTGCTGTATCTGATCGAGCGCTACGGCATGGGGGCCAAGGATCTGACCCATCTGCTGTACAAGCAATCCGGTCTGCTGGGGCTGTCGGGCATCAGCAACGATATGCGCGAGCTGCTCGCCAGCACCGATCCCAACGCCCAGCTGGCGGTGGATTATTTCTGCTATCGCATCGCCCGCGAACTCGGTTCGCTGGCGGCGGCGCTGGGTGGACTGGATGCGCTGGTGTTCACCGGTGGCATCGGCGAGCACGCTGCGGAGATCCGCGCCCGGGTTTGCGCCCTGTCGTCCTGGTTCGGTATCGATCTGGATGCGGCGGCCAACGACGCCGATAGCCAGCGAATCGATCGCGCCGGTAGCCGGGTGGCGGTCTGGGTGTTGCCCACCAACGAGGAACTGGTGATCGCTCGCCATACCCGGCGCTTGGCGCTGGAGCGCTGAAACGGCGGTTCCGGCCGGCGTGTCTAGCGCGGGTCGATCAGGCTGGCGGGTGTCACCCGGCGCAGCAGGCCCGGAAACCAGGTGTCGCCCGGCAACAACCGCTGAACCACGCCGCGGTAGGTGGCGTGGTTCAGTACCAGCTCGGTGAAAGGCCGGGGCGAAGGGCAGAGGAAGAACAGGCCGACGACTGCCAGATAAAGCGCGGCCGTGCCGATGGGTTGGTTGAGGCTACCCAGGCTGAGCGCGGTGCCGAAGGAGCTTTTCAACAGCTTCTTGCCCGACAGATCGACGCTGTAGAACTCGTCCAGCAGCAGGTGGACGATGAAGCCCAGGGTCACGAAACTACCGCACAGCCAGGCATGGGTGATGGACGAGCCGAAGGCGTGGTAGGCGATGAGAACGGTGATCAGCCCGAAGCCGACAGCCGCCGGAATGGAATGGACCAGGCCGCGATGCGCGGTGGCCCGGTCGAACAGGTTGAGTAGACCGTAGCGGATCAGCAGGAAACAGCCCAGCCATAGCACGATCAGCTCCACCAGCGAATAACGCGCGCCGAAGGTGAAGACCACCAGGAAGCCCGCGACCACCGCCATCACCATCAGGGCAATCCGGATCGGGATCGAGGTGGGCGAGTCGATGTCGGGCAGCAGCCCGCCGATCGTTCCGAGCATGAAATAACCGATCACCGCCTGATGGGGAAATTGACCGGTCATCACCAGTACGGTGGCGGCCAACCCGCTGACCGCCGCCGCCCCTATCAGGTGGGTTTTGAAATCCGCCATCTGCGATCTGCCGCGCCGTGGGCTGCGTGCCCTCAACCCTGCAACAGCAGGTTGCGCAGATCGATGATCGCCGCATTGGCACGGGCGATGTAAGACGCCATGATCAGCGAATGGTTGGCCATCAGGCCGAAGCCGGTGCCATTGAGAATCATCGGACTCCAGATGAATTCCTGGGTATTGGCCAGCTCACGGATGATTTGCTGCAGCGAGACCAGCGCGTTCTTTTTCTGCAGGACATCGCGGAAATCGATCTCCAGGGCCTGCAGGGTGTGCAGCAAGGCCCAGGAATAGCCGCGTGCTTCGAAGAAAATGTCGTCGATCTGTAGCCACGGGGTCTTGACCTCGATCTGGGTCGGAACTGGGGTGGACTGGCGCGCATTGGGATCGCCGGCCAGATCGGTGTTGACCCGAACCTGTCCGGCGCTGGCCGCCAGGCGGTGCGACAGGTTGCCCAGCCGCTTCTCGACCACGGCCAGATAGGAGGCCAGGTTGTCGGCGCGGGTGAAGAACTGACCGTCATAGGTTTTGTCGTCGGAAATCCGCTCCAGATAACGGTAGAGCGCGTCGGTGCCCTTGCGGTATTCCGATTCGGTCGAGGGCAGGATCCAGGATTTCGAGTCGTAGTTAAACTGCGGATCGGCCACTCGCAGGTCCTTGTCCTCGATGGACTGGGTCTGGGAACGGCTGAAGTCGTTGCGCATGGCGCGCACCAGATCGCGCAATTCGGTCAGCACCCCGAATTCCCAGTTGGGGATGTTGTCCAGATAGACGCCGGGCGGGGTGACGTCGTTGCTGAGATAGCCGCCCGGCTTGTCGAGCAGGGTCTCGGCGATGCGGATGGCGGTAGCGGTGGTCACATAGCCCGGCACCAGCTTCTTCTGGTCGTTGTGCGCCAGGGTCAGGGCGTTCTCGCGCACATTGAATTCGCCGGGCGAGCGCGACCAGATGACGCCGAGGACCACCACCACCACGACATAGGTGACCAGGAACAGACCGAGCGTCCACCACAGGCCCTTTTCCTTCCAGGTGCGCGGATGGTAGTAGGTGGCGACCTGGCTCACCTTGGCGCCCAGCTTCGCTTTCTTCGCGGTGTCGGATTCGGGAGTTTCCATCGGGGTTTCCTTGTCTGCGGTGGGTGAGCCCGGTTCACAATCGCTGAATACGGGTCAGTTGTTCTTCCAGCTTGGTTACGGCTGTTTGGAGTTCCGCCAGGCGGGCGCGTTCCTTCTCGACCACCGCCGCCGGAGCGCGACCGATGAAATCGGCGTTGCCCAGCTTGGCGGCGCCGCGTTCGGTTTCCTTGCGCAGCTTGGCGATCTCCTTGTCCAGGCGGGCGATTTCCGCCGCTTTGTCGATCAGCCCGGACATGGGGATCAGCACCTGCATGGCCCCGACCAGCGCAGTGGCAGCTTCCGGGGCCGCTTCGCCTTCTTCCAGCCAGGTGATGGCGTCCAGCCGACCCAGAGTGCTCAGCGCGCGGCGATGCCGTTCCAGCCGGGTGCGGTCCTCAGCTGAACCGTGCTGCAGTAACACCGGCAGCGGTTTGCCGGGAGCGATGTTCATTTCCGAGCGGATGCGCCGCACGCCGACTAGACATTGGCGCAGCCATTCGATGTCGGCCACCGCGGCCTCGTCCACCAGCGTCGGATCGGCGATCGGATAGGCTTGCCGCATGATGGTGTCGCCGGTGGCTCCGGCCAGCGGCGCGACCTGCTGCCAGATCTCTTCGGTGATGAACGGCATCAGCGGATGCATCAATCGCAGTAGCGTCTCCAACACCTGGACCAGCGTGCGCCGTGTGCCGCGTTGCGCCGCGTCGGAGCTGGCCGGGTCGGTCAGCACCGGCTTGGACAGCTCCAGATACCAGTCGCAGAACTCGTTCCAGGTGAATTCGTACAGGGTCTGCGCCATCTGGTCGAGGCGGTAATCCTGCACCGCAGCGTTGATCTCGCCGATGGTGTGTTGCAGACGGGTCAGGATCCAGCGGTCGGCCTGGCTGAGTTCGATGTCGCCGCCGGCGATTCCGGTATCCCGGCCCTCGGTGTTCATCAGCACATAGCGGGCGGCGTTCCACAGCTTGTTGCAGAAATTGCGGTAGCCTTCGACCCGGCCCATGTCGAACACGATGTCGCGGCCGGTGGTGGCCAGCGCGGCGAAGGTGAAGCGCAGGGCGTCGGTGCCGTGGGCGCGGATGCCGTCCGGGAATTGCTTGCGAGTGGCCTTCTCGATCTTGGGGGCCATCTGCGGTTGCATCAGGCCGGTGGTGCGCTTGGCCACCAGTTCGTCCAGACCGATGCCGTCGATCAGATCCAGCGGGTCCAGCACGTTGCCCTTGGATTTCGACATCTTCTGGCCGTCCTGATCGCGCACCAGGCCATGGATGTAGACTTCGCGGAACGGCACGTCGCCCATGAACTTCAGACCCATCATGATCATCCGCGCCACCCAGAAGAAAATGATGTCGAAGCCGGTCACCAGCACGCTGGTCGGATAGAAGGTCTTGAGCGACTCGGTGTTCTCCGGCCAGCCGAGGGTCGAGAACGGCCACAGCGCCGAGGAGAACCAGGTGTCCAGCACGTCGGGGTCCTGCTCCAGACTGATTTCGGCCCCAAGCTGGTGTTGGGCGCGCACTTCGGCTTCGCTGCGACCGACGTAGACCTGGCCGTTGCCGTCGTACCAGGCCGGGATGCGATGGCCCCACCAGATCTGGCGGCTGATGCACCAGTCTTCGATCCGGTTCAGCCAGTCGAAATAGGTCTTCTCCCAGTTTTCCGGGATGAATTTGATCTTGCCAGTCTTGACCGCCGCCAGGGCTGGCCCGGCCAGCGGTCCGGTTTTCACATACCACTGGTCGGTCAGAAACGGTTCGATGATGGCGTGGCTGCGATCGCCGCGTGGGGCCATCAGCGTGTGCGGCTTGATGTCTTCCATCAGCCCCAGTTCTTCCAGATCGGCGACGATGCGCTTGCGCGCTTCGAAGCGATCCAGGCCGCGATAGCGTGCTGGACCGTTGTCGTTGATCTTGGCGTCGGCGGTAAAGATGTTGATCAGCGGCAGCTGGTGACGTTGCCCGACCGCATAGTCGTTGAAGTCGTGGGCCGGGGTGATCTTGACGCAGCCGGTGCCGAAACTGGATTCCACGTATTCATCGGCGATGATGGGAATGGTGCGGTCGGTCAGCGGCAAGGCGACATGTAAGCCGATCAGATGTTTATAGCGCTCGTCGTCGGGATGCACCGCCACGGCGCTATCGCCCAGCAAGGTTTCCGGCCGGGTGGTAGCCACGATCAGATCACCGCCGCCTTCGGCCAACGGATAGCGGATGTGCCACATGAAGCTTTTTTCTTCGGTGCTGACCACTTCCAGATCGGACACCGCGGTGTGCAGCACCGGATCCCAGTTGACCAGGCGCTGGCCCCGGTAGATCAGCCCTTCTTCGTACAGCCGGACGAACACTTCCCGCACCGCCGCCGACAGGCCATCGTCCATGGTGAAGCGTTCCCGCGCCCAGTCCACCGAAGCGCCCATCCGCCGCAGCTGGCGGGTGATGGTGCCGCCGGATTCCCCTTTCCACGCCCACACCCGTTCGATAAAGGCGTCGCGGCCCAGATCGTGACGGGTCTTGCCTTCACCGGCCAGCTGTCGTTCGACCACCATCTGGGTGGCGATGCCGGCATGATCGGTGCCCGGCTGCCACAAGGTGTTGCAGCCCTTCATCCGGTGATAGCGGGTCAACGCATCCATGATGGTGTCCTGGAAGGCGTGGCCCATGTGCAGTGTGCCGGTGACGTTCGGCGGTGGGATCATGATGCAGTAGGGCACGCCCTGGCCGCCGGGAGCGAAATGGCCCTGCTCCTCCCAAAAGGCATACCAGCGTTGTTCGATTGCGTGCGGTTCGTAAGTCTTTTCCATGGCTGTCGTCGGATAATGAAAGGGTCGGCTGGCGCGGCTTCAGCATGAACACGGCCGAACGGCGGCGCGCGGGGTGGAATCTCACAGTGTGCCGGCAGTATAACCCAGCTCATCGGTGCGCGGGGTCGACTGGCGTCCGGTGCAATGGACGCTGTCCGCCTGCAATCACAGGGCGAGATATCTTCGGGAATGGCGACGATGCACGATTTACCACAGCAATATCGGTCACTGCTGCAGGAACAGGACGAACTGGACGAGGCCATCACCGCGCTGAGCGAGGTGCTGCAGGAGGCCGGGGAAGACGATGAACAGTGGGCCGAGCGGCGCGAGGAACTGGCCTGGCTGCAGCGCCAGCAGGCCAGCGTGTTGGTGCAGTTGAGCGAATTGGAGCGGACATTGCTGGCGTCCGGCCTGGATGGCTGGGAAGAGGGGTGATTCAGACCAATCCCAGCAAACGTTCTTCTTCCTGGGTCGCCTGCTCGCGCTGCTGCAAGGCCCACATCTGGGCGTAGAGCCCGTCGCGCTGCAGCAGCTCGCGGTGGGTGCCCTGTTCCCGCACCCGGCCATGATCCAACACCAGGATTTGATCGGCATCGACGATGGTGGACAGGCGATGGGCGATCACCAGCGTGGTATGTTCGGCAGCCACCGCCCGCAGCGCTTGCAGGATGGCCTGTTCGGACTGGCTGTCCAGGGCCGAGGTCGCCTCGTCAAATACCAGGAGGCGCGGTCGTTTGAGCAGGGCGCGGGCGATGGCTACCCGCTGTTTTTCGCCGCCGGACAGCTTCAGACCGCGTTCGCCGACCACGGTGTCGTAGCCGGCTGGCAGGGCGGCGATGAAATCGTGCAACTGGGCCAACCGGGCGGCGGTGGCCACCTCCTCGTGGCTGACCCCCGGACGGGCATAGGCCAGGTTGTAATACAGGGTGTCGTTGAACAGCACGGTGTCCTGGGGCACGATGCCGATGGCGGCGCGCAGGCTGTGCTGGGTCACGCTGCGGATGTCCTGGCCATCGAGCAGGATGCGGCCGTCGGTCACATCGTAAAACCGGAACAGCAGCCGCGCCAGGGTCGATTTACCGGCGCCGCTGGCCCCGACCACCGCCAGCTTGCGGCCCGGCGGAATGGTGAAACTGACGTCGAACAGGATCTGTCGGTCCGGCTGGTAGCTGAAATCGACCTGCTCGAAGCGCAGTTCGCCGCGTGGCAACGCCAGGGTTTTGGCGTCGCCCGCATCACGGATTTCCGGCTCGCGCGCCAGCAGTCGCACCAGATCGTCCATGTCGGCCAAGGCGTATTTGATCTGGCGGTAGACGATGCCGAGGAAATTGAGCGGAATGAACAGCTGCAGCAGCAGGGCGTTGACCAGTACCAGATCGCCCAGCGACAGCTGGCCGGCTGCAACCTGGGCGGCGGCGGCGAACATCATCAGCGTCACCCCGAGGGCGATGATCGCGCCCTGACCGAAGTTGAGCGCCGACATCGAAGTTTGGCTCAGGACCGCGCTGTTTTCCCAGGCAGCTAAGGTGTCGTCGCAGCGGCGTAGTTCCCAGTCTTCGTTGCCGAAGAACTTGACCGTTTCATAGTTGATCAGGCTGTCGATGGCTTCGTTGTTCGACTGGGATTCCAGGCGATTCATCAAGTGGCGATGCTCCATCCGCCAATGGGTGATGGCCAGGGTGAAGGTGACGTAGGTGACGATGCTGGCCAATACGATCAGGGTGAAGATCGGCGGATAGTGGCCGAGCAGCAGGACCGCCGCCAACAGGAATTCCACTAGTACCGGCAGAATGCTGAAGGCCAGATAATTCAACAAGGTGCTGAGACTGCGCGCGCCCCGTTCCAGATCGCGGCTGATGGCGCCGGTCTTGCGCTCCAGATGGAAGCGCAGCGACAGCGCGTGCAGGTGAGCCAGAGTGCGCATGGTCAGGCGGCGCATGGCGCGGTAACGGACTCGGGCGAACAGCACGTCGCGCAATTCGCTGAACAGGGCATTGCCCAGCTTCAGCGCGCCATACGCCAGCAGCAGGCTGACCGGCAGGACGAGGGTGATTTGCCGACTGGGGTCCAAACGGTCGACGATCTGCTTGAGGAGCAGCGGCACACCGATGTTGGCGATCTTGGCCAGCACCAGACAGCCGAGCGACCACAGCACCCGACCGCGGTATTCCCACAGATAGGGCCATAGCGAGCGCAGGTTGGCCCAGTCCTGGCGCTCCTGGCGAGGTGATTCGGTGTAGCGAAGATCGGGGCGCATGGCGGTTTGGCGGGCAAACAAAAGGCCATCCGGTGGGATGGCCCTTAGGTGATGGGGATAGCGGGCGTCGGCGCGTTATTTCGGCGCTTCGGCAGCCGGTGCGGCGTCGACCTTGATGCCGGTTTCACCCAGCATGTAGACCAGGGCGTCCTTGAGATTGGCTTCGGTCAGCGAGGGATCGCCGCCCTTGGGAGGCATGGCGCGAATACCCGTGGTCGCATGGGTGATCAGCGTATCCAAACCCTGGGCGACGCGCGGTTCCCACTGATCCTTGGCACCGACCTTGGGGGCGCCCAGAGCGCCGGTGGCGTGACAGGCCGAGCAGACCTTGTTGTAGACTTCCTGGCCGGTCATTTTCACCGCGCCAGCCGGTTTGGGCTGGGCGAACGACACGCGGGCGACCGGCTTGATGCGGTCGAGCACAGCCACTTCCTTGCGCGAGCCATCGTCGGGGGCGATTTTGTTGATGGCGCCAATGAGGGCAGCGACCATGAACAAAACGGTAGCCAGCAGCACCAGCGCCGACACGAGGGTAACTGACATGGTGATGACAGATTTATCTGCTTTTTCTGCTTGCGAGCTCACACTCTTAGACCTCACTGAACGCATTCGCAACCTGCGCATTCCCGATGCATGGCAGCAGACTCGGCTCGACTGTCTTGGTCTTCCTGTCTGCCGGGCGTAGGTCTTGGCAGGGGCACCGTTGTGGGAAGGTTGTAGTTTGGGGTTCTTATGTTGTATTCGGGCAAAGCGTAAACGTATTAATTATAACGTTATCGGCGTTTATCTGAAAACATCCTGTCCGTGAGCCTTGCGAGGGGGTGGCCGGTTGCCTGCAGACGGGCGGTTTCTCGCCGATATGGCTCGATCGAGCGAGAAACCTCGGTAAACACTGGACGGCAGATGGCAATCCGGGTATCTTTATCATTCTTCCCCAACGCGCCCGTAGCTCAGTTGGATAGAGCGTCGGCCTCCGGAGCCGAAGGTCGTGAGTTCAAGTCTCGCCGGGCGCGCCAGTTTACCGATTTTTCCTCGTCGTTTCCCGATTCCTCGCATCGCATCAGCTCCTGCCCGGAGTCTTTGATGAACTGTCCGTTCGGGGGGCGGTTGGCGCTTCGCGCTGGAACGGCAACTCAAGACGAACTTCCAGCCCTCCGCCAGAGCGCTCCCCCAAAGTCATCCGCCCTCCTTCCATGTGTACGATGCGCGCCGCGATCGCCAGGCCCAATCCCGCGCCCGCCGGGCCGTTACGGGCGGCGCTGCCACGGGTGAACGGTTTGAGTAGCTCGCCGACTCGGTCGGCTGGGATGCCGGGGCCGCGATCCTGCACCAGAATCACCGCGAATTTTCCCTGCGCTGCGGTCACGATACCGTAATCGGGCTGGGCGTAGCGCAAGGCATTTTCGATCAGATTGGTCAGGGCGCGTCGCAGCGCCTGCGGACGCAGGGTGAGAGGGGGAATCGGCTCGAGCTGCAAGGCAAAGGGCGCGTCCAGTTCCTGGGTCAGTTCGGCGATGAGCCGATCGAGGTCGATGACAGCGGTCGGTTCGCTATTGCCGATGCCGGCGAAATCGACGAATTGATCGATGATGACTTCGATCTGGTGGCAACTGCGGGCGATGCTGTCGATCAGGGCGATGTCGGCCTGGTCGCGCAGAATCTCGGCGGCCAGCCGGATTTTGGTCAAGGGCGTGCGCAGGTCGTGGGAAACGCCGGCCAGCATGAGGGTGCGTTGCTGGTTCTGATCGGCCAACTCGGCCTGCATGCGGTTGAAGGCGCGGCACACTTCGGCGATCTCGTGCGGTCCCTGCTCGGCAAGCGGTTCGATGAATTCACCGCGACTGGTGGCGTGGGTCGCTTGCACCAGCTGGGTCAGCGGTCGGTTGATACGGCGCTGGATCAGGAACGCCCCCAATACCGCCAACCCCATGCCGACCAGCCAAGAGATCAGGGCGGCGCGCGGTAGCAACATCCCAGATGCCAGGCCGACGGTCGATAGCCAGTGGCTTTGCCCATCGATTTGCAGGCGGACGTAAAACGCATTGCCCGCCTCGCTGCGCCAAATGGCCTGGATGCCTTGCTCCGCCAGCAGCGCCGAGGTTTTTCGAATCAGGCGTTGCTCGACCGGCAACGGGATCATGGCCTCGGGCTGGCCAAGGTGGTGGGCCTGACTGGTTGCGTTGAACGCCTGGATGAACTGGGCAAGCTGCTCCGGCGGCAGCGTGGCCATGCCCGCCCGGACTGCGATCAAGTCGTTGGCGAGGGTGATGGCCAGACGGTCGATGAACGGAGCCTGCACCATCTGTCGGAACACCAGCCCAGCCAGCGCTTGCCCAACCACGATCAGCGTGACCAGCAGCAGGACATTCCGTCCCAGCAGACTGTTCGGCAACCATGTCATGGCCGCGCTTGCCCATTGGTCAGCAGATAACCCTTGCCGCGCACTGTGATGATGTAGCGTGGCGCGGCAGGATCCTGTTCCAGCAAGCGGCGCAGCCGCAGGATCAGCACATCGATACTGCGCTCGGTCACGGCGCTGCCGCGACCGTGGGTCAGGTCCAGCAGGCGATCGCGGCTGAGCGGTCGCCCCATATTGGCGGCCAGGACTTGCAGCAGATGGTATTCGGCGTCGCTCAGGGCAATCGGGGTGTCGGTCTTGAACAGCAGGCGCTGCCGGGTATCCAGCCGGTAGGCTCCGAACTCGGTCAGCGGTTCCGCATGCGGTTTGTGGTGAGCGCCCAGCAGGGTTTGCCGTCGCAACATGGCCTCGATGCGCGCCAACAGCTCGCGTGGCTCGAACGGCTTGGCCAGATAATCGTCGGCCCCCATTTCCAGCCCGATGATGCGGTCGACGGTCTCGCCGCGCGCGGTCAACATCAGAATCGGCATGATCTCCCCGGCCAGCCGCAGGCGCTTGCAGATCGACAAGCCATCTTCGCCGGGCATCATTACATCCAGGATCAGCACATCGAAGCTTTCCCGCGCCAACAGCCGGTCGAGATGCGTGGCGTTCTCGACCTGACGTACCGAATAGCCGCGCGAACCCAGGTAGGCGCTGAGCAAGGCCCGCAACTCGGGTTCGTCGTCCAAAACCAGAATTTTTTTCGCCGTGTCGTTCATGGGCCGAGTGGGGATGGCAGGGCTGCACAGGGTTCGAGCCGCATCATAGAGCAAATGCGGTCGCTGCCCGCCCGTGGAATTGTTAGCTGAGGTTACAAGTCGATCCTGCCGCGCTGTTTGTTAACCATCGGGTGTCGCGCCGTAACCTGTACACCGGCCCTGGGGACTACAGTGGATTCCGTGGCTTACGACGCTTGATCGACACCGACAGTCCACGAGGAAACCGTTATGAAGACTTCCATCAGCACCTTGGCGTTTGGCATCGTTCTCGGCCTGAGCAGCGCCATCGTTGTATCGCCGGCTTCTGCCGATCGCTTCACTCGCTTTCAGTACGCCAATCCCGATGGCGGGACCACAGCCGGTGCGACGCGTTACCGGAGTGGCGTCAATGGCAGCGCCGCCCGCGGTCATGTGGTGCGCACCGATGGCCAGGGCAACGCCTACGCTGGCAGCGGTGGAGCCTTTCAGTCCGCCAACGGTGCCAGTGGCGCGCGCGTCGGCGCTACCTACTACGGCTCCGATGGAAGCTTGCAACATCAGAGCGGGATGACGGCCAGTGGGACGCGCGGCAGTGTGAGCAGCAACGGCGCTGCGACCATCGGCGCTGACGGCAGCGTCAGCCAGAATCGCAATTCCACGCTCTACAACGCCGCCACCGGCAACAGTTATCAGGGCAGCACGTCCTACAACCAGACCGGTGGTTTGAGTCACAGCGCCACCTGTTACGACGGAGCGGGCAACGTCATCGCCTGTCCGCGTTGATGGCTTTCGACGAAGGAGCACCGCCATGTTCGTATCTCGAAGCTGGTTATCGCTGATAGTCGCAACGGTGGCTTTGGCGAGCGTTGGATCAGTGTCCGCCGCCAGCCGCCAGGAACGCCTGGAGCAGGAGCTACAGCAACGCTTTATCGCAGCGGACGTCAATCACGACGGTTTGCTGACCACCGCCGAAGCCAATGGCCGGATGCCATATGTCTACAACCACTTTGCGCTTATCGATGAGGACAAGAACGGTCTCGTCTCGATGGAGGATATTCGCGTCTTTATCGTGGCTCAGATGGCTAATCGCCCTGCGCTGCGCTGATGTTTCCGCAGGCGTTTGGACAAGTCGCTGGTGAAAAGGAAATTGCTCAGAGCGATGAGAGCGATATTCGCCAGCAGATCTTGGGTGAGTGGTCGAGGTGATGGGATGGATGCCCTGTCAAACAGGGCATCCAAGGAAGCCCAACGCAGTCTGCATTGGTACGCAAGTCCGTAGTTTCGCCGGGTTTTGCTGCTGGCTTCTGTTGGACTTCCTTGGATAATGCTGGAAATCATGAGGCGTTTTCGAGCGTGCGGCATCGCCGGCGATCAAGCCTCGTCCCACGCTTCCTCTTGCCATATCCGCCCCATCCGACTGGCCTGCCGCAGATTCTGTTCGCGCTGCCAACGGGGTTGACGTTCGCCGATTTGTTCCCGTCGTTCGCTTTCCCGCAACCGTTTGGTACGTTGCCAGTGGGATTCCTTGCGCCAGTAATCGTAAGACGGTTTGGCGACGCAGGCGGAGGCGCTGTCTACATTGGTCGGCATCGTTGTCGTTCCTTTTGAAATTATCGTAATGGAGTGACTGTTTGATGCTATTTCAGAAAACAAAGATTGTGCCATCTATTTATCTATTTGATAGATATAGATAAAAATTGAATTTAAGCATGGTGTATATCTGACTGGGCGGCGATGAGTAGGTTCAAATTGGCCGGGTTGGTCCAGATTGACCCACTGCAACGGCTTCCGGGCTGGGCCGGATTTCCGTGACGTAAGCGACGCCCTGGCGTATCTCCCAATGTACGTCGTAATCGTACACCCGCATGCCGTAATGTTGGGCGGTGGAACTCGCTCGTTCGTAGGCGGGGCGAGGGTCCTGTCGCAGAATCTGCGTAATCAGTTCGTGCAATTCGTCGTTTGGCTGCCGTGCGCAAAAGGTCGCGGCAGCCGGACTGAAGGCGACTGCCAGTGTCGGATCGGGTGCATCGGGCGCGAAGCCGCCGGTTGCGGTGGGGATGCTGTCGGCGTAAGGCAGATAGGGCTTGATATCCAATATCGGGGTGCCATCCAGCAGATCCACGCCGGCCAAATGCAACACCACCCGGCCATGTGTGATGGCTACCCGCTCCAACTTGACCACCGATAGCCCGATGGGATTGGGCCGGAACGGCGAGCGAGTGGCGAAAACCCCCAGTCGCTGGCGACCGCCCAGCCGCGGCGGCCGCACCGTTGGATGCCAACGGCCGAGCGGTACGCCGTGGAACACGAATAGCAACCATAGATGGGAAAAGCCTTCCAAGCCGCGCACGGTGGTCGGTGGGTCACAGGGCGGCAGCAATTCCAGAGTGGCGCGCGCCGCTGGAGCCAGTCCCGCTTGGCGTGGAATGCCGAATTTCTCGCGAAAACAGGAATGGATGACGCCGATGGGGGTGAACTGGAACACTCACAACCACCCGGATTTCTTCAGATGGTAGTGCAGGAGCAGGCAGGCCACCGCCACCCCGCCCATCACGGTGGGATAGCCGTAGGTCCACTCCAGCTCGGGAAACCAGCCTTTAAAGTTCATGCCATAGATGCTGAACACCATGGTAGGGATGGCCAGCAACGCTCCCCAACCGGCCAGTTTCTTGGTGGCTTCGTTCTGTCGGGCAGCGCTCAACGACAGGCTGATTTGCAGGGCGAGCGCCAGAGTCTCCCGCACGGTTTCCACCGTTTCGTTGATACGCAGGGTGTGGTCGTAGACGTCGCGAAAATACGGTCGGATATCGTCGGAGATGTGGGTGTTGAACGCATCGGTCAGCAGATAGTTGCACACTTCGATCAAGGGGGCTGCGGCGCGGCGCAATTCCACCAATTCGCGCTTGAGTTCGTATAGCTGCCCGATGTCGTCCTGCGCGAAATCGCCCTTGAAGAACCGTTCTTCCAGTTCCTCGGCGGCGTCTTCCACGGTGTTGAGGATCGGGAAATAGTTGTCCACCACGAAGTCGAGGATAGCGTACAGCACAAACCCCGGTCCCTTGCTCAGTAGGTGTGGATTGCTTTCGCAGCGAGCGCGTACCGAACTGTAGGATAGCGAGGAGCCATGCCGGATCGATACCAGATAACGCGGTCCGACAAATAGATGAGTTTCGCCGAAATCGACTTTGCCCTCGCTCATTTGGGCCGTTCGCAAGACCACGAACAGGCAGTCGCCATACGCTTCCACCTTGGGCCGCTGATGGGCGTGGTGGGCATCCTCGATCGCCAGTTCGTGCAGGCCGAACAATGCCTGTACCCGCGCCAGCAACGCTTCGTCCGGTTCGCATAGCCCCAGCCAAATGAAAGCGTCGGGCTGGTCGCACAGGGTCGGGATATCGTCCAGTTCGATGCGAGGCAGCTTGTGGCCGTCGACATAGGCGACACAGTTGACGATCATGCATTGACCTCTCTATTACCACAAAATAAGTGCTATTTTTATCGGGGTCGCAAGGGTGGCATGCGAATCATCCTTGCATCGCATTATGGCGCATGGCAGAGGTTCAAGATGACGCGTTATCGAATTTGCAGCGAGAACGATATCCCCAGCGGAAGCATGAAACCCGGTCAGGCAGGGAAGGAGACAGTGGTCGTCTTCCATCTGGAAGATGGTTTCTATGCGACGCAAAATCAATGTACCCATTTGTTCGCTTCCTTGCACAAGGGCAAGCTCGTCGCCGGTCATCAGGTCGAATGTCCGCACCATCGCACGCGCTTCGACATTCGCACCGGTGAGGTGGTGTGTTGGGCCAACCATCCGCCAGGCGTGCAATTGTTGAACATCCTGCGCGCCAAGAAAGCACTCAAGACCTACCCGGTCATCGTCGAGGCTGGGCAGGTGTTCGTGGACGCTTGAGGTTTTCAGTGCGGATGCTGGTGCGGTCGCTGTTCTGGCCGGTAGGGCTCCTCACGGTCATGCAGATGCATGCGATACTCGACGAATTCCGGACTGTGATCGAAGTGCAGGAAAGGATTGCCGGCGATCTGTTCGAGCATGGTCGAGGTGGGCGTGATGCCGTAGTTGTGGCCCGGCCGAACGATCGTGTCGCTCGGCAGCCGTTCGCTCAGCCGGCGCAGACTCTGAAACATCTGTTCGGGATTGCCGCCGCGCAGGTCGCAACGGCCGCAGCCGAACACGAACAGGGTGTCGCCGGTCAACACTTGGTCACCGACCCGGTAACAGGCCGATCCCGGGGTATGGCCGGGGGTGTGCAGGATTTCGATATCGGTGTCGCCCAGCTGGATGCGATCGCCGCCATCGTGCAGGGTCGGCAGATCCAGGTAGCGGTCCCAGAAGGCAGCCTCGGCCCGGAGTAGATGTAGTTGGGCATCACTGGCGTTCAACAGCGCCTCGACCCCGTTGATATGGTCGAAATGGCTGTGAGTGAGCAGGATGTCGGTGATCCGCAAACCGTGTTGCGTGGCCGTCGCCAGGATACTCGGCACATCCCAGGCCGGGTCCACCACGGCGGCGCGATTGGTGGCGTGGTCGTGGATCACATAGATGAAATTGCCCATGCGCCCCAGTTCCAGGGCATGGATGGTATGGGAAGGAGCATGATTGGAGGTGTGGAACATTGGCAGTGTCGATCACTCACAAGAGTTAAAATAACCGGTTCGCGCACCCCGTCATTTCAATCCAGAGGACGTCTTGAATGCGCTTCAGTCTCGATATCGATGCAAACCGCTATGTCATTAAAAGCTATGGTCCGGGCTGGATCAACGTCAACGAGCGGGAAATTCGCCGGAGCGTGATCATCACCCCCGAACGCTTGGTGCCGGATTGGCCGCCGCAGACCTTCGCCGACCTGGAGGAAGGGCATTTCGAGACGATTCGACCGCTGGAGCCGGAAATCGTGTTGCTGGGCACCGGTGATCGCCAACGCTTTCCGCACCCGCGGCTGACGCGATCCTTGCTGGAACGCGGTATCGGCGTCGAGGTCATGGATACGGCTGCCGCCTGCCGAACCTACAACATCATCATGCTGGAGGGTCGCCGGGTTGCGGCCGCTCTGCTCATGATGGCGGATTAGCGTATTTCGTCCAGACCTCGGGTCGAGGATGTTTCAGCTAGCGCTGCGAATCGCACCAAGTGCGCCACATCTGACGGTAGGCGGCTTCCAGTTGGCGGGTGAAGCGTTCCCCGTTCATGAGCGGGGAAGCCAGCATTCGATCGCGCAGGCTGCTGCGCAGTGCGGCCAAGTGGGCAGGATCGTCGGCGAGTTGCTTAACGATATCGACGTAGTCCTGAGGGGTTTCGGCGATCAATTCCGGTAAACCCAGATTGGCCAACAGGGTGACCCCGCACCGGGCGATGGAACGATCGCCAGCCAAGGTAACCACTGGAACTCCCATGATTAAAGCATCGAAGGTCGTTGTCGCGCCATTGTATGGGAATGGGTCGAGCAGGATGTCTACGCTGGCGAGCGCTGCCATATAATCTTTACGTGGCATCTGTGGCATAAAGGCAAAGCGATTGCGGGCGATGCCGGCTTTTTGCAGGATTGCGCTAAAGTGATCCGCTGTGCGTTGCGATGGAATGACGGCAAGGATCAGCCGCGACTGTGGGACAGCCTTCAGGATTTCTGCCCATAAGGTTATCACCTGATCATTGACTTTAGCCGGCTTGTTGAACGATCCCAGGGTGAGCCAGCCCGTGTGTGACAATGGCAATTCAGTGATAGGTGGTAAATCGCTGTAGGGCATATGGCACCACTGGCACTCCGGCAGGCGCAAGAGTTGCTCGGTGTGAAAGCGTTCGGTCAAGCCGGGCGGGTCGGTATAGGCATCGCAGATCCGGTAGTCCATGGTGGTCAGGCCCGTCGTATTTATATAACCCAACCAGGTGGCTTGCACGGGGGCGGGTTTGCGGGCGAAGACGAACAGGCGATGATGATCGGTATGTCCGGATAGATCGATCAGGATGTCGATGCCGAGCGTACGGATCAGCTCGGCGACGGTGTCGTCATCCTGATCGGCAATGGGATGCCAGTGGGCGACGCGGGACTGTAATCGAGCTGTGAGCGCATCGCTCAGCGTATGGTTGTAGAACGCATGGATTTCGAACTGTGCGGGGTTGTGGTGGGCAAATGCTGGTTCGATGAACTGCCCTACCGGATGCTCCCGAAAATCGCCGGACACATAGCCGATCTTCAGCGGCCGCTCTGGATCCGGGCGGTTGTCGAAATGTGGGTTTTGGGGATAGAACTCCGAGCAATAGCGCTGGCCGAAAAATTGATGCGCATCGAACAGCTCTTGAACGGTGCAATCTGGCATGTAGTTGAGATTGAATGACAGGGTATGGGCGAGGGCCGCTCCATCGGGGACATCGAGCGCCAATCCTCGGCGTTGGAAGGTCACGGCCTGTTGCATAAGTTGCAGATTGCTCAGGGCCTGGCCGATCAGGGCATAAGTCATTCCAAAGTTGGGGGCCTGTGCCCGCGCCTCTTCCAAGATTTTCAGCGCCTCCTCCGACCTCCGCTGGAGGAGTAGAAGACGCCCTATGTTGATTTTGGCAGGGACGGAGTCAGCTTGAAGGGCCAATGCGCGCTGGTAAGCCATCAAGGCTGCCGAAAATTGTTTTGACTCTTCTAGCTTGACGCCCAGTTGGATGAAATCTTCGGCCGACTGGGGGATGGTTCGGGTGTTCGCAGGCGGAGGATTTTTCATGGCCCTCTTGAATTTAGTTCGTTGGGATCACCAGAGAAACGAATGGTGCTGATGTCAATGGGGCGCAACGGGATTTTCCGGTCTGACGATTCTCATCGAGATGGTTGCTGGCACTGCGAATCGCACCAGGTGCGCCACATCGGGCGGTAGGCGGCTTCCAGTTGGCGAGTGAAACGTTCCCCGTTCATGAACGGGGCAGCTAGCACCCGATCGCGCAAGCTACCGCGTAATGCCGCGAGTCGGGCAGGATCGTCGGCGAGTTGCTTAACGATATCGACGTAGTCCTGAGGGGTTTCGGCGATCAATTCCGGTAAGCCCAGGTTGGCCAATAGGCTGACCCCGCCCCGGGCGATGGAGCGATCGCCAGCCAGGGTGACTACCGGAACGCCCATGATCAGCGTATCGAGGGTGGTGGTGAAGCCACTATAAGGGAAGGGATCAAGCGCAATGTCGATTTCATTCAAGGACGACAGATAATCCTGGAAAGTCGGCAGGCGGGCCAGGAAGGCGAAACGGTTGCGGGCGACGCCGGCTTTTTGCAGGATTGCGGTAAAGTAATCGGCGGTACGCTGCGATGGAACGGACGCGATGGCCAAGCGCGACTGGGGGATGGCCTTCAGAATTTCCGCCCACAGGGTCAGCACTTGCTCATTCAACTTGGCGGGCTTGTTGAACGATCCCAGCGTAAGCCAGCCCGTGTGTGACAGCGGCAACTCGCCGATAGGTGGCAAATCACTGTAGGGTGTATGACACCACTGGCACTCCGGCAGGCGCAAGGGTTTCTCGGTATGAAAGCGTTCGGTCAGGCCGGGCGGGTCGGTATAGACGTCGCAGATTCGGTAGTCCATGGTGGCCAGGCCCGTCGTGTTCATATAACCCAACCAGGTGGCTTGCACGGGGGCGGGTTTGCGGGCGAAGACGAACAGGCGATGATGATCGGTATGTCCGGA
>RXIW01000064.1 GCA_003989065.1 Candidatus Competibacteraceae bacterium
GACTCTGATCTTGCTGTTTTTTCTACATAATTAATCATTTTCCAAAACTGAAATTAGGCATTCCAGTACCTGGTTGACAATGTGCGGGGGTGCTCGCTCGATGATATCTCATCCAGCGCTATCGGCCCGAATGGGTCTGGCATGAACGAACGGCAGGCGCATTTTGCGGTCTCCACTCCTCGTGCTATGCCCGCTGAGATAGCCAGCACCATCTCCAGTCGGGAATGCAGTTTCCCCGTGTGTTTACAGGTATCGACATGGCTTTGACTTTAGTCATCGGCAACAAAACCTACTCATCCTGGTCGCTGCGGGCCTGGCTGGCCCTGCGCCAGACCAGCGCGCCGTTCCAGGAAATCCGCTTGGCGCTGGATACGCCCGAATTCGCCCGCGACATCGGTCGCTGGTCGCCATCGAGACGGGTCCCTGCATTGCAGGACGACGATGTCCTGGTGTGGGAATCGCTGGCGATCGGCGAATATCTGGCCGAGCGTTTTCCGGCGGCGCAGCTCTGGCCGGCCGATCCGTCGACCCGGGCTTATGGCCGGGCTATCAGCCATGAAATGCACGCTGGGTTCCCCGATCTGCGCAACTGTCTGCCGTTCAATGCCCGGCGGCAGTATCGCGGCTTCACGGTGCCCACCCAGGCTCAGGCCGACATCGCCCGCATCGGCGCGATCTGGCGCGAGGCCCGGCAACGCTACGGCGCGGCAGGTTCCTGGCTGCTGGGCGGTTTTTCCCTGGCCGATGCGATGTATGCCCCGGTGGCGCTGCGCTTTCATACCTATGGCGTGGCCGTGGGCGCGGTCGAACAGGCTTACATCGATACCGTGCTGGCTCATCCGCCCATTCAGGAGTGGCTGGCCGCCAGTCGGGCTGAGACCGAGGTGTTGCCGCACGAGGAACAATTCGATTCGACCGGGGAGCAGGTTCCCTGAACGCCCGTCTGGTTCCCAACCGGACCGTGGGCATCGCCTGCGTCCTGTTGGCGGCGATCGGCTTCTCGGCCAAAGCCATTTACGCCAAGCTGCTTTACCGTCATGGCCTGGACGCCACCGTTGCCCTGACTTTGCGGATGACGCTGGCCTTGCCGGGCTTTCTGGCACTCGGCGCCTGGGCGGCGTGGCGTAGCCCAGCGGTTTCCCTGAGCTGGACCCAGCGCGGACAATTGGCCATTCTGGGTCTGCTGGGCTATTACCTGGCCAGCTGGCTGGATTTCTGGGGGCTGGAGTTCATCAGCGCCGGTCTGGAACGCCTGATTCTGTTTCTCTACCCGACCCTGGTCCTGCTACTGGCGGCCCTCAGCCAACGCCGTCCGCTGCGGCGGGCCGAAATCGGCGCGCTGGCACTCAGCTATAGCGGCATCGCGCTAGTGGTCGCGGTGGACGCCCGCTTCGGCGAACTGCGGCCCACGCTGATCGGCGGCCTGCTGGTGTTCGGCTCGGCCTTCAGCTACGCCCTTTATCTGCTGTGGAGCGGACCGCTGATCCAGACCCTCGGGGCGCTGCGCTTCGCCGCCGCCGCCACCACTGTGTCCACGCTATTCATGCTGCTGCAATTCGTCCTCGGTCGGGGACTGGTCCTGCCCCACATGCCTGCGGATACCTATGGGCTGGTAGCGCAAATGGTGCTGTTCTCCACCCTGGCCCCGGTGCTGCTGCTGGCGGAAGGCATCCGCCGCATCGGCGCTCCGCAGGCGGCGCTGTTAAGCACGGTCGGCCCGGTGGCTACCCTGCTACTAGGCCAGGTGTTCCTGGAGGAGCCCCTGACCGGCCTGCAACTGACCGGCGCGGCCCTGGTGATCGGCGGTGTCATGCTGGCCGCCAGCCGCTAGCGCAACCGCCTCCAGCGCCCCTCTGTCACCCCCTTGTTGAGCTGTCTATTTTTTGTCCAAGCCATCTTTTATCACTAAGTGTAGGGTGAAATTCAGGGTTACCTGGGGCAGGAGGAAAGTTATCCACCAAGATAGTGGATAAGTTTTGCTGGCTATCGGCAGGAATGAGGTGCTAGGATTGAAGGTCCGCAGTATGAGCTTCGAGTGGGTGGGTATCCATGCCCCGGAGATGGCCTCGCCACGCCCGGACCGCCTTCGCGATCGCACAGAACCCCAGCCCTTCGATGTCTCCGACCGGACGACCGCGCACTTTTCCACAGCGCCCGTTCGATTGATCGGGCCTCCGGAGACATCGACATGAAGAGATCGGGGATTTTCGCGCTACTGTTGCTGATGACCGCTCCGGCCCTGGCTGGAGCCGACAATCCCGCCGCCGCCGCGCCGCCGCTCGTCATCGACGTACGCTCGGCCGACGAATACCAGCAGTCCCATGTTCGCCAGGCGGTCAACGTCCCCTACGACCAGATCGCCAGCCGCATCGCCGCCCTCGCCCCGGCGCACGACACCCCGATCGCGCTCTATTGCCACAGCGGCCGCCGGGCTGGCATCGCTGAACAGACCCTGCACCAGCTGGGGTATAGCCATGTTGAGAACAAGGGCGGGCTGAGCGACATGCAGCGCAACGGCTATCCGACCGAGTGAAACGGTTCGGGCAGGGTTTCCAGCCGGACTGGCCGCCCCAGCACATGATGTATCACCCGAGTGGGCCGTTCGGACGGTCCGCTGGTGAAAAACCGCTCGCCGCCGACCGCCGCGTCGTCCGCCCGCAGTCCCGCCGCATCCAGTCGGCGGCGCAATTGCCGGGCCACCGCCGGACTGGGATCGAGGATAGCGACCTCCGGCCCCGCCAGTTGCTGGATCAGAGGAATCAGGAACGGATAGTGGGTGCAACCCAGCACCAGGGTATCGACGCCGCAGGCCAGCAGCGGGGCCAGATACTGTTCCAGCAGGGCGCGCGGCCGTGCGCCGGTCAGGTCGCCGTATTCCACGCAATCGGCCAGCCCCGGACAGGGCTGCACCAGGACCCGCGCACGCTGGCCATGCTGGTTGAGCAGCGCGGCGAACTTGTCGCTGCGCACGGTGTTGCCGGTGGCCAGGATGCCGACCACCCCGGAGTGAGTCAGGGCCACGGCCGGTTTGATGGCCGGCTCGATGCCGACGATCGGCAGGCTGAAACGCTGGCGCAGGCGGGCGATGGCCGCCGCAGTCGCGGTGTTGCAGGCCACCACGATCGCCTTGGCGCCCTGTTCCAGCAGGAATTCGCTTATCGCGATCGAGCGCCGCACGATGAATTCGGCGGCTTTGTTGCCGTAGGGCGCATGGCCGGAATCGGCGACGTACAGCAAGCGCTCGTGCGGCAAATCGGCGCGGATCTGCCGGAACACCGACAGCCCGCCCACGCCGGAATCGAAGATACCGATGGGATTCTGGTTGTGACTCATGCGTTCTGGATTTGCAACCTCGTTCGACTCAGCATCCGCCCATGGCCTTGCGGTTGTCCAACGACGCTCACCGCGACCACCACGGCCGGGGTATGATCCGCCAGATCGCCGCCCAACGCGCGAAAATTTTCCGGGGTGACCCTTGAGCACCGTCTCTTCGCCCATCCTCGCCGGCTGCGATTTCCCCGCGCTGGCCACCCACTACCCTCTCGCCGATGGTCGGGAAACGCGCCGCCATTACCTCGACTCGGCGGCTTCGACCCTGGCGTTGGAGTCGGCCCGGCAGGTAGCCGACGCCCTGCTGGCTCATTACGCCAATACTCACAGCCAAGCGCATTTTTCCGCCCGCGTCACCAGCCACGCCTACCATTGGGCGCATCGCCAAGTCTTGCGCTTCCTGCGCGCCGATTCCGAGCGCTACAGCGCTATTTTCGCCGGCAGTGGCTGCACCGCCTTGCTCAACCGACTGGCCCGGACTCTTGCGGCGCGCCGCCCGGAACGGGATATCGTGCTGGTGGCGACGCTGGAGCATCACGCCAACGATCTGCCCCATCGTAAACATGCCCGACAGGTCATCCCCATTCCCTTGACCGGCGCGGCTCCAGCTCTGGGCGCGGTCGATCTGGCGGCGCTGAAAGGTCTGCTCGAACGATATGCCGGTCGGGTCAACTACCTCGCGGTAGCCGCGGCCAGCAACGTAACCGGCATCGTCAATCCAGTGCACGACATCGCCGCCCTGGCCCATGCCCACGACGCCTGGGTAGTGGTCGACGCCTCCCAATATCTGGCCCATGCCCCGCTGGCGCTCAGCGACACTGGAGCGGTCGAACGGGAACTGGACGCGGTGGTGTTCTCCGGCCACAAGCTGTATGCGCCGGGGTCGCCCGGTACGGCGGTGATACGGCAGGCGCTGCTGACTGATCGCGAACCCGACGAGGTGGGCGGCGGTATGGTGGACGACGTGACCTTGGCCGGCTATCAGGTCACCGCCCGATTTCCCGACCGGGAGGAAGCCGGCACTCCCAATATCGTAGGCGCGGTGCAACTGGGGGCGGTGCTGTATCTGCTGCAAAACATCGACATGGCGCGGATTCATGCCGCCGAACAGCGGCTGTTGCGGCGTCTGGTCACCGAACTGACGGCGCTGCCCGGAGTGCGGCTGTACGGTGATCCGGACCTGGAGCGTACCCCGCGGTTGGGGGTGGCGTCCTTCAATCTGGTCGGGCTGGAACACGGTCTGGTGGCGGCGGTGCTGAACGATTATCACAATGTCGCCGTGCGCAATGGCTGCTTTTGCGCTCACCCCTATGTGCGCGAGTTGCTGAAGCCGGACCTGTGGGCGCTGGATCTCGATGTCGACGCCGCCGACGCCGAGGCCAAAATCCGGCCCTGGCGCGGCATGGTGCGGGCCAGTCTGGGGCTGTACAGCACCGATGCGGACATCGACGCCTTGTTGACCGGGATTCGCGATCTGCTGGCGCGACCGGAATATTACCGCGCCTTGTACACAGTCGATGCCGAAGGCGAGTTCCGCCATCGGACCTTCTCGATCGCGCCAGCCACCCTGTTCGACCCCGAGGCGCTGCTCGATCGGGCACTGGAACGGCTGAGCGTCAGCCGCCACGTGCTATAGTAAATGGCACCATCGGTCACCGAGCGAAACTTCGCCATGCCTGATTTCCTACGCAAATTGATCGGCCTGTTGCTGATTTTCGCCACCGTCGGCGTGGCGTCCTGCCAGGCGCTGGTGGCGTCCTGCTCCAGTTCGAGCGCCAGCGCGCCGACCGTGCTGACGCCGCGCGGCTGAATTCGATCCGCCGTCATGGGCCGCTTGCTGCTGTGGGTCGGTGTCGTCCTGGTGCTGCTGACCACCCTGATCCTGTTGTTGAAATGGAAGATCGAGACCATGGCTGAACGCTACCGCCTGCCCTCCGGCCAGTTGCCATCGGCCAAAGGGATGTTGATGTTCCTGTTGCCGTTGCCGGTGCTGTTCGCCGCCATCACCTCGTTGGCGCGTGGCCAGCTGCTGAACCTGCTGGGCGACGCCGCCGGCTACGGTCTGTTTCTGGGCGGCGCGCTGCTGCTACGCCGCGGCCTGCTGCTGGCGGTCGACTACGATCGCCGCCGGGTCGCCAAAGCGCCGCTGCCGTTCAAGACCCTGGGCTGCGGGGTCATCGCCCTGGCCACCGGCGTCACCGCCTGGCTCGGGGCCGGCCAGAATCCGCTGGTCGCCGTCGCCTTCGGCCTGGCCGCCCTGCTCGGTTGCTATCTGAGCTACGGCTTCGATCCGCGAACCGCCAAGCGCTTCACCGACCGCGACGGCGTCGATGTCACCGACCGGGTGCTGGAGGCGCTGACGCAAGCCGAAAACTCCATCGCCGCCATCGAACAGGCCAGCCGCGACATTCGCAACACCGAACTGAACAACCGGCTGCGGCGCATCACCGCGCTGGCCCGGCAAATTCTCAAGCTGCTGGAGGAAGATCCCCGCGATCTGCGTCGCGCCCGCAAGTTCCTCAACGTCTATCTGGACGGGGCCAAGCAGGTGGTCGAGGGCTACGCCAAGACCCATGCTCGGGTCAGCACGCCGGAGCTGGAGGACAATTTCCGCCGGGTGCTGTCCACTATCGAGGATGTCTTTCAGGAACAGCAGCAGAAATTGCTGGAAACCGACGTGACCGACCTCGACGTTCAGATCGAAGTGTTGGCCACTCAGTTGAAACGGGAAGGGGTGGTTTAAATCTGGCTGCAGCCAGCCATCGCCCCGTCCCCGCGCCCAGGAGCCGAAACCCGCATGTCCACGCCACAACCCCCGATCCCGACCGCGCTGGCCACGCCGCCGGCCTTGCCCGAGGTCTTCGCCCAAGCCATGCCGCAGGTCCAGCAGGACCTCGCCGCCCGCGCGCCCGCCCCGGCCCAGGATCAGCAACAAATCACCGCCCTGACGGCGCAGATCGATCTGCGCGACAGCCACTCCATCCTGTTCTTCGGCAGCAAGGCCCAGGAGCAGTTGACCACCATTTCCGACAGCATGCTGGAAGGCGTGCGCAGCAAGGACGCCGGCCCGGCCGGCACCGCGCTGAACGACATGGTCAAGGTGCTGCGCGGCTTCAATCTCGAAGAACTGGACCCGAACCATAAGCCCGGCTTCTTCGCCCGCCTGTTCGGCAAGACCTCGCCGCTGACCAAGGTGGTGCAGGAATACGAGACCATCCGCAATCAGGTCGACGCCATCAGCGACGCCCTGGAGCGGCACAAGACCCAGTTGCTCACCGACATCGCCGCGCTGGATCGGCTGTACGCCGCCAATCTCGACTACTTCCACACCCTGGAGCTGTACATCGCCGCCGGCGAGGACAAATTGCGTCAGGTCGACAGCGTGGAACTACCGACGCTGGAACGGGAAGTGAACGCCGGCGAAGACATGATCAAGGCCCAGACCCTGCGCGACCTGCGCGCCGCCCGCGACGACCTGGAGCGGCGGGTGCACGATCTCAAGCTGACCCGGCAGGTCACCCTGCAAAGCCTGCCCAGCATCCGCCTGGTCCAGGAAAACGACAAGAGCCTGATCGGCAAGATCACCTCGACCCTGGTCAACACCGTGCCGCTGTGGCGGCAACAACTGGCCCAGGCGATCACCATCTACCGCTCCGGCCAGGCGGCCGCAACGGTCAAGGCCGCATCCGACCTGACCAACGATCTACTGGCCGCCAACGCCGAGAACCTGCGGCAGGCCAACGTCCAAGCCCGCACCCAGATCGAGCGCGGCGTGTTCGACATCGAAACGGTGAAGAAGGCCAACCAGACCCTGATCGCCACTATCGAGGACAGCCTGCGCATCGCCGACGAAGGCCGCCGCCATCGCCAGGAAGCCACCGTGCAACTGGAAGCCTGCGAAACCGAACTGCGGCAGGCGCTGGCCGCTGCGCACGCCCGAACTCGCCAACCCAGCCAACCCGCCGGAGGTCGCTGAACATGGGACTGTGGGATAAATTGATGGGTGAATTCATTGATGTCATCCAATGGATGGACGACACCAACGACACCCTGGTCTATCGCTTCGAGCGGCACGGCAACGAAATCAAGTTCGGGGCCAAGCTGACGGTGCGCGAAGGACAGGTCGCGGTCTTCGTCAACGAAGGCCAGCTGGCCGACACCTTCCAGCCCGGCATGTACGAGCTGAAGACCAACAACCTGCCGGTGCTATCGACCCTGCAGGGCTGGAAATACGGCTTCGAAAGCCCGTTCAAGGCCGAGGTGTATTTCTTCAGCACCCGCCGTTTCACCGATCTGAAGTGGGGCACCCAGAATCCGGTGATGCTGCGCGATCCGGAATTCGGGCCGATCCGGTTGCGGGCCTTCGGCAACTACGCCATCCGCATCAAGGACGCGCCGACCTTCCTGCGCGAGATCGTCGGCACCGACGGCCGCTTCACCACCGACGAGATCACCAGCCAGCTGCGCAACATGGTGGTATCGCGCTTCACCAACATCCTCGGCCAGTCGAAGATTCCGGCCCTGGATCTGGCTGGCAACTACGATCAGCTCGGCCAGTTCCTGCTGCAGCGCATCGCCCCGGAGTTCGAAACGGTCGGGCTGGAACTGACCAATCTGCTGGTGGAAAACATCTCGCTGCCCAAGGAAGTCGAGGCGGCGCTGGACAAGCGCTCCAGCATGGGCATCGTCGGCAATCTGGACCAGTACACTCAGTTCCAGGCGGCGGAAGCCCTGCGCGATGCGGCGGCCAATCCCGGCGGTGGCTCCGAGGCGCTGAACATGGGCCTGGGGCTGGCCATGGCCCAGCGCTTGAGCGATACCCTGGCGCGCCCTGCGTCCGCCCCGTCAGCGGCCCCCGCTGCCCCGCCACCGCTGGCCCCGCCGCCGCTGCCGACCGTCAAACCCTATTTCGTGGCGGTCAACAACCAGCAGGCCGGCCCGTTTCCCATGGACGAGTTGCAGCGGCAGGCACAAAGCGGCCAGTTGACCCGCACCACGCTGGTCTGGGCTCAGGGCATGGCCAGCTGGACCGCCGCCGGCGAGGTGGCGGAGCTGGCCCCGCTGTTCGCCCATCTGCCGCCACCGCTGCCGGGCGCTTGACCACAGCCTGACCCAACCCGCGCATGGACGCCAAACCCTTCACGACCCAGGTGCGATCGATCGATGACTCAGATGGCGGAAACCGAACTACAGAAAGCGCTGGCGGCCTACCAAGCGCAGGCCAGCACAGCCACGGCCCATGAGGCCACGATAGCCGAATTTCGCCATCGGATCGAAGAGATCGAGGCGCAGATCGACAGCATCAAGACTCTGCTGGCTACCGCCTTGCGGCCACCGGAACTCGACCTCGCCCTCATCCGCGAAGCCGATGCGGAGCGCCGCCAAGCCGAAATCCAGCTCGAACGACTGGGCCAGGACAAGGCCAGGCTGGCCGCGCAGATGCGCGGGATCGAGCGGGAGCGGCAGGCGATGGCGCCGGAGCTGCAGGAGAGCGAACGACTCTGTTGGCGGGCGCTGTTCGAGCAACTGAAAGGCGCGATCGACGCCAAGACGCTGGACACCCTATTCGTGGCCGGTCTACAGGCGGGCCTGACCGAAAGCGCGGTTCGAGCGGCGATCCTGCCCAGTCCAACCCAGCCCGATGCGCTCGTGGCGCAACTCCGCCAGCGCTTCGACCTGCCGGACTGAGGGACTGTGGGAAGAAACCGCCGGGCCTAGCGCTCGACGAAAGCCCGTTCGATCACGTAGTCGCCCGGCTCGCCGGTGCTGGGCGAAATGCGCATGCCCCGCTCATTGAGCAAAACGCAGGTATCCTTGAGCAAGCCTGGACTGCCGCAGATCATCGCCCGGTCATGGGCCGGATCGAGCGGCGGCAGGCCCAGATCGGCGAACAGCTTGCCGCTCGAGATCAGGTCGGTCAGCCGGCCCTGATTGTAGAAGGATTCCCGGGTCACGGTGGGGTAATAGAACAGCTGGTCGCGAATCAGTTCGCCCAGAAATTCGTGCTCCGGCAACTCCCGGGCGATGAAATCGGCGTAGGCCAGCTCGTTGACGTGGCGGACGCCGTGCACCAGCACGACCTGCTTGAACCGCTCGTAGGTCTCCGGGTCCTTGATGATGCTCAGAAACGGAGCCAGCCCGGTGCCCGACGCCAGCAGATAAAGCCGCTTGCCGGGCAACAGATCGTCGATCACCAGCGTGCCCACCGGCTTGCGACTGACCAGGATAGCGTCGCCGACCTGTAGATGCTGCAACCGCGAGGTGAGCGGGCCACTGCGCACCTTGATGCTGAAGAACTCCAGATATTCCTCGTAGTTGGCGCTGGCGATGCTGTAAGCCCGCATCAGGGGCCGGCCGTCCACTTCCAGACCGATCATGACGAAATGGCCGTTGCGAAAGCGCAACGACGGATCGCGGGTGGTCTTGAAGCTGAACAGGGTCTCGTTCCAGTGGTGCACGCTGAGCACGCGTTCGGTATTGAATGCTTTCATGGAGTCAATCGATAGAAAAAGCCCGCTCGGTCGCACAGGTCGGCCGGGCAGGCTGTGGCAACGGTGGTGGATGACAAGGCGCGCGGATCGACGCGCCTTGTCCAAGAGTATCACAACTTCATTGGACACCCAGCAAGGCCAACATGATCCCACCGGAAATGGCAGTACCGAACACCCCCGCCAAATTGGGACCCATGGCGTGGAAAATCAGGTGATTGTGCGGGTTGGCCTGATTGGCCACGATGTGGGACACCCGGGCGGCGATCGGTACCGAGGCGATGCCGGCCGAGCCGATCAGCGGATTGATCTTGGTTTTCATGAAAAGATTCATGATCTTGGCCGTGATCACCCCGGAGGCGGTGCCGAAGACGAAAGCCAGTAGGCCGAGGCCGACGATCAGGATGGTGTCCCAGGTTAGGAACTTGTCGGCTGCCATGGTGGAACCGATGGCCACGGTCAGGATGATGATGATGATGTTCATCAACGCGCCGCCGGCGGTCTTGGCCAGACGCTCGGTCACCCCGGCTTCCTTCAGCAGATTGCCCAGCATCAGCATGGTGATCAGCGGGGCGACCGGCGGGAAGAACAGGTTGACGATGATGGCGATCACCGCCGGAAACGCCAGCTTCTCCAGCTTGCTCACCCTGCGCAGCTGCGCCATTTCGATGCGGCGCTCCTCCGGCGAGGTCAACAGCCTCATCACCGGCGGCTGGATCATCGGCATGAGCGCCATGTAGGAGTAGGCAGCCACCGAGATCGGGCCGAGCAGATGGGGGGCCAGTTTCACCGTGACGAAGATCGCCATGGGTCCGTCGGCCCCGCCGATGATACCAATGGCGCCGGCTTCGTGGATGTCGAAACCGACCACCTTGGCCAGGATCAGCGCCACGAAGATGCCAAGATGGGCGCCAGCCCCCAGGATCACCAGCTTGGGGTTGGCGATCATGGGACCGAAGTCGGTCATGGCGCCCACCCCGAGGAAAATCAGCGGCGGAATGATGAGCTTGGCGACGCCTTCATAGGCGTAGTGGAACAGTCCCCCCTCCTTCACCACATACAGCAGCGCCGAAACCGGCGGCCCACCCGGCACGTCCGGCGGTCCCGGCACGTTGGCGACGATGCAGGAAAAACCGATGCCGATGAGCAGCAGCGGTTCGTAATGCTTAGCGATCGCCAGATAGATCATGATGCCACCAACGGCGATCATCACCAGGTTGCCCAAACTAAGATTGGCTGCTCCAGTCTGTTGCAGCAGCGCGTTGAAAAAAAACAGAATCTGATCGAACAACGTCTACTCCCCCTTGCAATGGTCGCTCTTGTTCATCGCGGCGGCGGATCTTAATGGCCGCCTTCCCGCAATTTCTTCTCGTCGACCTCTCCCAGCCGATTCAAATACGGAAACAGCGACAGGACGACGCCGATGCCGGCAATCATCACGAAGCTGAGAAAAAAATCGATAACACTCAACAGGATGGCCCCGTAAACGGAATCAGGAATCATCGTTGCCTTACCTCGGTTGCAATGAATGGCACAGGATGGGACGCGCCCTGCGAGATCGTTGGGGGTCGTTCAGGAATAGAGATCGATCAGGCGGCCACGAATCCGCAGCGCCAGATCGCGCAGCTCGCCCGGCTCGCGGAAAGCCGCCAAGGCGGTATCCGCTTCCTGCCAGTCCTCGCTGAAAACGCAGCGCCGCGCGGCCATGGCGAACCGCTCGTAGGCGGTTCCCACCGCGAGGTGCAACAATTGCTCGAGATCGGCCCGGGTTTCTTCGAGCACGGCCTGATTGGGGGCCGACTCCTCCAGGGCGCGGACGCGATGGGACAGATCTCGCACGTCGCCACGGGCCATCATTAGCAGGGTCAGGGTCTCGACCAGGACGTCCTGGAGCGCGGCCAGATCCTCAGCGGCTTCGGCGCGACGGATGAGACTCTCGATGGATTGATCTTGCGGGTTGCGGGACATGACCGATTCCTCACGATGCTCACAGGGTACAAACCTAGGTTTTCTACCCGAAGCGCCGTAAAGAGATCGTAAAGATGGTGGAGAACGGTATAAAAATACCGTAAACGCTACGGTGGAACCGCAGACGGAACCTGGACCGGCACGAGGGCCGGGTCAGGCCGGGCAGAATCGATAACCGATGCCGGTCTCGGTGATGAAGTGACGGGGCCGGGTGGGATCCGCTTCCAGCTTCTGGCGCAGATGGCCCATGTAGATGCGCAGATAGTGACTGCGCTCCACGTAGACCGGTCCCCATACCTCCCGCAGCAGCTGGCGATGGGTCAGCACCTTGTCCGGCCGGGAGACCAACACCGACAATAGCCGAAACTCGATCGGCGTCAACCGCACCGGCTGATCGGCGCGGGTCACCTGGCGCATTTCCAGGTCCACGTGGATCTGGCCGAAGGTCACGACGCTGGCCCCACCCGGATCCTGCAGGTAACGCCGGCTCACCGCCCGCACTCGCGCCAGCAATTCCGCCACCCCGAACGGCTTGACCAGGTAGTCGTCGGCGCCAGCGTCCAGCGCCGCAACCTTGTCGTACTCCTCGACCCGGGCCGACAACACCAGGATCGGCACCCCGCTCCAGGCGCGCAAATCGCGGATGAAATCGACGCCATCGCCATCCGGCAGACCGAGATCGAGAATGATCAGATCCGGTTTGCGGGTGCCCGCCTCCAGCAAGCCGCGCTGCAGGGTATCGGCCTCCTGCACGCGACAGCCGACATCCTCCAGCGCCGTGCGCACGAAGCGGCGAATCGCCTGCTCGTCCTCGACGATCAGGACCGTCAAGGACAGTTCACTGCTCACCATCATGATCAGGCTCCGAATCGGATTCGTCTTCGGTCTCGAACGGCGGCGGCGGCTCCAGCGGCAGGGCAAAGGCAAAACGCGCACCGCCGGCCGCCCGATTCTCGGCCCGAATGGTTCCGCCGTGGGCCTCGACGATCGAGCGGCAGATCGCCAGCCCGAGTCCGACCCCCGGCACTACCGATGCGACCTGCCCGCGGGTGAACTTTTCGAACAGGATTGGCTCCTGTCCGGTCGGCAGGCCGGGGCCCTCGTCCCAGACCTCGACGCACAGGCGATCGGCGTCGACCCCGGCAGTGATGCCGATCGCTGTGCCGGGCGGGGTATATTTGGCGGCGTTCTGCAACAGATTGACCAGCACCCGCTCGATCAGCACCGCATCGCAGTTGACCAGAGGCAGTTTTGGGTCGAGATCCAGCCACAACGGGTGATCGCGCAAAGGCTGTTCCAGCGTCCGGACCGCCGCGCCAACCAGCTCCTCCAGCGACTGCCAGTCCTTGTGCAAGCGTATCTTACCCACTTGCAGGCGTGCCATGTCCAGCAGATTGTCGACCATCAGGGCCATGCGCCCGGCCTGCTCGCGAATGGCCTGCAAAGAGTCCTGGTAGGGCGACTGCTCGACTGCCAAGCGCAGGGTCAGTGTTTCCGCCAGGCCGATCAAGGCGGTCATCGGGGTGCGCAGATCGTGGGACAGGCCGGCCAGCAGCGAGCTGCGCTCCCGTTCCGCCTCCATTTTGACTAGGGTGTCGCGGGCAACCGTGGCGAAGTGAATTCGCTCCAGCGCGATGGCGATCAACACCGCGACCGTATCCAGCAAGCGGCGCTGTTCCGCGATCGGCGGCGGCAGCGGTTGTTCGAACGCCACCAGCAGCACCCCGCGAGTCCGCAACGGCGCCTTCAGCGGCACATACCACAGCGCTGCAACCTGGCCGGACGCGGTATCGAGGTCGACGGGCTGGTTATGGTCGAAACAGCGTTGCGCGATCGCCAGATCCACCGGTAGTTTGCCTGGCAGAAGGAAGGGCGCTTGCAACCGACTCCGCTCGTCCGGCAGCAGCAGACTGGCCTTGACCTGGAAGCTGGCCTCGATGCAGCGCTGGCTGATCTCGACCACCTGCTCGGCCATCAGCGCCCCGGACAGCTCGCGCGCCATGTCGTAGAGGTGGCTGGCGCGTTGTTCGCGGGCGCGGGCGATCCGGGCCTGATAGCGGAAACGGGCGGTCAGCTGCCCAACGATCAGGCCAACCACCAGCATCACCATGAAGGTCAGGGTGGCCTGACGAGTATCGAAGGCGAAAGCGAAATACGGCGGCACGAATACGAAATTGAACGACAGCACATTGAGCACCGCCACCAACAGGGCCGGACCGCGCCCGTATCCCGCGGCCACGATGATGACCGCCAGCAAAAACAGCATGACGATGTTGGCATGATCGAGATAGGGCAGCAACACCGCAGCGGTCATCGTGACGCCCAGGGACATCAGCAACGCCACGCCGTAATCGCGCAACAGGCCGGAAGCATCGGTCCACCGACGCTGTCCGTCCATCGTGATCGCGGCGCGCTTGAGCATTTTCACGCAGCTAATCGGCGACGGACGGCGCAGCGGATGTCGCAGCGTCGCCCACCGGCGGCGGCGTTTTCAGCGGCAGGGTGAAGGTAAAGCAAGCCCCGCCCGCCACCTGATTGGCGGCCTGGATGCGTCCGCCGTGGGCTTCGATGATCGCTCGGCAGATGGTCAGGCCAAGCCCAACCTCCGACACCGCCGCTTCGGTCTGGCCGCGAGTGAGTTTCTCGAACAACAGCTGTTCCCGTCCCGTCGGCAATCCCGGTCCCTGGTCCCAGACCTCGACCGTCAACTGACCGCCGTCGGCGCTGGCGGTGATGCCGATCACGACTCCGGCCGGGGTGTACTGGGTCGCGTTTTCCAGCAGATTGACCAACACCCGCTCGATCAGCGCCGCATCGCAATGGATCAGGGGCAAGGCCGGATCGAGCCGCAACTGGAGTGGATGCTCGCGCAATGGCAATTCCAGCGTCCGCACCGCCGCAGCGACCAGCTCCGCCAGCGCATGCCAGTCTTTGCGCAGGCGCACGCTCCCCACCTGCACCCGCGCCATGTCCAACAAATTGTCGGCCAGCAAGGCCATGCGCACCGCCTGTTGGCGAATCGCGACCAGCGCGGTCTGGTGCGGCGAATTCTCTGCGCTCAACTCCTGCGCCAGCGGCTCGGTCAGCTGGACCAGGGCGGTCAACGGTGTGCGCAGCTCGTGGGACAAGGCAGTCAGCAAGGCGTTGCGTTGCCGTTCCGCTTCCATTTTGACCAGGGTGTCGCGGGCGACCGTGGCGAAATGGACGCGCTCCAATGCGATGGCGATCAGCACCGCAAAGGTTTCCAGCAGGCGCCGTTGTTCCGGCACCAGCAGCAGATGGCGCTGTTCCGGCACGGCGGCCAGCGCTCCACGGGTGCGCAGCGGGGCCTTGAGCGGCAGATACAGCACCGACGAGGCCGGCAAGGTGTCGGTGCCGAGACCGGCCGGCGCGTTGCGATCGAAACACCATTGCGCGATGGCCAGATCCAGCTTGGGTTTGCCCGGCTGCAGCGGCGGCGCTTGCAGGCGCTCGCGCTCGTCGGGCAGCAGCAGGCGCGCCTTGACCCGGAAGCTGGCTTCGACGCAGCGTTCGCTGATCTCGACCACCTGCTCGACCACCAGCGCCCCGGACAGCTCGCGCGACATCTCGTAGAGGTGGCGGGCCCGCTCCTCGCGGGTGCTGGCAATCTGCGCCTGATAGCGAAAACGGGCAGTCAGCTGCCCAACGATCAAACCGACCACCAGCATCACCACGAAGGTCAGCAGATATTGCCAGTCCCGGATCGCCAGCGAGAATTCGGGCGGCACGAACACGATATCGAATGCCAGCGCGTTGACGATTGCCGCCAGCACAGCCGGACCGCGCCCATAGCGCACCGCCACGCCGACCACCGCCAGCAGGAACAGCATGATGATGTTGGCCAGATCGAAATAGGGCCGCAGCGGGATAGCCGCCAGCGCGGTCCCCAGGCAGATCAGCAGCGCCGCACCATAGGGCTGCGGCGACGGTGATGGGCTCTGGCTGTCCTCCTCAATCGTCTGCGTCTGGGCCACCGTGCGGCGCGGCGAATCGTCGCGCGCGATCGCCAACAGATCGAAATCCGGGGCCAATCGCGCCAAGCGCTCGACCAGGGGCTGCTGCAACCAGCCCCAGCGCCGGCCCGGTCGACGGCGACCGACCACCACCCGGTTCAGGCGATGGTGGCGGGCGTATTCGACGACCGCCAGGGCAACATCGTCGGCGGCCTTCGTGGCGATATGCGCGCCGAGATCCTGGGCCAGCTTGAGGGTATCGAGCACCACGCGGCGCTGGGCCTCCGGCAGGCCCTGCTGGGCGGCGGTTTCCACATGCAGGGCGTGCCACTCGCAATCCAGCTCGTTGGCCCAGCGGCTGGCCGCCCGCACCAGCACATCGGAAATGGGGTCGGGGCCGACGCACACCAGCAAGGCGTCGCGGGGCGTCTGCGGCACGCCGCTGTCCTTCTGTCTCTCGTTGTCCACCCGTTCGGCGGTGCGGCGCAGCGCCATCTCGCGCAGGGCCAGCAGATTGCCCTTGCGAAAGAAATTCTGCACCGCCTGCTCGGCTTGATCCGGCAGATAGATTTTACCGTCCTTGAGCCGCCGCAGCAGTTCGTCGGGGGACAGATCGACCAGCACCACTTCATCAGCCTGATCGAACACCCGATCGGCGACCGTCTCCCACACCCGGATGCCGGTCAGGCCACCGACCACATCGTTGAGGCTTTCCAGATGCTGGACATTGACCGTGGTCATCACGTCGATGCCGGCATCGAGCAACTCCTCGACATCCTGCCATCGTTTCGGGTGCCGGCAGCCGTGGGCGTTGCTGTGCGCCAGTTCATCGACCAGGATCAGCGTCGGCCGCCGCGCCAGCGCGCCGTCGAGATCGAATTCCGACAACGCCCGACCGCGATAGGTCACGGCCTTGAGCGGCAGTTGCTCGAGATTTTCCAGCAAGACGGCCGTTTCCTTGCGGCCATGGGTTTCGACCAGGCCGACCACCACATCGACGCCCTGTTCGCGCAGTTGGCGGGCCGCCTGCAACATGGCGTAAGTCTTGCCGACCCCGGCCGAAGCGCCAAAGAAAATTTTCAGCCTACCGCGTTTAGCGCGCCCATCTTCCGGGGCAAGGCGGTCCGGTAACGGCCCGGGCGCGGGAGATTGCGCGTCGGTCATCGGAGATTCATTGCTCAAAAGTCATGGCACCATGCAAGATAAAGTTCGCAGTAGAGCATGATCGTCGACGAGAAGAGTAGCGGCCGTCAAGCCGAACGCGGCGCATGACCCAGTGCGACCGCAGAATGAACAGGGCGTCGGGTGTACTTGACGAGCTTGATAAAATGCAATTTTATCGAGTCCACAGCCCGGTGATCCCCATGTCTACAGCGACTGATTCGGAACGAAAACAGCCTGCCTGGACCTCTCCAGGAGCCCAGCGTAGCGACATCTCGCCGCTGGATTTGGATGACTATCGCTCATCAATCGAGCTGGACCAGCCATTCCTTGCGCCTCCTCCCGCTCCGGCTGCCGTAGCGCAGCGGCTGGCGTTAGTAGATCAGCTGCTGGCGTATTGGTCGGCTGAGCATGGATCGGCCAGCGCCGGAGCCTTGTCGTCCTACCACGACAAGCGACAACTGCTGCGCGCCTGGCTGACCACGCGCGGTCCCGAGCCCTTGCCGGACGCGTTTCATGACGCACTGGATCGGCTCTTGCAGCGCGAGGCGCTCGATCGCGGCCGGATCGACATGGCCGATCTGCCGCGGCTTCCCGATGACTGGCTGGGTCTGGGATGCGACCCCTCCCCTACCGCCATCCTGTGGCAAGGGGATATTACCACCTTGAACACCGACGCTATCGTCAATGCCGCCAATGCCCAGATGCTGGGTTGTTTTCAGCCATTTCACGCTTGCATCGACAACGCCATCCATTCGGCGGCGGGGCCGCGGGTTCGCGAGGATTGCGCTCAGATCATGCAACGTCAGGGTGGCGTGGAAGGAACCGGTTGGGCCAAGGTGACGCGCGCCTACAACTTGCCGTCGCGCTACATCCTGCACACGGTCGGTCCCATCGTTGGGTCGGATCGACTGCGACCCGAACACGAGCATGCGCTGGCTGATTGTTATCGGTCCTGCCTGGATCTGGCCAGCCGGGTGGCCGGCATCCGTTCGATCGCCTTTTGCGCTATTTCGACCGGCGTGTTCGGCTTTCCGCGCGAACCGGCGGCGCGGGTGGCTTTGCGCACCATCGGCGAGTGGCTGGCCGCGCATCCCGGCGCAATCGATGTGATCGTGCTGAACGTCTTCAGCCAGGACGATTTCCAAATTTACCAACGTTTGTTGCTGGACGAGTGAACGGAGACAGGCCATGTTCGACCATCACGATATTCAACGTTGTCGCGATTTGCTGCAAGCGGCCGATGCCGTACTGATCGCCGCCGGCGCTGGTTTGGCCATCGATGCCGGTATCGATTACATGGATAGCGAATCTTTCGCCCGGGATTTTCCCGGCATGGTGAAACTCGGTTTTCGCTGCCGGGCCGAATTGATGGGTTATGCGGACTGGAGTCCCGAGCTGAAATGGGGCTATTTGGCGGCGAATGTGAATCAGGTGCGCTTTCAGACTCCGCCGCATCCGGTCTATACCCGGCTGTTGGATCTGGTGCGGGAGAAAGATTACTTCGTCATCACTTCCAATGTAGATGGTCTCTTTCTCAAGAATGGCTTTGCCGAAGATCGGCTGTATACCCGCCAGGGCGACTACGCGCTGATGCAGTGTCAGACGCCCTGCTCGAACGCGGTCTGGCCGACCTGGCCGTTCATTGAACCGATCCTGCCGAAGATCGACCCGGCGACCCAACGGGTGACCGATCCCAACGTGCTGCCGCATTGTCCCCACTGCGGCGAAGACGTGATCATGAACGTGCGCGGCGGGGCCTGGTTTATCGAAGAGCCTTACCGGGACCAGGCTGCGCGCCTCGACCAATGGCTGGATCGCCATCGCACCCGGAATTTGCTGGTGCTAGAGATCGGCGCTGGGTTCAATACGCCCAGCGTGATCCGTTGGCCGATGGAGCACATCGTCTATGCGCATCCACATGCGCATCTGATCCGGGTGAACAAGCACTATCCGCAAGTGCCCCGCGAAATCGCTGACAGATCGATCGCATTGCAAGGTTCAGCCATGCCGGTGATCACGGCGCTGTGGGAGTGAAGACAGGCTTGGCCAAGCGATGCGGTCACGCGCATCGCTTCCAGCGACCAAGCCGGCCCAGCATTTCCGGCGGCCTTTGGTTTTACCCCGACTTGCGCCAAATCCTGAGCAGGATATTGATCTTATTGCGCCAAGTCAGTCGCTCGTCCGACAGCGCCTCCAGGAAATCCGACAAACCCTTGGATTTGGTTACGGCATAGATCACCAGCAGGATGCTGGGGATGACCACACCGGCCAGGATCAGCAGTTTCATCCACACCGGATCCTGGGTCTCGTCGAAGATATTCATGCCCAGGAAGCCGGTGGCCACCGTGGCGATCAGCCCCAGAGTCGTCACCACGGTCAGGCGGACCACGGTATTGGCCTGCCGCCGCAGGCCGTCACTGTCCAAATATTGATTCATCTCCCGCACTGCCGCGCTGACATCTTCATACACCCGATCGGTGTTGAGATGGCCGGTCAGCATCCGAAACAGATCCCGCACCTGCGCCTGATTGGACACTTCGTGGAACCAGTAGCGATGGGTAAAGCGCAGGAAGGTTTCGAAGATCCGGCGGATTTCCCGCTTGAAGACCTTGACCGATTCGACGTTGCGGATATCGAGCTGGCTGATCGCCGCCACCAGCCATTCCGAGAACAGCATCAGCGACGCCTTGTGGAAATGGGCGATCAGGTTGGCCAGAAAGTATTGATGGCGAAATTGCCCCAGCAGACCGGTATCCGGATCGGTGAAAAAGCGATCGCTGGCCTTGCCGACCATCACGAAGGCATGACCGCAGCATAGATAGCGACTGGTGAGAGTCGGATCGGGTGGATCCCAGAATTTGTCGTAGCAGTACTCCCACTCGAAATGCGACAGCTCCTTGTCGGAATACGGCAGGGTGTCGGACGGCCCGGCCTTGGTGATCAGCGCCAGCCGGGCGAAATCGCCACGGGTCAGGGCATGGGGATCGTCGAAGCTGAGATAGGCCAACAGTGGCATGCGGTGATATTCGACCTGGCGGTAGCGTATCACGCCTTCACCGTCGGAATGGTACAAGGCCATGGGCTGTAACAGGAATTCCCAGTGTGCGGCGACGTTCGGGGAACGGTGCTGGCAAACGAACTGCAGAAATTTGCGGCGATTTTCGTAGTCGGATACGGCCAGTGTTTCACCCGTTGCCGCCAGCCATTCCACCCGGCGCGGGCATTGGCCGCCCTGGCCATTGGCGTCCCAGAATCCGGGATAAGCCCGCCCGACCCGGAACAGGATTTCCTCGGCCAGCAACAGCGGGATGTCGTTGGTGAAGAATTCCACTTCCAGGATGATGATGTCGAGGTCGTAGAAGAAATGGAGATCGATATGCGCAACTTCGAACAGTAGAGGCGGCGTACGCTCGTCGAGGACAACTCGCATCCGGGCGACATCCCGGCGGCGAAAAACCCGGATGGGCGATTTGCCATAGCCGTTCATGCCGGTGCGGTCGACGCCCTCGCCATAGAGAAAGCGCTGCACATAAGGCAGGAAGGTGACGAATTCCTTGTAGTGCCGCTCCTGAAAATCATGGGGATCGCCGAATTCGTCGCCGACTTCGCGCCAGGGACAGGACTCGCCCAGCGCTTCCAACAGCTCCCAGTAGTTGGAAATATGCGTTCCCTGTTGCGTCTGACTGGGCATGACCCGTAAAGGCCAGAGCAGGATTTGGCGAAAATGGCGGACCAATGGATCAGCAGTTGTTGTTATTTCATTATTCACGATTGCAAATCCCTCATGCCGAGCGTTTGCTCTACGCTATGGGGATTTTACCGCATCCTGGCATGGGTAAGCGGCATGAGTGCAATGAGAACGGCTGAAAAACCCTCTGCAACATCGAGCCCATCCGACCCCGGCAGCGGATGGTTTTATCGCTCGACCGACCGATTCCCGCCTGACCTTTAGGCCCGGATGCGGGGCGGCAATCCTAAACTTGGCAACAAGCGACATCCTTGTCGCCGGGGTGCTTCAAGCGTCGTCGGGATCGTCTTAGAGACTGTCGAAAAACTCAACATTGATTTTCAAGAAATATTTTCTGTCGGACCTGCTTCCAACCAGCTTGGCCGGCTAACAACC
>RXIW01000065.1 GCA_003989065.1 Candidatus Competibacteraceae bacterium
TAACCCAACCAGGTGGCTTGCACGGGGGCGGGTTTGCGGGCGAAGACGAACAGGCGATGATGATCGGTATGTCCGGACAGATCGATCAGGATGTCGATGCCGAGCGTACGGATCAGCTCGGCGACGGCGTCGTCATCCTGATCGGCAATGGGATGCCAGTGGGCGACGTGAGACCGTAATCGGGCTGTGGTCGCATCGTTCAGATCGTGGCTGTAAAACGCGTGGATTTCGAACTGCGTGGGATCATGATGGGCAAACACCGGTTCGATGAACTGCGATACCGGGTGATTCCGAAAATCGCCGGATACATAGCCGATCTTCAGCGGTCGTTCTGGATCTGGGTGATTGTCATAGCACGGGTCTTGAGGATAGAACTCCGAGCAATAGCGCTGGCCGAAAAGTTGATGCGCATCGAACAACGCTTCGGCAGTGCAATCCGGCATGTAGTTGAGATTGAATAACAGGACATGGACAAGGACCACATCATCAGGGGCGTTGAGCGCTATTGCCAAGCGTTGATAGGTCACGGCCTGTTGCGTGAGCTGCAAGTTGCTCAGGGCCTGGCCAATCATGGCGTAAGTCATTCCAAAATCAGGGGCTTGCGCGCGCGCCTCTTCCAAAATCCTCAGCGCTTCCTCCGACCGCCGCAGGAGGATCAAGACCCGCCCCACGTTCAGTTTGGCTGGCACGAAATCTGGCCGAGCCGCCAACATCCGTTGATAAACCGCCAGGGCCTCCGTCAATCGCTTCGATTTTTCCAGATCGGCGCCTAAGCGTAAAAGCTCCTCCTCTAACGGAGAAACGGGCCGGATGCTTGCGGGCGCGGATTTTTTCGACTTGGAGCCTTTCATAGCCTTCCTACGGGCATTGCGAGCGATGGATCATGTGGGGTAGAGGAGGAAAAAAACAAGGCCCGGCGAGCTGTCGATCGACAGCATTCCGCCGGGACCCGGATTATTTCCCTAACGACTATGCTTGCTGGGTAGCCTACAGGAAGCCTTGGGAAAATCCTTCGTTCTCCATGATCTTGCGTAGCCGGCGCAGGGCGTCGATCTGGATCTGCCGCACCCGCTCACGGGTTACGCCGATTTCGTTGCCGACTTGTTCCAGGGTGGCTTTTTCCTGATCGCCCAAGCCGAAGCGCCGTTTCACCACGGTGCGCTGCTTGTCGTTCAACTGACCGAGCCACTTTTCCAGTTTCTCGTTCATGTCGGCGTCTTGCAGCAATTGCGAGGGATCGGTGTTGTTGTCGTCAGGAATGGCGTCCAGCAGAGAACGGTCCTCGTCCTTGCCGATTGGCGTATCCACTGATGCCACCCGTTCGTTGAGCTGCAACATCCGCTTCACTTCGTTCACCGATTTGCCCATGGTTTGGGCGATTTCCTCGGCGCTGGGTTCGTGATCGAGCGTTTGCGCCAGCTGACGGGCGGTTCGCAGATAGCCGTTGATTTCCTTGATGATGTGGATGGGCAAGCGGATGGTGCGGGTCTGGTTCATCAGGGCCCGCTCGATGGTTTGGCGAATCCACCAGGTTGCGTAGGTCGAGAATCGGAAACCGCGTTCGGGATCAAATTTCTCGACGGCGTGGATCAGCCCCAGATTGCCTTCTTCGATCAGGTCGAGCAAGCTCAAGCCTCGATTCATGTAGCGGCGGGCAATCTTGACCACCAAGCGCAGATTGCTTTCGATCATGCGGTTGCGGGCGCTGGTGTCGCCCAGCAAGACCTGACGAGCGAAATAGACTTCCTCCTGAGCGGTCAACAGCGGAGAAAAACCAATCTCGCTCAGGTACATGCGAGTGGCGTCCAGCTCGTCTTGGGTGAACTCTCGACTGCTGGTCACCGGAGGTGGCCAGGGTGTTTCCGCGACTTCGACCGCTTCCAACTCTTCCTCTGCCACGATCACCTCATCCTCGGTGTCGTCCAGCTTGTCCTCGTCCAGCAGGGAGTCGTCCAGATTCAATTCATCGTCACAAACGACCACTTCTAGACAGTTAGTCCGTCGGGACATCGATAACCTCCTAGACACGCTTCGCTTGGTGGATCTTCAAAAGAGACGCTGGCCTGATGGCCATGCCTTATATCGTGCTTATTTTTGTTATGAATCTGGCGGGGCCAATTGGGTTTGGCGTTGCCATGCGCTTCCATTGGCGTCTGCAGCATCGGAAAAGTGTCCATCCTGTTCCGAATTCCAATTGCTGTGACAATGATAAGCCTTACATGATAGAGGAGTCTACTGGCTGCGTATGTATTAAATATATAAATCGGCTGATTTCATGCGATTATGATCCTTCAATCGTTTAGCCATTCCGCCAGCGGTTTGAGCGTGGTATGACGGGTCAAATCCACCTGCAACGGGGTGATCGAGACGTAACCGGCGCGTATCGCATGAAAGTCGGTGCCGGGGCCGGCATCCTGCTCCGAGCCGGCCGGTCCGACCCAGTAGATGGGTCGGCCGCGCGGGTCGGTGTCGCGAATGACGGGCTCGGACTTGTGGCGGTGGCCCAGCCGAGTGGACTGGAAACCAGCCAGGCGCTCCCAGGGGACATCGGGAACGTTGACGTTCAGGATGATGTCGTGGGGCAGCACCCGCTCTTGCAGTCGGCGCACCAGCCAGACGGCTACGCGAGCGGCGGTATCGAAATGCTCCGGTCGGAACGAGGCTTGTGAAAGGGCGATGGCTGGCAGGCCAAGGAAACGCCCCTCCATCGCGGCGGCCACCGTGCCGGAATAGATCACGTCGTCGCCCAGGTTGGGACCGTTGTTGATGCCCGAGACCACCATGTCCGGTTCCTGGTCCAGCAGGCCGGTGATGGCGACATGGACACAGTCGGTCGGGGTGCCCTCGACGCTGTGGAAGCCGTTGTCGTGGCGAGTGACGTACAGGGGATTCTTGAGGCTCAGCGAGTTGCTGGCGCCGCTACGGTCGCGGTCGGGCGCGACCACCGTGATATCCGCCAAGTCGCGCAAAGCGTTGACCAAACAGAGCAGTCCTGGCGCCAGGTAACCATCGTCGTTACTGACCAGTATATGCATGATCGAATGCCCCTTAAAACATGATCGATTGAACTGCCGTATCGTATCCGGCGGCGGCGACGGTAAAATGACAGTGTTCCTCCGCCTTGGCCCGATGCGCCTGCCGCTTTCGACGAGATGCCCATGACCAAGTCGTTCACGCTCGATGCACGGGATCGGGATTTGTTCCGGCAGGCCGTCGGTCCGGTCGAGCCTATCCGCTGCGATCGAATCGAACCGCGCGTGTCCCGTCCGAAGCCGATTCCGCGCTTCACGCGCGCCGACGAGCAGCAAGTGCTGGCGGATATGCTGTCGGACTATTTCGAGCCGGCTGAACTGGACACCGGCGAGGAATTGTACTACCGCGGCGAAGGAGTGCAGCAGACCGTGCTGCGCAAGCTGCGGCGCGGGCAGTTCCAGGTCGGCGCGACCCTGGACCTGCACGGTATGACGGTGGTCATGGCCCGCGAGGCCCTGAGCACGTTTTTCCACTGGACCCGCCGCGATGGCCTGAGTTGCGTACGCATCATCCACGGCAAGGGTAACGGTTCCCGTCATCGCGGCCCAGTCTTGAAACAGAAGATCAATCACTGGCTGCGCCAGCGCGACGAAGTGCTGGCCTTTTGTTCGGCGCGGCGAGTCGATGGCGGCACCGGCGCGATCTACGTGCTGTTGCGCCGTCAGGTTTGAGCCAGCAGTGAGGCGATCCGGGCCAGGGTCCTGGCCAATGCGCCCCGATGCCGTTCTACCATCTCCCGCCCGCGCTGTCCCGCCGCCCGACCCGACTGCGGATCGGTCAGCAGTCGATCGACCGTCTGCGCCAATGCCGCGGCATCGCTGATTTGCCAGGCTGCTTGCGCTTGCAACAAGCGCTGACCCGCTTCGGTGAAGTTGAACATGTGAGGACCGAACAGCACCGGTAGACCGAGCAGCGCCGGCTCCAGGACGTTATGGCCGCCGGTGGCCACCAGGCTGCCGCCGACGAAGGCCAGATCGGCCGCCGCGTAGAACAGCAGTAGTTCCCCCATGCTGTCGCCCAGGAATACGGCGGTATCCGGCCGGCAGGGTTGTCGCTCGCTCCGTCCGACCAGACTGAAGCCTCGCTGTCGGCACAGGGTCGCGACCCCGGCGAAGCGTTCCGGATGGCGCGGCACCAAGAGCAGGAGCAGGGTGGGCCAGCGTTCCCGCAGGCGGGCGAAGGCATCCAGAATCTGCTCGTCTTCGCCGGCGTGGGTGCTGGCGGCAATCCAAACCGGCCGTTCCTCACCCAGCAGTTCCTGTCGCAGTTGCCGTCCATGTTCCCGTAGATCGTCCGGCAACTGCAGGTCGTATTTGAGATTGCCGATCACCTCGACCCGCGGCGCGCCTAGCGCCCGAAAGCGTTCGGCATCGGCGTCGGCTTGCGCAGCGATCAGTGTGACATCCTGTAGCAGGGCCGTGGCCAGGCCGCCGATCCGGGCATAGCCCCGCGCCGAGCGCTCCGACAACCGGGCATTGGCGAGCAGCACCGGAATATGGGCCGCCGCGCATTGACGCAACAGATTGGGCCACAGTTCGGTTTCCATGATCACCGCCAGACGGGGCTGGGTCTGGCGCAGGAAGCGGTGGACCGCGCCGGGTAGGTCATAGGGTGCGTAGACATGCTGGACCTGTTCGCCCAGCGCTTCCCGCACCTGGCGCGAGCCGGTCAGGGTGGTGGTGGTCACCAGCAGCGGCCATTGCGGATAACGCGCCAACAGTGCCCGGATCAGAGGCAGGGCCGCGCGGGTTTCACCCACTGAAACGGCATGTAGCCACAGGCATCCGGTCGGCAGCGCCGGGAGAAGTCCCAGCCGTTCGCGCCAGCGCTGGCGATGTCCAGCGTCCCGGCGGCCGCGCCAATACAAGCGCAGCAAGGCCAGCGGCAGGAACAAGTAGAGCAGGCCGCTGTAGAGTCCGCGCAGCGTCCGTGCTTTCCAGTCGGCGCCGGCGGTCATCGCGAGGCCGGCAATTCCCGATGCCACATCAGGGTCGCGCCGATCACCGCCGCTGGCATGACCAGCAGGTTCAGACCCGGAATCAACGTCAACAACAGGGTCATGCCGCCGAAGCCGAGCGTGAGCGGCCATTTTTGCCGTAGAAGTCGCCGCTGGGCGCGAAAGTTCACGCCGCGATTGCCGAGCGGATAATCGGCGTATTCCAGCGCCAGCATCCAGGCGGTGAAGACGGCCCAGATCAGCGGCGCGGCGACGTTGATCACCGGTACGAACGACAGCAGCAGAGGCACTAGCGCCCAGGCTGCGAAATACAGCGCCTTGCCCAGTTCGGTCAGTGGGGCAAGCAGCAATTCCCGCCAGGAAAACTCACTGGATGCGGTGCGGCCGGCGGGATCGAGCATCCTTTCGACCCGGCCGGCCAGGATGCTGTTGAAAGGGGAAGCGATGAGGTTGGCGATCAGGGAAAAGGTGTAAAAAATCACCAGCAGCACAGTCAGAATGAAAAGAGGCCACAACAGCCAGTGCAGCCAGGCCAGCCAGGTGGGCAACCAGCCCTGCACCGTTTGATCGAGGCGTTCGAACTGGCCCGTGCTCCACCAGATGCCACCGCCGAACAACAGGATGTTGATCAACAGAGGGATCAGCACGACGCTGCGCAGGCCCGCTTTGGGCAACCAGCGCAGGCCAGTCACGGCATAGCCCGCACCCTGGAAAAAAGAATTGCTCATAGCCAAGAATATCCTGACCGGAAAAACCGGCATTCGTTTTAAAACGCGGCAATCTACGTTACTATTTAGCCTATTTCAAAGATGCCGCCGCCGGGTTAGGGCGGCGTTGCATTATATAAGACATATCGCCGCGGTTCCGACCGCCGCTCCGGGAAGCGAGCCGATGCTTGGCTGCCCGGCGACAGTCACCGCGCTATCGCGGACATGGCGATTCATAACGAAAGATCAGACCACCGATACCCGCCTGTCGTTGCCAGGCCCGTATTTCTGTTGCTGGCCGCCAATCCTCGCGATCTTGCCGGCGCGTTCCGTATTGTGTGGACGCGCGAATCCGATTTCCCAGACGCGCAGTGCGTCCTGTCCCAGCCTGTTTTCCCATTCCACACTCCGACCTTGCGCCTCCAACGTGGAGCCGGAGCATCATCAGCCACATCCTTATCCTAACGTCAAAGGAGCACACGCATGAAATCCCCCGTCCGTGTCGTTATCACTGGTGCCGCCGGTAACATCGGTTACGCCATGGCCTTTCGGATCGCTTCAGGCACCATGCTCGGTCCCGATCAGCCGGTCATCCTGCAACTCTTGGAAATCACCCCGGCCCTCCAGGCGCTGCAGGGCGTCGTGATGGAGCTCAATGACTGCGCCTTCCCGTTGCTGGCCGGCGTAGTGCCCACCGACAAGCTGGAAGTGGCATTCAAGGATGCCAACTACGCCCTGCTGGTCGGCGCGCGGCCGCGTGGCCCTGGCATGGAGCGCAAGGATCTGCTGACCGCCAACGGTGCCATCTTTGGACCGCAGGGGCGGGCGATCAACGACCATGCCGCTGACGACATCCGCGTGCTGGTGGTCGGCAATCCGGCCAACACCAATGCCCTGATCGCCGCCAGCAGCGCCCCGGATCGGGACCGTCGCCGTTTCCATGCGATGACCCGGCTGGACCACAATCGCGCGCTGAGCCAGCTGGCCGAGAAGACCGGCACCCATATCAACGATATCAAGAAAATGACGATCTGGGGCAACCACTCGTCGACCCAGTATCCCGATATCAGCCAGTGCACCGTGCAGGGCAAGGCGGCGACTTCCCTGGTCGATCAAGACTGGTACCGCAGCACCTTCATTCCCGACGTGCAGCAGCGCGGTGCGGCCATCATCAAGGCCCGCGGCGCTTCCTCCGCCGCTTCGGCTGCTTCCTCGGCCATCGACCACATGCGCGACTGGGCGTTGGGCACGCCGGAGGGTGACTGGGTCAGCATGTCCGTGCCGGCCGATGGCTCCTATGGCGTCGGCGAAGGCGTGATCTATTCTTATCCCTGCGTCTGCAAGGGTGGCGACTATCAGATCGTGCAGGGTTTGCCGGTCGACGAGTTCAGCGCTGAGAGGATGAAGGCCACCGAGCAAGAGCTGCGTGAGGAACGCGCCAGCATCGAAGATCTGCTCAAGGCCAAGTGAGGCACTGCCGCTGTCCCCATGGTCGACCCCATGACCGACCGGGGACGGCGGACAGGAATTTTTCCAACAAGCGACTACACTTCCCTGACGACAATCATATAAATGTCGCTGTAAAACCGCTAAATCGGAGGATGTTCACGCATGAAGTACGAAGAATTCCATAGCTGGTCCATCAACGATCCCGAAGGCTTCTGGGGCGAGCAGGCGAAGCTGGTTCATTGGAACAAGCCGCCACAGACGATCCGGGACTATAGCAAGCCACCCTTTTGCAAGTGGTTCGCCGGTGGCGAAACCAATATCTGCTACAACGCCGTGGACCGGCACTTGGCCGAACATGCCGATAAGAATGCGGTCATTTACATCTCGACGGAAACTAACGAAACCGTAACCTACACCTACGCCGAACTGTATCGCGAGGTCAACCGGTTCGCGGCGCTCCTGCAATCGTTGGGCGTCGGTAAGGGTGACCGGGTCATCATCTACATGCCGATGATCGCTGAGGCGGCCTTTGCCATGCTGGCCTGCGCCCGGATCGGCGCGATTCACTCGGTGGTGTTCGGCGGTTTCGCAGCCTACAACCTGGCGGTGCGCATCGACGACGCCAAGCCCAAGGTCATGGTGTCGGCCGATGCCGGCATGCGTAACGGCAAACCGGTGCCCTATAAGCACCTGGTCGACGAATCCTGCAGCCTGGCCAAGTTCCCCCCGGAGAAGGTGGTCATCGTCAATCGTGGCCTGGACAAGGATCTGACGCTGATCGAAGGTCGCGATGTGGATTACGCCACCCTGCGCGCCCAACACATGGACGCCGAGGTGCCGGTCACCTGGATAGAGTCCAGCGAGCCGAGCTATATCCTGTACACTTCGGGCACGACGGGTCTACCCAAGGGCGTGCAGCGTGATGTCGGCGGCTATCTGGTGGCGCTGGCGGCCAGCATGAAGCACATCTACAACCTCAATCCCGGCGAGGCCATGTTCACCACCTCCGACATCGGTTGGGTGGTCGGACATTCCTACATCATCTACGGCCCATTGATCAATGGTTCGACCACGATCATCTACGAGGGCATGCCGACTCGGCCGGATCCGGCCGTCTGGTGGAAGATCGTCAACGAGTACCAGGTCCGGACCATGTTCTCGTCGCCGACGGCGGTGCGGGTGCTGAAGGGCCAGGACCAGAAGTTTATGACGATGTACGATGTGTCCTGCCTGCGCTATCTGTTCTTGGCCGGCGAACCGTTGGACGAGCCGACCTCGCGCTGGATCAGTGACGCACTGAAGATCCCGGTCATCGACCACTATTGGCAGACTGAGACGGGCTGGGCCATGCTCGGCTATCTGCCGGGCGTCGACCTCAAGCCGAACCGTTACGGTTCGCCGGGCTTCCCAGTCTACGGTTACAACATCCGTGTCATCAACGAAGGCACCGGTGAGGAGATGCCGCGTGGCGAGAAGGGCGTGCTGGTGGTGCAGCCGCCGCTGCCGCCGGGCTGCCTGTTGACGGTGTGGGGTGACGACTCGCGCTTCGTCAAGAGCTATTTCTCCAGCTTCAAGGACTTGCTGTACACCTCCTCCGACTGGGCAGTGTGCGACGAGGACGGTTACTTCTTCATCCTGGGCCGCACCGACGACGTGATCAACGTGGCCGGTCACCGCTTGGGCACCCGTGAGATCGAAGAGGCGATTCAGTCGCATTCGGCGATCGCTGAGGTGGCGGTGGTGGGTATGGCCGACAAGGTCAAGGGCCAGGTGCCGATCGGCTTTGCCCGCTTGAAGGATCCTACTCAGCTCGACGCGGCGGGCGCGGCCGCCAAACTGGAGAAGGAAATCATCAACAAGGTGCAGGAGCTGTTGGGCGCCGTGGCCAAACCGCACAGCGTCCACTTCGTCAGTTCGCTGCCCAAGACCCGTTCCGGCAAGCTGCTGCGGCGTTCGATCCAGGCGCTGGCCGAAGGCCGCGACCCTGGCGATCTGTCCACCCTGGACGATCCGAACTCGCTGGAAGAAGTCCGGCGCGCTGTCGAACAGCATTAAAAAAAACCGGCTCGCTGCCTGTCCGTAGTTTGGCTACCCCAGGCAGACGAAGCCGAATCCGATGTTTCTTTTGCATCCCTTCCCCAGCCGGGGAAGGGTTTTTTTATGTCGGGTCGATCGCTGTTTGGCCGCTCGCCCATCGGCATTCCAATCGCCGTGTTGCCTTGGCGGCAAACCCGTTTCCGGAACTGGAGGATACGCATGATGAAAAAAAGCCTGATTTGGATCGCATGCCTGCTCGCCGCCCCGGTCTGGGCGGATTGCGAGAAGACCAACACTGATTACGACGTGGTCTATTGCAGCACGCGGCTTTACTTGCAAGCGGACAAGGAGCTCAACGAAGCTTACAAGAAACTGGTCGGCAAACTCGACGCGGAGGGGAGGGCGATCCTCAAGGAGGGACAGCTGGCCTGGATCAAGACGCGCAACAAGAATTGCAGCGAGACGCGGGGCAGTGAAATCTTGCTCGATATGGATTGCGCCACCAATACCACGGTCGAGCGGACCCGCTTCCTGGACGATCGCTATCGGGAATGCGCCAGTTCGGCTTGCATGAACGGCAAATTGCGATAGGAACCGACCTATTCGATGGCGGACAGCCGATCCCGCAGCTGGGCAAGATAGGCGGCCGCGCCCGGCTCGTTTTCACCTGGGGCCCAGGGCGCCTTCTCATCCGCCGCCAGCGGCAGGTATGGTCCGGCCTTGGCTTCGAAGAACACCGTGTTCGGCGTCAACGCCAGCACCGTGTGAAACACCCCGTTGGGCACATTGATGCCGACTGCCGTGCCGCCCGGCTCCAACACGGCACAGTCGGTGATTTTACCCCGCTCGTCGAAGAACAACGCGCCAAGCCGACCGCGCAGCACCAGGATGCTTTCGCTCTTGGCGGGATCGTTGTGGCGATGCGGCGGGATGTAGGAGTCCGGTTCGACGGCGTTCAGCAGGCGATGACAGGCAGCGTGGTCATCCGCGTGAAAATTGTGATTACGGCGACGGCGCGGGCTGATACGGGCCTCGGCGCTGACCACGTCGAGCAGGGCGGCGTCGATGATGCGGGCTTGGCTCATGACTGGAATCTCTGCGAGGATTCCGGCCATCATACCATCATGACAACGACGTTGATCCCGCCGTCTGAGCGGCCTGCAGAGGATATGCGCCCATCGGCTGGGGCATCGCGAAAGCGATGGATGGGAATTTGGCGGAGAGAGAGGGATTCGAACCCTCGTTAGAGTCACCCCTAAACAGCATTTCCAGTGCTGCGCCTTCGACCGCTCGGCCACCTCTCCAAGAGCTGCCCTTTCCCTGGCAGCAAGCGTGAAACTATACTCGAAGTGACCCCGCCAAGGCAAACCGCCTTGGCGTGTCGTCGGCTCAGTTCAGACCTTTCATGGTCAGGCGGATGCGGCCCTGCTTGTCGATTTCCATGACCCGGACCTTGACGATATCGCCAACCGTCAGTTTGTCGCTGACGCTCTGCACCCGCTCCTCGCAGATTTGCGAGATGTGCACCATGCCGTCGCGGCCGGGCAAGATCGCCACGAACGCGCCGAAGTCCATGATCCGCACCACCTTGCCTTCGTAGATTTGACCGGCTTCGACATCGGTGGTGATCTGCTCGATGCGACGGCGTGCCTCGTCGCCCGCGGCTTTGTCCACGGAGGCGATCTTCACCATGCCATCGTCGGTGATGTCGATGGTGGCGCCGGTATCCTCGGTGATCGAGCGGATGGTGACCCCGCCCTTGCCGATCACATCGCGGATCTTTTCCGGATTGATGCGCAGGGTGGTGTAGCGCGGCGCGTACTGGGACAGCTCCTGGCGCGGCTTGACGATGGCTTCGCTCATCTTGCCGAGGATGTGCATGCGCCCTTCGCGAGCTTGGGCCAGCGCCGTTTCCATGATCTCGCGGGTGATGCCATCGATCTTGATGTCCATCTGCAAGGCGGTGACGCCCTCGGTGGTGCCCGCCACCTTGAAGTCCATATCGCCCAGATGATCTTCATCGCCGATGATGTCGGTCAATACCGCAAAGCGATCTTCTTCCTTGATCAAGCCCATCGCGATTCCGGCCACCGGAGCCTTGATCGGCACGCCGGCGTCCATCAGCGACAAGCTGGCCCCGCACACCGAAGCCATCGAGCTGGAGCCGTTGGATTCGGTGATTTCCGACACTACCCGCACCACATAGGGGAATTGATCGGATTTGGGGATGACCGCCTGCACGCCGCGCTTGGCCAGACGGCCATGGCCGATTTCGCGCCGCTTGGGGCTACCGACCTGGCCGATTTCGCCGACCGAGTAGGGCGGGAAATTGTAGTGCAGCAAGAAGGACTGACGATATTCGCCATCGATGGCGTCGATGATCTGGGCATCCCGCTCGGTGCCCAGGGTGGTGACCACCAGCGCCTGGGTTTCGCCACGGGTGAACAGGGCCGAACCATGGGTGCGCGGCAACACGCCGACCCGGACAGTGATCGGTCGCACGGTGTGGGTGTCCCGACCGTCGATGCGCGGCTGGCCGGACAGGATGCGTCCACGCACGATCCTGCTTTCCAGAATCGAGAATGCGCGTTCGATCGCCGGCGGGGTCCAGCGTTCCGGCTCCTGGGCGGGGATCTCGGAGAGCACCTGGGCACGAATCTCGCTGACCCGCTGCTGGCGGGTCAATTTCTCGGCGATCTGGTAGGCTTCGTTCAGCGCCGTTTCGGCGACGGCGTTCACCGCGCTGGTCAGCGCGGCGTCTTCGGCCGGCGGTTGCCAGTTCCACGGCTGGACCCCAACTGTCGCTGCCAGTTCCTGGATGGCCTGGATGGCCGTCTGCATCTGCTCATGGCCGAACACCACCGCGCCGAGCATGACCTCTTCGGGCAATTCCTCGGCCTCGGATTCCACCATCAACACCGCCCGCTGGGTGCCTGCGACCACGAGGTCCAGTTGCGAGGATTTCAACTCGCGGCGGGTGGGGTTGAGGATGTACTGGCCGTTGCGATAGCCGATCCGGGCTGCGCCGATGGGACCGTCGAACGGTGCGCCGGACAGCGCCAGGGCCGCCGATGCGCCCAGTAGGGCCGGAATTTCCGGGTCCACCTGGTTGTTCAGGGACACCACGGTGGCGATGATCTGCACTTCGTTGGTGAATCCGTCGGGAAACAGCGGGCGCAGCGGCCGATCGATCAGCCGGGCGGTCAACGTTTCGCTCTCGGAGGGACGCCCCTCGCGGCGGAAAAAACCGCCCGGGATGCGACCTGCCGAGTAGGTGCGCTCCTGATAGTCCACGCGCAAGGGGAGAAAATCCCGGCCTTCCTCTTCTTTGGCGACGACCACGGTGACCAGCACGACGGTATCAGCCATGTTGACCAACACCGCGCCACTGGCCTGACGGGCGATTTCACCCGTTTCCAGGGTCACGCTGTGTTGACCGTACTGAAATGTTTTTTTGATGGGCGTCACAAAAGCGTCCTTGTGCGATGGTGAGATCGGAGGGCAATGCTCAGCGGCGCAAGCCGAGGCGACTGATGAGATCCTGATAGCCTTGCAGATTTTTCCGCTTCAAATAGTCCAGCAGTTTACGGCGCTGGTTGACCATCTTCAGCAGACCGCGCCGGGAATGATGATCCTTTTTATGCGCGCCGAAATGCGATTGCAAACCGTTGATGCGGTTGGTCAGCAGGGCGACCTGCACTTCCGGCGAGCCGGTGTCGACGGGGCCGCGCTGAAAATCGCGCAGAATCTGCGCCTTCTGTTCGGTATTGAGTGGCATCAGCTCAAACTCCAATTCGGTTGTGTCCAACGTTTGTCAAAAATGTTAACCCCGCCGGGGTCAATCAACAAGCAGACCCTGTCCGTCAACCGGCTTCGCCGACGCCGACCAACAGTCGTCGTGGCGCGACCCGGCCATCGTCCAGGATTTCACCCAGGCCCAGGAATTGCTGTTCACCCAGGTATAAGCGCACCCACCCCTGAGTGGGCGCGCGCGGCGCCAGCACAGGCTGGCCTTGCCGCAGGTAGAAAGCTGCATCGCTCTGCACCCGTACAGCCGGCCACGGCGCGACGGCGCTGTCTGGCGGCAACAACAGGGCATCCAACGCGGCCCAGCCTTGTTCGGCCTGAGCGCGTAGTGTTTCCAGGCTGACCATTCGCTCCGTCTGGTACGGCTCCACCGCAGTGCGCCGCAGTGCGGTGATATGCGCGCCACAGCCTAGCACTGCGCCGAGATCGGTCGCCAGGGTCCGGACATAGGTCCCCTTGGAACAACGCAACTCGCATTCCAGTTCCGCGCCGTCCAGTCGCAGTAGCTGCAGTTCGTGGATGGTCACCTGGCGCGGCTGGCGTTCGACTTCGATCCCGCGCCGAGCCAGCTTGTAGAGCGGCTGGCCGTCGCGTTTCAAGGCGGAATACATGGGCGGAATCTGCTGGATGATCCCGGTGAAGCGCTGGAGCGCCGCTTCCACCTCTGCGCGGTTCAGTGCGGGGACCGGCTGGGTCGCGACGATCTCGCCCTCGGCGTCGCCGGTCGTAGTGACGACGCCAAGCCGGCAACTGAAGCGATAGGCTTTGTCTGCATCCAGCAAATAGCCGGACAGCTTGGTCGCTTCGCCGAGACAGATCGGCAACAAGCCGCTGGCTAGCGGATCGAGACTCCCGGTGTGGCCGGCCTTGGCGGCCTGATACAGACGCTTGACCGCCTGCAAGGCAGCGTTCGAGGTCCAGCCGACCGGTTTGTCCAGCAACAGGACGCCATTGACCTGGCGGCGGTTGCGGATGTTCATACCGGTTTCTCCGCCGTGTCAGCGTCTGGCTCCGGGTCATCGTCGCGATGCTTGCTGACATCGGCGGCGACCGCTGCGTCGATCAACGCCGACAGGCGAGCGCCATGCTCCACGACCTCATCGTAGCGAAAATCCAGCTTCGGAATGGTGCGAATCCGCATACGCCGCCCCAACTCGCGACGCAGCAGCGGTGCAGCGCGATTGAGCTCGGCTACGCGCTCCACTCGTTCGGTCGTATCGCCGATCAGCGTTACGTAGATACGAGCGTAGGCCAAATCGCGGCTGACTTCGACACTGGTCATGGAAATCAGCGCCAGCCGCGGATCGCGCAGTTCGTCGCGGATCAATTCCGCCAACTCCCGGCGAATCTGCTCGCCGATGCGGCGGGTGCGCGGATAGGCTTTCATCGTTGTTCAGCGTCCTTTCCAGCCATCGCCTACAGGGTGCGCTCCACCTGTACTCGCTCGAACACTTCGATGTGGTCGCCTTCATGGATGTCGTTGTAGTTCTTGACCCCCATGCCGCACTCCATACCAGCCCGCACTTCGCTCACGTCATCCTTGAAGCGGCGCAGCGAGTCTAGCGCCCCTTCGAAGATCACCACGTTGGCTCGCAGGACCCGAATAGGATTGTTGCGGCGCACCACACCATCGGTCACCATACAGCCAGCCACCACCCCAAACTTGGGCGAGCGGAAGACTTGGCGTACCTCGGCCATACCGATGATCTCTTCCTTGAATTCCGGCTTGAGCATGCCGACCATGGCCTTTTTGATATCGTCGATCAGTTCGTAGATGACGCTGTAGTAATGCAGCTTCAACCCTTCTTCTTCGGCGAGCTTCTTGGCCATGCTGTCGGCGCGCACGTTGAAGCCGATCAGGATGGCTTTCGGCGTGCGGGCCAGGTTGACGTCCGATTCGGTGATGCCGCCTACGCCGCTGGCGATGATCTTGACCTGCACCTCGTCGGTGGATAGCCGCGTCAAGGCATCGACGATGGCTTCGGCCGAGCCCTGCACGTCGGCCTTGATCACCAGGTTGAGTATGTTGATCTGGCCGGCCTCGAACATCTTCGAGATCCCTTCGAGATCGATCCCCGGTTTGCGGGACTGCTCCTCCTTGAACTTGTTCTGGCGGAACAGGGCGATTTCACGGGCTCGACGTTCGTCGGTGACCGCGATCACCTCATCGCCGGCCTTGGGGGTGCCCGACAGGCCCAGAATCTCGACCGGAATCGAAGGACCAGCCTCGCCGACGCCCTGGCCGTTTTCGTTGAGCATGGCGCGGACCCGGCCATATTCCAGGCCGCTTAGAATCACGTCGCTCTTGTGAAGTGTGCCGCTCTGGACCAGCACCGTCGCCACCGGGCCACGGCCTTTGTCCAGCCGTGATTCGATCACCACGCCCTTGGCGGGGCCATCCACCGGCGCCTTCAGCTCCAGGACCTCGGCCTGCACCAGGATCTGATCCAGCAGATCATCGATGCCCATGCCGGACTTGGCCGAAACATAGGCGAATAGGGTATCGCCACCCCATTCCTCGGAAATGACGCCTTGGGCGGAAAGCTCGCTCTTGACCCGCTCCGGATCGGCGCTGGGTTTGTCCATCTTGTTGACCGCCACGACGATCGGCACGTTGGCAGCGCGGGCGTGCTGGATCGCTTCCAGGGTCTGTGGCATCACCCCATCATCGGCTGCCACCACCAGCACCACGACATCGGTGGCCTTGGCGCCCCGCGCGCGCATGGCGGTGAACGCCGCGTGTCCGGGAGTATCGAGGAAGGTGATGACGCCTTTCGGAGTACGAACATGGTAGGCGCCGATATGCTGGGTGATCCCGCCCGCTTCGCCAGCCGCGACCCGAGTGCGGCGGATGTGGTCGAGCAGGGAGGTCTTGCCATGGTCCACATGGCCCATGATGGTCACCACCGGTGGGCGTGGCAATGCTTCGCCGCCGCCGCCTTCGGCGGTCAGCGACTCCTCAATGGCGTTTTCCTTGAGCAGCTTATAGGTGTGCCCCATCTCCTCGACCACCAGCGCGGCGGTTTCCTGATCGATCACCTGGTTGATGGTGACTTTCAGGCCCATCTTCAGGAACGCGGTCTTGATCACCTCGGTGGCTTTGACCGACATCTTCTGGGCCAGATCGGTGATGCTGATCGTTTCGGGAAGACCAACCTCGCGTACGATCGGCGCAGTGGGTTTGGCGAAGCCATGGCGCGGCGACGGCGATGCGCCGGGTTTGGCGTTCTTGGCTTTGCGGAGCTTGCCAGGCCGCGGAAAGCGCTCGTCATCCAGCTCCTCTTTCCGCCGTTGGCTGGCGGCGTCGACGCCGCCTTCGCTGCGCGATTTGCCAGCTGGGCGGGCGGGTGTTTCGGAGCGTCGTTTGACCTTGGTGTCTGGCGTCGGCGCTGCTGCCGGCGTGCCCGCAAATTTACGGGGTTTGGCTTCGGCATCACCACCGGGTCCGCTGCGACGTGGAGCCTGGGCCGTAGCTGGCCTGGCGGCTCCCGCTCCCGCTCCCGTCTTATGGGCCGGGGATTCGGTCGAGCGGGACACAGTCGATCTTTCCACCGGTCTGCGACGGGCTTCCGGTTCGGATGTACGACGGGCTTCCGGTTCGGATGTACGACGGGCTTCCGGTTCGGGTGCACGACGGGCTTCCGGTTCGGATGCACGACGGGCTTCCGGTTCGGATGCACGACGAGCTTCCGGTTCGGGTGCACGACGAGCTTCCGGTTCGGGTGCACGACGAGCTTCCGGTTCGGATGCACGACGGGCTTCCGGTTCGGATGCACGACGAGCCTCTTCCTCGGGTGCGCGGCGAGCTTCTTCCTCGGGTGCGCGTTGTTGCTGCAACGCCTGCTCTTGCTGAGCACGAGACTCGTCGGATTCCTTCGGGGGGTGACGCCGTTCCTCGAGTTCCACCACCGGTTGCGGTGATGCTTCGCTGCGAAGTTCAGGCTCAGGGCGGCGAGGCGTCTCCTCTTCCACTAGGCTGCGCTTGACGTAGGTGCGTTTCTTGCGCACCTCGACGCTGACCGTCTTGACTTGCCCGGTCGTGCCGCCGCCCATCTTGATTTCGCTGTGCGTCTTGCGCTTGAGCGTGATCTTCTTGGGCTCGACCGCCCCTTGTATTTGTCGACCGGCGTGACTCTTACGCAAGTGCGTCAGTAAATCCACTTTCTGTTTTTCCGTAATCGTAGCGTCCGCCCCGGCCACCAAGATCCCGGCTTCGGTGAACTGCTCCAACAGGCGATCCACCGGTATGCCGACGACCGTCGCGAACTGCTTGACCGTTACATCCGTCATTTACCACCCCCAAGACGAGCCGGTCCTACCGCTCGCTCTTCGAAAACCAAGGCGCCCGCGCCGTCATGATCAATTTTGCGGCTCGCTCGTCGCTCAATCCGGCAATATCATTCAGATCGTCCACCGACAATTCGGCCAGATCTTCCATGGTTGCGATCCCATGGCTGGCCAAGGTGAACGCCAATTCCTGGTCCATGCCTTCCATTCGCAGCAGATCCTCGGCTGGTTCGGTGCCGCCGAGCCGTTCTTCGGCAGCGATCGCGCGGGTCAGGAGCACGTCACGCGCCCGTCCACGCAATTCCTCGACGATCTCCTCGTCGAACTCGGCAATCTCCAGCATCTCGTGGGTGGGTACGTACGCGACCTCTTCCAGCCCCGCGAACCCCTCGCGAACCAAGATGGCGGCGATGTCCTCATCCACACCCAGCTGTTCCATGAACATGCGCAGCAAGGCGCCATCTTCCTGGCCGCGCTTGGTTTGCGCCTGCGCACGGGTCATGACGTTCAAGGTCCAGCCGGTCAACCGACTGGCCAGCTGCACATTCTGGCCGCTCTTGCCGATGGCCTGCGCCAGCTGCTTTTCGTCGGCGACGATGATATCCATGCTATGGGTGTCTTCATCGACGACGATCGATTCGACTTCTGCCGGCGACATCGCATTCATGACGAAGCGGACCGGATCGTCGTCCCATTGGACGATGTCCACCCGCTCGCCGGCCAATTCATTGGTGACGCTTTGTACCCGCGCGCCGCGCATCCCTACACAGGCCCCCACCGGATCGATGCGGGCGTCCTTGCTCTTGACGGCGATCTTGGCCCGCGAGCCGGGATCGCGGGCAGCGCCCTTGATTTCGATGATGCCCTGATTGATTTCCGGCACTTCCAGGGTAAACAGTGCGATCAGGAATTCCGGGGCCACGCGGCTGATGAACAATTGGGGGCCGCGGCTCTCGGTGCGCACGTCCTTCAGATAACCGCGCACCCGCTCGCCGATGCGAAACGATTCGCGGATGATCAGCTCCTCGCGGGCGATCTTGGCCTCGACATTGCCGCCCACATCGACGATGACATCGCCGCGCTCCAGCCGCTTGACCACGCCGCCGATCAGTTCGCCCTTGCGGTGCAGATAGGCGTCCACGATCTGGGCACGCTCGGCGTCGCGCACCTTCTGCACGATGACCTGCTTGGCGGTCTGGGCGGCGATGCGACCGCCGAAATCGGCGTTTTCCAGCGGCGTTTCGGCATAGTCGCCCGCCTGGATGCCCGGCTGCAACCGCATGGCTTCGGCCAGGGTCATTTGCCGGTCGGGATTTTCGATCTGGGCAGGTTCAGCCATGACCAGCCAGCGCCGGAAGGTTTCATAGCCGCCGGTGCGCCGATTGATCACGACCCGCACGTCGGGATCGCCCTCGTAACGCTTTTTTGCTGCCGATGCCAATGCCACTTCAAGGGCGCCGAAGATGATCTCCTTGTTGACACCCTTTTCATTGGAGACGGCATCCACCACCAGCAGAATCTCTTTATTGCCTTCTTTGCTGTCTTTAACGCGCATGTCGTTCTGCCTCCCAGCCGGGTCCTCATACTCGGTCATCCGATCCTAGAGCTCGGGTACCAGTCGCGCTTTCTCGATTTGTCCGAGTGGTATCCTCCATTCCCGTGTTTCGCTGTCAACGATCACCACATCGCCGTCACGCATTCCGAGCAGGCGCCCGATCAGCTTCCGTCGCCCATCCAACAGTTCTCGCAACTGGATCCGCACTTCCGAGCCGGCGAAGCGCTCGAAATGCGCGGTGTCGAACAGCGGACGGTCCAACCCTGGCGAAGAGACTTCCAGAACATATTGGCCGACAATCGGATCTTCGACATCCAGCACGCCGCTGACCTGGTGACTGACCCGTTGGCAGTCGTCCACCGTAATCCCGGTTTCGCTGTCGATATAGATCCGCAACAGAGAATTGCCGCGGCGGGGATGGAACTCGATCCCGACCAGCTCGTAGCCCATGGTATCCACGACGGCCGCCAATATCCGTTCAAGTCTCTGTAGGTCCTGGCGCATTTCGATCACCGGAAATAAAAAATGGGCCTGCGGCCCACTCGTTCGCCCATCTTGGTTGACCCTTGCGGCTGGGCATCTTGCGCAGCTGACCCCAAAGTCAAGGGGCTACTGCTGCATTCGCCTGCCGTTTAACGGGCATCCCCTGTCATAGCGGGTCATGATCTCTGCCTGCCATGGGCCGCCAGACGCGGAGATCTTCGCTCCCAACTGGATGCGGCCGCATAAAAAAAGCCCTTGACGGGCTTCCTTGATACTTTGGTAGCGGGGGCAGGATTTGAACCTACGACCTTCGGGTTATGAGCCCGACGAGCTACCGGACTGCTCCACCCCGCATCAGAGATAGAAAATATAACATCAATTGTGACTGTATTGCAAGAGGGGATTATTTCGACCGCGCCTCTCGCGAAGGTTCGTCGCCTGGTTCGGCTGACGCGAGATTTCCCGATGAGACGGTCGAATCCGCTGCAAGTTCACTGGCGCGTGCAGGATGTTGTTCGCGCCCCCAGGCGCGCACGTACAAGAGCGTCCCCAGGAACAGCAGAATACTGAAACCGATGGTCAACCAGGCCAGCCAGGGTCGGGTCATCGGTCCGGCGACCTCGAATACGCCGACCAGGAAATAGAACAGCGCCAGAAAACTGGTCCAGGCATGGGTATAGGGCCGACCGTGCAACAGGCCACGCATGGGAATCAGCAAAGGACCGGCTAGCAGAATCAACGCCAATGAGATCGGAATCTGGCGTGGCGGTTCCAGCCAGGTCAACCAAAGCAGCAGCAGACCGAACAAGCCGAAATGGCCAACCAGCGCGATTCCATGCCAAAAGCGGCTCATGCCACCGCCTCCAGCCGTTGCGCTGTTTCCGCCAGCCGGCGGCCTAGCGTCCGGCACAGCTGTTTCTCCTCGGCGCTTAGCGTGTTTTTGGACAGCGCGCCCGACCAGTGGCTGGCACCATAGGGGGTGCCGCCGCTGTGGGTCTCGTTCAACGCCGCTTCGGTGAAAGGTATTCCCATCAATAGCATACCGTGGTGTAGCAGTGGGATCATCATGCTCAGCAGGGTGGATTCGTGGCCACCGTGCAAGGTGGAGACCGAGGTGAAGACTGCAGCCGGTTTTCCGGCCAACGCGCCCGCTAGCCACAGCCCGCCGGTCGTGTCCAGAAAATACTTGAGTGGCGCGGCCATATTGCCAAAACGGGTCGGGCTGCCCAGCGCCAGTCCGGCGCATTCCCGCAGGTCGTCCAGCTTGACGTAAGGCGGACCGGCTGCCGGAATCTCATCCTCGACCGCTTCGCAAACGGTCGAAACCGGCGGTACGGTCCGCAACCGCGCCGTCATTCCCACTACTTCCTCGACGCCGCGAGCTACATAGCGCGCCATCGCGGCAGTGCCGCCGGTGCGGCTGTAGTACAGCACCAAAATCTCTGCCATCGATTTACACCTTCCACCGGTGCTTCCCAGCCTGGGGGCCTTGATCGAGCCCTCGTCGCAGCCGCTTGCGCCGCTCCCAGGGCAATCGCGCTATGTAGTCGCTGGGGTTGGCGTACCCAAGAGGAGGTTCAACCGATAGTTATCATTGAGCGCG
>RXIW01000066.1 GCA_003989065.1 Candidatus Competibacteraceae bacterium
CGCGAATAAAATGACGAGGAATGGCACTGATAGGTGCTTTTGGAAATAAACTGCCTGATTCATCCTTGTTATTAACTTGCCTAGAGAATTTTTCAATCGTATCTCTATCGAGCCCGAATTGCTCTCCATATATATTCAGCATAGCAAAACCTGTTTCTGCAAATGTAAGGACATGAAAACCGCTATCCTTCAACGGCTCTCCAAATTCTGCTTTCTCAATTACGTTCATAATCTCTCCTTTTGGGCATAACAAGTAACTATACTGTTCATTCATGATGGTTCAAAATAACTGTTTGATATCATTATTATTTATTGGCAGTACAATATTCATCGTCGGCCTTGCCGCCTTAGGCATTCTGCCATGTTCGCTGTTTCCCCGGAGCTGACCCGCCGCTACGAGGCGTGGTTGGCGCAGCAGGACATCATGGCCAATCAGCGCCCGCACCATCACAAGTGGCTGCGCTATTGCCTGGACTTCTGTCACAAGTATAGCTTCCGCTAGCGGATCAAGCACTGACGCAATACCCGCCGGCAATTCGTCCACTTGGCACTCCTGGCGTTGCTGCTCAGGAGATCGTGAACACGTTCTGGCAGTGCAAAGCTGGCAGGGTCGCGATCACCGGATCGTGATCGCTGGCCGGCTCCCGGGCATGGGGAGAAGCGTCACTGTGGAGATGAGGAATGCGCGCCGCCGCGCCGTGCCGCAGAGCTGGGCTGACCAGGATATGATCCAGCGCCTGCGGCTGACCGCCATGCCGGCGGGTGTAGCATTGCCCGTGCGGCAGATCTTCCAGCAGATTGTGAAATAGTTCGCCCTTGAGTGCTTTCAACGTCTTGGAGCCGGGCACATCGTTCAGGTCGCCCAGCAGCACGATGGCCGCCTGCGGATCGATGGCCAGCAGATCGGCGGCGAAATGGTGGACGATCTCGGCCTGGGCGTGGCGCTGTTTTTTGGTGTAGTCGGCCTCGCGACGGCTGATCGCGCGCATGGATTTGAAATGACAGGCGATGACGAACAGGCGCTGACCCTCGATTTCGAATTCGGCCGCCAGCGCCTTGCGGCTAGGCGCCCAATGACAGTGATGATCGCCAGCGAAGGCAGGATGGGTCGGTGCGATGCGGCCGGGATTGAGGGTGAGGCAGGGTTTGCCGCAGTTGAGGCGAATGCCGGTGTGGTCCTCGGGGCCGGCGTGACCGCGCTCGACGAAATGCAGCTGGACCGGATCGAACAGCAAGCCGGTGCGAATGTTGGCGCCAGCCATGCCGCCGTCGCGATTGGCCAGCGGCGGAATTTCCCGGAACGCGTAGCGCGGGCCACCGGCGGCGCAGATGGCGGCGGTCAGCGCCTGATAGGTGGTGTCAGCCGGCACCTCGCCATCCGCTTGCGTTGGAGTCTGCGCCATGATCTCCTGGGCTGCCAGGATGGCCGGTCCGCCGAGGTCATGGGCGATGATCCGGCCCAGCCGCGCCAAGCGATCCGGTGAGGCGTCGGCGCCGAGATTGCAAAGATTGAAGGTGGCGATGCTCAGCATGATGACTCCCTTGTCGTTGTTCTGAACGATCCAGTGGTGAGTGCAAAAAATCAGGAGGCGTGGGTCAATTTCAGCCGCCGTTGGCCTGGAACCGCAGCCGGGCTCGCACCAACGCGCCGCCCAGCGCACCCCGGCTGATGTCGAGTCGGCCGTAGTAGATCTCCTCGACCAGATCCCTGACCACTGCCAGCCCGATGCCGTGACCGGCGACCGTCGGATCGGCGCGCTGGCCGCGGCCCAGCAGGAGCGGGGCCTGTTCGGCCGGGATGCCTGGACCGTCATCCTCGACTTCGACCACCAGCTCCATGCGGTCGCCGTGCGCAGCGGGATGGGCGCGCACCACCACTTGACGGTGGCACCACTTGCAGGCGTTGTCGGCCAGATTGCCGAGAATTTCCATCAGGTCGCCCTCGTCGCCGTAGAACACCGTGGAGGCCGTGACCTCGCACTGCAGCTGCGGCGCTCGACTGGCGTAGACCTTGGCCAGTGAATCCAGAATCTTGCGGGCAACCGGTGCAACCGGCAGCGGTGCGCTGAGCGCGATCCGTCCGGAAGCGGCAGCGCGTTGCAACTGATAGTCGACGGTGCGGTTCATCCGCTCCACCTGCTCGGACAGGGTATGGCGCAGTTCTTCGTCCGGGGCGCTGTTTTCCAGCGCACCGCGCAATACCGCCAGCGGCGTTTTCAGGCTGTGGGCCAGATCGCCCAGGGCATTCCGGTAACGATCCAGATGGGCGTGGGCGTGGCGAAGCAGCGCATTCAGGTTGACGGTCAGCGGTTGCAGCTCCTCGGGATAGCTGCCGCTGAGTTCGGTGCGGCGTCCGGCCTCGATGTCGGTCACTTCGGCCGCGACCTGCCGCAGCGGTTTCAGGCTCCAGCGCAGGATTGCGCCCTGCACGGCCAGCAGCACCCCGGTCGATGCCAGCAGCCAGCCCCACAGGCTGCGCCGGAAACTCCACAGCTGGTCGCGGAAATTCCATTGAGTCTCGGCCACTCGGAAGGTGTACAGCCGGTATTGATTGGGCGCGGTTTCCCAGCTGACCGTAAAGGCCAGCACGAACAGCGGCGTGTCGTTGGAGGATTCCAGCGGGGCGAATTGGGTATCGCCGGGATTGCGGACGGCGGGAAAGAAGGGCAGCGCCAGGCCCAGCAGTGACGGCGAGCGCCAGACCAGATTGCCCTGGTTATCCATCACGTCGGCGTACAGCCCGGAATCCGGGGTGGAGAAGCGCGCCTCGGGCAGGGACTGAGGCAGGCTCAGCCGATTGAAGGCGTCCAGGTCGGCCGCGCCCAGCAACATATAGAGCTGCGCCTGCAGGCGATCGCGGACGGCGGACGAAGCGCTGTCGCGAAATGCCCGATCCAGGGTGAAACCGGTCAGGCTCAAGAACGCCACCAGCACCACGCTGGCAGCGATCAGCAGACGGCCATTGAGGGAACGCATCGGCGCTCGGATCAGGCGCGCTCCAGCCGGAGCCGGTAGCCGCGCCCACGCAGGGTTTCGATGGGATTGAGGGTGCGATCGGGATCGAGTTTGCGGCGCAGCCGACCGACCAGAACCTCCAGCACATTGCTGTCGCGGTCTTCATCTTCCTGGTACAGGTGCTCGGTCAGTTCGGTCTTGGAGATGACCGTGCCGGCGCGCAGCATCAGATATTCCAGCAACTTGTATTCATAGGCGGTCAGCTCCACCGGCTGACCGGCCAGGGTGACCTGTTGCGCGCCGGTGTCGAGAGCGATGGGGCCGCAGGCCAGCACAGCCTGCGACCAGCCGCCGGTGCGGCGAATCAGGGCGCGCAGCCGGGCCAGCAGCTCTTCCAGGTAGAATGGCTTGACCAGATAGTCGTCGGCGCCCGCCTCCAGACCCTCGACCTTGTCTTGCCAGCGGCCGCGCGCGGTTAGGATCAGGATTGGAAACGGCCGGCCAGCCGCCCGCCAGCGGCGGATGATCTCGATGCCGGACAGATCCGGCAAGCCGAGGTCGACCACCGCGGCGTCCAGCGGATATTCCTGGCCGAGATACAGACCGGTGCGACCGTCGGCGGCGGTATCCACCGCGTAGCCCTGCTCGCGCAACTGCGTGCTCACTCGTTGCAGCAGCGGGGCTTCGTCCTCGATGATCAGGATACGCATGAGGAGTGTGTCCGGTTGAAAGGGAATCAGTCCCGCATCTTGCCGCTGGCGGGGTCGAAGTGCAGGCTGCGCACCCGGCCATCCGGCTGCAGAATGCGCACCCGGTAGCCCGGTTGGCCATTTTGCTCGGCGCCTTGGACGCCGAGCACCCGACCGCCGGTCGCCTCGCGAGCGGCGTTGGCCGCCCGATCGGGATCGGCGTACGGACGGGCCGTCGGTGGGCGTGCTGGCTGGCCGCGAGGGGGAGGCGGCGCGTAATCGTCGCTCCGATTGGAGCGGAACCAGGGTTGCGCCTGGGCGTCTGCGACCGCCAGCAAACCCGCCAGCGCCACCAGCGCCAGCTGCCGCCATCGCTGTAATCTGTTGGACATGGTCGGGAACTTCCAAACGAATATTTGAATTTGATTTTAAGCCTATCGAAAAGAGAATGAATCCGCACTGAATCGTATTCGTGTCGAAAAGAGGATCGAAAGTGGGGGATTACCGACGGAAATCCGACTGGCCTGGATTGAAAAATGTTCAGTATGGATTCAGCCAGTCCTTCTTAGGCTGGACTGCAGCAGAAAGACCGCGCATAAGGTGTCGCGGATCGATAACCAACACCGAGGGCAGCATTGATGAAGATGAAATGGCAGATAGGATTGCTGGCGGTGCTGATGCTGTGGGGGCCATCCGTCCTGTGGGCGCAGCGCTACGATGTCAGTAATATCGAGGTCGACGTGGTCGATGACCGCGGGCGGAAGCTGTCGGAATATCCGTTGCGCAGCGCAGGTGGGCCAGCGGTCTACAAGGCTTATCTCGAGGCGATGCGTGGTCGCAACTATTCCGTTCAGGTGCGCAATCGCAGTAACCAGCGCATTGGGGTGGTGATCGCGGTGGATGGCCGCAACATCATTTCCGGCGATCGCTCCAATCTCAGTCCGGACGAGCGCATGTACGTGCTCGGGCCGTACCAGCAAGAGACCTACGAGGGTTGGCGGACCGGCAAGAACCGGGTCAACCGCTTCTACTTCACCGACGAGGGCGATTCCTACGCCGGTGCCTGGGGTGATTACTCGGCGATGGGGGTGATTGCGGTGGCTGCCTTCCGGGAGAATCAGCCGTATCCGGATGGCCCCGGTTTCAGCGACCAACGTGGCCTGCGGCGTCCGCCGCCGCCCGAATCCGCCGCCGCGCCGCGGCTCCAGTCCGAGCCCGGCACCGGTTATGGCGATAGCGAATGGTCGCCGTCGCGCCGGGTGGAGTTCGACCCGGACCGTCGGCCTTTCGCCAGGATTTTCCTGAAGTACGCTTGGCGCGAGACCTTGTGCCAGCAGCGAGTCATCGATTGTGGCGGTGGACCGTCGCCCCGTCCCAACCGCATGTGGGACGAAAACAATCACTACGCGCCGCCGCCACCGCCGGATTACAATCAAGACATGCGATAGCGTTTCGACGGTCAAACTGACGATAGCGCGCGTTGGAACGTCGCCCTCCTTGATAGCCAAGGAGGGCGATTTTTTTGTGACTGCATCGAAGGAAGCGGGCGATGGCGGCGGAGAACGGGCAGGAAGAGATCGGCTGGTTGAGGGCTCTGCGCGAAGCGCTGTTCAATCCCCATGTCGTCGAGGACCAACTGGCCGAGGCGCTGAGCGAGGCGCGGGCGCGGCAACCCTTGCCGGTGCTGTGGCTGCTCGGTAAGGCGCAGGCCGGCAAGACTTCGATCATCCGGGCGCTGACCGGCAGCGCCAGCGCCGAAATCGGCAACGGCTTCCAGCCTTGTACCCGCACTGCCCGGTTCTACGATTTCCCGACCGAGATGCCGATAGTCCGGTTTCTCGATACCCGCGGCCTGGGCGAGGTGGCTTACGACCCGGCCGACGATATTCACTACTGTGAATCGCAAGCCCATCTGCTGCTGGCGGTGATGAAAGCGACCGATATTCGCCAGGATGCCGTATTCGAAGTACTGCGGGCGGTGCGGCAACGCCATCCGGAATGGCCGGTGCTGATCGCCCAGACCGGTCTGCATGAAGCCTATCCACCGAATGGCGAACATCCACTGCCGTATCCCTTCGAGGATGGCCAGGCTGGGTCGCCGCCGATTCCCGCCGATCTCGCTCGCGCCTTGCGGGCACAGCGTGACCGCCTGGGCGTGCTACCAGGTTCGGCCGCGGTGCGTTGGGTTCCCATCGATTTGACTTTGCCGGAAGACGGTTACGAGCCGGCGGATTACGGTCTGGATGCGCTGTGGGCTGCGATCGAAGCGATCTCGACCCTGGGGTTGGCGGCGATGCTGCGCAGCGATGCCGGCGTGTGCGATGTCTATGCCCGGACCGCTCATGCTCATATCGTCGGCTATGCGCTGGCAGCGGCTGGGGTCGGAGTGTTGCCGCTGGTGGATTTGGTCGGAGTGCCCGCGGTGCAGGCCAAGCTGCTGCATAGTGTGGCGGTGCTGTACGGCCAGGACTGGAACGGGTCTATGGCGGCTGAATTCCTCGGTCTGCTGGGGGCGAGCATCGGCGTTGGTTATGTCGCCCGGACGCTGGGCCGGGAATTGGTCAAGTGGGTACCCGGATGGGGGCAGACGGTGGGCGCGATCTGGGGGGCGACGGCCAGCGGTGCGACCACCTACGCCCTCGGCAAGGCGGCGGCGGCCTATTTCGCCGGCCGCAGTCGGCAACAGCCGCTGACCGCCGAGATGTTGCGTCAGATATATGTCGATGCGCTGACCCAGGGCTCCCGTCTGTTACGGAAGCCGGCTGAGGGCCATTGACCATGAAAGCCGTTTTCACGCGCTTGGATCGTGGGCGGCTGCTGGCCTTGGCGCTGTGGCTCTTGCCGGTCGCGGCCTTGCTGCCGCTCGGGTTGCTCTGGTTATGGCAGGAGCGGGCATTGTCCTGGTGGCTGCTAGCCATGGTGGCGTGCAGCGCAGCCGGCTATGGCTTGCAATATTGGCTACAGCGGCAGAATCGTGAGTTGCTGGCGAGTGTGGCGACCGGACCCGATCCGAACTGGCCCAAGCTCGCGGATCAGGCGTGGGCGGCGGTCGAGCAGCTGGCCGAGGAGGTGAAGCCGGAGGATTGGCCGCTGAACGACGGTGGGCGCTGGTGGGCGCTGGGCCAGCGCACCCTGGAGGTGGTGGCCCGTTGCTATCACCCGGCGGTGGAGCAACCGCTGTTGGAGCTGACCGTGCCGCATACCTTGCTGATCATCGAACGGGCCAGCCGCGACCTGCGAGCCGACGTCACCAAGCACATTCCCCTCAGTCATCGCTTGACGATCGGTGATCTGATTCGCACTTGGCGGTGGAAGGCATTCGCCGAGCGCCTGCTGTATCTGTATCGGGCTGGCCGTTTCGTCATCGATCCGATCAACGCGTTGCTGGGCGAAGTCTGGGGGCAGTTGCGTGGCAGCGCTTATGGCGAAGCCTTGACCGAGTTTCACCGTTGGCTGTTGCGCGAGTACGTGCGCAAGGTCGGTTACTACGCCATCGATTTGTACAGCGGACGGCTGCCGCTGAGCGATGACGGCCCTACAGTCACGCTGACTCCGTCTTCGCAGGCCGATCTGAAGCAAGCCGATGCCATGAAGAGCGAACCGCTGCGCATTCTGGTATTGGGTCGGGCCAATGCCGGCAAGTCGAGTCTGATCAATGCCTTGTTTGGTCAAGTGACGGCGGCAACCGATGTGTTGCCCGATACGACGACGGAATGGACGCCCTACCGGTTGAAGCATGACGGGTTGGATGCTGCGCTGATTTTCGACGCGCCCGCTTACGATAGTGCTGGGCTGAACGGCAAGAAGTTGCGGCAGGCTGTGCTGGAGGCGGATTTACTGCTCTGGGTCAGCGCCGTAAACAAACCCGGCGATCGCGATGGAGAGCGCAAAGCTCTGGATCAGGTGCGCGGCTGGCAGAAAGAGCGTGCCAACCTCCACCCGGCGCCATTGCTAGTGGCGGTCAGCCATATCGATCAGTTGCGCCCGGCGAAAGAATGGCAACCACCCTACGATCTGCAGAATCCGAACGGACCCAAGGCGAGCAATATCCAGGCGGCGGTGATGGCGGTGGCGACGGATCTGGCGGTCCCGATTGGCGATGTGATTCCGGTCTGTCTGGCGGAAGGACGGATCTACAACGTGGATGATGCGCTGTGGGCGGCGCTGCTCGATCGGCAGGACGAAGCCGGTAAGGTTCGATTCCTGCGGTGTTTGCGGCAGCAGAAACAGCGGGAAAACTGGACGCTGCTCCGCCAGCAACTGACGAATACCGGGCGTTGGTTGCTGAAATGGCCAGGGAAGGCGCTGGGTTGAAGGCGGGGGTCCTATATAACGAGATCGGCGGGTGAACGCCAAGGCATGCACCCGCCGATTCGGTCGAAGATGACCGGTATTACAGGGCCAGCGATTTGCCCTTAGAGCCCAGATCCTCGAACGCCTCGTTCAGCCGGGTCACCATGTTCTGCTCGGCCAGGCGCAGGTACTTGCGCGGATCGTAGAACTTCTTGTAGGGCTTGTCCGTTTCCGGATCGACCTGATACATGAAGGCTTTGGGATTCTCGGTGACGAACTTGCCGATCGCTTCGGAGTAGGCGAACTGCAGGTCGGTGTCGATGTTCATCTTGAACACGCCGTAGCTGACCGCCGCAACGATCTTGTCCTTCTCCGAGCCGGAACCGCCGTGGAACACCAGGTTCAGCGGCTTGGCCGCCGTGCTGTGTTGCTTCTCGATCAGCGCCTGCGAATTCTTCAGGATTTCCGGACGCAGCTGGACGTTGCCGGGTTTGTATACGCCATGCACATTGCCGAAGGACGCGGCAACCGAGAAATGGCCGATCGGCGACAGACGATCATAAGCCTGCAGCACGTCTTCCGGCTGGGTATACAGATGGGAATTGTCGGCGGCGCTGCTCTCGTCCATTTCCTTGCCGATGCCGTCTTCTTCCCCACCGGTCACGCCCAGCTCGATTTCCAGGCTCATGTTCAGCGGAGCCATGCGGCCCAGGACGCGGGCGCATTCGTTCAGATTGAACTCCATCGACTCTTCGGACAGGTCCAGCATGTGCGAGCTGAACAGCGGCTTACCATGCTGTTTGAAATACGCTTCGCCGTGATCCAGCAGGGCGTCGACCCAGGGAATCAGGCCCTTGTTGGCATGATCGGTGTGCAACACCACGCACACGCCATAATGCTCAGCCAGCAGATGAACGTGCAGCGCCGCCGCGACCGCGCCCAGCACCTTGGCCTGGAAGCCGTCCTTCAGCCCCTGGCCGGCGTAGAACTGCGCGCCGCCGTTGGAGAGCTGGATGATCACGTCGGCCTGGTTCTTGGCCGCTGCTTCCAGCACCGCATTGATCGTGCTGCTGCTGGAGACGTTGACTGCAGGCAGGGCATAACCGCCGGCCTTGGCCGCGGCCACCAGGGTCAGATAGTCCTTGCCAGTTACGACACCGGGTTTGAGTTGCGCCATGAAAAAATCCTCGCTTTAGGGCTATGGGGATGAAGGTAAAACGGCTATTCACGCAGCCAAGTATAGACCTTGCGCCGTTGCCGTAACAGCTACGCTGGGTCTGCCGCCAAGCGGTTTCCCGTGTGTCCGATCGCTGCTGTGCCAGCGAGCATGGATGGTCGCAATCAGGCGGGTCATGCACTCATTGAGTGCAACGGCAAGTTTTTCTCCTGCCGAATGCCCCGAATCGCATCGTCGCAAATAGGCACTTGCCCTGGACTGGACCAGGGGAGACGTGTCAGGCGGGTTGGCAATGGCACAGGAACTTGGCGATCCTCACAGTCTTGCCGATCGTGAGGCCCGCTTGTGATTGTCCGTGGCATGCTGCTTGCTGCACCCCTGGTTGCGACGGCTTCAAGCGGAGGCGGATGCCTCTTGATCCCAATGCGGACCCTCTCGACGATAACGAGGCTTCTATGGACGCGGTCATTGGTTTTCTGAACACGATTTTTTGGGGATATGTGCTGATCTACGGTCTGCTCGCCGTCGGTCTTTATTTCACCATTCGCTTACGATTGTTGCAGATTGTTCATTTTGGCGAATTTTTTCGGGTCATTCGTGGTGCGCGGGGAACCGATCGCGCTGGCATTTCACCCTTTCAGGCGCTGACGATCAGTCTCGCCTCCCGTGTTGGCACCGGCAACCTTGCCGGCGTTGCCGTTGCCCTCTACCTCGGTGGTCCGGGCGCCATCTTCTGGATGTGGATGGTGGCGCTGGTCGGCATGGCCACCGCCTATTCGGAAAGCACTCTGGCTCAGCTCTATAAGGTCACCGACGACAATGGCCAGTATCGCGGTGGTCCCGCCTACTACATTTCCAGGGGCCTGAAGGCGCCGTGGGCGGGCGTTATCTTCTCGGTCTGCCTTATCTTGTCGTTCGGCCTGGTCTTCAATGCGGTGCAGGCCAATTCGATCGCCGAAGCGATGCAGGGCGCGTTTGGGATCCCGAAAGTTGCAGTCGGCGTCGGCATCGCCATCGTCGCTGGCGTCATCATCTTCGGCGGCCTCCGGCAGATTGCCCGCGTCGCCGAATTCGTCGTCCCGTTCATGGCGCTTGGCTATCTGCTGCTAGCGATCTTCGTCCTCATCACCCACGCGTCCCAAGTGCCGGATGTGTTCGCGTTGATCTTCGAGAACGCCTTCGGTTTCCACCAGGCGGCTGGCGGCATGGCCGGCGGGGTGGCGGCGGCCATGTTGAACGGCGTCAAGCGCGGACTGTTTTCCAACGAGGCGGGTATGGGTTCGGCGCCGAACATCGCCGCCTGCGCCACGCCCGATCCCCATCATCCGTCTTCCCAAGGTTTCGTCCAGGCTCTGGGCGTGTTCATCGACACCCTGGTGATCTGCTCGTGCACGGCAGTGGTCATCCTCTTGTCCGGCGCGTTCGAGCCGGGATCGGGCGTCACTGGTATGCAACTCACCCAGGCGGCGCTCACCGCCCACTTCGGCGAGGCCGGTAAGTATTTCATCGCCATCGCTATTTTCTTCTTCGCCTTCACCTCGATCATCGGCAACTACTCCTACGCCGAGAACGCCATCATCTATCTCGGCCATGGCCATATCTCAATGATCGTGTTCTTGCGCATCGCAACGCTGGGGATGGTGGTCTGGGGCGCGATCCAGTCGGTGGCGACCGTGTTCGATGCCGCCGATGCGTCGATGGGACTGATGGCCACGATCAACCTGGTGGCGATCGTGCTGCTGTCGGGGACGGTGGTGAAGCTGACCAACGATTATTTCAAACAACGCAAGGCGGGGGTAGAACCGGTCTTTAACGCTACGGACTATCCGGAGCTGGGCGACGGCGTCGATCGCCAGATCTGGGCGCGGTAGCAAATGGCAAGGGATGATCACGGTCCGCCGATTTGACCGGCCAGGCCAATTACCTGGGCGTCACCATCGAGGCCGACATCATCGAGCAGAAATTATTGGGGCACAACGGCGGTTTCGAAGCCTTGAACATGGGAGGGTGCAGCGACGGCAAATCGGCGGTCATCAACAAGCGCGCCGGCGGCATGGGTTTGATCTCCGGGCGCAAAGCTTTCCAGCGGCCGATGAAGGAGTGTGTCGCTATCCTCAACGCCATTCAGGATGTCTACCGCGATTCAGCCGCTACGGTGGCTTGATCGCGGTGTCGCGTTGATTCCTGAAGCCCCGTTTCGGCGGGGCTTCTTTATTTGAACAGGCGATGGCAGTAACAACGGTTTACTGCTGTGTCACTGCAGGAGCAATCCGATGAATACCCTTGTTTCACCGATGGATAGTGTCGCGGTCGCGATTGTGGGGAGCGGCGGGGCCGGCTCGATCACCGCTGGCAGCCTGTTGTTGGAGGCTGCCGGCCGCATCGGCTGGTATGGGTTGATGACCCGCTCGGTGGGGCCGCAGATCCGCGGTGGCGAGGCGCTGGCGATGGTGCGGCTGGCGGGTGCGCCGGTCGGGTCGCATGGCGATCATTTCGATGTGTTGCTGGCACTGGATTGGCACAACGCCGATCGCTTCGTCGACGAAGTGCCGTTGAACGCCAATAGCCTGATCCTGGCCGAAGCCGAGGCCGGCGAACCGCCTGCCGTGATCATGGCCAGCGGCGCCCGGTTGGTGACGCTGCCCCTGGAATCTCTGGCGGAAGGGGTCGAAGAGGGTCGCCCCAACATCGTTGCCCTCGGGGTGCTGGCCCGCTTGCTGGCGCTGCCGCTGGATGAGTTGCTGATCGTGGCGAGCCGGGCGCTGGAGCGCAAGGGGCTTGATGTCGATCTGTTGCAGGAAACCTTGAAGACCGGCTATGACGCCGCCGAGATCCTGGACGATTCGATCCGGGCCTTGCCGCCGGCGCCAGCCCGTGGGACGCGCTGGCGGCTAACCGGCAACGAAGCAGCGGCACTGGGGGCATTGCGAGGTGGGGTGCGGTTCGCGGCGGTCTATCCGATCACGCCGGCTACCGATTTGTCGGAGTGGCTGGCGGTGCGATTGCAGCGGGTCGGTGGCCATCTGATTCAGGCTGAGGACGAGATCGCCGCGCTCAATATGGTGCTGGGCGCGTCCTACGGTGGGATTCCATCGCTGACCGTCACCTCCGGCCCCGGCCTGGCGCTGATGAGCGAAACCCTCGGTTTGGCGGTGGCGGCGGAGGTGCCGGCGGTGGTCGTCAACGTGATGCGCGGCGGGCCGTCTACCGGCATTCCCACCAAATCGGAGCAGTCCGATCTGAACATGGCGCTCTATGGGCTGCATGGCGATGCTCCGCATCTGGTGTTGGCGGCTAATACGGTCAGCGACTGTCTGTCCGCCACCCAGTGGGCGGTGCAGTTGGCCGAGGCGCTGCAATGTCCGGCTATCGTCCTGTCCGATCAATTCCTGGGGCAGAGCCAGTCCGTGTGCGAGCAGCCGGTCGATCACGATGGCTTGGGAGTAGCTTCGCGCCTGGTTGCGGTCGAGCCGGGTTCCGCCGGTCGTTACGATCGCTATGCGCTGACGGACAACGGAATCTCGCCGATGGCTCTGCCCGGTACGCCGGGCGGTCAATACACCGCCGATGGCTTGGAGCACAACGCCCACGGCATACCTTCCAGCCGCGCTGCCGACCACCGCGCCCAGCTCGACAAGCGCCGCGACAAGCTGCTGCATTACGACTACGGCCCGCTGTGGGCGGATGTGGAAGGCGACGGCGAGCTGGCGGTGGTGGTCTGGGGTTCGGCCACCGGCCCGGTGCGGGAAGCCGCCGCCAGGGCGCGGGCGCAAGGGTTGGCGGTCAAGGTGCTGTCCTTGCGCCTGTTGTTCCCGGTTCAGCCCACGCGCTTGTCGGCGTTGCTGGCCGGCGTGCAGCGGGTGTTGGTGGTCGAACAGAGCCATTCCCAGCAGTTTTACGGTTATCTGAAAGCGCATTATGCGTTGCCGGGCGAGATCCGGGTTCTCAATCAACCTGGACCGTTGCCGATCCGGCCGGCGGCGGTGTTGACGCAACTGTTGCAGTGGAGGTAAGCGCATGGGCAAGCCACAACCGATTCTGTCCAGCCTCGAGGCCAAGGACTACAAATCCGCCGTCAAACCGATCTGGTGTCCTGGCTGCGGCCATTTCGGCATCGAAAGCGCGTTGTTCCGCGCCCTGGCCCATCTGGGCCTGCCGCCGGAACAGGTGGCGGTGATTTCCGGCATTGGCTGTTCCTCGCGGCTGCCGGCCTATACCGAATGCTACGGCTTTCATGGCATCCATGGCCGGGCGCTGCCCATGGCCACCGGCTTGAAGCTGGCCCGGCCCGATCTGACGGTGGTGGTGGCCAGCGGCGACGGCGACGCTTTTTCCATCGGTGGCAATCATTTCATCCATGCCTGCCGGCGCAATGTCGATATGACCTGCATCGTCATGGACAACGAAGTGTATGGCATGACCAAGGGCCAGCCTTCGCCGACCACACCGCCCAACTGGGATTGCAAGATCGCGCCGGGCGGCACGGGCGTCAGTCCGTTTTCGCCGCTGATGGTGGCGTTGGCCTCGGGCGCGGGCTTCATCGCCCGCGGCTTTTCCGGCGATCGCAACGGCATCGCCAAGATGCTGGTGGAAGCGATCCGCTATCCGGGCTTCGCCTTGCTGCAGGTGCTCAGCCCTTGCGTGACCTTCCGCCCGGAAGAGAAGGACTGGCGGTTGCAGGTGCATCCCTCCGAGTTGCCGACCACCGCCAACTGGGCCGAGGCCACTCGACGGCTGGCGGCCGACGACGGTATGACCACCGGTATCTTCTATAAGGCCGAGCTGCCGCTGTACCCGGCGACGGTGATGGAACCGATCGACCAACTGAACGCTATCGAAACGGAACTGACGCTATGACGACTTTAGTGACGCTGGAAGAATTGCTGGCTTACGCCCAGACCATGGAGGAGGAGGCGGTGGAGCGCTATCAGGAGCTGACCGACCTGATGGAGGTCCATCACCAGAAGGAAATCGCCCAACTGTTCCGCACCATGGCGCAGATCGAGAGCAAGCATGTCGATAAGGTGGCAGGTCTGGCAGCCGATCGGGATTTGCCCCATCTGGCCCCATGGGAACATCAGTGGCTGGATGCGGACTCGCCGGAAAGCGTCCCGATCGGCCAAGAGCGCTACCAGATGAGCCCTCAGCAGGCGCTGCTGCTGGTGCTGGGCTGCGAGGAGCGGGCGCGCGATTTTTACCAATCGGTGGTCGATTCCAGCCCCGATCCGGCCATCCGCCAGATGGCGGCCGAGTTCGCCGAAGAGGAACGGCAACATGCCCAGCTGCTGCGTGACTGGCTGGCGCGCTTGCCGCCCGATGCTGGGAAGAAGGCAGGACGGGTGGATTTGGACGAGCCTTTGGCGCAGGACTGAGCGGGGTCAAGACCCGATTTGTCGCTGCCCTCCTGGAAGGGGCGGCAGCGATGACATCTGCAACGCTGGCCATGGCCAACCAGCCTCTTGCAGGCATCATCGTAATGGCAAACAATCAGCATCCTTAACAATACAAAACCAAGACTTCAATCGACCTTACCTATACGGAGAGCACATTCATGTCAGTGGGCCAATACTGCAATCGTCACATCGTTACGGCCGAGCGGTCCACGGAAGTTCGTGAGATTGCGCGGATGATGCGCCATCAGCATGTCGGTACCGTCCTGATTGTGGATCGTAATGGCGACAAGGAATACCCGGTTGGGATCGTCACTGATCGAGATCTGGTGGTCGAGGTGCTGGCTCAAGACGGTTCGCCGGATGCTATCAGCGTCAATGATGTTATGAGCTCGACGCTGGTGACGGCGCGGGAGGACGATAATTTCTGGCGAACCCTGGATCGGATGAGCGCCAAGGGCGTACGGCGCCTGCCGGTGGTGGACAAGGACGGCGTGTTGGTGGGAATTCTGGCGATCGACGATATCCTGTCGGTGCTGGCCGTGGGCCTGTCCGACGTCACCTTGCTGACCCAGCGCGAGGTGGCCAAGGAAATTCAGCGTCGGCAGTGACCGTTGCCCATTGGCAGGCGGGTGGGAAGCGCGATCTCCCGCCCGCCAATGGGCTATGGCGTGTTGGGCTTGAACAGGACCAGCACGATGAGGACGACGAGCGCGACCAGAATGGCGATGAGCAGCGGCTTGAATTGGGTGGGCGTAGAGCTTGGAATGCCACCGGCTTCCAGCGCCGTCACTCGTTGATGCACGGCCATCAATTCGCCATGTAATTCGCGCAGGACGCCGTCGAGCTTGCCGAACTGCGTCGACTGGGTCGCCAGACGATGGTCGAATGCGGTCAGCGTGTCCTGAATCTGGGCCTGCGCTTGCAGACGTTCGTTGAACGTTGCCAGTTCGCGCGCCTGGGTTTCGGCCTGCTCCTGCAGCGCGGTCCGCTGGATGTCCAGGCTGCTCGCCAGTTCGGTGGCGACTTGCCGCGCATCCTGCAGCCCCTGCTGGACGGTTTCCAGTTGTTGTTCGAGGCGGCTGGCCGCTGCGCCATTGGCCTGTTGCGCCGTCTGGAGTGCCTGCTCGGCGGTTTCCAGTTGTTGTTCGAGGCGATTGGCGGCACTTTGGCCTTCGTCGCGCGCGGTTTGCAGCTCCTGCCTGATCGTCGCCAGCGTCGCCGCCAGCTCGTTCAACCGGCGCTCATGCGTGTCGCCAGCGTCGTGCAACGCCGTGAAATCCCGATCGACGCCCTGAAAATAGGCGAGCATGGTGTTGAGGGCGGTTTCGATCTGCTCGAGAGTGTTGTTATTCATGGCGCTTCTCGCGGTGGGGGTCGGTATCGTTATGGTGCGCGGCCATCGTATGATGAGTCGTAATGATACACAGTAGTCTAGTGGTTTCCGCGTCGTGATTCCCAGGAGAGTGTCATGTTGATCGGTGTACCGAAAGAAATCAAAACCCATGAATATCGGGTTGGAATGACGCCGGGCGGCGTGCATGAAGCGGTGCGCCACGGCCATGCCGTTTTGGTGGAAGCCGGTGCGGGGGTGGGCATCGGTCTGGACGATGCGGCTTATGTGAAAGCAGGGGCCAGTATTGCGGCCTCAGCGGCCGAGGTGTTCGCCCAGGCCGAGCTGATCGTCAAGGTCAAGGAGCCGCAGCCGGTCGAGTATCGGCAGTTGCGGGCCGAGCAGACCCTGTTCACCTATCTGCATCTGGCACCCGATCCCGAGCAGGCCCGGGGGTTGATGGCATCCGGCTGCACGGCGATCGCCTATGAGACGGTGACCGACGCCCAGGGGCGCCTGCCCTTGCTGGCGCCGATGAGCGAGGTGGCCGGCCGGATGGCGATTCAGGCCGGCGCCCACTGCCTGGAGAAGTCCCAAGGCGGCAGCGGCGTTTTGCTGGGCGGAGTGCCGGGGGTGTTGCCGGGTCGGGTCGCGGTACTGGGCGGCGGCGTGGTCGGAACCAACGCGGCGCGGATGGCGGTGGGATTGGGCGCGCAAGTGACGGTGCTCGATCGCTCGCTGGAGCGGTTGCGCGCGTTGGATGCCGAATTCCATGGCCGTTTGTTGACCCGTTTCGCCACCCTGGAGGCGATCGAAGAGGAGGTGCTGGTGGCGGATCTGATCGTCGGTGCGGTGCTCATTCCCGGCGCATCGGCGCCAAAGCTGGTGCCACGGGCGATGCTGGCGGCGATGAAGCCGGGTTCGGTGCTGGTGGATGTGTCCATCGACCAGGGCGGTTGCTTCGAGACTTCGCGGCCGACCACCCATGCCGATCCGACCTACATCATCGACGGGGTGGTGCACTACTGCGTGGCCAACATGCCCGGCGCGGTAGCGCGGACGTCGACCTTTGCTCTCAACAACGCGACCCTGCCGTTCATCCTGCAACTGGCCGATCAGGGGCCATTGACTGCGCTGCGCAACGATCCTCACCTGCAGGCTGGTCTGAACGTCTATCGCGGCCAGATCACTTATCCGGCCGTGGCCACGGCGCTGGGCTGCGATTGTCAGCCGGTCGAGACGGTCCTGGCGGGAGACTGATCCGGCACGTCGGCCGGAGCGCTGCGTAGCGATGGGGCAGGCGAACGGTCGGGGCATCGTTCGTCGCTGCCCCTGCAGCTTGTCTGGACTCGGTGGCGACTGGCTGGGTCCGGTGCGGAGTGACTTGGCCCGCCGCCCCCGATACAATTCATCCCCTTTGCTTTGGTTTGGAGCGGCGTCATGCAGGAACTCAATCCCTATTTCAATCAGATTAGCGACCTGCGGGGGCGTAGCGCGTCCCTGAGGGGGTATCTTTGACTTCGAGACCAAGCGCGAGCGCCTGATCGAAGTCAACCGGGAATTACAGGAACCCAACGTCTGGAACGATCCCGAACGGGCGCAGGCGCTGGGCAAGGAACGTGCTCAGCTGGAAGCCGTGGTCGATCGGCTGGAAAGTCTCGACCGCGGGCTGGACGAAGTCGCCGAGCTGTTGACCCTGGCCGGCGAGGAAGAGGACGACGCGGCGATCGCCGAAGTGGTGCGGGATCTGGAAGGCCACGACCGGGTGGTGGCCGAGCTGGAATTCCAGCGGATGTTCGCCGGCGAGCTGGATGGCTGCAACGCCTTCCTCGATGTCCAGGCCGGCTCCGGCGGCACCGAGGCGCAGGATTGGGCCGAGATGCTGCTGCGGATGTACTTGCGCTGGGGTGAGCGGCGCGGTTTCAAGACCGAGTTGCTGGAAGTGTCGCCGGGCGAAGTGGCCGGGATCAAGAGCGCCAGCGTCGGCTTTGAAGGCAGCTATGCCTACGGTTGGCTGCGCACCGAAACCGGGGTGCATCGCCTGGTGCGCAAGTCGCCGTTCGATTCCGGCAACCGTCGCCACACCTCATTCGCCGCCGTGTTCGTCTCGCCGGAAATCGACGACAGCATCGAGGTGGAGATCAATCCGGCCGATCTGCGAGTCGACGTCTACCGGGCTTCCGGGGCCGGCGGCCAGCACGTCAACCGTACCGAATCGGCGGTGCGTATCACCCACCTGCCGACCAACATCGTGGTGCAGTGTCAGAACGACCGCTCCCAGCACAAGAATCGCTCCACCGCTATGAAACAGCTGAAGGCCAAGCTGTACGAGCTGGAAGTCCAGAAGCGCAACGCCAAGGCCCAGGCGGTGGAAGAGACCAAGTCCGATATTGGCTGGGGCAGCCAGATTCGCTCCTACGTGCTGGACCAGTCGCGCATCAAGGATCTACGCACCGGCATCGAGAACAGTAATACCCAGGCGGTGCTGGACGGCGATCTGGACGAATTCATCGAGGCCAGCCTGAAGAGCGGCCTGTAGCCATTGTGGATGACTGTAGATCATGACCGAAACGACCGATTCCGCTTCCGCCGAACCTTCCCTCGACGAGAACAAGCTGATCGCGCTGCGGCGGCAGAAGCTCGGCGAATTGCGCCAGCGTGGCAACGCCTATCCCACCGATTTCCGCCGTGACGCGCTGGCGGCGGAATTGCACGCGGCCTACGACGATCAGGACAGCGCCACGCTGGAGGCCGAGCCGCGACGGGTGAGCATCGCCGGGCGGATGCTGGCCAAGCGGATCATGGGTAAGGCCAGCTTTGCCCGACTGCGCGACATGTCCGGCGACATCCAGCTGTTCATCCAGAAAAGCGCGCTGGGCGATGAGCTCTACGAGGCGTTCAAGGGCTGGGATCTGGGCGACATCCTCGGGGCCGAAGGCACGGTGTTCAAGACCAAGACCGGCGAGTTGTCGGTCAAGGTGGATCGGCTGCGCTTGCTGGTCAAGGCGCTACGGCCGTTGCCGGAGAAGTTTCATGGCCTGGCCGATCAGGAGACCCGTTACCGCCAACGCTACGTCGATCTGATGATCAACGAGTCGACCCGCGCCACCTTTCGGCTGCGCTCGGCGATGGTCGCCCAGATCCGCGACTTCTTCAATCGCCGGGGTTTTCTGGAAGTCGAGACTCCGATGATGCAGCCGATTCCGGGCGGTGCGACGGCCAAGCCGTTCATCACCCACCACAATGCGCTGGATATGGCCCTATATCTGCGCATCGCCCCGGAACTGTATCTCAAGCGGCTGGTGGTCGGCGGTTTCGAAAAGGTTTACGAGATCAACCGCAATTTCCGCAACGAGGGCCTGTCCACTCGCCACAATCCCGAATTCACCATGCTGGAGTTCTATCTGGCCTATGCCGATTATCGGGATTTGATGGATCTGACCGAGGAATTGTTGCGGGGTATGGCGCAG
>RXIW01000067.1 GCA_003989065.1 Candidatus Competibacteraceae bacterium
TAATGTCTTTGATTCTCTCTGTATATTATTCTCCGAAAGTACTTCGGATCTACTTTGCCTAACAGCTAAGTAGTTACGTCATATCAATATTTCGATGCATAAAGCACTATATCGTCTACGCGGACAGTCTCCTGTACCTACCGTTTTCGATTACAACATTGAAATGTGGTCATATAAGAAATGACGAAACTAACCCGGCAGGAAATAACTACCGCCCTCGGCATCCCGACTTTCAACCGTGGACATGTACTGCTCGACACAATCAACCAAGCACTGGCTCAAGACCCGCGCGCTGATGAAATCATCGTTGTTGATCAATCTGACTGGTACCCAGAAGGCGCACGGGAGCAGCTTGAGCGCTTAGCATCGGAAGGCAAGATTCGTTATTTCCGGCAGGATACGCCCAATTTGCCGATGGCACGCAATCGGATTTTGCGTGAGGCTGTTACCGATATTGTTATCTTCGTTGACGACGATGTTTGCCTGAGTCCTGGCTTCATTGCGGCCCACCGCGCTAATTATGCTGATACTGAAGTCTTGGCGGTATGCGGCCGCTTGACTGAAGAGGGTATCGCATCACGCCCTCCCGTTTCCCGAACTTGGTTGAAGGCGGGCGACTATCGCGAATTCGACCTATCTTGGCTGCAACGCATTGAGGATTTTGGCTCACTAAAGGGGTGTAACCACTCCGTTCGCGTCGATGCAGCACGGCGCTTGGGCGGCTACGACGAAAATTTTACCGGCGTCGCGCTGCGGGAAGAAAGCGATCTTGCGTTGCGGATTCTGGAAAATGACGGCCGCATCGTGTTCGACCCCACCGCGCACCTCCACCACCTGCGCGCCCCGGCGGGCGGTTGCCGCGTGAGGCAATGGGGTGATTGGACTGCGGGATTTTGCAGTCTACGTTTTGCCCTCAAGCACCGTATGACGCTTGGGCGATATTTCTGGCGGGAGATCTGGCATGCCTATCGGTTGGGGGTGCTGAATCGGAATACAGCAAGGCGTCCATGGATCGTTTTAGATCGGAGTTTTCGATTCATGAAAACAGCGCTGATGATGCAATGCGATTAGCGATTTTAAGCGCCTTGGTTTTTGAAGACTTTAGGGTTCTTTTTTAGTAATTACCTAGCCCTAGAGTAATAGTGTAGAATAAGCGAATGGAACTAGAATTACCCGATGACACTGAATCACTAAAAGCGATGGTCAGAAGGCTTTTAGTAGAAATAGAACAGTTGAAAGCTAAAAATGCCGAGTTAGAGGCAAAAAACGCTGAACTGCGGAGTCGTTTGGATCAGGATAGCGGAAATAGTCACAAGCCGCCCAGTACGGACGGTTTGACCAAAAAGCCGGCCTTACCGAAGACCAAGAGATCGAATAGCGGTGGACAGAAAGGGCATAAAGGAAACACGTTAAGACAAGTGTCAGAACCCGATCATATTATTTGTCATTATCCAGAAGTATGCTCTTGTTGTGGAAAAGCTTTTCATTATGAACAAATAGAAATCATGAGTAAGAGACAAGTTTTCGACCTCCCGCCGCAAAGATTAATCGTCACAGAGCATCAATTAGGGCAAGCGATTTGCGATTGTGGGCATACTGAAACAGGGACATACCCGAGTCATATCACACAACCTGCTCAATATGGCGCAAAGGTTAGAGCATTAGGCGTGCTTTTATCTGTGCAGTATCGTTTACCGCAAGAACAAATTAGCCAACTCTTTATCGATCTCTACGGTTATTCGCTGAATACGGGAACAGTGATTCATGCGCTGGATACCGCTTATACTCAGCTTCAATCTACAGAGACACATATAAAAAATCAACTCCTACAAGAAAAAGTGGTTCATTATGACGAAACAGGTCTTCGTGTAGCAGGTAAAACGCACTGGCTGCACACAGCTTGTTCTGCTCAATATACCTATTTATTTGTTCATCCTAAACGTGGTCAAGAAGCCCTTCGGTCAGCGTCATCAATCATTAAAGACTTTCAGCATTATGCAGTTCACGATTGCTGGGCGAGTTACTTTGCATTCACTTGCTTTCACGTTATTTGTAATGCGCATATTCTGAGAGAATTAACGGCTCTCATTGAACAAGGTTCCGTTTGGGCTTCCCTCTTTCATACATTTTTGCTGGATTGTTACCAACAAAATATCGCTAAAGAATCGGTAGAAGTCCGTTTTTCAGAAATCATGATTCAAGCGAACCGCGAAGAACCCTTCGCTCGCAAAATCCCCCAAGCCCGCGGAAGACCCAAGAAAACAAAAGGACGCTCTTTGTTAGAGCGATTGATTCACTATAAAGTGTCTCTCTTGGCATTTATGTTTGACTCGGATATTCCATTTACTAATAATCAAGCAGAGCGGGACATTCGCTGCGTCAAAATTAAAATGAAAGTTTCGGGAGGTTTTCGAACTACTCAAGGAGCCCATGCTTACGCTCGTATTCAGTCTGTTATTTCTACTCTGAGAAAACAAAATATTAATGTCTTTGATTCTCTCTGTATATTATTCTCCGAAAGTACTTCGGATCTACTTTGCCTAACAGCTAAGTAGTTACTCCAAGTCATACTTTTCGCCCATTCCAGCAGGGTGTCGACATCCACCAGTTTCGTGCCATTCCAATGCTGCTCCAGGATACCCCAGCAGCGTTCGATCGGATTGTATTTGCTGTGGTAAGGTGGGTAGTACAGCAGGTGGATGGGTTTGCCGATGTGGTCGGCGAAGTCCACCAGGCGCTTGAGGAACTGGGTCCGTACCCCACTGCTTTCCGGGCCATTATCGACCTTGAGTTGGAGGTGTGTGATCGTGGCCTGCTCGGGCACGGGGAGGTCGTTCCACCCGTCTTTCAGACTGTCGACGATGAAATCGCTCGTCTTGCACGAACTGCCAAACACCAGGTGTAGCCGTCCGCTGTCCTCATCCACCAGCCCGAACGGAATGTATTTTTCCTCACCGCCCATGTCGTGGTCGGCGGCGCGGTGGTCGCCACGGGTTTTCCCCCCACGCGCGTAGTCCCCGATCTTCACCGTGGCTTTGCAGTCGATGCTCAGGCGCTTGACCGGCCCGTCCGGGGCTAAATCCGGTGTGGCCAAGGGCCGGCCATCCCGTTCGGCGAGGTTGGCGAAGATGGCATCCGTTTCCGGGAGTTTTTTTGAGGTTTGGCCTTGACCACCTTGCGCAGGCGGTAGCCGTTGCGATTCAGAACCTCCGCCATCGTGCTCGGCGAGGGTAAGTGCTCTTCCGGGAATCCTTGGGCGCGCAACTGCGTCAAAGCCTCCGCCGCCGTCAGTCGCGTGTACTGCAGCACGGTGCGGAAGGTCGGGTCCTGTTGGCTGTGGGATTCCGCCAATGCCCACAAGGCTTGGGCCACGTCCGGGTGTTGCTCTTCCCAGACCCGATTCCCACAGCAGGCCGCTTGCGCGCCCAAACAGATCACCCCGGTGCGCTGCTCATGTAAACCCAGTTGGACAGCCTCGCGGCCCCAGCCGAACACTCGCTCCGCGTGGCGGGCGTTGCCCCCGCAATATTTCAGCGTCATCGCGGCCTGAAAGGAGCGGCGCTCCACTCCCGACATTTTGGAACTCGCCAATCTCAGATCTTCGATTTGAGAGGCGGACAACGGTAAGACGGTCGGTTCGAAAGCGGACAGCATGATCCTACTCGGTGGGTCAAGGGTGTGAGCAAATTCTATCTGAATGGGGAGATTGTTTTTCGGAAATCACCTTATATCGCCCGTGGTGGGCAAATAGTGGATGCCGGTTTGGTTCCCGTTCCTCGACAGCACGTCACGGAGGAAGAACGTCAACTGATCAAGAGGCAGACGATGCCCGTGAGTTGGAAATCGGCCCAGCGACGGCAGAAAGACACCGAGGCCACTTGAACCTAGAAACATGGCAAATCCTACTTTGAAAGGAAAATATTTGTGCCGTGGTGGCTGTGCTGGACGATGCGTCACGATCCGGTCATGCCGATCAGCATGACAGAGGAGACAAGATGCGGATAACTAACTGAGGGATTTGGTCGGGGTGACAGGATTTGAACCTGCGACTCCTGCCTCCCGAAGGCAGTGCTCTACCAGGCTGAGCTACACCCCGACAAGGGAATCAATCAATAACGGCGGCTTACCGAGAATCGAGCTAGGCCCACCAAGGCATCCTTGGCGGGCGAATCGGGCAACGCCCCCAGTTGGGTGATGGCGCGCTCGGCCTCCTCAGCGGCAAGACGCGCAGTATAGTCCAGCGCGCCGGTGGACTCAATAGTCCGGCTGACGACGTCGATGTGCTCCAGCCCACCCTGTTCGATCGCCTCGCGGATGATCCGCACTTCCTCGGGCGTGCCGTGACGCATGGCATGGATCAGCGGCAGGGTCGGTTTACCCTCGGCCAGATCGTCGCCGATGTTCTTGCCGAGTTCGGCGCTGGAGGCGCTGTAGTCCAGCACATCGTCGATCAACTGGAAGGCGGTGCCCAAGTGCATCCCATAGCGGCCCAGCGCCAATTCCTCGTCGCGCGGCCGATCGGTCAACACCGCCCCCAGTTGCGCGGCGGCCTCGAACAGCTTGGCGGTCTTGCAGTGAATCACCGCCATATAACGCTCTTCGGTGGTGTCGGGATCGTGCACGTTGAGCAGCTGCAACACCTCGCCCTCGGCGATCGTGTTGGTGGTGTCGGCCAGGATCTCCATGACCCGCATACTGCCGATGCCGACCATCATCTGGAACGAGCGGGAATAGAGAAAGTCGCCGACCAGCACGCTGGCCTGATTGCCCCAGATGGCGTTGGCCGTTTCTCGCCCGCGCCGCAAGCTGGACTCGTCCACCACGTCATCGTGCAGCAAGGTGGAGGTATGGATGAATTCGATGATGGCCGCAGCATTGATATGGGCAGCGCCAGCATAGCCGCAGGCGCGCGCCGACAGCAACACGGTGAGGGGGCGCAGCCGCTTGCCGCCGCCGTCGATGATATAACCGGCCAGCTGGTTGATCAGCACCACATCGGAGTGAAGCTGTTGGCGAATCAGGGCATTGACGGCCTGAAGGTCGTCGGCGATCGGGGCGCGGATCCGTTCAATGTCCATAGAGTCGAGCCGGTTGAAAGAGAACGCCCGCCATGCTACGGATTGGCAGAGTCAGGGTCAAGGCAGGGGCTCCGGCGTTGCTGAAACCGTATGATACGTTTGACCTTGAACGCTCCGGCCGTTACAATCCATCCCCTTTAGTTCGGGACGGACGAGTCGTTTTTGGAGAGTTCATCAATGTACGCTGTCATCAAAACCGGGGGCAAACAGTACCGGGTGGCCGAGGGTCAGACCCTCAAGGTCGAGAAGCTCGAAGTCGAGGAAGGCGCTTCCGTGGAGTTCGACACGGTGATGATGGTCGCCGACGGCGAGCAGGTCACGGTCGGTGCGCCCTATATCGCCGGCGCCCGGGTGACGGCCACCGTCAAATCGCAGGGCCGTGGCCCGAAGGTCCGGATCATCAAGTTCCGGCGCCGCAAACACTATTTCAAGACCCAGGGCCACCGGCAATCCTACACCGAGCTGAAGATCGCCGGCATCAGCGGGTTGGTCGGTCAGCCAGCGCTGCTTGACAAAACGGCCCCGATCCAAGAGGACTGAGAGCCATGGCACACAAAAAAGCAGGCGGCAGCAGCCGCAACGGTCGCGATTCCCATGCGCAACGGCTTGGCGTCAAGCTGTTCGGTGGTCAGTTGGCGCTGCCCGGCAACATCATCGTGCGGCAGCGCGGCACCCGGTTCTATCCAGGACAGAACGTCGGCTGCGGCAAGGATCACACCTTGTTCGCCATGGCCGAGGGTCTGGTGACCTTCGAGACCAAGGGGCCTCTCGGTCGCAAGTATGTGAGTGTCTACCCGGCGGTACAATGAATCGCCGCTAGTCCGGGTGCACTGCAAGAAAGCCCCGCTTGGGGCTTTTGTTTTGTCCCCGGTTCGAGGAAGGCGCTATGAAATTCGTCGATGAAGTCATCATTCGGGTCGAGGCCGGCAACGGCGGCGACGGTTGCGTCAGTTTCCGGCGCGAGAAATACATTCCTTTTGGCGGTCCCGACGGCGGCGACGGCGGCGATGGCGGCAGCATTTACCTGGCGGCTGATGCCGAACTCAATACCCTGGTCGACTATCGGTTCACCCGGCGGTTCGAGGCCGAGCATGGCCAGAAAGGCATGGGCAGCGACTGCACCGGGCGCAGCGGCGCGGATTTGGTCATTGCGGTTCCGGTCGGCACCGCCGTTTACGATGCCGATACCGGTGAGCTGATCGGCGATCTGGTCCAATCCGGCCAGCGTCTGCTGGCCGCCCGCGGTGGCTTTCACGGCCTCGGCAATACCCGCTACAAGAGCAGCACCAATCGCGCACCGCGTCAATTCAAACCGGGTACGCCGGGCGAAGCGCGCAATCTGCGCCTGGAATTGAAGGTGATCGCCGATGTCGGGCTGCTGGGGATGCCCAATGCCGGCAAATCCACCCTGATCCGCGCCGTATCCTCCGCCCGGCCCAAGGTCGCCGATTATCCCTTCACTACCTTGCATCCCAACCTGGGCGTGGTCCGGGTCGGGCCGCTGCACAGCTTCGTGATGGCGGACATCCCCGGCTTGATCGAGGGTGCGGCCGAGGGAGCCGGGCTGGGCATCCAGTTTCTGCGCCATCTGGCCCGCACCCGGTTGCTGTTGCATCTGGTCGATGTCTCGCCCTATAGCGACAGCGGTGATCCGGTGCGGGACGTCGGGATCATCCTGGGCGAATTGGCTAAATACGACGCCGAATTGGCCGAACGCGAGCGCTGGCTGGTGCTGAACAAGCTCGATCTGGTCCCAGCCGAACAACGCGCGGCGCGGGTAGCCGAGATCGTGACGGTCCTGGACTGGCGCGGGCCGGTGTTCGCCATCTCGGCTGCCGAGCGCGAGGGCACCGAAATCTTGATGCAGGCGGTGATGGAGCGGCTGGAGGAACGGCGGCGGGCGGAGCTTGCGGCGTCGCCGAACCAGCCCGCGCCGCCGGAGGATGAAACGAGCGATGCTCGACAAGACACGTGAACAGTTAGGCGCAGCGCAGCGCTGGGTGATCAAGATCGGCAGCGCCATGATCACCAATGACGGGCAGGGACTGGATAATTTTTCCATCGACGCTTGGGTGGCGCAGATGGCCGAATTGCACCAGGCCGGACGGGAAGTGTTGCTGGTGACCTCCGGTGCGGTGGCCGAAGGGATGCGGCGGCTGGGCTGGCAACAGCGGCCCACTGCGCTGGCCGATCTGCAGGCGGCGGCGGCGGTGGGACAGATGGGGCTGGTGCAAGCCTGGGAATCGGCGTTCGAGCGCCACGGCATCCAAACCGCGCAGATTCTGTTGACCCATGAGGACGCCTCCGATCGTCACCGCTATCTCAATATCCGCAATACCCTGCGGACCTTGCTGCGGCTGCGGGTGGTGCCGGTCATCAACGAAAACGACACGGTCGCTTTCGAGGAGATCCGCTTCGGCGATAACGATACCCTGGGGGCGTTGGTGACCAATCTGGTCGAGGCCGAGCTGTATGTCATCCTCACCGACCAGCAGGGCCTATACGACAAGAATCCGCGCCAGTTCGTCGACGCCCGATTGATCAGCGAAGGGCGGGCCGGCGATGCAGCGCTGACGGCGATGGCCAGCGGAGCCGGCGCGCTGGGCAGCGGCGGCATGATGACCAAATTGCATGCGGCAGCCAAGGCGGCCCGCTCCGGGGCTTTCACCCTGCTGGCTTGGGGCCGCGAGCCGGAAGTGTTGCGGCAGGTGGCGGCCGGCAGGCCACTGGGCACCCTGCTGCGTCCCAGTCAAACCCCGCTGGTGGCGCGCAAGCAATGGTTGGCGGTGCAGTTGCAGGTCAAAGGCCGCCTGCATCTGGACGCCGGCGCGGTGCGGGCGGTGCGGGCGGCTGGGAAGAGCCTGCTGCCGGTGGGGGTCACCGCGATCGAAGGACGTTTCGTGCGTGGCGACCTGGTCTCATGTCTGGATCCCGGTGGGGTGGAAGTCGCCCGCGGGCTGGTGAATTACGATACCGAACAGGCCCTGCTGCTGATTGGCAAGACCACCCGCCGCATCGAAACCTTGCTGGGGCATGTGGACGATCCGGAACTGATCCATCGGGACAATCTGGTGTTGGTGTGAACGGGACGTTCAACCGCTGAAATCCGGCATGACCGGCGTCGTTTCCGGTAGGCCGAAGCGTTCGGGATAGCGCACCTTGGCCAGATACAGGCCCGCCGCCGCTGCAGTCACCCCAGCCTGGGTCCGATCGCGCCGCTCCAATACCTCGCGCGCCCATTCGGTAGGGCGATCGCCCATGCCGATCGCCATCAGCACGCCGGCGATGTTGCGCACCATGTGGTGCAGAAAGGCGTTCGCTTCAATGTCCAGCACCACCCCATCTCCCCGACGTTGCACCGTCAATTCCCGGATTTCCCGGATCGGGTGCCGGGCCTGGCATTCGGCGGCGCGGAACGAGCTGAAATCGTGCTCGCCGGCCAGCCACTGTCCCGCCTCCTGCATGCGCGCCGCGTCCAGCGGTTGGTAACACCAGGTCGCCCGCTGCCGCCACAAGGCCGAGCGACAGGCGTGGTTGAAGATCAGATAGCGGTAGCGGCGAGCCAGTGCCGAAAAACGGGCATGAAAATCGTCCGGCGTTTCGCAGGCCCAGATCAGGCTGACGTCTTCGGGCAGGTTGGCGTTGCCTCCCAAAACCCAGGCGCGGGTCGAGCGGACCGCCGTGGTGTCGAAATGCACCACTTGACCTGCGCCGTGGACGCCGGCGTCGGTGCGCCCGGCGCAGATCAGCCGCACCGGATGGTGGGCGACCTGGGTCAGAGCCTGCTCCAGACAGCTCTGCACGGTCCGTACTCCCGCTTGCTGGGTCTGCCAACCCCGGAACGCCGAGCCGTCGTACTGTACGCCCAATGCCACCCGCATTCGTCGTCACCTGCGCAGAAAATGAAAATCCCCCGACCATGACAGCCGGGGGATCGGGGTAATGACCAGATCGACTAGGCGCCTTTGCTGCTCTTGATTCCGGCGTCGTCCTGATACAAGGCTCGGACCAGCGGTTTGTCGCGCTTGTAGATGTCATCCCGGAACTGGAGCTGGCCGTTTTCATCGACCCAGGCCGTCCAGTACAGCAGATAGACCGGCACCTGTTGTGGCAGGTTGACCACGCGTTGCTTGCCGCTGGTGGACGCCGCCAGAATCGTATCGTGGTTCCAGCGTTGATCGTGCTTGAGCAGATACTCGGCCAGCTCCACGGGGTTGGAGATGCGAATGCAGCCGGAACTGTAGGTGCGCTGGTTGCGGCTGAACAACTCCCGCGAGGGCGTGTCGTGCAGGTAGACGTTGTAGGGATTCGGAAACATGAACTTGATCCCGCCCAACGCATTGCGGGGACCGGCATCCTGGCGCAACTGGTAGCTGAAATTGTTGGCGCTGACCGCCTTCCAATTCACCGAGCTCGGATTGACCGGTCGCCCGGCGCTATCGTAGATCCGGATGTTTTGCTTGGCCAAGGCATTGGGATTGCGCTTGAGCTGCGGCAGTTTGTCCTTCACCGCGATGGAGCGGGGCACGTACCATTTCGGGCTCAGTACCAGATAAGCCATGTTGGCGGTGAAGGTCGGAGTCTGGCGCTCTTCCCGGCCGACTACGACCTTCGATTCGATCACCAGTTTGCCGTTTTCGAATACGCTCATCTTGAAGCTGGGGATATTGACCAGGATGTAGCGCGATCCGAAGTCGTCCGGCAGCCAGCGCCAGCGTTCCATGTTCAGCTCGACTTGGCGGATCCGTTCGGATACGGGCACGTTCAGCGCGGCCTGGGTGGCGGCGTTGACCGCACCGGTTTCCGGCAGCCCATGCCGTTTCTGGAAGCGCCGCACCGCATCGGCCACCGCCTTGTCGTACCCGCCCTTGTCGGCGTCGCCCCCGCTCAGGTCGCCGCTGGCCTGCAGTCGCGTCCGCAAAGCCCGCACCTGTGGGCCTTGCGCGCCTGAGGCCAGGCCGGAACTGGCCACCATCGGCCAGCCGCCTTGCTGTTCGACCTTCCGATAGCGCTGCAACGCTTCGCGCAGTTGGGCATAGCCTTTGCTTTTCGGCGACAGCGCCCGGAGCGATTCGGCGATCTGGCCGCTGGCCAGGGCTTCCTGCAGATCGTTGGCCAGATTCCGGGAGCGGGGCTTGATCGCCCAGTCGGGATCGACCTTGCGGGGCGACAGGCGGCCCGACAGCAGGTTGGAGGCGTATTTCAGGTAGGTGTCGGTGAGCGACAGATCGGCGTTGGCCAGTTGTCTGGCGTCGGGCGAACCGTTGCCTTTTTGGAGCCCATCGAGCAGTTTCCGCAGCTGCGCCCGGTCATAGTCGGAAGCTTGCAGTCCTTCGCGATCGGCTTCGCCCAGGGCCTTCAGCAATTCGTTGGCGGCGGGCAGGGGCTTGCCTTCGGCATCGAACCAGCCCGCTCGATAATCGCGCTGCGTATAGAACGGAATCAAATACTCCATCATGCGCAAATCGCGGTTGTCGACCTTCAGGACGGTCGGCGGCGGCTCGGTGCGGATCCGTTGGCAAATTTGCCCGGCGATCTGGTTTTGAAGCGAGCCATTGGCGTCGGGACAGGGGGGCAGGGCGGGCGCTGTGGGCGTCGCGACCGGCTCCGACGACGGAGTTTCCTGGACGGTAGCAGCCGACTGAGGTTCTTCATCCTCGACAGCCGACTCCTGGCTGCTCAGGCTGGCCACGGTCGGGGTTGCGGTCGCTTCGGTCAAGTTGCGAGGATCAACCTCGGACGCTGCCGGGGTTTGGTGGGTGGTGGCCACTTGCGCTTCCACCGATCCGGTGTTCAGCGCGCAGGCGCACAGGAGCGTACAAAACCATAGGGATACAACAATTCGCTTGGACATGGTAGCGATTGACCTAAGACTTGCGATTGACATATCGAACCGTATCGATTATACCAATAAAGTATCAAGTTGGCCACAATAAGCAGTATATAAACAACAAATTGTGGTTAAGTGGCTCTCATCTCTTGGCTTTTCTAGACTTTAGATGGTGTGCTTAGCCGGTAATTCCGAGTTTGTCGGTGCGAAATTTCCGGCATTCCGGCAAAATCCCACGCGGTGGTCGGTAGTTCCTGTCTGTGACGCCAACCGTGCAGGCCAGCGCACAGCCCCCATCGATCGGCGTCGCCGCCGATCCTGATAGCAGCGATCATGCGTGAATCGTGCCAGCCGCGCCGTGTCGATGCTGTGGTCAAAAGGTGCCGGACGTATGATGGACAGCTTTGGTGTCAATCAGTGCGCAAGGTCGTCCAACCGCAGGCAAGTTTGCCAACCATAGCCAAAGCGATGGGCAAATGCACGCGGCATCGCCAGCGGATAACAGCATACGCAATCTCATCCCCATTTCGTAACCGGCCGTGACCGAAACTATTCTGCTACAGCGATCCTGCCAGCCTGCTCTGCCGATCGAATCGGCGCTGCCGGCGATCCGAACCGCGCTGCGTGTTTCCACTGCGCTGGTGCTGCAAGCACCGCCTGGGGCCGGCAAGACCACCGGGACGCCGCTGGCGCTATTGGCCGAGCCATGGTTGGCCGGGCAGTCCATTTTGATCCTGGAGCCACGGCGTCTGGCGGCCCGGACCGCGGCTGCCCGGATGGCCGAATTGCTGGGCGAGGCGGTTGGCGAGACGGTGGGATACCAGATTCGGTTCGAGCGCCGAGTGTCCTCGCGAACGCGCATCGAAGTGGTGACCGAGGGCATTCTTACCCGTCGCCTGCAGCGCGATCCCGCCCTGGATGGCGTGGGGCTGGTGATCTTCGACGAATTCCACGAGCGCAGCCTGTCGGCCGATCTAGCGCTGGCGCTGTGCTTGGACAGCCAGCAAGGTCTGCGTCCCGATCTGCGCCTGCTGGTCATGTCGGCGACGTTGGATGGCGCGGCCGTGGCCCGTTTGTTGGGCGATGCCCCCATCGTTACCAGCGAAGGCCGCGCCTATCCGGTGACTCGGCATTATCTGGCGCGCGATCCCGATGGTCTGGATCTCAATGTCGCGGTTCGCGTCGTGCTGACCGCCTTGGATCGCCATGCCGGCGATCTTCTGGTGTTCTTGCCGGGCGGCGATGAAATCCGCCGACTGCAGCAGCGGCTGGCGGCGGAACCGGCGGGAGCCGGACTGGCGCTGATTCCGCTCCATGGTGACTTGTCCGGCGATGCCCAGCAGCGCGCCATCCAGCCCGATCCCGGGGGCCGTCGCAAGATCGTGCTGGCCACCAACATCGCCGAAACCAGCTTGACGATCGAAGGCGTGAGCGTGGTGGTCGACGTTGGTTGGAGCCGCGTGCCGCGATTCGATCCGCGCAGCGGCCTGACCCGGTTGGACACGGTGCGGGTATCCGCCGATGCGGCCGACCAGCGTGCCGGGCGGGCGGGGCGACTCGGACCGGGAACCTGTTACCGCCTGTGGAGCGAGGCTGCGCACACACGGCTGCGCCCTCGTCGGGTCGCCGAAATTCTCGAAGCCGATCTGGCGTCGCTGGCGCTGGAATTGGCGCGCTGGGGCGTGAACGATGCCCAGACCCTATCCTGGCTCGATCCACCGCCGCCTGGCGCATTGGCCCAGGCCCAGGCGCTATTGGTCGACTTGGAAGCGCTGGACGAGCATGGCCGCATCACCCCGACCGGACAGGCGCTGGCCGAACTGCCGACCCATCCCCGCCTGGCCCATCTGCTGCGGCGCGGTGCAGCACTCGGGCTGGGTGCGGTGGCGGCCGATGTCGCCGCGCTGCTGGAGGAGCGCGACCTGCTGCGGGGCGAGCATGCCTACGGCAGCGATTTCGCCGTGCGCCTGGATGCGTTGCGGGCGTTTCGCCGCGCTGGCCGCGATGGTGCACGGCGCTGGCAGGCCGATCCCGCTGCCTGCGCTCGCGTCGATCGGATGGCGCAGCGCTGGCGGACTGTGCTGAAGGCCACCGAAAAGGGTGTGGAGAGCTGGCCGGATTCGACCGCGCTGGGTCTGTTGCTGGCCCTGGCCTATCCCGACCGGGTTGCCCGTCGCCGCGAAGGAAGCGGTGGCCGCTATCAATTGGCCAGCGGCCGGGGGGTGCGTCTGGTGGATGGCGATCCATTGTGCAAGCACGCTTGGTTGGCCGTGGCGCAATTGGATGCCGGAGCCAGTGAGGGCCGGATCTGGCTGGCTGCGCCGGTCAGCCCGGATGCGCTGATTGTGCAGTTGGCTGCCCGGGTGCGAACCGTGGCCGAGGTCGACTGGGACGAGCGCCAGGAAGCGGTCGTGGTGCGCCGCGAGCAGCGCTTGGGTGCTTTGGTTCTCGCCAGCGCGCCGTTGGCCGCAGCGGACCCGGAATCCCTGCGCCAGGCCATGTTGAACGGCGTTCGCCGCATGGGGATCGACAGCTTGCCGTGGACCCGCGAGCTGCGCGACTGGCAGGCGCGGGTGTCCTCGCTGCGCTCCTGGTTTCCCGAACAGGGGTGGCCGGACGTGAGCGATGCCTGGTTGCACGAACGGCCGGAGCAATGGTTGGCGCCCTGGCTGGATGGCATCAGCCGGCGCGAGCATCTGGCGCGGCTGGATTTGGCCGCAGCGCTGCACGGCTTGCTCGATGGCCGCCTGCGGACGCAATTGGACGAGTTGGCTCCGACCCATTTGCCGGTCCCCAGCGGCTCCCGCTTGCGTCTGCAATACACGCCCGGTCAACCGCCGGTGCTGGCGGTGAAACTGCAAGAGCTGTTCGGGTTGGCCGACACTCCGCGCATCGCGGCCGGACGGATTGCGGTGCTGCTGCACCTGCTGTCGCCGGCCCAGCGTCCGATCCAGGTGACCCAGGATTTACGGGGCTTCTGGGAGCGGACCTACAGCGAGGTCAAAAAGGAATTGAAGGGCCGCTATCCCAAGCATCCCTGGCCGGACGACCCCTGGACCGCCACGCCGACTCGACGCGCCAAGCGTCCCGGCTCGGTCTGAATGCCGTTTTCGAGCTAGGAATGCGGAGTGGACAATGCCCCTCTCGAACCGACATGGGCGTGGTCGAGAGGGGATGCGGGACGGGTCGAGTCCGACCGTCGGGCCGACTGTCTCAGCTGGCCGCCGCCGATTCGGGCTGCAGCGAGGCCATGTCGATGACGAAGCGGTACTTCACATCGCTGCGCAGCACGCGCTCATAGGCTTCGTTGATCTTCTGAATCGGGATGAGTTCGATGTCGGAGACGATGCCATGCTCGGCGCAAAAATCGAGCATTTCCTGGGTTTCCCGAATGCCTCCGATCAGCGAACCGGCCAGCCGGCGGCGCTTGAAGATCAGATTGAAGACGTTCGGCGATGGATGGGGATTCTCCGGCGCGCCGACTAGGCACAGGGTGCCGTCGCGCTTGAGCAGCTCGAGATAGGCGTCCAGGCTGTGCGGCGCAGCCACCGTGTTGAGGATGAAGTCGAAGCTGCCCAGATGCGGCTTCATCTCATCGGGGTTCTTCGACACCACCACCTCGTCGGCCCCCAGCCGATGGGCGTCCGCAGTCTTGCCCGGCGAGGTGGTGAACATCACCACGTAAGCGCCCATGGCATGGGCCAGCTTCACGCCCATGTGACCCAGTCCGCCCAGACCGACCACGCCGACTTTCTGCCCTTTGCCTACCTTCCACTGCCGCAACGGCGAATAGGTGGTGATGCCGGCGCAGAGTAGCGGCGCGACCGCGGCGAGATCCAGCTTGTCGGAGATGTGCAGCACGAAGCGCTCGTCGACCACGATCCGGTTGGAATAGCCGCCGTAGGTCATTTTGCCGGTGTGCGGGTCGGGGCTGTTGTAGGTCAGGGTGAAGGTCGGACAGTACTGTTCCAGACCCTCCTGGCAGTCGGGGCAGGTTCCGCAGGAATCGACCATGCAGCCAACGCCGGCCAGATCGCCTTCCTTGAAGGTCTTGACCGCGTTGCCGACCTGGGTGACCCGACCGACGATTTCGTGGCCCGGCACCACCGGATATACCGCGCCATGCCATTCATCACGGACGGTATGGATGTCGGAATGGCATACACCGCAGTAGAGAATTTCGATCTGCACATCGTGCGGGCCGGGTTCGCGCCGCTCGAAGTGGAACAGATCCAACGGGGTGGTCGCGCTATGGGCCGCATAGCCAAGCGTTTTGATCATGATCAGGGCTCTCCAGACAGGCGATGGGTCTGTGGATGGTCCGACCTGGCGGTGATGGGCGATGTCGCTGCATCGGGGGTCGGGACAAGGTTTGCAAGACTGGCGACAGGAACCGTGAATCTGGAGGCACTGGAAGATATCCAGGCGGTTGGGACAATGCGCCTCGTCGGTTGCGGTGGCCGGGGGCAGCGGTTCCTGGTGCAGTCGCCCATGAAAGGCGGTTGGGAATATCGATGGAGACGGTATCCGGCTGCCGAAGTTCCATCGCGCCGACCCTGGATGAGCCATCCTCACAGGGGGGCGAGTCGGCGACCGGCGTGGATTCGTCAGCCGGTCATCCCGCGCCGGGATCGGCGGTTCGCAGCCGCTCCGCCAGGAAATCAATCAGGACCCGAACCCGGTAGGGCAGATAGCGGTTGCTGGGGAGCAGGGCGTAGATGCCCAGGGCCGGTGGGGCGAAGGCTTCCAGGATAGCCTCGACCGTCCCGACCGTCAGCGCGGATTCGGCAATGAAGTCCGGTTGCAGGGCGATGCCCAGTCCGGCGGCGGCGGCGTCGATCAGAGCTTCGCCATTGTTGGCGCTGAATCGGCTGTGCACGTAGACCGGCTGCAGTCGCCCCTCGACCTGGAACCACCAAGTGGTATTGGAGGCATCGCCGGTGTAGGCCAGGCACTCATGATGTCGCAACTCGGCAGGGTGGTTTGGGCGGCCATGCCGCGCCAGGTAGTCGGGTGATGCGACCGTATGCACGCGACAACTGCCCAGCTTGCGAGCGATGTCGCCGGGCTCCAGCCGATCGGTGATGCGAATCGACAGATCGAAGCCTTCCTCGATCAGATTCAACTGGCGGTCGGTGTAGTCCATGTCCAGACTGATGGCCGGGTAACGCTGGCTGAATTCCAGCAGCAGAGGCGATAGGCGCTTCAGCCCGAACACCAGCGGCAGACCGAGGCGCAGATGCCCGCGCGGCGTCAGGTGGTGAGCCGCGACATCGGTTTCGGCCGCCTCCACCAGATTCAGGATCACCCGGCATTGTTCCAGATAGGCAGCCCCGGCGGTGGTCAACGTCAGTCGGCGGGTGCTGCGCGCCATCAACTTGACCCCGAGATGTTTTTCCAGGGCCGCGATTTGCCGGGTAACCACCGAACGCGCTACGCCAAGCTGTTCGGCGGCGGCGGCGAAGCTGCCCCGCTCTGCCACCCGGACGAAGAGCGCCATCGCTTCCAGTCGGTCCATTGTTGCTGATCTAGCAATAAAGATTTGCGGATTGTCGGCTATTTCGCGCCAATCGGGAAGATTACACTGCAGCCATTCGTTTTCGGAGAAGCTGCCATGTTGTCAACCCAACCCGTTTTGTTCGTTCCGCACGGCGCGCCGACTTTCGCGCTGCGGCCTGGGGCCGCGGGCGCGGCGTTGGTGAATGTGGCGCGGACCCTGTCGCGACCGCGCGCGATCGTGATCGTCAGCGCGCACTGGGATACCGCGATCCCAACCGTCGGCTTTGCCGATCGGCTGGAGACCATCCACGATTTCTGGGGATTTCCGGAAGAGCTCTATGCGTTGCGTTACCCGGCCACCGGTTGTCGCGAGGCTGCTCAGGAGGTGTTTGCGGCGATTGCGGCGGCTGATCTACCGGTCCAGCGGGACGAGCAACGTGGGCTCGATCATGGGGCCTGGATTCCCTTGCGCCTGATGTTCCCCGATGCCGACACGCCGGTGATTCCACTGTCGATCCAAAGCCAGGGTGGTCCCGAAGCCGCTTGGCGCTTGGGTCGGGCGCTGGCCCCGCTGACGGCTCGCGGCTTCCTGGTGATTGGGTCCGGCAACATCACCCATAACCTGCGCGATTTTCAGCTGGCCTGGCGGCATGGCGGGCAGACGCCGGAGTACGTGCGCAGATTCACCGACTGGATCGCCGGTCGTCTGAATGCGCACGATCTCCCGGCGTTGCTGGATTACCGCCGACAAGCGCCGGACGCCGTCCGGGCTCATCCGACCGAAGATCACTTGTTGCCGTTGTACGTGGCGCTCGGCGCGGCGGGCGACGGCGATCGGATCGAGCGCTTTCATACCGGAATCGACGATTACGTGATCGCCATGGATGCCTACACCTTTCGCCCCCAGGCAGACGAGTGATCGTGGCGGCGGATCGCGACTCATCTGCAAATTGTTCCATCGATTGTTCGATATGGCCGCTTTTTGCGGCGAATTCTTTTCTTAACTTGTTACTGGAGAATCTCATGAAGAAGCTGACTGTATTTGCAAGCGCTTTGACCTTAGCTGCCACGCTGGCGACCATTCATCCCGCATTGGCGGCCCCGGCGACCTATGTCGTGGACGGCAATCATACCTACCCACGTTTTTCGTATAGCCACTTTGGGTTTTCGACCCAGTTGAGCCGTTTCAACAAAACGACTGGCACCATCGTTTATGACCCGGTGGCCAAGACCGGTTCGGTCGATATCGTGATCGACACCAAGTCGGTGGATACCGGATCGACCCTGGACGAGCATATTCAGGGGCCGGATTTTCTCGATACGGCCCAATATCCCACGGCCACCTTCAAATCCAGCAAGGTGATTTTCGAAGGCGACAAGCCGGTGAAGATCGAGGGTGAGCTGACTCTGAAGGGAGTGACCAAGCCGGTGACGTTGACCGTGACCTCGTTCAAGGCCATGCCGCATCCGATGCTGCAGAAGGACGCCATCGGCGCGAATGCCCATACCGTGGTCAAGCGCTCCGAGTTCAACGTCGATAAGTACGCACCGAATGTGAGCGATGAGGTGCGGATCGACATCGCAGTCGAGGCTGTCAAGCAATAATCGTGAAGGTTTGAATGACGATTCCCGATGGTTTTTGTCGATGATCTTCGGCCTGAACCATCGGGGCTTTGGGTTTATGAAAGCGCTCTCTTTTTTGCTGAATGCATCATGCTCATAGCCATCGATTCAGAACTTCGAACAAGAGTTCTGGAACAACCGGTTTCGCTATGAAATCATTCATACCTGCGGAAAGACATTGATTTTTATCATCGTCGAAGGCGTTTGCGGTCATTGCGATAATAGGTACCGAGGCGTAATCTTTGAGTTTACGAATTGCTTGGGTTGCTTCAAAACCATCCATTTCAGGCATTTGAATATCCATTAACACCAAATCATATTGATTCTGCATCGCCATGCGTACGGCCTCAATGCCATTGCTAGCGACATCCGGATGCAGGGACTCTTGCTCCAGGACCAGTCGCGCCACTTCTTGGTTGATAGGATCATCCTCGACCAGCAGTATCCGTTTTCCATAATGCGCGGATAGAAGACGAATAGCGCTCTTCGTTTCCTCTATCGATTGAGCCTTCGTTTCGACGGTTCCTGAGAGATTTTTGTCCATCCGCATCGTGATCCAAAAAGTGCTGCCTTGTTTTGGCGTGCTCTCGACGCCGACTTCGCCACCCATCAGCCGCGCGATGTGCCGGTTGATCGCCAATCCTAAACCGGCTCCGCCATATTTACGGTTGATCGAACCATCGGCTTGTTCGAAGACTGCAAAGATTCGTTTCTGCTGCTCTTGGGTCATGCCGATGCCGGTATCGCTCACTTCGAAACGAATGAGATAATCGGTCTGCGTTTCTTCGAGGACTCGACCTTTGAGAGTGATATTGCCGCGCTCGGTGAATTTGACTGCATTGCCCAAATAATTGACCAGAACCTGCAAGAGCCGAGTCGGATCGCCGCACAGATGTTTCGGCAAACCAGACAATTGAACCAGTAATTTGAGGCGTTGTTGCATAAATCGGGCTAGCCCCCATATCTGGGGGTATGAGCAAGCAAAAGCGGAAGTATCGTATTCGAAA
>RXIW01000068.1 GCA_003989065.1 Candidatus Competibacteraceae bacterium
CGCTCAAACTGGAATTTCTGGTCTGGCTTCGCTGCAGCCAGTGAAGGCTCCACAACCGCCGTCACCACCTTCAGGCTGTCGGGGTTCAGCGCGTCCAGGAAGTTCTTGCCGCCCGCGTCGGGTTGCGGGTCGGTGAACAGGCGGTCGTACAGACGCACTTCGGCGCTCACCCCGTCGGCGTTGCCCACCCAGGTGATGGCGGCTTTGGCCTTGACGCTGTCGGCGCCGGGGGTGCCGCTCTTGGTGCCGGGGATGACCTTGGCGTGCACTTCGGTCACTTTGCCTTCGGCGTCTTTGGCGCAACCCGTGCATTCGATGACGTAGCCGCCTTTGAGGCGCACCACGTTGCCTGGGAACAGGCGCTTGTAGCCCTTGGGCGGCACTTCTTCAAAGTCTTCGCGTTCGATCCACACGTCCTTGCCGATCTTGAAGACGCGGTCAGGCGGCGGCGTCTGGCCTTCGGCAATGGTGCTGTGGGGCAGGGCGGGCTGGGTGCAGTCTTCGGTGTAGCCGTCAGAGCCGAACACTTCGGCCCAGTTGGTGAGCACCAGCTTGACGGGGTCAAGCACGGCCATGCCGCGGTGGGCCTTGTTTTCCAGGTCTTCGCGCAGGCAGCCGTCGAGCGTGCTGTAGTCGATCCAGGAGTCGCTCTTGGTCACGCCGATGCGTTCGGCAAACAGCTGGATGGCCTCGGGCGTGTAGCCGCGGCGGCGCAGGCCGACGATGGTGGGCATGCGCGGGTCGTCCCAGCCGCTGACTTTCTTCTCGTTCACCAGCTGCGCCAGCTTGCGCTTGCTGGTGATCACGTAGGTCAGGTTCAGGCGCGCAAATTCGTACTGCCGCGGCGGTGGGGCCTTGAGCAGGCCGCCTTCGCACAAACGCTCCAGCAACCAGTCGTAGAACGGGCGCTGGTCTTCAAATTCCAGCGTGGCGATGCTGTGGGTGATCTGCTCCAGCGCGTCCTCGATGGGGTGCGCGAAGGTGTACATGGGGTAGATGCACCAGGCGTCGCCCGTGTTGTGGTGCGTGGCGCGGCGGATGCGGTAGATGGCCGGGTCGCGCAGGTTGATGTTGGGCGAGGCCATGTCGATCTTGGCGCGCAGCACGGCGGCGCCGTCGGCCAGTTTGCCGTCGCGCATCTCGCGGAAGCGGGCCAGGTTCTCTTCCGGGCTGCGGCTGCGGAAGGGGCTGTCCACGCCGGGCTTGCCGAAGTCGCCGCGGTTGATGCGCATGTCTTCGGCTGTCTGCTCGTCCACATAGGCGTGGCCGGCGGTGATAAGGTATTCGGCCGCGCGGTACATGAAGTCGAAGTAGTTCGACGCGTAGTACAGGTGGCTTTCCTGCTTGCCGTTGAAGTTGGATTCCCAGTTGAAACCCAGCCACTGCACCGCGTCGAGGATGGAGTCCACGTACTCCTTTTCTTCCTTCTCGGGGTTGGTGTCGTCAAAGCGCATGTGGCAGACGCCGCCGTAGTCGCGCGCCAGGCCGAAGTTCAGGCAGATGCTCTTGGCGTGGCCCACGTGCAGGTAGCCGTTGGGTTCGGGCGGGAAGCGGGTGCGGATCTTGGCCGGGTCGGGCTGGCCGGCGTCGTGGAAGGCGGCATCACCCGGGCCGCCGCCCCATTGGCGCTGGGCGTAGGTGCCGGTGGCGAGGTCTTTTTCAATGACCTGGCGCAGGAAGTTTGACGTCCTGAGCGCCTGGCCCTCAATTTCTGCGGGAGCTTGGTGGTGTCGAGAGATGCTGGACGAAAGGGACGGGGGGGGCATGCAGTCATTCTAAGGAGAGGCGGAAGCTCCAAGATAATCAAGGTCTAACCCACAACAGGTGTCACGCGCTTGAACCAAAGCACTCCCTTGCCGAACGCCTCTCTGCTGAACCAGCTGTTACGGTTCACCCCCACGGCGCGCATGTTTTTCTCGGGAAATCTCTGTACCCTGACGCAGGGATCCGAGGCTGACGGCCTCAAGCAGGGGACGATGCACCTGCTGAGTCGCGGCGAGCTGCAACTGACGCGCAAGGGCTTTGCGCCGCTGAACGTGCGGGCGCCCAGCGTGCTGTTGCTTCCCCGCGCGTTGGAGCACTGGGTTCAGGGCTCAGGGCCGCAGGGGGTGGACCTGATGTGCGCCACCCTCAGTGAATTGGCGCCGCCGCTGGACATGATCTTGCCGGACGTCACGGTGATTGACTTGACCGCCACGTCATCGCTGCAGCGACCGGTAGAGCTGCTGTTCGAGGAGGCCGAGGCACGTGCTTTTGGTTATCGGGCAGCGATCGACCGCCTGCTGCAATACACCTTCGTGGTGCTTGTGCGTCACCTGATTGATCGGCAACTGCTGTCCGGCGGTGTGCTGGAGGCCATGGTCGACAGCCGTCTGGGTGTGGTGCTGTCCATGCTGCACGAATCGCCAGAGCACGACTGGACGCTTGACAGCATGGCGGAGCTGGCGCACCTGTCCCGGTCTGCCTTTGCCCTGCGCTTTGTCCAGGTGGTGGGCATACCGCCGTTGACCTACTTGACCCACTGGCGCATGGCGGTTGCCCGCAACCTACTCGCGCAAGGGCAGGCAGTGAAGGCGGTGGCCTCTCAGGTGGGCTACGGTAATGCCACCGCATTCGCGCGAGCGTTTCAACGGGCCTCGGGGCAATCGCCCAGCGCTTGGCAGATGGAGCATCTGAGTCAGCCGTAGGTCCATCGCGCCCTGGTTCTGGACGATCGGTGGCGTGATGCGGACGCCGAATGCCGTTGTGCTGTGCCGAACGGACCCGACTTCAGGTTCAATGCCTTGAGGCAGAACTTTGAAGGAGATCACGATGAACCCGAGCGAAAAAGCAGTCCTGGCCGGCGGTTGTTTCTGGGGCATGCAGGACCTGGTGCGCAAGCTGCCTGGCGTGTTGCGCACCCGTGTGGGCTACAGCGGCGGCGATGTGCCCAACGCCACCTACCGCAACCACGGCACCCACGCCGAGGCGTTGGAGGTGGAGTTCGACCCCACGCAGACGAGCTTTCGCGACCTGCTGGAGTTCTTCTTCCAGATCCACGATCCGAGCACCCCGGGGCGCCAGGGCAATGACCGCGGCAGTTCCTACCGGTCGGCCATTTTCTACACCTCGGACGAGCAGCTGGCCACGGCGCAGCAGACCATTGCCGATGTGAATGCCTCGGGTTTGTGGCCGGGCAAGGTGGTCACCGAGCTCGCGCCCGCGGGGCCGTTCTGGGAGGCCGAGCCCGAGCATCAGGACTACCTGGTCAAGCACCCCAACGGCTACACCTGCCACTACCCCCGTGCGGGCTGGAAGCTGCCGCGACGCGAGATCGGCTGACGGCCAACGCTCAAGAACGGTGGGGGTCGGCGCGCCAGTGGGCGGGCCGACCCGGTGTGTCTGTTTTTTTCCTGAGGAGATGGTGATGCAATCCCGGTGCATTCAACAGGCGCCCGAGCTGCGGGTGCCGTGGTGGATCGACGGCGAAGGGCGCAGCATGGCACCGCTGAAGCTGTCCGATCTGGGCGACGGGTTCAAAGTGATCTTCTGCTTCCAGCACTGGTGTCCGGGCTGCCACAGCCATGGCTTTCCGACCCTGCAGAAGCTGATCAAGGCGTTGGGCGATCGCGGCTTCGCGTTTGCCGCGGTGCAGACCGTGTTCGAGGGCGCCGAGTCCAACACCTTCGAGCGCCTGCGCGAGACGCAGTTGCGCTACGGCTTGAACATTCCGTTCGGACACGACCCTGCGATCGGACGCGCGTCGTCGCTCATGGCGGACTACGGGACGCGCGGCACGCCGTGGTTTTTGGTGATCGATCCGCTGGACGAGGTGCTCTACAGCGACTTCGAGCTCGACGAGCGGCAGCTGATCGGGGCGTTCGGCGCTTCGAACGATGGTCTCAAGGCGGCCTGAAGTCATGCGTGCGTCCACACCAAAGGCCGTGTCGGAGCCGAAGACGCCGGGGACGGGCCCGGCGTTTCGGCTGCCGTTTGACAACAGCTTCTTCCGGGACATGCAGGGGTTCTATGTGCCTTGGAAGCCCGAGCCGTCCCCGGCCCCGGCCTGGGTGCAGTTCAACGACGCCCTGGCGCTGGAGCTGGGGCTGGAGCCGGCGACGCTGAAGTCTGCGACCGGTCTGGCGTGGCTGTCCGGCGTGGAAATGCCGGCTGAGGCGGCGCCGCTGGCGCAGGCCTACGCGGGACACCAGTTCGGCCAGTTCTCGCCACACTTGGGGGATGGCCGCGCCTTGCTGCTCGGGGAACTCATCGACACGGCAGGACAGCGTCGGGACCTGGCCCTCAAGGGGTCGGGCCGTACGCCGTTTTCGCGCCGTGGCGATGGCAAGGCGGCACTGGGCCCGGCGCTGCGCGAGTACCTCATGGGCGAGGCCATGCACGCGTTGGGCATTCCCACGACGCGTGCGCTGGCGGTGATCCGGACCGGTGAGCGGGTGAACCGCGAGGGCTCGCCCCCCGGGGCGATCTTGGTGCGCGTGGCGGCCAGCCACTTGCGGGTGGGCACTTTTGAGTTCTTCGCGGCGCGGGAGGAGGAGGTGATGCTTCGGCGGCTGCTCGACTATGCCGTGGCGCGGCATGACCCCGCCCTCGCCAAGCTTTCCGACAAGCCCATTCCGATGCTGGAGGCCGTCTGTGAGCGGCAGGCGCAGCTGATTGCACGCTGGATGGGCGTGGGCTTCATCCACGGGGTGATGAACACCGACAACATGAGCATTTCGGGCGAGACCATCGACTATGGTCCGTGTGCGTTCATGGAGGGTTTCGATCCGGCCACGGTGTTCAGCTCGATCGACCGTCAGGGGCGATATGCCTACGGCCAGCAGCCGGCCATGGCGCAATGGAACCTGGCCCGTCTGGCCGAAGCGTTGCTGCCGGTTCTGGACGCCCGCGATATCGACGTCGTGGAACGGGTGGAACAGGTGGTGGCCGGGTTTGCCGTGCGCTTTGACCGGCATTGGACCGGGCAGCTGCGCGCCAAGCTGGGCTTGGCCGCTGAAGAGCCGGACGACCGCGCCCTGGCGGACGACTTCCTGCAGCTGCTGCAGCGGGAAAAGGTGGACTTCACGCTGGCGTTCCGCCTCCTGTCCGACGCCATCACGGGGCCGGATGCCGCACTGCACGACCTGTTCGGACGGGAGCGCCCGGCGCTCTCGGACTGGCTGGCGCGCTGGCGCCAGCGCATGGCCCGGGAGGGAAGGACCTTGCAGGACTGCGCCGCAACGGCGTGGTCGGTCAATCCCTTCGTGATCCCGCGCAATCACCAGGTGGAGGCGGCGCTGTCGAGTGCCGTGGACGAGGCCGACCTCGGTCCGTTCGAGCGCCTGCTGGCGGTGCTGGGGCGGCCGTACGAGACGGTGGAGTCCGCGCGGCCATTCACGCTGCCGGCCTCGCCCGAAGTGGCCGCAGCCCACCGCACCTTCTGCGGCACCTGATTGGGGTACCCAACGATTTCTGAAAGGAGACTTCGCATGACCACAACGAAACAGGAACCCGGTGTCCTTGGCGAAGCGGCCGCTCCCCTGGGTGTGACCCGGTGGGTGGACGCGTCGGGCCAGGCGCTGGAACACTTCGACCTGGACCGCATGCCCGGCCGGTTCAAGCTCATCTTCTGTTTTCAGGACGCCTGCCCGGGGTGCCATGCGACCGGCTTTCCGGCGCTTGCCCGGGTGGTCGACGCGTTTCGGGGGAGCGACTTCGTCGGGTTCGCCGCAGTCCAGACCGTGTTCGAGGACTTCGGTTCGAACACCTGGGAGCGCATGCTGGCCAATCACTCCCGCTACGCGCTGGGCATTCCCTTCGGGCACGACGCCGGTGACGAACAGGACGGCGCGGGTTCGGAGCTGATGCGCCGCTACCGCAACGGCGGCACACCCTGGTTCATCCTGATCGATCCCGATGGCAGAGTGGTCTACAACCATTTCCGAATCGACGCCGACAAGCTCGTCACCTTTCTCAAGCGGCTGGAAAACGAACCGGCGGCACCGGAGCCTGGGCCCGACATGTTGACTTGGAAAGGAGTGATTCAACTGGTGGAAACGGGCAACCCGACGCCACCGCGCCGAGTTGAGCGCAGCGAAGCCGAGTGGGCCCAACAGCTGACGCCCGAGCAGTTCCGAATCACGCGGCTCAAGGGCACCGAACGGGCGCACAGCTCCTCGATGTGTACGCTGTTTTCGCCCGGGATCTACCGGTGCGTGTGCTGCGGCACTGAACTATTCGATGCGTCGACCAAATATGACAGCCGCAGCGGCTGGCCCAGCTTCACGCAGGCCATTGCCCCGGGTCTGGTGGGCTATCACGGAGACAACAGCCACGGCATGGTGCGGGTGGAGACGACGTGCAACGTCTGCGACGCCCACCTGGGTCACGTGTTTCCCGACGGACCCAAGCCCAGCGGTCTGCGCTACTGCATCAACGCCCTGGCACTGGAGAAAGCATGAGCAGCGAAAAGGTAGGCTTCGCTGGCAGCAGCCAGGGTCTGCTGGTGGGTGTCTTGGAACGCCCGGACCATGCACCGTTACAAGCCCTGGCGGTGTTTGCCCACTGCTTTACCTGCGGAAAGAACTCTCTCGCCGCGACCCGCATCAGCCGGGCGCTGGCTCAGCAGGGCATCGCCACGCTGCGCTTTGATTTCACCGGTCTGGGCGAGAGCGAAGGCGACTTCGGGCGCGGTGGCTTTTCGTCCAGCGTGGCGGACATTGTGGCGGCGGTGCACTGGATGCAGAGCACGATCGGCATGCCTGCACTGTTGGTCGGACACAGCCTGGGGGGGACGGCGGCCATCGCGGCGGCTGCCCGCCTCGACGGCATACGGGCGGTTTGCACGCTGGGCGCACCCGCGACGGCCGACCATGTGCTTCGTCACTTCGGTCCGACCAAGTCCGAAGAGGATGGGCAGATCCAGGTCGACCTGGGCGGCCGGGCGTTCAGGATCGCGCCGGCCTTCATTGAAGAGCTCCAGGCCCAAGCCCACGAGAACCCGGTCAAGGGGCTTCGCGCGGCCTTGCTGGTTATGCACGCGCCAAGTGACGCGGTGGTGGACATCGGCGAGGCACAGGACCTGTTCAAGGCGGCCAGACATCCTAAGAGTTTCATCAGCCTGGACGATGCGGACCATCTGCTCACGCGCCCGGCCGATGCGCAGTATGCGGCTGACCTGATTGGCGCCTGGGCCTCGCGGTTTCTGCCGATGCGAGCCGAGCGAAACGATGCGCCGTCGGACCTTCGTGCGGGCGAGGTGTGGGTGGGGGAGCACGATCACGCCTTCTGGCGATCGATGCGAGCAGGTCCGCACCACCTCGACGCCGATGAGCCCAAGGAAGTGGGTGGTGGCGAACGCGGGCCCGATCCTTATGAACTTCTGCTGATGTCGCTGGGCGCCTGCACGTCCATGACATTGCGCCAGTACGCCAAGCGAAAAGGCTATGCGCTCAAGGATGTCCAGGTCAGGTTGCGTCATGAGCGCGCGCACGCGACCGATTGCCAGGAGTGCGGGGATCGCTCGGGACAGGTTGACCACGTCACGCGGCAGCTCCTGCTGAGCGGACCGTTGAGTGAAAGCCAGCGACAGGACCTGTTGCGCATCGCCGATCGTTGCCCCGTGCATCGAACGCTGGAGAACCATCCGGTGATCACCACCACACTGATTCGGGACTGATCCCAACCACACACAAACGAAGGAGACGGAGCATGAGAGCCATCTGGAAAGGCACCACCATCGCTGAGAGCGATGACATCGTGGAAGTTGAAGGCAACGCCTATTTCCCACACGACGCGTTGCGCCCGGAACATTTCAAACCAAGCGATACGCACACCACCTGTCCATGGAAGGGGCGGGCCAGCTACTACGACGTCGTGGTCGGCGAAGACGTGAACGCTGACGCGGCGTGGTACTACCCGTCGCCCAAGGCTGGTGCGGAGGCGGTGACCGGCAGGGTGGCGTTCTGGCGCGGTGTCGAGGTGCGGCCATGAGCGGGGAACAGAGGTTCGACGCGATCGTGATCGGAGCCGGTCAGGCCGGTCCCTTTCTGGGCGCGACACTCGTTGCCCGGGGTATGAAGGTGGCGCTCATCGAGGAGCGTGACCTGGGTGGTACCTGTGTCAATCGGGGCTGCACCCCAACCAAGACCCTACGCAAGTCGGCTCGTGTGGCTCACATGGCGCGCCGGGCCAGCGAATTCGGTGTGCAAACCGGGTCGGTCCAGGTCAACTTCAGGGCAGCGATGGAGCGCATGCAACGCCGGGTGGAGGAGGCTCGCTCTGGCCTGCAGGCCTGGCTGGGCCAGTTGGAAGGACTCACCATCATCAAGGCGCGCGGTCGCCTGGCGGGCCGTGAAGGCGAACAGTTCGTGGTGCTGGCCGGCGAGCATCAGCTGGTGGCGCCCAAGGTGGTGCTGAACACCGGCACACGTCCCTTTGTTCCGCCGGTGCCTGGGCTGGACGAGCTGCCGTTCCTGGACAACGAACGGCTGTTGGCGCTGCGTGAATTACCGTCCAGGCTGGTGATCATCGGCGGTGGATACATCAGCCTGGAGATGGCTCAGATCTTTCGGCGGCTGGGAAGTGAGGTTGCCATTCTGGAAACAGGGCCCCGCCTCACGGCCCGCGAGGACGAGGACATTGCAGCCGCTGTGACCGGAATGCTGACAGCGGAAGGCATCGAAGTGAACACCGGCGTGCGCATTGAGCGGGTCGGCAAGGCGGACAACGACGCTGGCGTGCGGGTGCAGTTGGCTGGTGGCCGCAGCGTGGATGGCAGCCACCTGCTGGTGGCCACCGGGCGAATACCGAACACCGACTGTCTGGGCCTGGAAACGGTGGGCCTGGAGGTCAGTGCGCGAGGCTACCTGGTCACCAACGACCGGCTCGAAACCGCGGTTCCCGGCATCTGGGCGCTGGGTGACATCAATCAGCGCGGGGCCTTTACCCACACCAGCTACCACGATCAGGACATCGTGGCGGAGAACCTGGCCGGAGGGCAACGCAGCGCCGCCGCGCGCGTCGGCATTTATGCCATGTTTACCGATCCTCCGCTGGCCCACGTCGGTCTTTATGAGGCCGACGCGCGAAAACTCGTGACCGAAGGGCGACGCATTTCCCAGGCGGTTCACGCCATGAAGGACGTCAGTCGCGCGAAGGAAGAAGGCGAAACCGTGGGCAAGATCAAGCTCCTCATCGATGAGGACAGTGGTCATTTCCTCGGAGCGACCATGCTCGGGATCCAGTCGGACGAGATCATTCAGGCGATCGGTCTGGTGATGGCCAGTGGCGGCACCTGGAAGTTGGTCCGGGATGCATTGCCCGTTCACCCGACGGTCACCGAGTTCCTGCCCACCATCATTGATCGACGCAAGCCCTTGACCGCAAGTTCTGGGTGAGCCGGAGGACCCACACCATGCCCATCAACCGCTCATTCAGCGGCCGCAATCGCGATGTCCACAACCACGGCGGTCGACTTCCGCCAGGACAGTCCCTGACGGAAGGTTTTCCCGTGCTGACTGCGGGCCCCACCCCAAAAGCCTTGGCGCTTGGCGATTGGCGCTTGACCTTGAAGGTCGGTGTGCGGCCGGTTCGCGTTTGGACCTGGAGCGAATTCCAGGCCCTGCCCCAGACCGAGCAGGTGGTCGATATCCATTGCGTTACCACCTGGTCGAAATTCGACACCCGCTGGCGCGGTGTGACGTTGGACACCTTGTTGCAGGCGGCCGGACTGGAAGCGCCCACGCCTTGGGTGTTGGCGCATTCTCAGGACGGCTACTCCACCAACGTGCCGTTGGCCGATCTGACACAAGGGCGCGCAATGATCGCAACGCACTACGACGACCGACCGCTCGCGCCCGAGCACGGGGGACCGGCACGCCTGTTGGTGCCGCATCTCTACTTCTGGAAGTCGGCCAAGTGGGTCAATGCGCTGCAGTTCAACGAGCGCGACGAGGCCGGGTTCTGGGAACTGCGGGGCTATCACATGCGAGGCGACCCTTTCAAGGAAGAGCGCTATGGATGAGGCTGTTGGTCAACACCGGCTGAGCTGGCAGACCGCACGCATCGATGCGTTGCAGGCACTGACTCCACGCGTCATGCGGGTGGTGCTGCGTCCTGACAGATGGGTTCGCCCGAGGCCGGGCCAGCATTTGGATGTCCGACTGACAGCGGAAGACGGCTATCAGGCACAACGGAGCTATTCACTCCTCTCACCTCCTCAACGTACCGGGCTCTATGAGCTTGGCATTGAGCGTTTGGACGATGGCGAAGTATCCACCTGGTTTCACGACAAGGCCCAGCACGGCGAAACGATTGAAGTCCTCGGACCGGTTGGAGGTCATTTTGTGCTTGACGAGTCGAACACACGACCAGCCTTGCTGATTGGGGGAGGATCTGGCGTCGTTCCCCTTTTGTCCATGGCAGCGCAACGCGTGGGTGCATACAGCCAAGCGCATACAACGCTGTTGGTTGCCGCACGCCATCTTGACGAAGTGTTGCTCTGGCCCACCCTGCAGCGATGGGAAGCGTTTACGCCGCGGTTTCGCAGCCGACTGGCGCTCTCGCGGGATACCTGTGCCCCGCGCGCACAGGACCACGTTGGCCGCATTGATGGAGCCGATGTTGCTTGGGCATTGCAGCAATTGGGTGATGTGGCGACCGAATCTGCGCAGGTTTTCATCTGCGGGCGTAATGACTTTGTCGAGTCCATCGTTCATATGGTCACCGGGCTAAATGTGCCCGAGGTCTCCATCCGCACCGAGCGCTTCGGAAGTTGACTCTCTTTTTTCTCATCTGCCGTGACACCTGAAGACATCCGCCTAACCCGATACGTCTCTGTCCGTTCGCGCAGCGAACGTCTGTGTGCCCCTCTGAGTGCCGAGGACCATGTTCCCCAACCGGTTTCCGACGTCAGTCCGCCGAAGTGGCACTTGGCCCACACCACGTGGTTCTTCGAGACTTTTGTCCTCGCGAAACAACAGCCGGACTATCGACTGTTCCATCCTCTGTATGGCTACCTGTTCAACAGCTACTACGAATCGGAGGGCGCTCACCTGGCACGCCCGCAGCGAGGGAGCTTGAGTCGCCCGACGGTGGCTGAGGTGATGGCGTATCGCGCGCATGTGGACGAGTCCATGCGCCGTATGCTGAAGGAACCACTGGAGCCCGCGGTCGCGGCCTTGGTAGAGCTGGGCATGCAGCATGAACAACAGCATCAGGAGTTGCTGATCACAGACATCAAGTACATCCTGGGCCACAACCCATTGCATCCGGCGTATGACCCTCTGGGCATCGGTCCCCAAGATGTGACGGCCGAACATGATGGAACCTGCCCACCACTGGACGATTGGCTTAGCGTCGAAGGGCAGACGATTCGCATGGGCCACCAGGGGCCAGGGTTCGCCTTCGACAACGAGTCGCCATCGCATTTGGCGCTCATTCAAGGAGTAGACATCCGTGTGGCGCTAGTCACCAATGATGAATACCTTCAGTTCATGCGCGACGGAGGATATCAGCGCCATTCGCTCTGGCATGCGGAAGGCTGGGACTGGGTGCAAACGCTTAAATTCCGTGCGCCGATGTACTGGCAGCCCGACCCTAACCAGCCTGACGGATGGGGTCATTACACGCTCCAGGGGGTGATGCCGCTGACCAGTCAGGCACCAGTCACGCATGTCAGTTACTACGAGGCACACGCTTTCTGCGATTGGGCGGGGTGGCGATTGCCCACCGAGTTCGAGTGGGAAGCAGCGGCAAGCCGGTTCGACTGGGGGCGTCGATGGGAATGGACGCGCAGTGCCTATCAGCCCTATCCCGGTTTTGCCCGCAGCGAGGGCGCAGTGGGCGAATACAACGGGAAGTTCATGGTGAACCAGCAGGTCTTGCGCGGAGCGTCCTGGGCCACATCGCCGGGCCACGCCCGTTTGACATACCGGAACTTCTTTCACGCTCCGTTGCGTTGGCAGTTCACGGGCATCCGTCCTGTTCGCTCGCGGGAGTCCGCATGACTGATCGGGACAGACTGACGGAGCATGTTCTGCAAGGGTTGACGCGACCACAGAAGGCGCTCTCATCCGCTTGGTTCTACGACGATGAGGGCTCGCGCCTGTTTCAGCAGATCATGGCGCTGCCCGAGTACTACCTCACACGCCTTGAGCACGAGCTGCTGCGCTCACGCGCGGATGAGCTTTCCCGGTGGATAGATCCTCGGTGCAGCCCGATCGATCTGATTGAACTGGGCAGCGGCGACGGGGCCAAAACGCTGTCGCTGTGCCAGGCACTGGCGCAACGTGAAGTGGATTGCATCTACAGGCCTATGGATGTGTCCGCACACGCCCTAGCGGATCTGAGCCGCCGCTTTGACACGTACCTCCCCCGCATGGCCATCGAACCGGTGCTGGGAGACTATTTCGAGCATTGGCCTCAGATTGCCGAAGGGCGACGCCAGGTTGCAATGTTGCTGGGCAGCAATCTGGGCAACCTCGACGAACACGGTGCCGTCAAGCTGCTGCAGCGGGTGCATTCGCATTTGCGCCCGGGTGACCTTGTGCTGCTTGGTCTGGATCTGGTCAAGGACCCGGCCATGTTGCGCGCAGCATACGACGATTCACAGGGCGTGACCGCTGCGTTCAATTTGAATCTGCTGACGCGGTTGAATCGCGAGTTGGGCATGGACTTCGATCTGACGAAATTTCGGCACTACGCCAGCTACTGTCCGCTGGAACACGTGGCCAGAAGCTTTCTGGTGAGCCAAGTTGACCAGGTGGTCCACAGCAGAACCCTTGACCGAGGGTTTGTATTCCATGCCGGGGAGACCATCTATACAGAGCAATCCCAGAAATACTCCCTGGCTTCAATCGAACACCTCGCACGCCGAAGCGGGTTTGACAACACCTGCACCCTGACCGACCCCCGAGGCTGGTACGCCATCACCGTCTGGCACCGGCTACCGTTCACCCCAACGCAACAAACGTCGACCTGAAAAAGGAGTCCTAATGAGCAACAAGACCCATCTGCGCCAGACCATGCTGGACCTTGCCGAAGGGCGCCTGCGGTTTGCTGAACAGACCTATGCGCAATACCTGGTCGGTGCGGCGGGCCGCGGAGATGAACCCAGTGAAAGCGATGCGGCGTCGCGGGCCGTCAACAATGCCGCTCTGGCGCAGGCGTTCGAATGCCCCATTCACGATCATCAGGAGGCCCTGGAAGTCTTACGTCAGATCGATTTCGGTCCCCGGGATTCGGTGGAGACAGGCGCCGTGGTTCGCATCGACGGGCGTTGGTTCGTGATTGCGGTTGCTAGCGATGCCTTCCAGTGCGACGGCAACACCTACATGGGAATTTCCACCCAGGCGCCCATCTACGCAGCGATCGCAGATGCCCGAGCCGGTGATGTTGTCAGCTTCCGGCAACGCGAACTGCACATAGAGGAAGTCTTGTGATGCACCTCATTCGAGTCTGAACGATGGGCGGCACGCTGCGCGACTTGGTCCGGCGCTTTCATGGCACAGGTCGACTTGGTGCCATCGTTCTGCGCCCGGATCGCCTCAAGGACGCTGTGTCCGTGCAGGAGGCCAGGGCCGAACCGGGTCTCGGGCTGATTGGCGATCACCGCTCCCTGCGGCTTCGTCAGTCGGATGCGCAACGCCATCGCGAGCTGAGTCTGATCCAGGCTGAGCACCTCAGCTTGCTCGGGGTCTGGACGGGGCAAGCCCCAATTGCCCCGGAGCGTTTGCGGCGCAACCTCGTGATCTCGGGGATCAACATCGCCGCGATGCATTCACCTTTCCGGGAAGAGCGCTTTGTCTGGCGAATTGGCGGTTCGGTCCGCATTGAAATCACGGGGCCATGTCCTCCTTGTTCACGCATGGAGGACGAGCTCGGTGAAGGCGGTTACGCCGCGCTGCGTGGTCACGGGGGCGCCACGGCACGGATCGTCGTAGGTGGCGTGCTACGGGTTGGAGATACCGTTAACCTTGACGTTGAATCCACCGTGGGCTGAGAGCCATGATCGAAGCAGAGCGTACGCCTGGGTTCCTCCATCTTCTCCAGATGACCGGCGGTGCGTCGTGGTTGCACATGTGCATCCACCACCGCGAGACGGAAGGTTTTCTCTCGAGCGCGACCGGCCTGGACAAGCTGATCGCCGCAGCGATGGTCTCTGAAGATACCCGGTCGCGGTTGCGCGTCCACGGGCAGGGTGTGATGGTTCTGCTCAAAGCGATGCATCTGAGAGCTGATGGAGTGGGGCATCCAGAGGACATGGTGTCCATGCGAATCTGGATTGATGAGCGTCGGGTTATCACGACCCGCGAGGAGGATGTGGATCCCATCCTCGAACTTGCAGAAGACATCTCTCAGGGGCGCGGCCCTGCAACGCCAGGTGACTTCCTTTGCGATCTCATCGAAGAGCACCTCGCGGAAGTTTCCGAGCAGGTCGAGATGCTGGAGGATGGGGTGGATCTGATCGGCGGCCTTCTGGTTCAGCACCAGACGGAAGCGGCATGCCCGAGCATGGCCAATACCCAGACCGCGATCTCTGGCTTTCTTCGTCATCTTGGCCCCCAGCGAGCCGTTCTTCAAACGTTGACAACTCTCGTCGTCCCGCCGCTGAATATAAATCACCGAGGCCGACTGGAGGAGCACCTGAACCAGCTGTTGCGGTTGCTCGAAACGCTGGAGAATTTGCGTGACCGTATCGATATCCTCAGTGACCAGGCAAACCGCATTCAGGAGCGACAGCTGAATCAAAGCTCTTATGTTTTTGCCGTGGTATCCACAATCTTCTTGCCCTTGAACTTTGTCACTGGCCTGTTTGGCGCCAATCTTCTGGGACTGCCGTTCGCAGATGCCACCAATGGCTTCTGGGTGTTGGTAGGTCTTTGCTTACTAATGAGTGTTGGGTTGGTAGCGGTCTTTCGCTGGTTCAAATGGCTTTAGTAGACGGTTTGTGGACTGTTTGAGATGTATCTTCGGAGCCGTCCATCAAGGACGGGTGCGCTGTTAGGAAAAACGATACGTGCCTGTTGATTCATCAGCACAACTGAGCCAGTGATCACGTCGAATACTGAGCCACTGGGTTGATGGATGTTCTGGCTACTCGGTTGTGGATAAGTCTATCGGGTCTGCTGCTTTTCGATCTCCTTTCTGAGCTTTTGCACGTGGCTTGGACGGTGCCGCGCCAGCGGCACTGGAGTGCTTGAATCGCCAGCTCTCATTGCCTGTCTCCACGATGTGGCAGTGGTGCGTGAGGCGGTCGAGCAAGGCGGTTGTCATCTTGGCGTCGCCGAAGACGCTGCTCCATTCCGAGAAGGTGAGGTTGGTGGTGATCACCACGCTCGTTCGCTCGTAGAGCTTGGAGAGCAGGTGGAACAGCATCGCACCGCCCGACTGCGTGAACGGCAGGTAGCCCAGTTCATCCAGGATCACCAGATCGACGTACATCAGCCGGTGTGCCAACTGCCCGGACTTGTTGGGGTCTCCTCGTTTTCAGTGCAATAAGTGACGGTACGAAAAGCTAGCACTGGCGCGGAGGTGGTGTTGGTAGATCGTTGATTTCATTGACTTTCCTGTTCACTTTCAAATCTGCGATTCGTGGCGTCAAACCGTGGTCGGTTTCATCCATTGGTGCCAGTTATCGATGCATTTGGCCGCGAAGGCAGGATTTGGTCAGCATAGCGGTCAACCGGGAAGCGAAACACACCCCGCAAGTTGATGCTCTCCAGCCTGGTGGGCGCAATCTTCCCGATCAGTTCCGGTGGAATGACCTGGCGGCGGTTCGACCAGCGATCCAGGACCGCCTGCATCTGTGAGGTATTCCACGCCATCACGATGTTGGCCATCAGGCTCAACGCATCGGCCACAGCCTGCATTTCATCGACACGTTTGGCCTGCGCCGGGCTGATCCGGCCGGTATAAATGGCGCGCTTGAGGGCGTTAACAGCCTCGCCCCGATTGAGCACCCGGCGCAACTCGTTCCTGAAAGCGTCCTTGACAAAGTAGTCAGCCAAAAACGCCGTACGCAGCAACCGCCCCAATTGCACGCCAGCCTCATAGATTGGATCGCCCTGGGCGGCAGAACCGAACCGCGCAAGAGCTGCCACCGCACTGGCATGTCCGCTCATGACCGAGGCTGCCAGGTGCACCAGACTATCCCAATGCTTTTCGATCAAAGCGACGTCGACATTGGCTTCGCACACCGCAGCGATTTCTGCGGGCACTTTGGTGCCGCGTGGCACAAAGAGGTGGCGCTGTTTGAGTTCCTTCAACCGCGGGCAAAGATCAAAACCAAGCAAACGGGCACCATACCCGTTTACAAAGCGAACAGGAAAGTCAATGAAATCAACGGTCTACCCAGACCACCCCCGCGCCAGTGCTAGCTTTGCGTACCGTCACTTATTGCACTGAAAACGAGGAGACCCCGAAGTGGACGTGTTCATTGAGGCTGGAGCCGAATCGGTGAATGAAGGCGATGGCACCGATGTGCAGGCCTGCCTTGTCCATATGGGCCGCACCGGGGCTGTGGGTCTGCAGAGTTTGTGCGATCACCCGCAGAAAGATGCGCAGCACCATGCTCAGCACCGCTCCGTCGCGTTGCATGAAGTACCGCAACCTCTTGGGCACGGAGAGCACCCACTGGCGCACCGGCAGGCGGGGGAAAACGTGGTCGCTCAGGTGTGCCGCCGTCTCCACCATCCGCCGCGTGGTGCACGAGGGGCAGACTCCCCGGCCTTTGCAGGAGAAGGCTACAAAGTAGTCGTGCCCACAGTCGCCGCAGCGAGCGCGGGCAAAGCCATGGGCAAAGATGCCGCACTCAAGATACTTGGCAAACGCTTTGCGCACGAAGGGCTTGGGGGTGTGGTGGTCGCCCTGGCCGTCGAACTGACCCGCGCTGGCCAACTCTAGCCAGGTCTCGTAGTGCTCGGCTACCATTTGGTAGAGCAGCGTGCGTTCGGGGTGGCGTGGGTTGTAGAGCTTGGGCTTGGAAGTGGCTGACATGAATACTGTACAAATGCACAGTATTCTGCGGCGATTGTTTGGGTACGCAAAGCACAAGGCCCGAACCGTCGCCAGTTCGGGCCTTGTCAGGGTAGCTTGGCTGCGGACTTACTTGCGCGCAGGCGGCACATCCGTGCAGCTGCCATGCGCCACTTCCGCCGCCATGCCGATGCTCTCGCCCAGCGTCGGATGCGGGTGGATGGTCTTGCCGATGTCGACAGCGTCCGCACCCATCTCGATGGCCAGGGCGATCTCGCCGATCATGTCGCCCGCATGCGTGCCGACCATGCCGCCGCCCAGGATCTTGCCGTGGCCCCGGCCAGCATGGCCGTCTCCTGATCCTGCTTCGGGGCT
>RXIW01000069.1 GCA_003989065.1 Candidatus Competibacteraceae bacterium
ATATTACTGGGTGCTTTCTTGATTTTGTGCTCTCGCGTATCCTGCATAGTGAGCCATCTACGACACCGTGGGTTTCTGCTCGTGACGATCATGAATGGAATAAGATAGTGATGCTAACTTTCAAGATAAATATGCAGTTACCATTAGAAGCTCAAGAGGCTTTACGCTGTGATTTTATGCTGGATGATCATGATCAATTGAGTATTCATAGCCGGGAAGCTCTAGCCCTATATGTACGTCGGCATATGTTGGCTGTGGACAAAAAATTCCATATTCCTCGTTGGACTGAGTGTGTATCCAGCGTTGAATAATTACTAGTGATTAATTACACTTGTACTTCAATCTAATCCTTTAGATATACAATCAATAAGTTCCAGCTATATCTAACCGGTGGAGATCCCGCCCAAGTCGCAAACCATCGCGCATGACCCTGGCCTGGAGAATTCGATAACCCGCTCATGCAACAACCCTTCTTCGACGGTGGCTTGATTCTGGTCTGGCTGGGCGCTCTGTGGGACTGGCTGCGGCTGGAGTTCTTCACCCCGGCCCACATCGTCTACACCGCCATGCAGATCCCGGCACTGGTCTGCACCGGTTTCATCGCCTGGTGGCTGCACGACTTCGTCCATCCCCAGCTGGTCCGGCGCATCCTGGCCGCCGCACCCGCCACCGCGCCCAACCGCCCTGCCCTGCTAACCCTGGCGGAGCTGGTCTTTCCGCTGCTGTGGATCGGCGGTCTGGTGACAGCCGGCGCGCTCGCGGCCCATTTCGGCTGGCCGACCCACTGGGTTCGGATCGGCGTCCACCTGCTGGCGGCCTGGATCGCCATCCGCCTGTTCGCGCTGTTCGTGCGCGAACCGGTCTGGGCACGGGCGGTGGTGATCGCTGCCTACAGCATCGCCGTGCTGGCCATCCTCGGCCTGCTCGACCCGACCCTGGCGTTCCTCGACCAGCTAGCCATCCAGCTCGGCTCGATCCGGTTGTCGTTGCTGACCGTGGTCAAAAGCATGTTCTTCTTCGGGGTCGCGCTGTGGGCGGCGGTGCTGATTTCGCGGGCGCTGGAACAACGCCTGGAGCATCTCCCCAGCCTGACCCCATCGGTGCGGGTCTTGTTCGGCAAGCTGTTCACCGGTGGGCTGATCACTCTGGCCGTGCTGGTCTCGCTGGCTGGGGCCGGGGTCGATTTCACCGCCCTGGCGGTATTCGGCGGCGCGGTCGGCGTCGGCATCGGCTTTGGCCTGCAGCGCATCACCTCCAACCTGATCAGCGGCATCATGCTGTTGATGGACCGGTCGATCAAACCGGGCGACATCATCCAGATCGGCGAAACCTACGGCTGGGTGGCCTCGCTGGGGGCGCGCTACGTGTCGGTGGAAACCCGCGACGGCACCGAATACCTGATCCCCAACGAAGAACTGGTCACCCATCAGGTCGTCAACTGGTCGCACCGCAACGACCTGGCCCGGCTCAAGGTACGGGTGCGGGTTTCCTACGACACCGACGTGCGCCAAGCCCTGCGACTGATGGTGCAGGCGGCCGGCCGGCCGGCGCGAGTGCTGGCCGATCCCGAGCCGCGCGCTCTGCTGCTGGAATTCGGCGACAGCTTTCTACTGCTGGAGCTGCGGTTCTGGATCTGCGACGTACAGAACGGCATTCGCAATATCTCCAGCGACGTGCGGCTGGAAATCTGGGATCTGTTTCGTCAGCACGGCATCGCCCTGCCCATCCCGCAGCAGGGCATCCACATCGACGCCCTGCCGCCGCTGACCGTGCGCACGGCTGGCCCTCCCCCGCCGCCGCTGTGACCGCAACCCCATCCCATTGACTTTACTGTATGCTTAGCGATGACCCGTCTTAGGATCGTCATCGTTTTTCGCCATCGCCCATAAACCAGAACGAGGAAGCACGCGATGAGGGACATCCACCACGCCCTGGTGCTGAACATGCACCAGCCCCCCGGCAATCTCGACGCCCTGCTCGAAACCCACGAGTGGGAAGCCAAGGAAATCCTATTCGCCTACGATCGCATGCCGCGGGTGCTGTGGGAGTACCAGGATATCGCCCGGGTCCATCTGTCGCTGTCCGGCACGCTGCTGGAAAGCCTGTCCAGCCCCGATTTCCAGCGCCGCGCCTACGGCATCGTCGACTGCGGCAAACTGCTCTGGCATCTGCAGAACGACAAGCTGTTCGAGATCATCGGCACCGGTTACTACCACCCGGTGCTGGCGCTGATTCCAGAAGCCGACTGGGATGAACACATCGCCCGCTGGCAGGCCATCGCCCGCCATGTATTCTGGCGCAGCCAGTTCAACGGCTTCTGGCCGCCGGAGATGGGCTTCGACATGCGCCTGATTCCCCATCTGAAGCGGGCTGGCTACCGCTACGTGCTGGTGGATTGCGAATATATCGATCCAGTCGATTCGATGAGCTGGCAAGAGCTGCGCTATCGGCCGCACATTGCCGAATACGGCGGCGAACAGCTCATCATCATCGCCCGTGACCGCGAGCTGTCCAACGCCCAGCTGGCCGGCATGGATTACGGCTGGTTCTATCACGAGCTGCACGAACGGACCAAGTGGTGCGATTTCCCGCCGCTGGTGACCACCGCCACCGACGGCGACAACGGCGGCTGGTTTCGCAACGTCACCGAAAAATCCAACTTCTGGACCTATTTCTACCGGGAGGCGATGGACGCCATCCGCGCCGGCCACTCGACCCTGCGGCCAACCTTCATCAGCGAATATCTGGACCGCTTCGGCGCGCACGGACGAGTCACCGTGCGGCGCGGCGCCTGGAACACCGACGAGCATCACGGCTGGGATTTCCACCAGTGGCAAGGCTCCTGGGCTCAGCGCGACACCATGGTCCGCGTGCACGACCTCAGCCGGCAATTCCACAACATGATGACGGCAGTGGCGCGCGCCCACGATCCAAACCCCGAACTGGCGCGGGTGCTGAACGAAGCGCACTGGCGTCTGCTACGGGCTGAAACCAGTTGCAACTTCTACTGGGGCGAAGCCTGGGTCCACCGTTCCCACCACGATCTGGACAGCGTCGCCTGGCATCTGGGCGAGGCCAAGGCCATCCTGGGCGAGCGCTGGTTGGCGGTCAATGGGGCGGAAGACGTGGCCCCTGTCGCGCCAGCGGCGACCGCCATCGCCGAAACGACCACTGCCACCGATGCGACGAAAACCGACGCAGTGACGGAAACGGCAGCTCCCCGGCCATCCGAGCCAGCGGCGGCGACACCGCTTACAGCTTCAGATCGTGATCCAGAAGCGCTTCCTCGGCATACAAGATCTTGATCCGCTCCAGCTTGGGCAGCGCTTTCCGGAAGGCCGGCAACAGCTCGGGATCGAACTGACTGCCGCCATGCTGTTCGATCTCGCGGGCCGCGTCGGCCACCGTCCAAGCCCCCTTGTAGGGGCGGGGACTGGTGAGGGCGTCGAAGATGTCGGCGATGGCGGCCACCCGCCCGATCAACGGGATGTCATCGCCCTTGAGCCCATGCGGATAGCCGGTCCCGTCCCATCGCTCATGATGGGTCAGGGCAATCAGTCGAGAATAATGCAACAGGTCGTTGCTGTGCTCGCCGATGATTTCGGCCCCGATCAGCGGATGCTCGCGCATGATCCGCCATTCGTTCTCATCCAGCGGGCCGGGTTTGAGCAGGATCCGGTCGGGAATGCCGATCTTGCCGATATCGTGCATGGGCGCGGCGTTGAACAGCAGGTCGACCTGATGGTCATTCAAGCCGGCTTCCTGGCCGATCAGCCGCGCGTAATGACTCATGCGCACGATATGGCTGCCGGTCTCGCTATCCTTGAACTCGGCGGCCCGCCCGAGCCGACGGATGATCTGCAGGCGGGTCTGGTATAGCTCGTGGGTGCGCTGTCGCACCCGGCTTTCCAGCTCGCGGTGGTGATCGCGCAGCGCCAGATGGGTGCGGACCCGGCGAACCAGCACCGGCGGACTGATCGGCTTGGTGATGTAATCCACCGCCCCCATGTCGAAACCCCGACTTTCATCCTCGCTCTCGCTCATGCCAGTGACGAAGATCACCGGAATATCGGCCAGACGCGGATCGGCCTTCAACCGTCGGCAGACTTCGTAGCCGTCCATCTCCGGCATCATGACGTCGAGCAGGATCAGATCGGGAAGATGATGCACCGCCAGCCGCAAGGCGGTGACGCCATCGCGGGCGACGCGGATGCGATAATCCTGGGCGAGCACGGCCCGGACCAGATCCAGGTTTTCCGGCGTATCGTCCACGACCAACACCAGGGGGTTCTGCGCCCCATCGACGCGATCGGAATAGACGGGTGGATTGGCGCTCACGCGGGCCTCCGGCTGCGCTGCGAGTCCAGCGCCGCGATCGCTTCGTTCAACAAGCGCGCGGCTCGGTCGAAATCGTAACAGGCGACGGCCTGCCGCACCGGATCGAGTGCCTGCCTGGCCTGGGGTCCGAGCAACGCCTGTAACGCATCGCAGCTCAGATCAGCATCGGGATCGCCTTCGGCCAGTTGGTCGCGCAAGCGCTCCAGCGCGGCGGCGAAGGCCGTGAGATCGGGTGCGGTCGTCTCCTCCAGCACAGCGGGCGGCTCGACCGGGGTCGAAACCGGCGGCGCGGGCCGGATGGAGATCGCATCCGCCGACGGATTGATCCAGCGGAGCAGGCTGGTGAACAGCTCGCCGACATCGATCGGCTTACTGACGTGATCGTTCATGCCCGCCGCCAGGCATTGGGCGCGATCCCCGCTCATGACGCTGGCGGTCATGGCGATGATCGGCAGACCGACCAGACGCTGGTCGGCCCGGATGCGGCGCGTGGCCTCGTAGCCGTCCATGACCGGCATCTGGCAGTCCATCAGGATCCCGTCGAACGATTCCCGCGCCAGCAACGCAAGGGCTTCGGCCCCGTTGCCGACGGCCCGAACCACGATGCCCGCACCCTGCAGGATATCGATGGCCAGCTCCTGGTTGATTTCGTTGTCCTCGACCAGCAGCAGGCGCACCCCCTGTAACCCGGCGACGGCGGGCGGGATGGCAGTGGATGGATCGGGCAAGGCCAAGCTGTGGCCACCCGCTGCGCCCTGGCGCGACGATTCCGGGGCCGCCGCGCTCCACCAGCCCAGCCGCACCGTGAACCAGAAGGTACTGCCTTCGCCATAGCGGCTGTCGACCCCGATCCGACCGCCCATCAACTCGGTCAGGCGCTTGGCGATGGCCAGACCCAGCCCAGTGCCGCCATAGCGGCGCGTGGTCGAGCTGTCGGCCTGGGTGAACGGATTGAACAGACCGGCCTGCTGCTCGGGATCCAGCCCAACCCCGGTATCCTGTACCGCGAATCGCAACAACACCGCGTCCGACTCGGCGCACAGCCGTTCGACGGTCACGGCGATCTCACCGCGCTCGGTGAACTTGACGGCGTTGCCCACCAGGTTCAACAGGATCTGGGACAACCGCAGCGGATCGCCGATCAGACCCACCGGCACATCGGTCGCGATCCGGGTCGACAGGCTCAAGCCCTTTTCCTGCACCTTCATCAAGGTGGCGTCGCTCAGATGGGCCAGCACTTGATCGAGGCGGAATTCGATGGCTTCGATGACCAGCTTGCCGGCTTCGATCTTGGAGAAGTCGAGAATGTCGTTGATGATGCCCAGCAGCAACTGGGCCGAACGCTGCACTTTTTCCAGATAGTTGCGCGGCTTCAAGCACAGCTCGGCCTGCAGGGCCAGTTGGGTCATGCCGATGATGGTGTTCATCGGCGTGCGGATCTCGTGGCTCATGTTGGCCAGAAAATCGCCCTTGGCCCGGCTGGCGGCATCGGCGGCCTGCTTGGCGGCCAACAGCTCCTCCTCGGCCTGTCTGCGCTCGGTGACGTCCAGCGCCACAGTGATGGTGTAGTCGCCCATGCAGTCGTGGATCAGGGTGATGCCGATCTGCGCCCAGCGCACCGAGCCGTCCTTGCGCCGATAACGCCGCTGCAAGCTGGACAGTTGCTGGACGTTCCCGTGGCACAGGGCATGGATCTGGCTCCGGTTGAGCGAGTATTCGTCCGGGTGGGCCAGATCGAAGAAGGAAAACCGGCCCAGCTCGGCTTTGTCGTAACCGGTCATGGCGCAGAACCGATCGTTGGCTTCGATGAAGCGGCCATCCGCCATGCTGTTGGTGGCGATACCGATCATGGCGTTGGAAAACACCGCCCGGAAAAACTGCTCACTACGACGCAACGCTTCGGCTGCGCGCTGGTTCTCGGCCAAATGCCGGAGCTGTTCGAGCCGACTCGCTTCGAGTTCCGCCGTGCGCTCGGCCACGCGTTGCTCCAGGGTCTCGGTCAGATCGTGCAGGCGGCTCAGCGCCAAGCGGCGCTCGATGGCCTGACCCAGCTGGTGGGCGAACTGATTCAACAGCGCCTGGTTTTCATGCGGCGCAGCGGTCTGATCGGGCAGCGGTTCGTATGCGGCATCGAACACTTCGATCCGACCGGCCGGCTGGCCGTGAATGAGGATGACGGCGCTCTGTCGCCACGGCGTTTCCCGAAACGGCCGGGTCACGTAGCGCTGGTCGAAGTAGCCGATCCGCGCCATCGCAGTGTTGGTGTGACGCCCGGCGACCGGCAACAGCTCGACCGCCCGTCGCAAGATCTCGGTCAGCGGCCGATCCTGCTCCAGCAGTTTCGACAGCGCGTACAGGCTGCTCAATTCCCGGATCCGGACATTGAGATCGCCGGCCTGGCGATCGGTGATCTGGACGTAATTGTTCAGCATCGTCCGCATTCGGATCTGCGCTTCGACCAGCTGACGAACTTCGAGCAGGTCGGTCGCGATCGGTGGGCCGGGGTCGGGATCGAGACGGCAGATCAGCTCGTTCTCCCAGACCAGGGCCTGCAACGGCGCGCTGATCGAGCGGGCGATGCGGCGCGCGCTCAGCAGCGACAAGGCCAGCACTCCGGCGAAGATGGCCAACAACGCCAGCAGTTGCTGGCTGCCGATCGGCAAAAAGTCGGATTCGGGCGCAGCCACCACCACCCAGAACAGAATTCGGTCGTCGAGCAGACACGGGTGGAAGCGCGCCAGCCAGGAATTGCCGCCCGCCGCCGCAGGCAACGCCACGGTCCCGGCGATCGGCCGCTTCTGGATGAAGCCATCGGCCAGAATAGGCTGGAGCGGCCCCAGCTCCAGATCCTGGAAGGGCTTGAGGATGGCGGCGTCGAGCGCGGCGGGCGCAGCGTAGGCCGGCAACCTCGGCAATCCGATCATGCGGCCGTCGGGAGTCAGGACGGCGGCCAGACCGTGGGGACTGAAACGCAGCGTGGTCGTGAACCGCGCCAGATCGCGCAGCAGAATGTTGATTCCGAGCACCAGCTCCTCACCATCGGCCTGACGGATATGGATCAATCCGGTGATGCCCGGCTCCTGGGTGGTGTACAGAAGGTAAGGGTCGGTCCAGAATACCTCCCCATTGGCGGGTGCAGCGATCCCTCGGCGATACCAGGGGCGTTGACGCGGATCGTAGTCGAGCTCCGCCCAGGCGTCCTGAACCGGCTGTCCACCCCGCCATTCGAACCAGCGATGGCGGCCCTGCGGAAAACCCGGATCGCTCAGCCGGTTGAACCAATGATCCTCCCCTTCCGCCCGGAGCATCCAGCCCCGGCCATCCGGCGCGCCGGCGACCACCGAGGTGATCTGGGGCCATGCCCGCAACAAGGGCTGAAACAGCCGATTGAACTCGCGCGGATCGTGGGTATCCAGCACGCGGGGCTCGATTCCGCGCTGGGTGGAACCGAGCAGCCGCTCCATGATCTGAAAAGTCTGGTCGAGTTCGCCGGCCACGCTGTCGGCGACGGTGTGCAAGCGGGATACAGCAATCTCGTGCGCGGCTGGCAAGGCGATCAGGTAGGTGAAACCGCCGGTGAAGGCGAGAAAGGACAGCAGGATCAGCAAGCCGAACCGAAGGCTCAAGCTGCGCCGCACGGAAATCGGCGCATCGATGACGAAAGACATGAGGATTCCTGCCGACAAGCCCGCACACCGGCCTTTTCAAGCCCGCTGAGCAGATTGATCTTATTGATAGGGTTTCCCGACCTTAAAATTATCCATCAATATATCTTAACAGGACATCGAGTCTTAACTACGACCCGAAATATTTCATGATTGACCCTATTCATTGCAAATTCTGCGACGATCCGGGAAAAACGACGGCCTCCAAGCGGGCGATCGTCTCCCCAACCGATCCGCGCTGCGGATTTCTGCTATCGTTCGTTCATTGACCGTTGGAATCTTCGACATGCCTGACATCGACGGCCTGACGCTCCTGGGCCAAGCCAAGACCGAGTATCCCCAGCACTATTCTCCCCAGTTGCTGGAGCGCTTCCCCAACCGCTATACCCAGCACGAATATCGGGTAGAGCTGGATTGCGCCGAGTTCACCTGTCTGTGCCCGATCACCGGCCAGCCCGACTTCGCCCGGCTGATCATCCACTACAGCCCCGCCGCCTTTCTGGTGGAATCGAAGTCCCTGAAGTTGTATCTGTTCAGCTTCCGCAATCAGGGGACCTTCGGCGAGGAGGTGGTCAATCGGATCGCGGAGGATCTGTTCACCCTGCTGCAACCGCGCTGGCTGGAGGTGCGGGGCGATTTCATGCCGCGCGGCGGCATCGCCATCAAACCGAGTGTGCGGCTGGATCGCCCGCCCGCCGCATCCGCGTCGTGAGCGGTCGTTTCAGCCTGGAGAAGTTATGATGAGCACGGCTCTTGTGGTCCTGTCCGGTGGGCAGGATTCCACCACCTGTCTGTATTGGGCACTGGCCCGCTTCGGGGCCGGCCAGGTATCGGCAGTGACCTTCGACTACGGCCAGCGTCACCGCATCGAACTGGATTGCGCCGCTCGAGTCGCCGCGCACGCCGCGGTCCCACACACCGTGCTGCCGATCGACACCTTCGCCGCGCTGGGCGGCAATGCCCTGACCGACACCGGGGTAGCGGTCCAGGCTGGAGTGGACGCGCACACCCAGCTGCCCAATACCTTCGTGCCGGGACGCAACCTGATCTTCCTGACCTTCGCCGCCGCCCTGGCCTATCAGCGCGATATCCATCATCTGGTCACCGGGGTGGCTCAGACCGACTACAGCGGTTATCCCGACTGCCGCCAGACCACGTTGCAAGCACTGGAGCAAGCGCTGCGGCTGGGCATGGAATACGAGCTGACGCTTCATACCCCGCTGATGTTCAAGTCCAAGGCCGAAACCGTGCTGATAGCGCGCGATCTCGGCGCGCTGCCGGCCTTGGCCGACACCCATACCTGCTACCAGGGCCAGCAACCGCCATGTGGTACCTGTCCGGCCTGTCTGTTGCGGGCCAAGGGTTTCGCCGAGGCCGGCATCGCCGATCCGCTGGCGGAACGCTTCCGCGCCACCCAGCGATGAGTGTACGGCTGTATACCGTTGCGGCCGTACCGTTCGAGGCGGCTTGCCAAGTGGGCATTTTTCCGGAGGGGCATCGCGCCCGCCGGCTGCACGGCCATAGCTACCTGGCGCAGGTGCGGGCCGAATGGGCGTCGGACCGGACATCCGCGCCGGGCACGGCAACCGAGACCCTGACCGCGCGGCTGCAAGCAGCGGTAGCGCCGCTGGACTATGCTTTCCTGAATGACTATTTGCCGATTCCGACCGACGAGAACCTGGCGCGTTGGATTCGGGCACGGCTGGACGCACCGGGGCTGGAACGGGTCGGCATCCAGAGCACCCGTGACCAGGGCGTCGATCTGGATGGCGCGGACCATGCCCACGTCTGGCGGCGGTTCCGCTTCGAAGCGGCCCACCAGTTGCCAAACGTGCCTGCAGGCCATCCTTGCGGGCGGATGCACGGTCATGGTTTCGAGGTGATCGTACATGCCGACCAAGATTTGGCTGGCCTGGATCTCGGCGTAGATTTCGACCGGCTGGACGAATTGTGGCGGCCGCTGCACGCCATCCTGCACCAAGCCTGCCTCAACGAGCTGCCCGGACTGGAAAACCCGACCAGCGAGCGGCTGGCGGCCTGGCTGTGGCAACGACTGCAGGCGGAGTTGCCGCCGCTGTCCTGGGTGACGGTCTACGAAACAGCCACTGCCGGTTGCCATTACGACGGGCGGCATTACCGAATCTGGAAGGAGCGAGTCTTCGAAAGCGCTTTGCGTCTGCGCCGTGTCCCGGCCGACGATCCGCGCCGACGTCTGCACGGCCACAGTTACCGCATCCGCCTGCACCTGACCGCGCCGTTGGACGAGGTGATGGGCTGGACGGTGGACTATGGCGAGGTCAAGGCGCTGTTCGAGCCGGCCTACCGGCAGCTCGACCATCATCGGCTGGACCAGCTGACCGGCCTGGAGGATGCCGATCCGGCCAGCCTGTTGCGCTGGGTTCGGGCGGCGCTGGCCGAACGATTGCCGCCGCTGGATCGGATCGATCTGGAAGAAACACCCGGCTGTGGCGCAACATTGTGTTGGGGCGAAGAGGGGCCGGCGCTGCCGGGATAAACATGCGGTATTCGGTGAAGGAATTATTCTATACCCTGCAGGGCGAAGGGGCCTGGAGCGGCCGACCGGCGGTATTCTGCCGTTTTGTCGGCTGCAATCTGTGGAGCGGGCGCGAAGTGGACCGGGAAAAGGCGATCTGCCGGTTCTGCGACACCGAGTTCGTGGGGGCCGATGGACCGGGCGGGGGCAAATTCGCCACCGCCGAGGCGCTGGCCAGCGCGATCGCCGCCCGCTGGCCCGCTTCGCAGCTACCACAGGCCCGACCCTATGTGGTCTGCACCGGCGGCGAGCCGCTGCTGCAACTGGACGATGCGCTGATCGTCGCCCTGCACGACCGGGGTTTCGCGGTGGCGGTGGAAACCAACGGCACTCTACTCGCGCCGCTCGACCTCGACTGGATTTGCGTCAGCCCCAAGGCCAACGCGCCGCTGCGCATCACCCATGGCGACGAACTCAAGCTGGTCTACCCGCAAGCGGAGCCCGAAGCGCAACCGGAACGCTTCACCGATCTGACTTTCCGCCATTTCTTCCTGCAACCGCTGGATGGTCCCGACCTGGAGCGCCATACCCAGGCGACGATTGCTTATTGCCTGGCCAACCCGCAATGGCGACTGAGCCTGCAGACTCATAAGCTGCTGGGCATTCCTTGAGGGAAACGGCTCATCGACTTGGCCTGTTCGGCTCTTATCGGACTGCGCTGAGCCGGTCTTTTTGAACCTGTGGATCGCCCTATAGCGGCTAGGTCGCGGTTTTCGTCTCCGGCATGGAATATGCCGTCGTAACTGCTTGACATCGATCCCAATATCTTGGGCCGAAATCGCAAGATCCGTTACGAGAGGAGAACATCCGATGGCAGGTTCGATCGATTTATGCGTCACCGACGCAAACGGTTTTGGAGTTTTCGATTATCGCTTCCTGAACAGATACGGCAACGGCCAAGAAATCCGCGTCTCGTCGATCAACGATACGATCGGCCAGATCATCAACATCGCCAATCAACGCAGCGTCAAGATCAAGAATCTGTATTTCAACGGACACGGAGCGCCCGGCTATCAGGGCGTCGGATCGGGCACCGGCCGGGATACCACCGGAAACAAGAGCCTTCAGGTCGATCCCAGCGACAAGAGTTGGAATGGCCAGCTCTTGGGCGCGGGCAGCTCGCTATTTCTCATCATAGACTCTCTGGCCGATGGCGCCACCGTGACCCTTTCGGGTTGCCGGGTGGCGGAAGGAACCGATGGCAAAGTCTTGTTGCGAGCTGTCGCAACCACTCTCAACGTCTGGGTACAAGCGGCGGACGCCACCCAATTCGCCTGGATTCCCGGCTGGGAAGGCAAGGTCTGGAAATGTTCTCCCGATGGCCAGATCCTTTGTCCAAACGGGGATTACACCTGACCGATCCAATAGCGTCCGCTGTCCGATCCGACCCTGCACGCAAAACCATTGCCGGCTGAATCGATGTCGGCGGCTACCCACCCGACCCGCATCTCACCCGACCCGCATCTCAATGCGCGCCAGCGGCCGACGACGCCCCCGCCGGTTTGCGCACCGGGCGACTGAGCCAGATCACCACGGTCAGCATCAGGAACAGCACCCCCGACAACCAGAACAAGTCGGTGGCCGACAACATATAGGCTTGGCGGGTCACCTGTTGCTCCAGGCTGGCCAGGGTCTGTCCGGGCGATAGACCAAGCGCGGTCATGCCCTGCAGGGCATGGACGGTGCCGGGATCGTAGAGGTTGAGGTGATCCATCAGATGGGCATGGTGCAGACTGGCCCGGTCTTCCCACAGGGTGGTGGAGATGGAAGCGCCCATGCCGCCAGCCATGATGCGCAGGAAATTAGAGAGCCCGGCCGCCGCTGGTATGCGCTCCGGCGGCAGGCCCGACAGGGTCACGGCAGTGAGCGGGACGAAAAAGGTGGCCATGGCCGCGCCCTGGATCAACTGGGGAATCACCACCGCCATCATGTCGACATTGGTGTTGAAGCCAGCGCGCATGAAGGCCGTGCCCGCGAAGATGAGAAAGGCGAAGCTGGCCAGCCAGCGCGGGTCGATATGGGGCAGGATGCGCCCGACCACGGGCGACATCAGCAAGGCCAGGATGCCGATAGGCGCGGTGACGATGCCGGCCCAGGTGGCGGTATAGCCCATGAACTGCTGCAGCCACAGCGGCATGATCACCACCGTGCTGAAAAACAGGCTGTAACCCAGGGAAACGGCCAAGGCTCCGGTGGCGAAGTTGCGGCTCTTGAACAGGGTCAGATCCACCACCGGATGACGCTCGGTCAGCTCCCAGATCACGAAGAAGGTCAGGGCCACCACTGCGGCCACCGCCAGGGCCACGATCTGGCCCGAAGCGAACCAGTCCAGATCCTTGCCCTTGTCGAGCATGACCTGCAGCGAGCCGACCCCGATCACCAGCAGACCCAGACCAACGCCGTCGATCGGCAGCTGGCGGGTGGCCGACTCGCGGTGCTTGAGGAGACGCCAGCTCAACCAGGCCGCGATCAAGCCAACCGGCACATTGATGTAGAAGATCCACGGCCAGCTGTAATTGTCCGAAATCCAGCCACCGAGGATCGGCCCCAGCACCGGCGCGACCAAGGTGGTCATCGACCACATGGCCAACGCCATGCCGGACTTGGCCTTCGGATAGCTATTCAGCAACAAAGCCTGGGACAGGGGAATCATCGGCCCGGCCACCGCCCCCTGCAGCACGCGGGTGAAGATCAGCATCTCCAGACTGGTGGACAAGCCACACAGCAGCGAGGCCAGCACGAACAGCAGCACCGAGGTGACGAAGAGATGGACCTGGCCGAACCGCTGGGTCAGCCAGCCGGTGAGCGGCACGCTAATGGCGTTGGCGACCGCGAACGAGGTGATGACCCAGGTGCCCTGGTTGGGGCTCACGCCGACATTGCCGGCGATGGTGGGGATGGACACATTGGCAATAGTCGTGTCCAGCACGTTCATGAAGGTGGCCAGTGACAGCGCCACCGTGGCGAGCACGAGGGTGCCGCCGGTCAGCGGTGGCAATTCCTGCTGGGGCTGGGCCATGACGCGATCTCCGGACGTGGATCAACGAGCGACTTGCAGTCGGGCGTCGCCTGCGCCGCGCCGCCCGGTGTTGCCCAGCTCGCGGCGGGGCACCGCTGCAGCCACGCTGTCGGCGCTGCACATGGCCCGAGCCTCGGTCTGGCTGCCCGATTCCTGCAGATTGGCAGCGACGATGCGATCCACCCGAGGTTCGGCGCCCTGGCTTTTCTGGTCGAAAACCCCGGTGCGCGCGATCGGCTCGGCGGTAGCGCGGCCGTTGGCCAGCTGCTCGCCGCTCTGGTCGTGCACGTCGACCGAGACCAGCATCGACAGGCCGATGCGCAAAGGATGGGCAGCCAGCTCCTGGGGATCCAGCGCGATCCGCACCGGCAGGCGCTGCACCACCTTGATCCAGTTGCCGGTGGCGTTCTGGGCCGGCAGCAGGGCGAAGGCCGAACCGGTGCCGGCGGCCAATCCGACCACCTTGCCGTGATACTGGACCCCACTGCCGTAGACATCCGAAGTCAGCGTCACCGGCTGATCGATGCGCATGTGACGCAACTGACCTTCCTTGAAGTTGGCGTCCACCCACACCTGGTTCAGAGGGATGACCGCCATCAGCGGCGCACCCGGCGCGATCTGCTGTCCGACCTGCACCGCGCGCTTGGCCACGTAGCCGGACACCGGCGCTGGAATAGTGGTGCGTTCCAGGTTGAGCCAAGCTTCCCGCACCCGAGTGGCGGCGCGAGCCACATCGGGATGGCAGGCGACGCTGGTGTTGTCGATCAGGGCGTGGTTGGAGGCGAACTGCTGGCGGGCCGCGGCCAGGGCCGCTTCGGCGGTCGATACACCGGTGCGGGCATGATCGAGTTCCTCCGACGATACGGCTCCGCTGCGGGCCAGGGCCTGCCGCCGGCTCAGATCTTCCCGAGCCTTGGCCACATCGGCCTGGCGCAGTTCGATCGAAGCCGCCAGTGCCTTGCCGGTGGCATAGAGGGTGCGGACCTGCCGCACGGTCTGGGCCAGCTGGGTTTCGGCCTGTTCCAGCGCCAGCTCGGCGTCGGCCCGGTCCAGCTGCACCAGAGTGTCGCCGGCCTGGATGAAGTCGGTGTCGTCGGCGTGAATGGCCAGCACGGTGCCGGCGGTGCGGGGAGTGATCTGCACCACATCGCCTGCCACATAGGCGTCGTCGGTGTTCTCGGCGTAGCGCCCGACCTGTTGCCACCAGACGCCGTAGCCGATGCCGGCGGCGGCAAAGACGGCGGCGAAGGCCAGCAGCAGGGGGCGGCGGCGGCTCGGCGCGTTCGCGGACGCTGGAGCCTGGTCGGGGCGGATTTCTGAAGTAGCCATGACGTTTTCCTCTAGCGCATCGGAGTAGCGCGGCCGCTCAAGCCGCGGGCGGGCGGGCAACGCTGCCCGCAGTGGTTTCCGGTTCGGTCGCGGGTCGATAGCCGCCGCCCAAGGCCCGGATCAGCCCCACGGCGACGGTGCGCTGGCTGGCCTGCAGATCGGCGATCTGGCGACGCTGGCCCAACACCTGCTCTTCGACGATCAACACCGTCAGGTAGTTGGCCAGCCCTTGCTGATAGCGCAACTCGGCTAGGCGATAGGATTCCTCGAAGCGGGCCAGGGCCGCCCGGTTGTGTTGCAGGCGGATATCCAGGGCGCGGCGCGAGGCCAGCTGATCGGCCACATCGCGCAAGGCATCGACCAGCGTGGCGTTGTACTGCTCGGCGGCGATGTCGAAATCGGCGTCGCGCGCCGACAGGCGGCTACGCAAGCGTCCGGCGTCGAAGATCGGCAGGCTGATGGCGGGACCGATGCCAGCGATGCGACTGCTGCCCTGCAACAGGTCGTTCAGGCCGATCGCGCCGAAGCCGACGAAGGCCAGCAGATCGACGTTGGGGTAGAAGCCGGCCTTGGCGACATCGATCTCTCTGGCGGCGGCTTCGACCCGCCAGCGTTGCGCCGCCACGTCCGGTCGGCGGCCGATCAGTTCGGCCGGCAAGCGGGTCGGCAGCGCCAGAGCATCATCGAAGCCGATCTGCGGCCGGGCGATGGCCAGTCCCCGATCCGGCCCGGCGCCCATCAGGGCGGCCAGCCGGTGGCGGGTCAAGTCCATGTTTTGCCGAATCGCCGCTAGATCGGCCTCGGCGGCCGGAATGGCGGCGGCGGCCTGCTCCAGCTCCACCCGGGAATCCAGTCCGGCCGCGACCCGCTGTCGGGTCAGATCGAGCAATTGGCGGCGCTGGCGCAGCAGGGATTCGGTGATGTCCTGCTGGGCGAATTCGCGTTGCAGCTGGATGTAATGGTCGGCCAGCGCCGTGGCGATCAGCAGACGGGCCTGCTGCACTTCGGCTTCGGCGGCCTTGGTCCGGCCGACGGCCGCTTCGAACGTCGCCTGGTTCTTACCCCAGAAGTCCAGTTCATAACTGAAATCGAGCGCCAGGCGATTGTCGCTGTCTGAGCTACCCCCCAGCGGTGGCGGCACCAGATCGTTCTCGCTGAAGTGCTGATAAACGCTGTCAGCGTTGGCGTCCACCCGTGGATAGCGGTTGGCGTCGGCCAATCCGGCCAAGGCGCGGGCCTGGTCGAGGCGGGCGCGCGCCAAGCGCAGGTCGGGACTGCCGGCCAGGGCTTCGTCCATCAGCCGATCGAGCTGCGGATCGCCGAAGGCGCGCCACCAATCGGCGTTTGGCCACGGCGCGGTCGTTTTCACCGCTGGAGCCAGGGTGTCGTGGGCAGCCAGCTGGTTGGCGTCGGTCAGCGCGGCTTTCGGCGTCAACCCCTGATCGCTGGCGCAGGCGCTGAGGATCGCGGCACCAAGTCCGACGAGGATGATGGAAGGGGCACGCATGATCACCTCCAGAAATAAAACTGCCATAACTGTTTCTGCACTATCTAGTGACTGCCTGAGCAGCTAAATGGCCAAAAATTTTTGAATGGCCGCCGGATCAGCCGTGATCCGCGTTGGCCAGCATGCGGCGCAGATAGCTTTTGAGTTCTTCCAGTTCCTGACGGTTGAAACCGCGCAGATAGCGGTTGAGCACCTTGACCGCGATGGGTGGCAACTGGGGATAGAGCGCCTGACCCGCTTCCGTGAGACGCAAATGCACGACACGGCGGTCCTCGGCGCTGCGTTCGCGCCGCAGAAAACCTTTTTGTTCGAGCCGATCGAGCATCCGGGTCATCGAACCGGTGTCGCAGGCAGCGTAACGACACAGGTCGGAGGCGGTTTCAGCTTTGCCGTTGGCGATTTTCAGCAGCGTTCCCCACTGCGCCCAAGTGATGCCCAGCGCGGCGCTTTCGGTCTCGATCGAGGCGACGATACGGCCCCGAACCAGCGACAGGAGGTAACCCAGACTCTCGTCCATCGTCCAGTTTTCGATCGTGTACAGTTCGGTCTCGTCATCATGATCGGTGAGCGTGGCTGTGTCGCTGGAAGAAGGAGGAGTTGTGGACGCCATGGGTTTCCTGAAACCTGGTGACAGTATCTGCTTAGGCAGTAATATGGCTGCCTAAGCAGATACTGTCAAGCGCTTTCTTCGAACGCATCCAGCAAGAGCGACCACGCCGCGTCGGCGCTTCAGCCGGACGGGTCGGACGCGCTGCCCGGCAACAACGACGTCGGCTGGTCGGGACGCCGGTAGACCGTGCCGGTG
>RXIW01000070.1 GCA_003989065.1 Candidatus Competibacteraceae bacterium
TCTCCTCTCGATCAATCCCCTCCCGTTACCTTGGTGATCCGCCTCCTGTCAACCCCACACATAGCGCGATTGCCCTGGCGCCGCTCCAGCTTGACGGTCGGGATAAGCGGTGCTAGCTTGACACTAGCGCTAGTAAGCCTCATGTCGTTACTGACCCTGTGCGGTCATACCGTTGTCTTCTCAGAACCTTGATTACCAAATTTCTCCTGCTCCCCGTTGCGATTCTCGTGTTGGCGGCTTGCGCGACAGCGCCCGTTCAAGAGATGAGCGATGCCCGACAGGCTATCCATTCCGCCGAGGCCGCCGGCGCGGTCCAGCACTCGCCCGATCATTTGCAGTCGGCTCAGCGCCTATTGCGGGAAGCGCAAACGTATCTGGAATCGGGGGCTTATGACGATGCACGGCGCAATGCGCTAGATGCGCGCGACGCGGCCATCAAGGCGCGCGAGAAGGCCACGCAAAACGCTGTGCTGCGTTCGGTGTCGCCTTGAACGGCGCAGCGATGGGCCGGTGAATTCCCACTGCCTTGGGGGAAATCGGTGAAAACCTGCTTGCACTGTTATGTCAGCGGCCGTGTCCAGGGCGTCGGCTTTCGCTACGCCACTGCCGATAAAGCCTGGGGGTTGAGTATAACCGGTTATGTCCGCAATCTGCCGGATCGACAGGTGGAAGTGCTGGCCTGTGGCGAAGAGCGCGCCGTCAACGCCTTGCGTCATTGGCTGTGGCAAGGCCCGCCCCATGCCCAGGTGACCGCCGTTCACTGCGAAATCTTGCCCTTCCAGGATTTCCCCGATTTTCGGATCGACTGAAAGATCTCTTCGATTTTTCGTCGTTCGGCGAGCTTGACTTATCCACAGGCTTATGCACTGCCCTTCGCAAGGCGTCCACCCCTCGAATTCTGCCAAAAAATCTCGGCCAGATTCCGAGCCTTACGGATAACTTTTTGATAAATATTGATAAAATAATGTGATTAAAAAGTCATCAAACTGTCATTCTTTCAGGCGCGGCGCAGAGTTACGGGTCGCGCGCAAAAGTTATCCACAAAGTTATCCACCGGTTCTGTGGATAACTTTTGTGCAAGGCAGCAGCCTAAGCGGCATCCACCGCCAGCCGTTCCCGTAACGCATCCAGCAGCCCTTCACAGGGTAGCAAGGTGCTTTCCGGATCGCGGCGGCCACGATATTCCACTTGGCCGGCGGCCAGATTGCGGTCGCCGATGACGATCCGATGCGGAATACCGATCAGCTCCATATCGGCGAACATCACCCCAGGTCGCGCATCCCGATCGTCCAGTAGCGTCTCGATGCCGGCGGTTTGCAGTTCCTGATAGATGCGTTCGGTGGTTTCCCGAACCCGGCTGGAACGGCCGGCCCCAATCGGTAGCAGCGCCACCTGGAACGGAGCCATCGCCGCCGGCCAGATGATGCCGCGCTCATCGTGGTTCTGTTCGATGGCGGCGGCGACCACCCGCGACACCCCAATACCGTAGCAGCCCATCGTCAAGGTAAGCGTCTGTCCATCTTCGCCGAGCACTTCGGCTTTCATGGCCGCGCTGTATTTCTGGCCCAGCTGGAAGATGTGGCCGACTTCGATACCGCGCGCGATCGCTAGCGTGCCCTGGCCGTCCGGGCTGGGGTCGCCCGCGACCACGTTGCGGATATCGGCCACCAGGGGCTCGGGGCAGTCGCGACCGAAGTTGACGCCGGTCAGATGCCAGTCATCCTCGTTGGCGCCGGCCACCATGTCGGCCATCGTGGCGACCGTGCGATCGGCGATCACGATGCCGTCGAAGCCGACGGCGCCGAGCGAGCCGGGATTGGCGCCAAAAGCCGTGCGAATGGCTTCCGCGCTGGCGAAGGCCAGCGGCGCTTTCACCTGCGGCAGCTTTTCCGCCTTGATCGCGTTCACCTCATGGTCGCCGCGGACCAGCAGCAGCACCGGTCGTTCGTCTACTCCTTCGACCACGACCGCCTTGACCGTCCGTTCAGCGGAGATTTGCAGGAAAGCGCACAGCTCGGCGATGGTCTTGATGCGAGGGGTGTGTACCCGCTGCATGCTTTCGCTCGGCGCGGGCCGTTGGCCAACCGGGGCCAGCGCCTCGGCCAATTCGACGTTGGCGGCGTAGTCGCTGTCGGCGGAAAAGGCGATGGCGTCCTCGCCGGAGTCGGCCAGCACGTTGAATTCGTGGGAAAGCGCGCCGCCGATGCTGCCGGTGTCGGCCAGCACCGCGCGGAATTTCAGTCCCAGGCGGTTGAAGATGCGAGAGTATGCCTGGTACATGACTTCGTAGGTTTCCTGCAGCGACGCCTGATCGATATGGAAGGAATAGGCGTCCTTCATCAGGAATTCACGCGCGCGCATCACCCCGAACCGCGGTCTGACCTCGTCGCGGAACTTGGTTTGAATCTGGTAGTAGCTGATTGGCAGCTGCTTGTAGCTCTTGATTTCCCGGCGAACCAGGTCGGTGATGACCTCCTCGTGGGTCGGACCGAAGCAGAAGTCGCGCTCGTGACGGTCCTTGATCCGCAGGAGCTCCGGGCCGTATTTCTGCCAGCGGCCGGATTCCTGCCACAGTTCCGCTGGCTGCACGGCGGGCATGAACAATTCCAGAGCGCCGGTGCGATTCATTTCTTCCCGAACCACCGCTTCGACCTTGCGCAGCACGCGCAGGCCCAGCGGCAGCCAGGTATAGACGCCAGCTGCGAGCTTGCGGATCAGGCCCGCCCGCAGCATGAGTTGATGGCTGACGATTTCGGCGTCGGCCGGGGTTTCCTTGACGGTGAACAGCGAAAATCGGGATACGCGCATGAATCGGCCCTGGAACATTCACTACGATTAAGGGTTACAGAAATAATCCTGGTCTTTCTTGGCCCGTTGCAATTCCGCCTCGCGTTGCTGGGCGTCGAGGACCACCTTGTTGCCTTTGTCGTCGGTTTTGATCACCGGGCTGTTGCCTTGCAGGGCTTTCAGGTTCTTGGTGGCGACCTCGCAGTTCTTGGCCCGCAGGTCGTCGGCCTGTTTCTGCGCCGCTTCGGCCTGCTCTTTCTTCTTGGCCTCTTCCTGCGCCTGTTTCTCCTGCTCCTTGGCCGGGTCGGGCGTGGTGGGCAGGACACCGGAACTCGGTCCGGACGGTTTGCGCACCGTCTCGTAGCTTACTCCGCTGGGCGGGGGCAGTTCGGAATACTGCAGCTTGCCTTCCGCATCGGTCCACTTGTAGATGAATTGCTGGGCCTGGGCGGTCGCGATCATGCCGCAGATACCACAAGTCATGGCCAGCAAGGACATTGGTGCTCGCTTCAACATCATGTAAATGCCTCCAGTCGCCGTGCAATCGGAGTCGGCAGCGCACTCCGATAGTGCGGCGGGTTTTGCTGGAAAATAAAGTTTGTGTAGTATAACCAGTCCGCAAGATCCACGCCCAGCGCACACCAGCGACTGTCATGACGGGTTGCGCCTGCCGGCGTACCCCCGCCGCGCGGCGGTTACCCCGCCCGATCGCGGCCCCGGCTGCCAACCCACGGACCCGGCCATGATGCTCTGGTGTTTTGGCGACAGGTCGTCTTGCCGAACAACTTTCTCTAACCCCGCTTCGCCATGAGGAGCCAAGATGGAACTCATCACTGGTGCTGAAATTCTAGTTCGCTGTCTTAAGGACGAGGGCGTCGAATACCTGTTCGGTTATCCGGGCGGCGCCGTGCTGCATATCTACGATGCCTTGTACGTCCAGGAGGATGTCAAGCACATCCTGGTCCGGCACGAACAGGCGGCCCTGCACGCCGCTGACGGCTATTCCCGCGCCTGCGGCAGGCCGGGTGTGGCCCTGGTCACCTCCGGCCCCGGTCTGACCAATGCGGTGACCGGCATCGCCAATGCCTATATGGACTCCATCCCGCTGGTGGTGTTCTCCGGCCAGGTGCCCACCGCCCTGATCGGCAACGACGCCTTTCAGGAGGTGGACGCGGTCGGCATCACCCGGCCCTGCGTCAAACACAATTTTCTGGTCAAGGATGTCACCAAGCTGGCGGAAACCGTCAAGAAGGCTTTTTACATTGCCACGACCGGCCGTCCCGGCCCCGTGCTGGTGGATTTGCCGAAGGACGTGACCATCGCCAAGACGGAATATCATTATCCCAAGAAAATCAAGCTGCGCTCCTACAATCCGACGGTCAAAGGCCATGCCGGCCAGATTCGCAAGGCAGTCGACCTGATCCTGTCGGCCAAGCGGCCGATGATCTATACCGGCGGCGGCGTGATCCTGAGCGACGGTTCGCCGGAGCTGATCGAACTGACCCAACTGCTCGGCTATCCCATCACCAACACCTTGATGGGCTTGGGCGCCTATCCCGCCACCGACCGGCAGTTCGTCGGCATGCTGGGCATGCACGGCACGTACGAAGCCAACATGGCCATGCACCATTGCGACGTGCTGATCGCCATCGGCGCCCGCTTCGACGACCGAGTCACCGGCAAACTGGACAAGTTCTGCCCGACCGCCCGGATCGTCCACGTCGATATCGACCCGTCGTCCATCTCCAAGAACGTCAAGGTGGACGTGCCGATCGTCGGCTCGGTGCCGAACGTGCTGCGGGCCATGATCAGCGTGATTCGGGACGAGAAGCTGCGGTCCGATTCCGAGGCGTTGGCGCACTGGTGGCGGCAGATCGACGAGTGGCGCGCCGTGAAGTCTCTGAGCTATCGGCATAGCAACGAAGTGATCAAGCCGCAGTATGTGATCGAGAAGCTGTACCAGATCACCGAGGGCAAGGCCATCATCACCTCCGATGTGGGCCAGCACCAGATGTGGGCGGCGCAGTACTATCTGTTCGATCGGCCGCGCCAGTGGATCAATTCCGGCGGGCTGGGCACCATGGGTTTTGGCTTGCCGGCGGCGATGGGCGCCAAGTTCGCCTTTCCTGATGAGGACGTGGCCTGCATCACCGGCGATGGCAGCATTCAGATGATGCTGCAGGAGCTGGCGACCATGAAGCAGTACCAGACTCCGGTTAAGATCGTGAATCTGAACAACGGTTATCTCGGCATGGTGCGGCAGTGGCAGGAATTCTTCTATCAGAAGCGCTACTGCATGACCTATTTCGAATCACTGCCGGATTTCGTGATGTTGACCGAGGCTTACGGCCATGTCGGAATGCGGATCGAGAAGCCGGGCGATGTGGAAGGCGCGCTGCGCGAAGCCTTTGCCATGAAGGATCGGACGGTGTTTCTCGACTTCGTCACCGATCCGTCGGAGAACGTCTTCCCCATGATTCCGTCCGGTGGCGGCCAGAGCGAGATGTTGCTGGCCGAGCGCGACGAGATGGTGTCGACCCACCACGAAGGGATGGTGCTGCTGTGAACCACAACGATCGTCATTTGATTTCGATTTTGATGGAGAACGAGGCCGGTGCGTTGTCACGGGTGGCCAATCTGTTCTCGGCGCGCGGCTACAATATCGAAAGCCTGACCGTGGCTCCCACCGACGACCCCACGCTGTCGCGGCTGACTCTGGTCACCTACGGCAACGAGCAGATCATCGAGCAGATCGTCAAGCAGCTCAACAAGCTGATCGATGTGGTCAAGCTGATCGATCTGAGCGAAACCGACGCGATCGAACGTGAGCTGATGCTGGTCAAGACCCGGGCCGTGGGCGAACAGCGGGCCGAAATGAAGCGGCTGGCCGATATTTTCGGTGGCCGTGTGCTCGATGTGACCGATGCGACCTACACCATCGAATTGACCGGCGCCGGCAGCAAGCTGGACAACTTCCTGCGCGCGATCGAAAAGGACGCCATTCTGGAAGTCGTGCGCTCCGGCGCCACTGGCATTGCTCTCGGGCAGAAGGCGCTGCACGCCTGATGCTTTTGCTATGAACCCCGCCGTCCCCGCTGCCGGTTCTGGCCGGGGACGGTTCGTTTTTAACCGCCTTCAGGAAATCCTTGCATGAACATCTATTACGACAAAGACGCCGACCTGTCCCTGATCAAGAGCAAGACGGTCGCGATCATCGGCTACGGCTCCCAGGGCCATGCCCACGCCCTCAACCTGCGCGATTCCGGCGTGAAGGTCATCGTTGGTCTACGGGCCGGCTCCGCCTCGGCCATCAAGGCCGAAACCGCCGGTTTGACCGTCAAGTCGGTCGAAGAGGCAGCGGCGGTGGCCGATGTGATCATGATCCTCGCCCCGGACGAGCATCAGAGCCAGATTTACCGGCAGATCGAAGCCCAGTTGAAGCAGGGCGCGGCGCTGGCCTTCGCCCATGGTTTCAACATCCATTTCGGCGGCGTCGTGCCGCGCTCCGACCTGGACGTGATCATGATCGCGCCCAAGGGGCCGGGCCATCTGGTGCGTTCGACCTATACCCAGGGCGGCGGTGTGCCCTGCCTGATCGCCGTAGCGCAGGACGCCTCCGGTCGGGCCAAGGAGATTGCCCTGTCCTATGCCTCCGCCAATGGCGGCGGCCGCGCCGGCATCATCGAAACCACCTTCCGCGAGGAATGCGAAACCGACCTGTTCGGTGAGCAGGTCGTGCTGTGCGGTGGCTTGACGTCGCTGATTCAGGCCGGCTTCGAGACGTTGGTGGAAGCCGGTTATGCGCCGGAAATGGCCTATTTCGAGTGCCTGCACGAAGTGAAGCTGATCGTGGATCTGATCTACGAAGGCGGCATCGCCAACATGCGCTACTCGATTTCCAATACGGCCGAGTATGGCGATCTCACCCGGGGTCCGCGGATCATCACCGAACAGACCAAGGTCGAGATGCGCAAGATTCTCAAGGAGATCCAGAGCGGCCAATTCGCCCGCGAATTCATTCTGGAGAATCAGGCCGGTGCGCCGGTGCTGCGGGCCAATCGCCGCATCAGCCGCGAGCATCAGGTCGAGCAGGTCGGCGAGAAACTGCGCGGCATGATGCCGTGGATCAAGGCCAATCGCCTGGTGGATACCAGTAAGAATTGATGCCTTGACCAAAGAGGCAGGGTATGGCGATCATCGACCGTTCATGCCCTGCCTTTGCCATTTGGCGATGTTTCCGTCTCGATCGATGAGCGATTCATTCCAGGCGTATCATCGTTACCGGCAAATCTAGCATGCCTTTATGACCTCAAATACTCCTGAAGTCCACCGAGCGCGCGGACTGTATCTGTTACCCAATCTGTTCACCACCGCTGCGCTGTTTTGCGGGTTCTACGCCATCATCGCCTCCTTGCACGGTCGTTTCGAGACCGCTGCCGTGTCGGTGTTCATCGCCATGGTGCTGGATGGGCTGGATGGTCGAGTTGCCCGGATGACGCATACCGAGAGCGAATTCGGCGCACAATACGACAGCATGGCGGATCTGGTTTCGTTCGGTCTGGCGCCGGCCCTGCTGATGTACGAATGGGCCTTGGGCGAAATGGTCGGTATGGGACCCTTCCTGTCCAAGCTGGGCTGGCTGGCGGCATTTTTCTACACGGTCATGGCGGCGTTGCGTCTGGCCCGTTTCAATGTCCAGCTCGGCAGCACCGACAAGCGCTACTTCATCGGCCTGCCCAGCCCTTCGGCGGCGGCTGTCGTCAGTGGGCTGGTCTGGTTCGGAACCGATCTGGGCCTGACCGGCCATCAGTTGCTGTGGCCCGCCTTGGCCGTCACCATCGGCGCTGGCGCGCTGATGTTCAGCAATATCCTCTATTTCAGCTTCAAGCAGGTCGATTTGCGCGGGCGGGTGCCGTTCATGGCCGCGTTGTTGGTGGTGCTCACGCTGGTGGTCATCTCGATCGACCCGCCCAAGGTGTTGTTCACCGGCTTTCTGGTGTATGGCGTGTCGGGACCCTTGCTGTTTCTGGTGCGGCTGCGTCAGCGTGCGCGCCGCCGGGCCTATAGCGTCGGCGAAGCGTCCGAGAGCAGGCCGAATCACGCGCGCGACGAACCGCCGCACTGATCGATTTCCGGGGCTTCAGACGCCCCGCTGACAAGCCGCTCGAAATCGCCCTACAATCGTTAAGCTGCATCGGCTTGCCAGGCGGCTGGTGCGGCGGGCGGCATCCTACCGGAGAATTGCGATGAACAAGCTGATCATCTTCGATACGACCTTGCGCGATGGCGAGCAAAGCCCTGGCGCTTCCATGACCAAGGAAGAAAAAGTCCGCATCGCCAAGATGCTGGAACGGATGCGGGTGGACGTCATCGAGGCCGGATTTCCCATCGCCAGCCCCGGCGATTTCGAGGCGGTGCGGGCGGTGGCGCGAGCGGTCAAGGATAGCGTGGTGTGCGGCTTGGCGCGGGCGGCCGACGCCGACATCGACCGTGCCGGCGAAGCGTTGAAGGACGCGGCAGCGGGCCGGATCCACACGTTTATCGCGACGTCGCCGATCCACATGAAGATGAAGTTGCGGCAGGAGCCGGAACAGGTGCTGGAACGGGCGGTGGAAGCGGTGCGCCGCGCCCGGCGCTGGACCGACGATGTGGAGTTTTCCGCCGAGGACGCCGGTCGCTCCGAACTCGATTTCCTCTGTCGGATCACCGAAGCGGTGATCGAGGCCGGTGCGCGCACCATCAATATCCCCGACACGGTCGGTTACAACATCCCCGACCAGTTCGCCAGCACCATCCGTACCCTGATCGAGCGGGTGCCGAATGCCGATAAGGCGGTCTTCTCGGTGCACTGCCACAATGACCTGGGGCTGGCGGTCGCCAACTCGCTGGCAGCGGTGCTGGCCGGCGCGCGGCAGGTGGAATGCACCATCAACGGCCTGGGCGAGCGAGCCGGCAATGCTTCGCTGGAGGAAATCGTCATGGCGGTGCGTACTCGCCACGACGTGTTCCAGCTCGAAACCCGCATCGACACTACCCAGATCGTGCCGGCCTCGCGGCTGGTCGCCAATATCACCGGCTTTCCGGTACAGCCCAACAAGGCCATCGTCGGCGCCAACGCCTTTGCCCATGAGTCCGGCATCCATCAGGACGGCGTGCTCAAGCATCGCGAGACCTACGAGATCATGCGGGCCGAGGATGTGGGGTGGAGCGCCAATCGCATGGTGCTGGGCAAGCATTCTGGCCGCAATGCCTTCCGGACCCGGCTGGAGGAGTTGGGGGTGAGCTTTGCCTCCGAGGCGGAACTGAACGCCGCCTTTGCCCGCTTCAAGGAGCTGGCCGACAAGAAACACGAAGTCTATGACGAGGATTTGCAGGCGCTGGTGACCGATACCAGCCTGGTGGCGGAAAACGAACGGGTGAAGCTGCGCTATCTGCAGGTGTGCTCCGAGACCGGCGAGACTCCCCATGCCCAAGTGACCTTGGCGGTCGACGGTGTCGAACACAACGCGACGGCGGATGGCGGCGGGCCGGTGGATGCCTCGTTCAAAGCCATCGAAAGCATTCTGCAGACCGGCACCGATTTGTTGCTGTACTCGGTCAACAACATCACCAACGGCACCGATGCCCAGGGTGAAGTGACGGTGCGGGTGGCCAAGGGGGGACGGATCTGCAACGGTCAGGGCGCCGATACCGATATCGTGATCGCCTCGGCCAAAGCGTATGTCAATGCACTCAACAAGGTGCTGCAGCCGACCGAGCGGGCCCATCCCCAGTTGTTGTGAGCGGTCGCCATGGCCGGTGAGCGCCAGCGCGCCTATCTGGAGGCACTGGGTATCCCCTTGTGGCTCTCGAGACGGTCGCGCTGGGCTGCCGAAGAGTCCATGACCGCTGCCGACGTAGTGGCGACCGATTCCGCTGGCGAGGTTGCGGATCGATCCCCGCTGGTCCATTCGACCGAGCCCCAGGAGCCCGAACGCGTGCCCGACGATGATTGGATGCCTCCCATGGACGACAGCTGGGAGCTGGTGTCCGACGACTTCGATCCGGACGAACCGATTGCGCCACCGACCCGAGGGCGCGAGGCGCGTATCGCCCAGATGGATTGGGAAGAGCTGACGACAGAAGCACGCCAGTGCCAGTCGTGTGGCCTGTGTGCAAGTCGGACTCAGGCGGTATTTGGGGTCGGCGATCGCCAGGCGCAGTGGCTGGTGATCGGCGAAGCGCCAGGGGCCGATGAAGATCGGCAGGGTGAACCGTTCGTCGGCCGAGCCGGCAAGCTGCTGAATCCGATGTTGCTGGCCATCGGCTTGCGACGCGAGCAGGTGTACATCGCCAACATCCTCAAATGCCGCCCGCCGGAAAACCGCGATCCGACCCCGGCCGAAGCGGCCAGCTGTCGGCCGTTTCTGGAGCGACAAATCGCCTTAATCCAGCCACGCCTCATCCTGGCCGTGGGGCGCATCGCTGCCCAGAACCTGCTCGATACCGACACCCAGATCGGCAAGTTGCGTGGCCGGGTGCACCATTTCGGACCGACGCACATTCCCGTGATCGTGACTTATCACCCTGCCTATCTGTTGCGCTCGCCACGCGAAAAACGCAAAGCCTGGGATGATCTGCGACTGGCGCAGCGCACCCTTGCCGGCGATCCGGCTACGCCATGAGCGTGGTGCAGGAGTTGTGCGGTGGTCAGTTTCGGCCGATGCTGTATGCCGACTTGCGGGAAGTGATCGCCATCGAAAAGCGGGCCTACGAATTCGCCTGGACCGAGGGCATCTTCCGCGATTGCATCCGAGTCGGTTATCACTGCCGGGTGCTGGAGGTTCCGCATGGCCTCATCCAAGCCTACGGGGTGATGTCGGCAGCGGCTGGTGAGGCCCATATCCTGAACCTGTGCGTACGGCCGGAATTGCAGGGGCGGGGGTTGTCACGGCATGTGTTGGGGCATTTGCTCGATCTGGCGCATGACCATGCCGTGCAAACCGTCTTTCTCGAAGTTCGCCCCTCCAACAGCCATGCCGTGCGCTTGTACACGTCCGCTGGCTTCTGCGAAATCGGCCTTCGGATCGGCTACTATCCCGCTGCGCGTGGCCGGGAAGATGCCATGGTGATGGCCAAAGAACTTTGAGCTGTCCCAAAAGCGGAGAATCTGATGATGATGGAAACCGAATTTGGCCGAGCATGCGTCTCGCAAGATAAAATCCACTTGCTCCATACGAAATCTTCACCTATAGTTGGCTGTGCGTGTGATATTCAAGCTAGCGAATTTGTTCGTCCGCGGTAACACCCTCTATAAGTGGTTATTCAGCCCGTCATGTTCCCTGTCTTGATTCCCGTGCGGTTTGTTTGGGCGTTAGCCCAACTGTTAAGGCTCTGTTTTAATTCTCAGGAAATACTTGAATATGGTCACTGGCACCGTCAAATGGTTTAACGAATCAAAAGGTTTCGGTTTTATTAAGCCCGACAACGGCGGCGACGATTTGTTTGCGCACTTTTCTGCCATTCAGGCGCGTGGATTTAAGACGCTCAAGGAGAACCAGAAAGTCTCCTTCGACGTGACGACTGGCCCCAAGGGCAAGCAGGCGACCAACATTCGCCCCTTGGATCAGGGCTAATCCCGGCCCAGTCTTACCAGTTTTCAAGAAACCCGGCTTTGCCGGGTTTTTTTATTGGATCGACTCAAGCTCAGGCCACCAGTGTCCCGCCCAAGGCGCTGCCGACTGGCGCCAATGCGTCGATCTGTTGCAAGGTGGCCTGATCCAAGGTGGCGAAGGCCGCCAGGGCATTCTCGTCCAGCCGCGCCGCTTGGCGGGTCCCAGGGATCGGCACGATATCCGCTCCCTGATGGATCAGCCACGCCAGCGCCAGTTGCGCGGGGGTGAGATCCAGACTGGCAGCCAGTTGCTGGAGCGGAGCGAAGCGATCCAGATTGGCTTGCAGATTGCCGCCGGTCAGCTTGGGATTGTGCTGACGGAAATCGTCGCTGGTGATTTCGGTCACGGTCCCGGTCAGAAATCCGCTGCCTAGCGGCGCCCACGGCACCAACGCGATGCCCAGTTGGCGCAGGCACGGTAGCAATTCGTTCTCGGCTTCCCGTCGCCACAGCGAATATTCGAATTGGACGGCAGCAATGGGATGAACCGCGTGCGCCTTCCGCACCTGCTCTGCGGTGACATTGCTCAAACCAAGATAGCGCACTTTACCCGCGCGCACCGCTTCCGCCATGACGCCCACTGTTTCTTCGATCGGCATCGAGGGGTCGGGATAGTGCAAATACCACAGGTCGATGGTGTCGACGCCCAGTCGCTGCAAGCTGCGCTCCAGGGCGCGGCGCGCGTAGGCGGGGGTTGCATTGAGCGGAATGGCAAGATTCCAGCCGGTGGCGAGTGGGGTGGCCGGTTCGCCGGGTTCGAATACGATGCCGAATTTGGTGGCGATGAATGCGTCATCGCGTTGGCCATGGATGGCCTTGGCGATCAGGCTTTCGTTGTGGCCGTTGCCATACGCGTCAGCCGTATCGAGCATGGTCATGCCGAGATCGAGCGCGTGCTGGATGACGTGGATGCCGGCCGCTTCGTCGGCGCGACCGTAATAGCCTTCCAGCACCATGGCGCCATAGCCAAGCGCGCCGACTTGTGGGCCGTTGGGCCCGAGCGTTCGTTGCGGGAGCATGGATCGTTCCTCCGATTGACGAGGTTGGCGGCGTGTTGGCCGGGCCGGTCGATTCGCTATTCCTCCAGAAAAGTCTAATTCAAATCCGCAAGCTGGCGAGCCAGAACACGAAACCGGCTACGAGCATCGCGCCGATTGCCAACGCGATCCGATATAGTCGACCGAATTGGGCTTGCATGGCGACCGATCGCCCCTGTTCGGCGACCGCTTGCTGCTGGGTAGCCACGGCCTGCTTTTGCAATTCCAGGGCTTCCCGCTGCATCGCCAGGGCTTCGTTGGCGACCCGTCGGTATTCATGCTCCAGCGTCTGTTGCGAATCCCGTATTTCGGTCAATAGTTGCCGGATAGCGTCGGTTTCCATCGTGTCCGTTCCTCACACCTGCGATATCGAGATGGATAAGATTATGGCTATTTTCGACAGTGATTCGATGATCGTCGAACAGCGAAGTCTGGCGGCACTGTCGCTATAACTGTACTGGAACTGGATTGGCAGGATATCGGTGCATTGTTCTCTATCCGCTAAATCGGCTTATCGCTTGGCGCTGGCGCTGGTTGGGGCAGCGGTTGCAGGTATGCTTGTCTGGCTTTCATGGCCTCGTCCGCCCGCGACGCCGCTGGTTCATGCCGCCTATATCTGGCAGCGGGAGTGGAGCGATGGAATCGGTGACGCGATGCGGCGCAATCAGTCTTTCGTCGCTGAATGGGCCGTGTTGGGCGCGGAAATCGAATTTCGGCCCAATGCCGTGCCACGAATCGCCCGGATGACGCCGGATTACGCGCGCTTGCGGGAATCCGGCCGACCGGTCAGCCTGGTGATTCGAGTAGCTCCTTGGGCTGGGCTATTCGATGCCGACCGATCGGAAGCGCAACTATTGCTGCAACTGGCGCGCGATCTGTTGCGCGAGGCCCAGGCCCAGGGCCTGCAAGCGGCAGCGTTGCAGCTGGATTTCGATGCTGCAACTCGCCAGCTCGATGGTTACCGCTCCTGGTTGACGGCGCTCCGCTCCGCCATTGCGCCCACCCCGCTGGTGCTGACCGCCTTGCCTACCTGGTTGGACAGCCCGGCTTTTGCCCGCTTGATCCGGGCTGCCGATGGTTATGTGCTGCAAGTTCATTCCTGGGAAGCGCCCAGAACGCCCGAGCAACCGTTTACTCTGTGCGATCCCGAACGCGCCAAGCGGGCGATTCGGCAGGCAGCCCGACTGGATCGACCATTCTGGGTCGCTTTGCCGACGTATGGCTACCGGGCCTGGTTCGATGGGCAAAACCACTTGCTGGGTCTGTCAGCCGAGGGTCCGACCCTGACAGCGGCCGGCAGCGCTCGCGTGCGTGAAGTCCGTGCCGACCCTGTCGCCATGGCAGGCTTGGTGGGTTGGCTGCAGAACTATCGTCCTGCCATGTTGCGCGGAGTCATCTGGTACCGGCTCCCTCTGCCGGAAGACCGACTCAGCTGGCATGAACGGACTTGGCGCGCTGTGATGGCGGGTAGGGTTCCGGTAGCGCACACCGAACTGCGCTTGAAGCGTTCCGACGAAGGGTTGATCGAAGTCGTCGCGCAAGCGACCGGTGATGCCGACAGTTTGTTGGATACGCCGATTGTCTTGCAGTGGCGTGAAGCTCAACTGTTCGCTGCCGATGGTTTGGCCGGATTTACGGTGCAGCGTATTGCGCCCGAAGCGGTTCAATTGCAGCCGCCACCAAGGGAGTCGTCACGACTTGCTCCCGATCGACAGCTTATCCTTGGCTGGCTGCGTTTTGATCGATCGCCGGAGATTGCAGCCTCAGTGGAATCCGAATCACTTGATGGGCAGTAAGATTTTTATTCAAGATATTGAAAAATATAAATTTATAGTAGATGCAAGATAAGCACGACAATAAATGGCCATATCCAGAACATGAGCACAAGCCATCTGCTTTTAATATATTGCTTTTCTCTTAGATAGGACACGACGATGATTGAACCGGAATAGACAAAACCAAGCGTTAGACTTGCCGGTGAAAATTTGCCGTCTCCCGCGATAGCTGCCGAGCTCCATGATAAGAATGCTAGACCAATGATAAGTGGTAATTTACGCGCTTCTGTTTTCATCTGATGGGCTATTCGAGGAGTCGGTCGGGGGCTACGCTATTTTTAATAAGTGTATTTTTGATGTGCGTACAATGTCAACTAAAAGATACTTAATGCTATTTATTATGATAGGATAATGGATATTATAAAGTATATTTCATCTCTTAATTATGAACTAAATTGCAACACGCTTGTGTAACGAGACAAGCAGCGGTGCCAGCGTTTCGAACTTGGTTATGCAGAGTGACTTCGGGGGGCTATCCCAGCTGGCTGGGGTGATGTGAGGAGCCGGCGGGGGTCTATCCAGGGAGTCGATTGATGTGGTCATAAACCACGAGCCAGACGAATCGTCCGAGGGAGAAATGCGAAAAACAGCTTGGGACCGAACTGGATAGGGTGGTGGCTACGGGTGGACTTGAACCACCGACACCGGCATTATGAGTGCGAGCCACAATCAATATTAATTAATTATCAATAAGATACCATCTTCACTTCCACAAAGACGCCGGTTGATTACAGTCAATTATAGGTTAACACCAGTCGGGGGGTACACCAAAAAGCGTACCGCGATCATCGGCACAGCGCCTCGCATGAAGCGATGGCGAATTTCGTCCTCGCCGATATGGTCCAGCTCCAGTTCGGTGAAGGCTTGGTCGTCGGGGTCTGCGGTCATGGTGATCTCCTATCTGGACAGCGCAGCGTACCATTGACTCCGCGCCAACTCCGGGTTACGCGGCCTTCAGCGTGAAATCGACGTGCGCGGCATCGTAAGGGAACTCGATCTTGCCGTCGGGTGTTTTGTCGATCACCCCGCAAAGCACCAACGCTTGCACGTCGGTATGGACGCCTTTGACATCGCGTTTCACTTTCCGCGCCAGTTCCCGCACACCGAGAGGGCCGGCCCCCGTCATGGCTTTGAGGATGGCCCAGCGGTTAGGGGTGAGGGTCGCCCATAAATCCTCATGGCTGGGAAAGCTGATAAAGGCACCCTGCGGTTCTCCGCGAAAAGCGGCTTTCATGCGCGCTTGGGTCGCTTCGATTCCGGCGACTTCAATGGTGACGGTTCTCATTGCGTCCTCACAGTTGGGCGACATCGGCCCAAAAATCATCCACCAGTTGATCCGGCGTCGTGAAGCAGTAGGGAACTTCTCGCTCGCCGAGGTGCTTGTGATCGCCCTTGCCCGATTCGTTGTCATACCGCATCACGCAGATGCCATCCACGATCAAAGCCAAGCGATATTTGAAGGGATGCGGGCTGCCCGGCACCGATACGGGAACCCGCCAAATCGCGATGTCGGCAAAGCGGTTGTCGCTCAGCTTCACGCGGGATTTCTGGAGCAGGTCGGCCTTCATGTTGTAGTGATAACAACAGATGACAGTGTTGTCAATAGGACAACACTTGACTCAAACCCACGTCGGGACATGCTGAATGGAAACCCCGCTTTTCCCCGCCAAGCGCCATCGCCAAGCATGGCTTTTGAGACCCTGCAGGACCGTAGCACCATGGAGCATGCGCGCAATTCCCATTGCCGTCACCTGGAACGACTAATGAGTGGTGATCTTAAGAGACTGTCGAAAAACTCAACATTGATTTTCAAGAAATATTTTCTGTCGGACCTGCTTCCAACCAGCTTGGCCGGCTAACAACCACCTAGAAGCCGGTTCCGCTGTCATATAGATCAGTTAGTTAGTTTTTAGACAGCCTCTAATACTACAGTTGCAGATAAATAGGCTATACTTTATTGGATATTAGCCAAATAAGAGATGGTGATGGTTGGAGCAGGGTTCGAAAGCTGGGAAGGAGACGACGGGGATTGGGAAACGGCTTGGGCGGAGTGGGTTGCGGAGCTGGGTGGCTACGCGAAACGGCTCGAGACGCGCGGATGGCTGGCGGCGTATCTCCAAGGGTTGCTGGGTGGAGTGGA
>RXIW01000071.1 GCA_003989065.1 Candidatus Competibacteraceae bacterium
GGCGGAGATCGGCTTCGAGGACGAGGCGGGGGTCGGGGTGGGCATCCTGGTCCGTGCCGGCCGTACCTGGGGTGAGGTCGGTACACCGCCGGTGGTGTCCGCGACCGATCAGCGTGGGGGCTATAATGTCTTATCCCTCGTGACGGCAGCGGGTCGATTGCGCGACTCGATTGAGGCGCACTCCATCGCCAGCGAACGGTACATCGCGTTTCTTCAGCAGGTGCTGCGTGGTCGGACTCGACCTCTAATTTTGATTGCGGATCGCGCCTCGTTTCATCGGTCGGTCGCCGTGCGCCAGTTCGTGCGGGCGCACCGTACCCAGATTCGCCTGTTCTTCTTTCCAGCCCATTCCCCGGAACTGAATCCCGACGAGCCAGTGTGGAACGAGATCAAGTATCGTAGGCTGGGCAAACAACCCATCAAAACCAAAGCCGATTTGAAGAAAAAACTCGACTCGGCATTGAAATCGTTACAGCACAAAACGGAAAGAATCCGTTCGTTCTTTAAACTTCCAGATACCCAATATGCGGCCATTCAAGAGTCAGCCTGATCTCTTGTATGTATAGATATTAATTGGAAGGACTATATTTCTGCCGCGCCGGTTGGGTGGTATCGCGCCCCTGCTTCGTGATCTCTGCCGCGCCGCAGTGCGGACAACGGACCCCGTCGGGCCACCGCAACTGGCGAACAGTTTCGTAACACTTGACATCGTCCAGCAAATTTTGAAGGTTGATCATCGTTGGGGGGCTTGGGTCACGTCACGGTGGTTCGGAACCCGTACAGGGTAGCCCCCGCTCGCCGGTAGAGCGAGCCATCCTCAACAGTCCGAAATCCATATTGAGCCCAATCATATTAGTTCTGCAGTACTATATATAATCTGTTTTATCTTACAAAACTACAGATTACGCACTATTATTAGATAGTCATACACTACATCAAAATATATTTCAAATTTTCAGATGAAATATAGAAATCATGACAACTTAATTACAATGACAAATAAGCGTTTTATGTCTCATAAAGCAACATTTAGGTTATTTAAGACCTTAACTATCAACTAAATCGTCATTTTTAAGATACAAAAACCGAACTATTCGCGTTCGTCTTGACACTGGCCAAACCGGAGTAAGCCGCCGCGCATGGCGCTGTGGCCCGGCTTGAGGTCGCTTCATCGATGTCGCTTTCATCTCCAGAATCCAGGTCTGTTACACTGCCCATCAAATCGATTGGGGCGACCACCCCACCGAATTCAACATGCCTTGAACTATCACCAGTCGCCATTGGAGCGCAGCCATGCACCGCGACGACATCCTGCCCCTACTGGTTTCCCTCGGCATCACCGGCCTGCTGATCTGGGGCATGGTGTACTTCGTCAACGAATGGTGGGGTCGCTTACCCAAATCCGTTGCCCTGGTCCTTTTCATCTTGCTGGCGGTGCTGGTGATCGGCTATCCAATCTATGCCCTGGCCCGCTGGTCGGATCGTTATCTGGCGCGCGTGCAGGAAGCCCGGCGACAAGGCCGCCCGGACCCGGAATGAATCACGCTCCGCTGCGCACCCCTACCGCCTGCCGCTGATGTTCGAGCTGCTGCAAAACTGGCGACGGCGACATTGGCTCGAGCGCGCCCGCATCGCCGACGCTGACTGGCAAGCTGCGATCGCTCGATTGCCGATTCTGGCCGGTCTGGATACGGTCGAACTGGACCGCTTGCGCGATTTGGCGACGCTGTTCCTGCACGAAAAGGCACTGGAGCCAGCCGGCGATTTGGAACTTACTCCAGCGATGGGGCCGCTGATCGCCGCCCAAGCCTGTCTGCCGATTCTCCGGCTCGACCTGGACTACTATCGGGGCTGGCATTCACTGATTCTTTACCCCGAAGGTTTCCTCGCCTATCACCAATACACCGACTCGAACGGTCTGGTGCATAGCGTCCACCGGCCGCTGATCGGCGAAGCCTGGGTTCAGGGACCGGTGATTCTGTCATGGGCCGACATCGAGGCCACTTTGGATGAGCCGGGCCTCAACGTGGTCATCCACGAAATGGCCCACAAGCTCGACATGCTGACCGGGGACGCCAACGGCCTGCCGCCGCTGCATCCAGACATGAAATTGATGGATTGGAGTCAGGCGTTCACGGTGGCCTACCAGGACCTGTGCCGACAGGTAGACTGGGGCCGCCCAACGGTGCTGGACTCTTACGCTACCGATAGCCCCGGCGAATTCTTCGCAGTGGTCAGCGAAGCCTTCTTTGAAACGCCCGAGGTGATCGCCGAAGCGTATCCGGACGTCTATCGACAACTGCGCGCCTTTTACCGTCAGGATCCGCTCGGGCGACGCCCATCCGCCTAACGGAACCACCATCGGCGCTGACGCTCCGGCGCGTCCATCGCTACCAAAAATCCTCCAACCGGGCGGGCTCCCAAGCGGCTTGCCGTACGCGCCATCGCTGATCGCCATCGCGCATCAGCTCGAACTCGAAGCGGTACAAGTCCGCCGTCACTCCCACCAGCTCATCGGCTTGGGCAATCGGTCGACCTGCCATCGCCACCGCCACGCTCAGCCGAGCATGCTCTGGATCAGGCCATTCGATCGCGCCAATGCGGGTGAACACGTGAATGGTCTGATGGCTCAAGACCTGCAATCGGATGAGATTGACCACGGCTTTGCGATCGAAGCCGCGGCTATCAACGTAGTCGTCGGCGATCAGCGCCCGCAGGGCGCTCACATCGCGCGCCTCGGCAGCGGCCTGGGCCTGAGCCACGAAAGTTCGAATCTCCGCCTCGGGCGAAGACGGCTTCGAACACCCCCACAACGCCAATGCGACGATCATCCAGAGTCCGATGGGCAGCCGGATTGCGGCAGCCATCCCCCTGCCGGCCATGGTAACCTTCCCCAATAGCCGGTCTGCACGAGCATCGGCAGCGAATCTATTCATCCCTTCCACTCCCACGGGATACGCCATGAACCATCGGTTTGAGGTCCTCGATAAGTCGATCGGCTACAGCGGATTCTTCCGCCTGGAAAAATACCGGCTGCGCCATGAACTGTTCGCCGGCGGCTGGAGTTCGGCCATGGTGCGCGAATGCCTGGAACGCGGTCATGCGGTGGCGGTGCTGCTGTACGATCCCGACCGCGACCACATCGTGTTGCTGGAGCAGTTCCGGGTTGGAGCGCTGGAATTTCCCGGTGGTCCCTGGTTGTTGGAAATCGTCGCCGGCATCATCGACCATCCTGGCGAGACCCCCGAGGAGGTGGCCCGGCGCGAAACCATCGAGGAAGCCGGCTGCACCCTGCTCGATCTCGTGCCGATTTGCCAATATCTGGTCAGTCCGGGCGGCACCTCCGAAACCATCTCCCTGTTCTGCGGCCGGGTGGACAGCTCCACCGTTGTACCCACCGTGCGTGGGGTCGTATCCGAGAACGAAGACATCCAGGTGCATGTCGTGTCTCGCGCCGAGGCGCTGACTTTATTGCAGCAAGGCCGCATCAACTCCGCCGCGCCGATCATCGCCTTGCAGTGGCTGGAGTTGAACCGGCTGCCCCTGCTGGAGCGCTGGCGCGCTGTCCCAACCTAAAGCCCCAAGCGACTCAGTTCGGGATCGGGCTGCGACCGGCTCCAGATCCGCTGAAACAGCTCCAGCAATTCTTTCAGGCGCTCGGTCGGTTGGGGTTGGTAGCTGCCGATCAGGCGGCGCGGATCGCTGAAGTGCAGCAGTTCCCGTTCGTCGGCGATGGCGAAGGCTTGACCCAGCTCCGGGACATCGGGGATCTCCCGGCGGTTCGGCGTACGCAGGATCAGCGCCGTGGTCAGACGTTCGCTCAACCGCATCAGATGAGGGCAATGACTGCGCCACTCCCCGGCCGGCGGCAATAGCAGATGCAACCGCAATTTGGGTTGGTTCACCACCCGACTGCGGATGACATCGACCACTTCGGGGTCATCGTACAGCGCGGGCCGCACCCACGGCGTATATAAGTAGAGCGTGCGCCGCATACCAGCCAGCATATCCAGCAAAGCCCACCGGCTATCATCCACGCCATCCAGGATCGCGTTCGTCATCGCCGTCACCTCGCCATTCTGTCAATTTCTCGTTGGAGTCGTTCTCAATTCCATTCTAGCCGCTGCCCGACGCGATTCCGCCCGCTATCGATCTTCCGCATCAGCCGGTTCATCAGTCGGCGGCGGTGTCAGGCGCGCAGCCAGTTCGGCCATGAAAGACGCTCGCTCACCGGTCCAGCGCAGCGACTCCCGCACCCAGGCATCGCAGAAAAACGGCACTGGTAACCAGTCACCCTTGGGTAACACCTTACCCAGACCGTGCAGGTAGACCGGACAAATGACCACATCCGGCAACTGCTCGGCCAGCCAGGCGATGCCGGTCTTGAGTTTGCCCAGCCGTTCCGGCTCACCGCGGGTGCCCTCCGGAAAAAAGATCACGATATCGCCCGCCCGCAACGCAGCGTGCACTGGCTCGAGCACTTCGGCCTGAGGTCGCCCGCCGCCCGCTGCCACCGGGATGATCCCGATCACTCGGGTGGTGAACCAAGCCCGCTTACGATCGCGCAGGAAATAATCGGCCGACGCGACCGGCCGCACCCGATGCCACGAACGCCACGGCAACAACGCCATCAACACCAAGGTATCGAGGTGGCTGTTGTGGTTGGCGACGATCAGGGCCGGGCCAGTCGTGGGCAGGCGGTCGCGGCGCCGCACGTTGACCCCGACCGCCAGTAGCAGGAACGGTTTGACGATCAGCAGGAAGAACAACAGACGGAGCGCGACGTATCCCATGGCGGCAGAACGACAGGCTGCTCAGAAGTAGAAATAGCGGATAAAGTGGAAAAACAGGGGCGCGGTATAGGTTAGGCTATCGACCCGATCGAGAATGCCGCCATGGCCTGGCAGCAGACGACCGCTGTCCTTGATGCCGAGATCGCGTTTCAGCGCCGACAGGCTCAGATCGCCGAAAAACCCAGCTACCGCGATCAACAATCCAGCCAGCACGGCGTCGCTCCCCGTGAACGGCGTCAGCCACGGCCCCAACAACACCGATAGCAATACCGTCGTCGCCACCCCACCGACGAAGCCCTCCACCGTCTTGTTCGGGCTGACCAAGGGCGAAATCTTATGCTTGCCCAACAGTTTGCCCCAACAGTATTGCGCCACGTCGTTCAGTTCGGTCAGCAACAACAGGAACAGCACCAGCCCCGCGCCGCTGACCTGCGGATATTCCCCCTGCGGCAACACCAACAGATAGGCCAGATGGCTCAGGCTGAACACCATGCTCATCAAACCCCAATGCAGGGTGCCGGCCGCGCGCAAATGACCCTGGGTCTCGCCGATCAGCACCATCGCCACCGGCAGCAACAGGAACAGATAGACCGGAATGAAGATGATGAACATGCCGTACCACGCCACGTGGATCCAGAAATATTGCACTGGGATACTGAGATAAGCCCAGAACAACACACGACGGTCGGTACGGCGGGTGGGAATCAGCGTCAGATATTCCTTGAGCGCCAGGAAACTGACCATGGCGAAGAACACCAGGGCAATGGTGCGACTGAAGGCCAGCGCCAGCGAACACAGCGCCACGATCAGCCACCAGCTGCGCAGCCGCTGGCGCAATTCGCTGTCCGGCGCGGGTGTCAACCGCCAGACCACGACCGTGGCCGCGATCAGCAACAACCATACGCCTCCCATGATCGCCAGCACTGGCGATAACTCATTGACGGATATGCTCACGGACATGCGGCGACCTCCCGTAATGCAGCGCGCAAACGATTCAGCGCAGTCCACGCCAGCAAGGCGTTGGCCACCCACAGCACCACGGTCAGCCAAACCCCCACTGGCACGCCACTGCCCAGCAACACGGCGATGCCGCCGAGCAGCAAGGCGCGGTCGCTCTTGCCCATCGGCCCGTCATAGCGACGATGAGCGCCAATCTGCACCGCCACCACTCCGCAGAATTCGCTCAGCAACGCCAGCCACACCAGCGCCACGACCGGCATCGTCGGCATCTCCGACACCCAGAGCAACGGCAGATACAGCAGCGCATCGGCCAGCACATCGCCGAGTTCGTTCAGCACCGCACCCAGCGCGGTCGTCTGCTGGAATTCGCGGGCCAACATGCCATCCAGGGCATTCAGCGCCATGCGGATCAGCAATACCGGCGGCAGCAACCACAGCAGAGCCGGCAATGGCCCCAGCGCGAGCACGCCGGCCGTCACCACCGCCAGCAACAAGGCAGCCACCGTGACTTGATTGGCGCTGATACCGCGGCCATGCAACCAACATGCGATCGGCCGCAACCGGCGCTGAAAGGCCGGTTTGAGAGTGTACAGAGTGATCAAGCGACCTCCCCGACTAACCGTGCTGCGGTGGGCATCACCAATGAGCGCGGTACGACGACGCCGGGACGCACCGTGCGGATTCGTTCGAACGCCTCATGGATCGACTGGACCCGTCCCGTCGTCACCAGCCAGTGCGCCACGACCCAGGCGCTACGGGAATAACCCAGGGTGCAGTGAACCAGAACGGGCCGGTTTTGCCAGACAGCCGTTGCGATGTATAGAACCGCCGCGTCCAGCGCGCGAGGCGGTGGCGGAGTCAGATCCATGATCGGGACGTTGACATAATCGCCGGCTCGCAACACGTCGACCTCATCAAAATCTCCGGTAAGGTCGAGCGTCAGGCATCGCGGGTGGGCGGCGACGAAAGCGGTGGATTCCTTGTCATCGAGCCGGGCGCCGATGAATACGCCGGGCCAAACCTCGGAGAACGGCGTGGCCATACCGCGTCGATAATACCGCCACGACAGCGATTGACCGAGCCGATACGGCCCCAGCATCAGCTTCGCCGCCCAGGAAAGCCGACCTCCTTCTTTGCGGAATACGGCCGGACCGAGACCGGCGTAAGCTGCCGCGACAATTCCCAGGGCAACCGCTGGCCACAGGAACAACAGCCAAACTCCGCCTTGCAGGGCCGGGATGAGACAAACCAGCGCGCCAGCCCCATAACGCCATGCCAACCGAAACCCACCGACCGACCGATAAACGACTGTCTTTCCAAGCGGATCAGCCGCAGGATCGGGAAATAGCCAGAACGCGATCACGCCGACCAGCGCACCGGTCGGCAGGTCGATGAAATGATGCTGCCAGGTCGTCAAGGTGGACAGAAAGATGAGCACAAACCATCCATGCACCAACCCGCGCACCCACCCGTGGGTGTGTTTGGCGTAGAGATACCACATGATCATGCCCAGACTGATGTGCAAGGAAGGCGCTTGGTTGAAGGGTTGATCGAAACCGTACAGCGCCTGGAACAAGGTTCCAAATGTGCCCGCTATGTCAGGTCGAGGGAAGGCAAAGCGCAGCGGCATCAGCAGAAACCCGACCGCCGAGAGCAATACCGCAGTGATCACACGGAAAGCGTGCTGATTCAGTTCCAGGCGGGTCCGACACAACAGCACCGAGAATGCATAAAACAGGTCGAGCGACCAATAGGGAATGATCGTCCACGGCCATACCGGAATCCGGCGCTCCCACTCGAAGAAGAAACTGCCCACCTCGGGACGCAAGGCGGTCAGCGCATTACAGGCCCCGTAGACCAGAAAAAACCCTGGACCGAGCACCAAGAGCATCCAGCCCAACCCTGTCCGCCAGGGATGCGGCTCGATGGTTGCGATCTGGCGCTCAGGCATGGGGAGACTCCACCCGCCTCCGGGCCAGTGAAACAGTGAAAATACCCCAGGAATCGGCCTCTTGGGCTATTTTCTCGAAACCGGCCTCGGCTACTAGTTGATCCATTTCCTGCTGGGTCCGCCGCCGCATGATCCACGGCGCACCGTTGCGGTGGCTGGTCAAGGTCCGGGCGATGAATTCGATCTGCGGATGCCAGGGCTGGCCGGTATAAAGCAGATAGCCATCCGGTGCGATTGCTTGGGCCAGCCCGGCCAAGGAGGCCCGCACTGGATCATTAGCGGGAAACAGCTCGTACAACCCCGAAACGATGCCGATGGTGGCGGCGTGGGGTAAAGCGGCCAAGCTCGCCGGGTCGAAGGCATCGCCCGGCTCGAAGACGAAGCGCTGGGCCAGGCCGTACTCGGCGATCAAGTGCCGTCCTGCCGTCACGTTGGCGGCGCTGAAATCCCGCAGCAGGCCGGTGGCCGGAATGTCGGGGAGATCGCGCACGGCGTCCAACACATAGCGACCATGGCCGGCGGCCAGGTCGAGGAGGTGAACCGGCCGCCCCGCCGCGTGCAACTCGACCATGACCTGGCGCAACAGCTGTTCCAGATGCCGCTTGCGCAAGCGGATGCCCCGCCAGCCGATGGCGTTCAGATATTGCCGGTCGATCATTCGACCCAGCGCGGTCCAACCCTGCGCCTGGTTGCGGTAAACATAATCCAGCGTCGCACCCGAATCGAAGCCGGTGCGCACGCCGAGTGCCACCCCCGCGCTCAAACGCGCGCCGAAGCTACGCAGGACAAAGCGCGTCAACGCGTACCCGATGCCCTTGAAGGACCACAGCGGCAATGGATTGACCAGAATCTCGTATTCGCGCTGGGTCGCGCTGTTGCGATCGGCCGCCAGCAGCGCAGGCTCGCGGCGCGGCTGGGCGAAGGCGTCCAAAATGAAACGGCGGGCCGCGCCTAAAGGTAGATGGTTATCCTTCTCGTTGAAGGTGTCGTGGAAAAAGCCCGGATAGACGTGCATCTCCTTCACCAGCGAACCCAACCGCTCGAAGAACTGGCGCTGAACGTCCTGGTCCACCACCCAGTCCGCTCCGGAAGTCAGCACCAGAGTCGGCACGGTGATCGCTGCGGCATCCGCGACCAGTTTGCGGCCGGCCTCGAACAGATCCACCAGCAGATTGACCGCGATGCAACGGGTAATCAGCGGATCGGCGTCGTAGCTGGCGATCTTGGCCGGGTCGTGGGTCAGCAAACGCGCCTTGACGTAGCTATTGACGAAGGCTTTGGGCTTGAACTTCAGCAGCAGGCGCAAACCCGGAATGGCGAACGGGACGTACAGTCGAACCCGCAGGGCAGGACTGCCAAGCACCATGACCCGGATGGGCGGAGCGTAGTCGTGGACCCAATGCGCCACCAACACGCTACCGACGCTATGGGCAAGCACGGCCACGTTCGCCAGCGGAATGCCGTAGCAATGAGAAATATGGTTGACGAAGGCGTCTACATCACGGGTCAGCACGCCGAGGTGCTCGGCATAGCCGCGCTCGCCGGGACTGCGGCCATGGCCACGGGCGTCCCAGGCGAACAGGGCAAAATCGGCCAGCCCAAGTTGGTCCACTGCGTCCTGCCAGCGACCGGAATGCTCATGGCCGCGATGGAACAGAATAACGGCGCGCGTAGTCGCGCCGGCGGTGGGCAACCAAGCCCGGTAGAACAATTCAGCACCATCCCAGCTGCGAAAGCTGTGCTCGCTGGCCGGACGAATCGGGTTCATGGCAATCCTCCTGATGTTTTCAAGCCAGCGGCGGGCGGTTCGCGCTAGCGGTTCGTCGCTGGCCATGCCGAGCAACGGGTATTCGTCATCACGATGGTGCATGAAAAAGGCCAACGTCCTGGCGGGCGCTGGCCTTCGTTCGTCACGGGTGAGGCAACTCGCCGCGCGCAGGCGGCGAGTTGCGGGTTCAGGCGTACTGCTGGGCGACGAAATCCCAGTTGACCAAGTTCCAGAATGCTTCGACGTACTTGGGCCGCAGATTACGGTAATCGATGTAATAAGCGTGCTCCCACACATCGCAGGTCAGCAGCGCTTTCTTACCGGCCGTCGCTGGCGTACCGGCGTTGGAGGTGCTCATCAGCTCCACCGAACCGTCCGGATTCTTGACCAGCCAACCCCAGCCAGAGCCGAAGGTGCCGATCGCGCACTTGGCGAATTCTTCCTTGAACGCCGCAAACGAGCCAAATTTCTTGTTGATGGCCTCGGCCAGCGCGCCGGTCGGTTCGCCGCCGCCATTGGGCTTCAGGCAGTTCCAGTAGAAGGTGTGGTTCCAGATCTGGGCGGCATTGTTGAAGATGCCGCCGGAAGACTTCACCACGATGTCTTCGAGCGACAGTTCTTCGAATTCGGTGCCCTTGATGAGATTGTTCAGATTGGTGACATAGGTCTGATGATGCTTGCCGTAGTGATACTCGATGGTTTCGGCGGAGATGTGCGGCTCTAACGCGTTCTTAGCGTAAGGTAGTTCGGGTAATTGGTGAACCATGCTCTGTCTCTCTATATTACCAATTGATGGATGGCATTTTCGGAGCGTTTGCGCCCGATGAGCGCCGGCGGCGACCTGAGCGTATTGCCGCGACCGTCGGGCTCGCGTAGGAAAGCCGAGCTAGTCTAGACGCCGCTTCCCACTGATGCAATGCAAGTTGCAAGCGGTGACGGTGTGTTATCCTTGCCCCGAATACGGCGCGCCGGACCAGCGGCAAGCAGCGCCACGCCTTCTCGAACTCAGCCCATGGAGACCGATGCATGAACAAGCCTACTCTCATTCTCGCTTTATTGGCCGCCTTGACCATCACGGGCTGTACCGGTCTGGGGGGTGGATCCAGCGATAGCGACAGCGTTTCCAGCGCCAATAGTCTCAGCGATGGGGGGCGCGGCGGTTCCACGGTCAGCGATTCCGAGATCGCCAGCGCTGTCAAGGAAGCCCTCAGCCAAGATCCCGAACTGGCCAAGGCCGGCATCAGCGTGTCGGTCGATCACGGCGTGGTCAGCCTGAGCGGCAGCGTCCCCAATGTCCAGGCTTATCTGCGAGCCGGTTCCGCCGCCCGTAACGTCACCGGCGTGCGCCCGCCGGTCAACGTGTCCAACCTGCGCTATTCACTCTGATCGCAGCCCGCTCCAACCCCTCGGCATCCTCAATACTCAATCATCATGTGCGGCATCAGCGGTGAATTACGCTTCGATGGAAGCGCGCCCGACCTGGCCTCGATGGGGCGAATGCTCGACTGCCTGGCCCGGCGCGGCCCCGATCACGAAGGCACCTGGTCCGACGGTCCTCTCCTGCTGGGTCACCGACGCCTGTCGATCATCGACCTCAGCCCTCGCTCCAATCAGCCGATGGTCGATCCCGAACTGGGGCTGGCGCTGGTCTTCAACGGCACCATCTACAATTATCGCGACCTGCGCCAAGACCTCATCGCCAAGGGCTACCGCTTCTTCTCCGACGGCGACACCGAAGTCATCCTCAAAGCCTACGCCGAATGGGGCGAGCGTTGCCCCGAACATCTGATCGGCATGTTCGCCTTCGCCCTCTGGAACCTGCGCGATCGCACGTTGTTCCTGGCCCGCGACCGGCTCGGTATCAAACCTCTCTATTACAGCCATACGCCGCACGCTTTTCGCTTCGCCTCCAACAGCCAGGCATTGCTGACGGCGCCAGATACCGACACCACGATCGACCCGATCGGACTGCATCATCAACTGACCCTGCATGCAGTCATCCCCGCTCCGCGCACCATCCTGAAAGGCATTCGCAAGCTGGCCCCGGCCACCACCCTCACCATCGACGCCAGCGGCGCTATTCGAACCCGGACTTACTGGCATCTCCAGGCCATGCGGCCCGCCGAGCCGCGCACCGAAGCGGAATGGACCGAGGCGGTGCATGCCGCCCTGCGCCTAGCGGTCCGGCGGCGACTGGACATCGCCGATGTGCCGGTAGGCATCCTGCTGTCCGGCGGGCTGGATTCCAGCCTGCTGGTGGCGCTGGCGGCCGAATCCGGGGTGCGCGATCTCCTGACCTTCTCAGTCGGTTTCGAAGACCAACCCGAGGAAAAAGGCAGCGAGTTCGAATATTCCGACCAGGTCGTAGCCCGCTACCAAACCCGCCATCACCAATATCTGATCCCCAACGACCAGGTTCTCCAGCGCCTGCCGGAAGCCGTCACCTGCATGGCCGAACCGATGGTCGGGCAGGATGCCGTGGCCTTTTTCCTGCTGGCCGAACAGGTGGCCAAAACCGTCAAGGTGGTGCAAAGCGGCCAGGGCGCCGACGAAGTGTTCGGCGGCTATTTCTGGTACCCGCGCATGGCCGCCGACAGCGGAAGCCTGCTGGAGCGCTTTCGTCGGCACTACTTCGATCGCGACCATCAGGAATGGCTGGCTACCGTCGCGCCAGCCTGGCACGGCCCCGATTACACCGCCCAACTGATCGCCGATCGGCTGGCCGAACCCGGAGCCGAGGACTATCTCGACCGCGTGCTGCGGCTGGACGTCACCACGCTGATCGTGGACGATCCGGTCAAGCGGGTGGACAACATGACCATGGCCTGGGGCCTGGAAGCGCGGGTGCCGTTCCTGGACCATGAATTGGTGGAGCTGGCCATGCAGATGCCGCCGGAGCTGAAGATCGGCAGCGGCGGCAAACACGTGCTCAAACGAATTGCCCGCGACCTGCTGCCGGCCGCGGTGATCGATCGCCCCAAGGGTTATTTCCCGGTCCCGGCGCTCAAGTTCGTGCGCGGGCCGTTCCTGGACTTCATGCGCGACATCGTGAACTCGCGCGCCTGTCGGGAGCGCGGCCTGTTCCAGCGCGGCTATCTCGACACGCTGCTGGCCGAGCCCGAGTCCCACTTGACTCGCCTACTGGGCAGCAAACTGTGGCATGCGGCGTTGCTGGAGCTGTGGCTGCAACTGAACGTGGACGCCGTGACGCGGGTCCATACCTGAAGTCTATTCACCTGGAGGGCAAGCGATGGACGTACTGGAACGCATCAAAGGGCAGGTCGAATCCAATCCGGTGGTGATCTACATGAAAGGCACCCCGGAAGCGCCGCGCTGCGGTTTTTCCCATCGGGCTTCCCAGGCCCTGGCCGCCACCGGACTGGAGTTCGCCTATGTGAACGTCCTGGAAGATCCGGAAATCTTCGAAAATCTGCCGCGCTATGCCGATTGGCCCACCTTCCCGCAGATCTACATCGACGGGGAACTGGTCGGCGGTTGCGACATCACGCTGGAGCTGTATCAGAACGGCGAATTGCAAAAGCTGATGGAAGCCGCCGTCGGCAAAGCCAAGGATTCCGCCGCCTGAGCGACATCGACCGCCGTTCCCCCACCCGGCTTCGCCGGGTTTTTTTGTGTCCCGCAATCTCCGGCCTCGTCAGCCCGCGCGCTTTACCAAAAAAATCCCGGCGACGCATTGCGATTTCACCGCAGTTGTAGAAAAATGCGAATTGTTCGCATTTAAGGTGTAATCGCATGAGCATGGTACGCCTGTCTGAACTGGCCATTGGCCAGCAGGGAATCATTGGAGACATGGACGCCGAGGGCCAGTTTCGCCAACGACTGCAGTCCCTGGGGTTTCGTATCGGCAAGGAAGTGCGGTTGATCCGTCAAGCTTTGTTCGGTGGCCCTTTGCAAGTCCGAGTCGGCAGCGTGAACGTGATGCTGCGACGCTGTGACGCCGCCTCCATCCAGATCTGGGCCGAGCGATAAAACACATCCGATTGCTTGGCCAACGATACCCAGCAGGCAAGATGCTGCCTCTCGTGTCAGAGCCGGGAGTTGAGGCGCATCGATGAAGCGCATCGCTCTGCTGGGCATGCCCAACACCGGCAAATCCACCTTTTTCAACCGCTTGACCGGGGCCAGCGCCCGTATCGGTAACTGGCCCGGCATCACCGTCGATTTGTTGAGCGCCCGGATTCTGCTGGGCGCCGATATGGTCGAAGTGGTCGACTTGCCGGGTTTTTACGATCTGCACGGTTTTTCCGAAGACGAGCAAGTCGTCCGCCAGTTCCTGCAGAACAATCCGATCGACCTGCTCTGCCTCATCATCAACGCCACCCAGATCGACCAGCAACTACCGCTGGCCTTGCAACTGCGCCGCCTGGGACTGCCGACAGTCGCCATCCTCAACATGGCCGACGAGGCCGAACAGATGGGCATCCGTTTCGATGCGGCGGTGCTGACTGCTGGACTGGACAGCCCCGTGTGTTTCGTCAGCGCCAAGTATGGCCACGGTTTTTCGGAAGCGCGTGAAACCCTGCGTCAGGTTCTCGAACGCAATCCCCCAACCAATGCTGCCATCCAACACACCGAATTCGCTGCGGATGAAGCCTTGCTGGCCGAGGCCGAGAAGCTGGTCGCGCGGTCGGTGTCGATGCCGCGGGTGCTGGAACATGGCCTGACCGAGCGCATCGACCGGATCGTGCTGCATCCCATCCTGGGAATCCCGCTGTTTTTCCTGGCGCTCTTTTTCCTGTTCCAGGCCGTCTACACCCTCGGTGGACCGCTGCAGGATGGCATGACCTGGCTATTGACGACGGTCCACGATCAGGTGCTGGCGCACTTGCAACCGATTCTGCCCGGTTGGCTGTACGGCCTGTTGGTGGAAGGCGTTTACGATGGACTCGGCACGGTCGCCTCGTTCGTGCCGATCATCGTGCTGTTCTTCCTGGGCATGGCCTTGATCGAGGACAGCGGCTATCTGTCCCGCATTGCCTTCCTGATGGACGCGCTGATGGCGAAGCTGGGTCTGGACGGACGCGGTTTCGTGATGCTGATGATGGGTTTCGGTTGCAACGTGCCGGCCCTGCTGGGCACGCGGGTGATGCGTTCGCGCAGTCTGCGGCTGCTGACCATGCTGATCATTCCGTTCTCGCTGTGCTCGGCCCGGCTGCAAGTCTTCGTCTTCCTGACCACCGCGCTGTTCTCCAGCACGCAAGCGCCCGTGGTGCTGTTCGCGCTGTACGTCGTCAGTTTCCTGACTGCCTTCGGCACCGCGCTGCTGTTCAAGAATCGTCTGCCCAGCCGCGAACCACTGCTGATCGAATTGCCGCCCTATCGGCTACCCACCTTCAAGCAGGTGATCCTGCGCGGCTGGCATGAAGTGCATCATTTCCTGAGCCGCGCCAGCCGCTTCATCATCATGGGCGTCGTGGCGATCTGGCTGTTGACCCACCTGCCGCCAGGCGTTGCAGTGGGCGGACCGCAATCCCTGGCAGGCATCTTCGGCAGCTGGCTGGAGCCGTTGCTGCGGCCGATCGGCATCGACCAGCAAATGGCGGTCGTGCTGCTGTTCGGCTTCGTCGCCAAGGAAATCGTGCTGGGGGCGATGGCGGTGATCTACGGTCTGGAAGGCGATGCCTTGTCCCATTTGATGGCTCAGCGCATGGACTGGGTCCAGGCGTTCAGCTTCATGTTGTTCATCCTGATCTATACCCCCTGTCTGTCGACGGTCGCAACCCTGCGCAGTGAATCCAAAAGTCTGGTCTTCACCGGCGTCAGCATCGTCTGGTCGCTGGGGCTGGCGTGGGTGATCAGCTTCGCTTTCTACCAGAGTGCGCGCCTGCTGGGATATTGAGCGCTCCGGCGATCCACCGACGACAGGGTCATTCCCGTAGTCGCCGATCCTCGGCAGTCGCGTTGGCATGCCGCCCGGTTGCCGTGGAATGGCGTTTCGTTCCACCCATGGCAACATCGGATGAATTCCGCATTCAGCAGTGACATCTTCCTGAGTCATGCTGGGTCATGATGCGACAACCCACCTCAGTTTTTTCATGGGTAGCTTGGAGAGGACTTCAAGCTTAGGCTAGACTTCGGAGAGCAGCAGCACTCAAACCCATTCTTCCACGCTTTAAATTCATCAAGTTAATTCAGAGGACCAATTCATGCCGAAGAAGAAAGAACCGACCGAAACGCCAGCCAAGAAAGAACCCAGGAAGACGACCGCCAGCGCCGAGAAAGCGCCTTCCACACCGCCGGTGGCGACCCCAACCGCAACGCCGCCAGTAGCAGAAACAGCAGAGACGGCCAAACCCACCGT
>RXIW01000072.1 GCA_003989065.1 Candidatus Competibacteraceae bacterium
CTAAGATTACAGTGGCGCTAATCGCTTACTTCCTCTTATTGACTGTTGGGAGGCAGGCGGGGCGCTCACAACATACTATAGAGCGATAACGCGCCTCGCTAGGCATCGTCGACTCGCGAGCGCGTCAGGTTACAGGTGAGAGGTCATTGATTCCATGCGTGGTTCTTATAAGTTCCATCATCCGTTCGTCTGGTTCGAACGTGGCGGATGGTGGTTCAAAGTGTTCAGTGAATGCTTTGGACCATACCAGGATCCGCTCGAAGCTCGGTATAACCTTCTGGTCATTCAGGGCCTGAGCTTACAACTTCGCCAGGCGATCTCCGGATAGGCTCACTTCTTTCAGGATGAAGCGATTTGGTAGAGCCTATCGTAGCCCATCTGTGCGGTAAGCGCCGTTCCCTGTTCCGTTCCAACTGAGTAGGGCGTAATCGTGACCATCATGTCCGATGAGGCGCTCGCCGCACAGATTCACATTGCGGTCAGCGAGGCCGCGCGGCGCTATCTGACCGAGCGCCGGACCCGCGTCAAACACTTTACCCATCGGCATTTTTCCATTAAGGGCGCTTGGCGGATCAACCGGCGCGCCTTGGGCAAGGATTTACTCCGCACACCGGCCAATGTGGTGTGGGCCGTTCCCCATTTACTGGCGCAGGGCGGGGCGGCGTTGGGCCACAAACTCAAATGGCCTGCTTTAGCCAGCCGGCTGAGTCGCATACCCGCTGGCTTCAAGACCGATGTCGAGCGGGAAGTCGAGTGGCTGATTTACAGCGAATGGTTGGAATTGCCCTTCGTTCAGGAGCAGAGCGGACGACATTGCCAACGCGATGCCCTGCTGGAGGGAATTTTGGCCCATCCAACCATCAGCCAGTTGCTGGTTCCGGAATTGATTCAACTCGACGAACTGGCGCACCATCGCCATTTTCGCCAGCGACTCGAACAGTATCTGATCACTTACACGGCTAGCCGCACGGCCGCGGCGGATCTTTCGGGGTCGTTACTTAGCCTGGCGGCCGGTGTGGCCACCAGCAAGCAGCTTACCCCTGGCGCCATCGCTGTGGGCAGCGTCACCGCTACCGCGATCGCCAATCAATTGGCCATCGCCAACTTTACATTGGGTTCGACACTGGGTTCGTTGTACTACAGCGTCTTTCCAGCAACGGCGTCCACCGGGTTGTTGGTCACGACCACCGGTGGCCTGATCGTGCTGTTGGGAGGCTTGAGCGCCCTGGCCGGGATCGTGACCGACCCGTTGCAACAGGCGTTCGGTTTGCACGAACGTCGATTGCTGAAGCTGTTGGATGCGCTGGAGAAGGAAATGCTTGGCCAGAGCAACAGCGGCTATCGCCTGCATGATGCCTATGTGGCGCGGATTTTCGACCTGTGGGATTTGTTGCAAACCACCACGCGGGTTTTGGCCTGAACAGCCTTTCATATCTGCAGCCATGAAAAAACCGGGGACTTGCCCCGGCTTGGTGTCGTGATGGATGCGAGGAGATCTAGGCGATCATCACTCGGGACGATCCACCAATTCGACGTAGGCCATGGGCGCATTATCGCCGGGCCGGAAGCCACATTTCAGGATGCGTAGATAGCCGCCTGGACGCGATTTGTAGCGGGGACCCAATTGATTGAACAGCTTGGTGACCACATCCCGATCGCGTAGCCGATCGAAGGCCAAGCGCCGGTGAGCCAGGCTGTCTTCTTTCGACAACGTGATCAACGGCTCGGCCACTTGGCGCAGTTCCTTGGCCTTGGGTAGGGTAGTGCGGATCACCTCGTGGGTCAGCAGCGAGGCGGCCATATTGCGCAACATGGCCCGGCGATGGCTGCTGGTGCGATTCAGTTTGCGACCGGCTTTGCGATGGCGCATGACGATTATTCCTTGAAAAACTTTAAAAATTAGGCAATCGAACAGTCAACGGGGATAAAGCGGGGTCCGCGTATGCCCGTGGTTTTACTCGATGTCGGTATCGGCGCCGTCGACGGCAATCCGCGAACCCATACGAGGCAGTTTGTCAGCCTCGGCCGGATCGGCGCTCGCGCTGGCGCGTCTGGCAAGGGCCGCTCGCTCATCGTTCTGGTCCATGATCAATCCCGGCGGTGGCCAGTTATCGATCTTCATGCCCAAAGACAGCTTGTATTTGGCCAGAACATCCTTGATCTCGGTCAGCGATTTCTTGCCGAGATTGGGTGTCTTCAGCAGTTCCGCTTCGGTGCGCTGGACGAGGTCGCCAATATAGTAGATGTTCTCTGCTTTCAGGCAATTCGCCGAGCGCACGGTCAGTTCAAGATCGTCGACCGGCTGCATGAGGACGGGGTCGATATCGACCGGCGGCGGTGGTAACGGCTCGTCCTTCTTGCCCTTGAGGTCGACGAACACCGACAGCTGATCCAGCAGGATGCGAGCTGCCGTGCGAATGGCTTCCTCAGGGTTGATCGTGCCGTTGGTCTCCAGATTCAGGACCAGCTTGTCCAAATTGGTGCGCTGTTCGACGCGGGCACTCTCCACCCGATAGCTGATGCGCTCGATCGGGCTGAAGGAGGCATCCAGACGCAGGCGACCGATCGGCCGGGTCTCGCTGTCGGTGTTTTCGCGCTGAGTGGCCGGCCAGTAACCACGATTGCGCTCGACCTTGAGCCGCATACTCAGTTCGCCGCTCTTGGTCAGATGCGCGATGACATGATCCGGATTGACGATGCTGATGGCGTGCGTCGTTTCAATATCGCCCGCCACCACCGGCCCTGGCCCTTTCTTGACCAGAGTCAGAGTAGCCTCGTCGGTCCCGTCTTGCAGAATGACCGCCACACCCTTGAGATTGAGCAGGATGTCGATCACATCTTCCTGCACGCCCTCGATCGTCGAGTATTCGTGCAGCACGCCGTCGATCTCACACTCGACGATGGCGGCGCCAGGGATGGAAGAAAGCAGAATTCGCCGCAAAGCATTCCCGAGGGTATAGCCAAATCCGCGTTCCAGCGGTTCCACAGTCACCCGCGCCAAGCGCGGAGCCAGCTTTTCCACTTCGACACGGGTCGGTTTCAGCAAATCAAATGCGCCCACCATCCATCTACCCTCGGAGTCGGTCACTTGGAATATAGCTCCACCACCAGGGATTCGTTGATATCCGGCGGTAGATCGCCACGATCGGGAACTCGCTTGAACACGCCGCTGAATTTGCTGGCGTCCACTGCGACCCAATCCGGAAAACCATGGCCCTGGGCAAGCTGCAACGAATATTGGATTCGAGTCTGCTCGCGACTCTTCTCGCGAATCGCGACCACATCTTCCGGCTGCAGCTGGTAAGAGGGGATATTGACCCGCTGGCCATTGACGGTCACAGCTCGGTGCGAGACCAGCTGCCGAGCTTCGGCGCGGGTGCTGCCGAATCCCATCCGATACACCACGTTATCCAGCCGACACTCTAGGAGTTTCAGCAGGTTTTCGCCGGTCGAACCTTTGCGGCGGGCCGCTTCCTTGTAGTAATTCAAAAATTGCCGCTCCAGCACTCCGTAGATACGGCGCAGCTTCTGTTTTTCACGCAACTGCAAACCATAGCCGGTGAGCCGTGGACGCCGCGCGCCGTGTTGACCCGGCGGGCGCTCCAGATTGCATTTGGACTCTAGCGGCCGAGCAGCGGACTTCAGGAACAGATCCACGCCTTCCCGCCGGCTCAGCTTGCACTTGGGACCGAGATATCTTGCCACGATAAAACTCCTGGACTAGACGCGACGGCGCTTCGGGGGACGGCAGCCGTTGTGGGGAATCGGCGTTACATCCATGATGCTCATGATCTTGAATCCGGCGGCGTTCAATGCCCGCACGGCGGATTCCCGGCCAGGCCCTGGGCCCTTGACATTGACTTCCAGATTCTTGACGCCGAATTCCTTGACCACGTTGCCCACCCGTTCCGCTGCAACCTGAGCGGCAAACGGCGTGCTTTTACGGGAGCCGCGAAAGCCCGAACCACCGGAAGTGGCCCATGCCAGCGTATTGCCTTGACGATCCGTAATCGTGATGATGGTGTTATTGAATGAGGCGTGGACATGGGCGATGCCGTCCACAACATTTTTCTTGACGCGCTTACGCGTTTTGGTAACCGGTTTTGCCATGCTCCGACCTATACCAACGAAATTCCAAAAGACTCAGATGGATTTTATTTGCGGATCGCGCGGCGCGGACCCTTACGCGTCCGGGCGTTGGTGCGGGTGCGTTGGCCACGTACCGGCAAGCCGCGCCGATGGCGTAACCCGCGATAGCAACCCAGATCCATCAATCGCTTGATGCTCATCGACACCTCGCGGCGCAGATCGCCTTCCACTGAGTACTTACCTACTTCAGCGCGCAGCGCGTCTACTTGAGCTTCGCTCAAATCACGGACTTTGATGTCGGCGGCGACTTGGGCGGCTTCGCAGATCAACCGGGCGCGGGTTTTCCCGATCCCGAAGATCGACTGCAACGCGATCACCGCATGCTTGTTGACCGGAATATTGATGCCTGCAATACGGGCCATGCCTAAAAACTCCTCCCATCGCCACCGGGCCACTTGTCCGAGCAAAGAAACGGAAATTTAACCCACTTGGCGCCTTAAATCAATAAAAAGAATAGCCTAGTTTTAGCCCTGCCGTTGCTTGTGGCGGGCGTCGGTGCAGATCACTCGGACTATGCGGTCACGACGGATGATCTTGCAGTTACGGCAGATTTTCTTGACAGAAGCACGAACTTTCATCGTTGTTCTCCAAATTCGATACAAAGCGCCGGCGAATGACGGCGCTCGATGTCATGATTCTCAGCGCAGCAGGCTTTGACCCTTGAAGCTGCTTTTCTTCAGCAGGCTTTCATACTGATGCGACATCAGATGTGCCTGGACCTGGGCCATGAAATCCATCACCACTACGACGATGATCAGTAGCGAGGTGCCGCCGAAATAGAAGGGCACTCGCCAGTACAGGATCAGGAACTCGGGCAACAAGCAGACTGCCGTGATGTAGATGGCGCCTATCAGCGTCAGCCGAGTCAGCACCTTGTCGATATAGGTGGCCGTCTGCGCGCCCGGACGGATGCCTGGAATGAACGCCCCGGACTTCTTCAGGTTGTCGGCGGTTTCCTTGGAATTGAAGACCAGTGCCGTATAGAAGAAGCAGAAGAAGATGATCAGGCCCGCGTAGAGTAGCACGTACAACGGTTGTCCCGGCGACAAGGCCGAGCTGATGTCGCGCAGCCATCCCATATGCGGGGCATTACCGAACCAGCTACCCAGGGTCGCTGGAAACAGAATCAAGCTGGAGGCGAAAATCGGCGGAATCACACCCGACATGTTCAGTTTCAATGGCAGATGGGTGGTTTGCGCCGCATACACCCGCCGACCTTGCTGCCGTTTGGCGTAATTGACCGTGATCCGGCGCTGGCCACGCTCGACGAATACCACGAAACCGGTGACCACTACCGACAACAGCAGCAGAAATAGCACCAGCATGACATGCAATTCGCCGGTGCGAGCCAGTTCCAGAGTGCCGCCGACGGCTTGCGGAAGACCGGCGACGATGCCAGCGAAGATCAGCATGGATATGCCGTTACCGATACCGCGTTCGGTCACCTGTTCGCCCAGCCACATCAGGAACAGGGTGCCTGTCACCAGGCTGATGGTCGAGGTCATGATGAAGCCGATACCCGGCGCAATGACCACCGAGCTGCCGCCTGCCATCTGATTTTGCAGGGCGATGCTGACGCCGACCGCCTGGAAGGTGGCCAATACCACGGTCAGATAGCGTGTGTAGCGGGTCAGGGTGTGACGACCTGCAGCTCCGCCTTCCTTGCGCAACTGCTCCAGTGACGGAATCACCATCGACATCAGCTGCAGAATGATGGAAGCGGAGATGTAGGGCATCACTCCCAAGGCGAAGATGCTCAACCGTCGCAGTGCACCCCCCGAGAACATGTTGAACATGTCGAGAATGGTGCCATGCTGCTGATCGAACAGCTGCGCCATGGCGTGAGGATCGATGCCCGGCACCGGAATATGGGTACCGATCCGAAATACCACCAGCGCCCCTAGCAGAAACAGCAGGCGCTGACGCAGTTCGGTCATTTTGCCGAGATCCGGCAGGGCGGCGGCCATCGGGGCTACTCTTGGATCGTTCCGCCCGCGGCCAACAGAGCGTCGCGAGCGCCTTTGGTCAGCGCCAGACCGCGCACGGTCACGGGCTTATCCAGTGTGCCGGAGAGGATGACCTTGACCTTTTTGGCGAAGATCGGCGCCAGATTGGCGGCCTTGAGCGCGGCCAAGTCGATGACCTCGGCATTGACCTTGGCCAGCGCGCCCAAGCGTACCTCGGCGGTGTCTTGCGCGCTCATGGAGCGGAAGCCACGCTTGGGCAAACGCCGTTGCAAGGGCATCTGGCCGCCTTCGAAGCCGACCTTGTGATAGCCACCGGCGCGGGCATGCTGGCCCTTGTGACCACGGCCGCTGGTTTTGCCAAGGCCCGATCCGATGCCGCGCCCGACCCGCAGCTTGTCTGGCCGACTGCCAGGCGCCGGCTTGAGGGTATTGAGACGCATGGTTCAGGCCTCCTCGACCTTGAGTAAATACGAAACCTTACGGATCATGCCGCGGTTTTCCGGGGTGTCGAGCACCACAGCGCTGCTGTGCATGCGCCGTAGCCCCAGCCCTCGCACGCAGGCTTGGTGTGCAGCCAGTCGGCCATACGCGCTTTTGATAAGAGTCACTTTCAGCTGTTTGTTGTCCGTCATGGCCTCAGCTCCGAATCTCATCGACCGTCTTGCCGCGCTTGGCGGCCTGGTAGTCGGGCGATTTCATGGTGCTGAGACCGCGAATGGTTGCCCGGACCACGTTGATGGGATTGCGCGAACCGACGCATTTGGCCAGCACGTCCTTGACTCCGACCACCTCGAAGACCGCGCGCATGGCGCCACCGGCGATGATGCCGGTACCTTCGGAAGCCGGTTGCATGAAGACCTGGGCCGCGCCATGTTCGGCGGTGACCGGATACTGCAGAGTCGTGCCGTTCAACGGTACGTTGCGCATGTTCTTGCGAGCCTTGTCCATGGCTTTCTGGATGGCCATCGGCACTTCGCGAGCTTTGCCATAGCCCAATCCGACCCGGCCGTTGCCGTCACCCACCACGGTCAGGGCAGTAAAGCCGAATTGCCGACCGCCCTTGACGACCTTGGCCACCCGGTTGACGGCGATCAGCTTTTCTTGCAGGCCATCGGTATTCTGTGAACCTTCCACGTTCGTCGCCATATCTGCTCCTTAAAATTCCAAACCGTTTTCACGCGCGGCGTCGGCCAGAGCCTTGACCCGACCGTGATATTTGAAACCCGAGCGGTCGAACGCGACCTGGGTAACGCCGATTGCCTTGGCCTTTTCGGCGATCGCCTTGCCTACCACTTTGGCCGCTGCGATGTCGCCGGTGCTCTTGACGGTCTGACGCAATGCTGGATCCAGGGTAGAGGCGGCGGCCAAGGTGCGATCGCCACCCGGCGCAGGCATGATGATCTGAGCGTAGATGTGGCTGGGCGTGCGATGAATGCAGAGCCGGTGTACCCCCAGCTCGCGGATCTTGTAGCGGGCCCGCAACCCACGCCGCAGACGCGCGGCTTTCTTGTCGGCAGCTTTCTTATCCATGGCGAGTCCTTACTTCTTCTTGGCTTCTTTCAGGATGATGGTCTCATCCGAATAGCGAACGCCCTTGCCCTTGTAGGGTTCCGGCGGGCGATAGGCGCGAATCTTGGCGGCAACCTCGCCGACCAGCTGCTTGTCGATCCCCTGGATGACGATTTCAGTCTGGGAGGGCGTCTGGATGGAGATCCCTTCCGGAATCTTGAACTCGACAGGATGGGAAAAGCCCAGAGTCAGGCTCAGCACCTTGCCTTGCGCTTGAGCGCGGTAACCTACGCCGACCAGCACCAATTTGCGCTGGAAGCCTTGGGTCACCCCAATCACCATGTTGTTGAGCAGGGCGCGCATGGTGCCCGTCATAGCCCGGTACTTGGCCTCATTGGTGAGCACCCGCGGGTTGACTTTGATCGCGCCGTCCTGCTGCTGAACCTCGACCCAGGGATGGACCATCAGTGCAGCCGAGCCATTCTTACCCTTAAGGGCTACCTGCTGGCCGTCGATGGCGACGCTGACGCCTGCTGGAATCGAGATCGGCTTCTTGCCGACGCGCGAAATGCGGATTTTCTTTTCTTTGATGACGCTGGCCATGATGCGACTCCCTTAGGCCACGATGCACAGTACTTCGCCGCCGTGGCCGGCGGCGCGGGCTGCGCGGTCGCTCATCAGCCCCTTGGGCGTAGAAATGATCGCCACGCCAAGGCCATTCATCACCTTGGGTAGGTCGTCCTTGCCACGGAAGATTCGCCGGCCGGGACGGCTGACCCGCTCGATCTGGTCGATGACCGGGCGGTTTTCAAAATACTTCAAGGTCAGGGTCAGCTCAGCCTTGCCGGGAGCGGCATCGCTGATCGTGAAATCGGCGATATAGCCCTCATCGCACAGCACCTGGGCGATGGCGGCCTTGAGCTTGGAAGCCGGCATGCTCACCTGGATCTTGGCGGCAGCCTGGGCATTGCGGATGCGTGTCAGCATATCCGCGATCGGGTCCGTCATACTCATTGTGTCAATAACTCCATGGAGTCAGTATCGGGGCCACCGCCGACGGCGGGGCAAACCCTGAACTTAAGTCGTCCGACCGTGATGGCCGGAGCGTCCTTTACCAGCTGGCCTTGTGCAAGCCGGGTACGTCGCCGCGCATGGTCGTTTCACGCAGCTTGTTGCGACCGAGACCAAACTTGCGATAGAAACCGTGTGGTCGGCCGGTCAGGCGGCAACGGTTGCGCAGGCGGGTCGGGCTGGCGTCGCGCGGCAACATCTGCAAGCGCTTTTGCGCTTCGCGCCGCTGCTCGTCGCTGTTGGCCGGGTCGCGAATCGTTTCTTTCAACTCAGCCCGCTTGTCGGCGTATTGCTTGACGATGCGCGCCCGCTTGACCTCGCGGTTGATCATGCTCAGTTTTGCCACACTCTAATCCTCAGTTCCGGAAGGGGAAATTGAACGCGGCCAACAACGCACGACCTTCCTCGTCGGTGCGCGCCGTCGTGGTGATGGTAATGTCGAGACCCCGCAGGGTGTCGATCTTGTCGTAGTCGATTTCCGGAAAGATGATCTGTTCGCGCACGCCCAGGCTATAGTTACCGCGCCCATCGAAAGAGCGGGCGCTGAATCCGCGGAAATCGCGGATGCGCGGAATGGCGATGTTGATCAGGCGATCCAGGAATTCGTACATCCGCTCACGCCGCAGGGTTACCTTGCAACCGATCGGCCAGTCAGCACGGATCTTGAATCCAGCGATGGATTTGCGCGACAAGGTGACGATCGGTTTCTGGCCGGAGATCTGGGTCAGGTCGCTGACCGCATGATCCATGATCTTCTTGTCAGCCACCGCTTCGCCAACCCCCATGTTCAGGGTGACTTTGGTAATCCGCGGTACTTCCATGACGTTGCGATAGCTGAACTGTTCGAGCAGCTTGGGCGCCACGGTCTCGCGATAGTATTGTTGCAGTCGGGCCATGATCGTCTCCTCAAACGTCCGCGACTTCATTGTTCGACTTGAAGTAGCGAACCTTGCGGCCGTCCTCCAACACCCGAAAGCCGACCCGGTCACCTTTCCCGGTGAGCGGATTGAACAGCATCACGTTGGAGACATGCAATGCCGCCTCACGTTCGATGATGCCGCCGGCTACGCCTCGCGCCGGATTGGGTTTGGTGTGCCGCTTGATCAGGTTGATGCCGGCCACGACAACGCGCTCGCCGTCTTCCACCACCCGCATGACTTTACCGCGCCGACCCTTGTCTTTGCCGGCGATGACGATGACTTCATCGTCCTTTCGAATTCTGCGCATTGCCGTCTTCCTCCCGCCTCACAGCACTTCTGGGGCCAGGGAAATGATTTTCATGAACCGTTCACTGCGTAGCTCGCGGGTTACAGGCCCGAAGATGCGAGTACCGATCGGTTCCAACTTGTTATTGAGTAGCACCGCGGCATTGCCGTCGAAGCGGATCAACGAGCCGTCCGGCCGGCGGACACCCTTGCGGGTGCGCACCACCACGGCGTTGTAGACCTCGCCCTTGTTGACCTTGCCACGTGGAATCGCGTCCTTGACGCTGACTTTGATGATGTCGCCAATCTGCGCATAGCGGCGGTGAGATCCGCCCAGCACTTTGATGCACATCAGCCGGCGGGCGCCGCTGTTGTCGGCGACATCCAACATCGTTTGCATCTGAATCATGGTTTACGTTCCGTTCACGGAGTTGGGAAGACGCTGACCAGTCGAACCCGTAGGGGCGACGGTCATTGCGCCCGCTCGATGACCGCGACCAGCGTCCAGGCCTTGGTCTTGGAAAGCGGCCGGCACTGCTTGATGCTGACCAGGTCACCTTCATGACATTCGTTCTGCGCATCGTGCGCATGCAGCTTGGTGGTGCGACGAATGTACTTGCCGTAAACGGAATGTTTGACCAGTCGTTCGATCACGACCGTGATGGTTTTATCCATCTTGCTGCTGGTCACGCGCCCGGTCAGGGTGCGCTCCACCTGGGTTTCCGTCGTCATACCTGGCCCGCCTTCTCACTCATCACCATCTTGACCCGGGCGATATTACGCCGCACCTGTTGGAACAGGTGGGGCTTGCTCGCCTGACCGGTCGCTTTTTGCATCCGCAGATTGAACTGCTCGCGCAACAGCGCCAGCAGCTCCTGCTTCAGCTCCTCCATGTTCTTCTGCCGCAGTTCGCTTGCGTTCATCACATCACCATCCGGGTCACGAAGACCGTCCGCACCGGGAGTTTGGCCGCCGCCAAACGAAACGCCTCGCGGGCAATCCCTTCGGTCACGCCTTCCACTTCATACAACACGCGGCCGGGCTTGACCCGGGCCACCCAGTATTCGACATTGCCTTTACCGCTGCCCATACGCACTTCCAGCGGCTTCTTGGTGATCGGCTTGTCGGGGAAGATGCGGATCCACACCTTGCCGCCGCGCTTGATATAGCGATTGATGGCGCGGCGCGCGGCTTCGATCTGGCGGGCGGTCAACATCCCGCGGGTGGTGCACTTCAACCCGAACTCGCCGAAACTCACCCGGGTACCGCTGGTGGCGACACCTTGATTGCGCCCCTTGCGTTGCTTGCGGAATTTCGTTCTTTTCGGCTGTAACATATTGTATCTCGTCTATAAAAATTAACTCCGCGGGCACGGCGCGGAGTTCCACAACGATTCCGGAAGCTCAGGTGGCGGTCGCCTTGTCGGGCTTCGCCTCGCCTGGCCGGTCGAAGCCGAACACTTCGCCCTTGAAGATCCACACTTTGACGCCGATCACGCCGTAAGTGGTCCGGGCTTCGGCCAGGCCGTAGTCGATGTTGGCGCGCAGCGTATGCAGCGGTACCCGGCCTTCGCGGGTCCACTCACTGCGGGCGATTTCAGCGCCGTTCAAGCGGCCTGAAACCTGTATCTTAATCCCGAGGGCGCCCAAACGCATGGCGTTGGCTACCGAACGCTTCATCGCCCGCCGGAACATGATGCGCCGCTCCAGCTGTTGGGCAACGCTTTCGGCAACGAGCTGGGCGTCCAGTTCCGGCTTGCGGATTTCCTCGATGTTGATTTGCAGATCCTTGATCTCCAAACCCATCATCTTGGCGACCGCCTTGCGCAGATTCTCGATGTCCTCGCCTTTCTTGCCGATGACCACGCCGGGACGGGCAGTGTGGATGGTGATGCGCGCCAGTCGGGCTGGACGTTCGATCTGAATGCGGCTGGCCGAAGCGTTGGCCAGTTTCTTCTTCAGAAATTGCCGCACCTTCAGGTCGGTTTCCAGCAGATCGGGAAAATTCTTGCTGTTGGCGTACCACTTGGACGTCCAATCGGAAGCGATTCCGAGCCGCATCCCAGTGGGACTAACTTTCTGACCCATGTCGTTCTCGCTCCTGATTATTCGGCTACGGTCACAGTAATGTGACTGGTACGCTTGACGATGCGGTTACCCCGCCCCTTGGCGCGGGCGTGCATCCGCTTCAGCACGGGACCGCCATCCACACAAATGGCGGCTACCTTCAGCTCGTCGATATCGGCGCCTTCGTTGTGCTCGGCGTTCGCAATCGCCGATTCCAGTACGCCTTTGATGAGCCGGGCCGCCTTCTTGTCGCTGAAGCTCAAAATCTGCAAAGCCCGCTCAATCGGCAGGTTGCGTACCTGATCGGCTACCAGCCGGGCTTTCTGCGGCGAGATGCGAGCGTGTTTCAAAACAGCAAAAGCTTGCATTGGATCGCCCCTTATTTGGATTTCTTGTCCGCCGCATGCCCGCGATAGGTGCGGGTGGCGGCAAACTCGCCCAGTTTGTGGCCAACCATGTTTTCAGTGACCAGAATGGGCACATGCTGGCGGCCATTGTGTACGGCGATGGTGAGCCCGATCATGTCGGGCAGAATCATCGAACGCCGCGACCAGGTTTTGATCGGCCGCTTGGCATGAGTAGCGATCGCCTGCTCCACCTTCTTGATGAGGTGGAGATCGACGAACGGTCCTTTTTTAATCGAACGTGGCACCTGACTAATCCTCTCGGTTACATACCCCCGGTTCGGCCGGGCCTGCCTTATTTATTACGCCGGCGCACGATCAGTCGGTCGGTGCGCTTGTTCGAGCGAGTCTTGTAACCCTTGGTAGGCACACCCCATGGCGACACGGGATGGCGACCACCCGAGGTACGGCCTTCGCCGCCGCCGTGCGGGTGATCGACCGGGTTCATGGCCACGCCGCGCACGGTAGGGCGAATCCCCTGCCAGCGTTTGGCACCGGCCTTGCCCAGCGAGCGCAGGTTGTGTTCCTCGTTACCCACCTCGCCAACGGTGGCTTTGCAGTCCGAGTGGACTTTGCGAATTTCCCCAGAGCGCAGCCGCAGGGTCGAGTAGCTGCCCTCACGGGCGATGAGTTGCACGGAAGCACCGGCGCTGCGCGCAATCTGCGCGCCTTTACCAGGACGGAGCTCCACGCAATGCACTTGGCTGCCGACGGGGATGTTGCGCAGCGGCAGAGTATTGCCCGGCTTGATCGGAGCCGCCGGACCAGACAGCAGGGTCGCGCCCACTTCGACATTGCGCGGGGCAATGATATAGCGACGCTCGCCATCGGCGTACAGCAGCAACGCAATGTTGGCACTACGGTTCGGGTCATATTCCAGCCGTTCGACCCGGGCTGGGATATTGTCCTTATCGCGCTTGAAATCGATCAGCCGATAGTGTTGCTTATGGCCGCCGCCCTGATGACGGGTGGTAATACGGCCCATGTTGTTGCGGCCGCCGTTCCGGGCCTGCTTCTCAATCAGCGGTTGATAAGGTCCGCCCTTGTGCAGCTGGGGATTGACGACCTTGACGACGAAGCGTCGGCCGGCCGAAGTCGGTTTGGTCTTGACGATTGGCATGGAGGTTTACCTTAATCTCGTGTCCAGGGATATGGGCGCCCGCTCACTCCGCCACCAGAAAATCGATTTCATGGCCGGCTTCCAGTGAGACATACGCCTTCTTCCAGTCCGAGCGCTGCCCTTGCATCGCCCCGAACCGCTTGCGCTTACCCTTGACGTTGACTACCGTGACGCCCTTGACCTTGACGCTGAACAACATTTCCACGGCACCCTTGATTTCGGGCTTGGTCGCGTCGCGCGCCACCCTGAAGACCACCTGGTTGTATTGTTCGGTCAACCGATTGGCCTTTTCGGAGACGTGCGGCGCTAGCAGAATTTTCAACAAACGTTCCTGATTCATGCCAACCACTCCCCAGCGCGCTGCATCGCGCTCGCCGTGATCACCACGGTATCGGCGCCCACCAGACTGACCGGATCCAGCCCCGCCATGTCGCTGATCGCCACGTAGTGCAGATTGCGGGCCGACAGGTACAGATTGAGATCCACTTCCTCGCTGACCAGCAGCACCCGGTTCTGGTCGGCCACGCCCAGCGCGTTGAGCCGGGCGATCATCTGCTTGGTCTTGATTTCCGGCAGGGCCAGCTCGTCGACCACCATCAGACGGTCTTGGCGCACCAGCTCGGAGAAGATGGCGCGCATGGCTGCGCGATACATCTTCTTATTGACCTTCTGCGAGTGATCCTGCGGACGGGCCGCAAAGGTCACGCCGCCGCCCCGCCACAGCGGGCCGCGGGTGGAGCCCGCACGGGCGCGGCCGGTTCCCTTTTGCCGCCACGGCTTTGAGCCGCCGCCGCTGACTTGGGAGCGCGTCTTCTGGGCGCGGGTGCCCGCACGGGCACCAGCTAGATACGCCACAACAACTTGGTGTACCAGCGCTTCGTTAAAGGGCCGGGTGAAGGTCTCATCGGCGACCGTGATTTGGCCAAATGCCTCGCCGTTCACGCTTTTGACTTGCAGTTCCATATCGCTCTCCTTACCGGCGCACTTTCACGGCAGGCCGGATCATCACGTCGCCGCCCTTGGCGCCGGGGACCGAGCCTTTGATCGCCAGCAGGTTGCGCGCCGCGTCGACTCGAACCACTTCCAGATTCTGAGTGCAACGCTGCGCCGCGCCCAAGTGACCGGCCATCTTCTTGCCTTTGAAGACCCGACCAGGGCTCTGGTTCTGACCGATGGAGCCGGGGGCGCGATGCGAGAGCGAGTTGCCGTGAGTGGCGCGCTGGCTGCGGAAATGATGACGCTTGATGGCGCCGGCGAAGCCTTTGCCGATCGTGGTGCCGGTGATGTCGACTTTCTGCCCGGTCTGGAACAGATCCACCGTCAGCTCAGCGCCGACGCCGATATCGGCGCCTTCGTCGTCCGCCAGCCGAAACTCCCATAGGCCGCGGCCCGGCTCAACGCCTGCCTTGGCGAAATGCCCCGCCATCGGCTTGGTCACACGACTGGCCCGACGCGTGCCCACGGTCACCTGCAAAGCGCGGTAACCATCGCTGTCCTCGGTCTTGACCTGAGTGACGCGATTGGGCTCGACCTCGATTAGGGTCACGGGAATGGAAACGCCGTCCTCCGTGAATACGCGAGTCATACCGGCCTTGCGGCCGATGAGTCCTATTGCCATTTTGATAAACCTCTTGAAGAACGACTGCGGACCAGAGGAGGGGAGGCGGCCCCTCATGGTCCGGGTTTTGCGCTAGCTAGTTCAGCTTGATTTGCACATCCACACCGGCGGCAAGGTCAAGCTTCATCAGAGCGTCAACCGTCTTGTCGGTAGGATCCACGATATCCATAAGCCGCTTGTGAGTACGCAGTTCGTACTGGTCGCGGGCATCCTTGTTAACGTGCGGCGAAATCAACACGGTGAAACGCTCGGTCTTGGTCGGCAGCGGAATGGGGCCGCGGACCTGTGCGCCGGTGCGTTTGGCGGTTTCAACGATTTCCCGCGCCGACTGATCGATCAAGCGATGGTCGAACGCCTTCAGGCGGATGCGAATGCGCTGGCTGGTCATGGCGCTCACTCGATGATCTTGGCGACGACGCCGGCGCCGACGGTGCGACCACCCTCACGGATGGCGAAGCGCAGACCTTCGTCC
>RXIW01000073.1 GCA_003989065.1 Candidatus Competibacteraceae bacterium
CGGCAGGTCACCGGCAGCCACACCCGCAGCATGTTGGTTTTCTCCGAGGGCTATGCGCCCTACGAACAAACTCTGGCCAGCGATCTGCAGCGGCAAGGACCGTGGACCGATGTCTATGGGGCGGCGGCAACGCTGTATTTCATGCTGACAGGGCAACGACCGCCGTCCGGCCTGGATCGCAAGCACCATCTCCTGGACCGGAGAGTGGACCTGCTCAAACCGGCCCGCCAATGGACCCCCGAGTTGCCATCGGCACTGGATACGGTTCTGCAGCAAGCCTTGGCCGTGGAGCCGGAACAGCGGCTACAAACGGTGGCCGCGTTCAAGCAACGGCTGGAAGCAGTGGTCGTGGCGGAAGAACGGCAGGCGACACCAGCGACGCCCGCGACCCCGACAAGAAATCCGGGATGGTGGACCCGATCATGGGCGCGCACGGCCGCATTGGCTATGGCCTTGACCGGATTGGCTGGAGGATGGCTGTGGCTTTCCGGACGCTCGCCGCCGAAACTGGCCCCGGAATCGCCGACGGTCGAGCCTGTGCTACCGATCGTGGTCGTACCCTCAACCGTCGCGCCTACCACCGCGCCCGCGAGCGCGCCCAGTGCGCCCACTGTCGAGCTGGCTTCGTTTGCGTCCCCCGACTCCGATCGACAGGCGGGCGATCTTCTACCGCGCGATCGTCTACCGGACGGCAGCGAAGGACCGGCGATGGTCTTCATCCCTCGGGGTTGTTTCCCGATGGGCAGCCCCATGAGCGAAGCGGGACGTCAGCCCTGGGAGCCCAACGAACGGCAACACCGGGTCTGCATCGAGCAGGATTTCGCCCTGGGTCAACGTGAAGTGACGATGGGGGAATTCCGCCGCTTCGTCAGCGCTGCCGGTTATCGGACCGATGCCGAACGCGAGGTGGGAGCGCCGGGCTGTTATGGCTGGAGCGCCAAGGACAATCGATGGGACTGGCGCGAAGGGTCGAACTGGCGACGGCCGGGCTATCCGCAGCACGACGATGATCCGGTGGTGTGCGTGAGCTGGAACGATGCGATGGCGTATATCAAGTGGCTGGCGCAGCAAACCGGCCAGCATTACCGGCTGCCAAGCGAAGCGGAATGGGAATACGCGGCGCGGGCCGGCACGACCAGTGCGCGCTACTGGGGTGAAGATCCGGATCTGGCCTGCCGCTACGCCAATGTCGCCGATCAAACCAAGGGGCCGGATGGCCAAGTCCGTAAGGTCAAGCACAACTGTAGCGACGGCTACTGGTATTCGGCGCCGACGGCCTCGTTCCTGCCGAACGGTTGGAAGCTGTACGACATGCTTGGCAACGTCTGGGAATGGAGCTGCTCAAGCTACGACAAGAATTATGGTGGAGCGGAACAGCAATGCGTCCAGACGCCGGACGGCCCTCTGACCGTGCGGGGTGGTTCCTGGAGCATTGGACCGGCGTGGGTGCGTTCCGCCTACCGCTTCGGGGTCAATTCAGGCTATCGCGCCAACGACCAGGGGTTTCGCCTCGCCATGTCGTTGCAACCCATCGACCGCTGAGCCCGACATCGCTCTTGCGTGGAAAAACCATGGCTATCGGGTTGGTCACCGCGCTCGTCGCGCCCGATACAGCTCTCGCGTCTTCAAGGCCCGGCCACGCAACTGCACGGCCAGCGCGGCGCGGGTCAGCCGCTTGACCTCCGGCAACACGGCGGGATCGCTCAGATCGCCGTCGCGCAGCGCCAGCAAACCATGACCGGTGATCGGCACCCCAGCCTGCTCCCCAGCAACGGCCAACGGCCCTTGGTCCAGTACGTAGTGATAATGCGCTTCGGCCACGATGGGTTGACCGCTGAGCGCTTCGCACTCCAGGCTCAATCCATAACCCAGCTCTTCCAACAGGCGCTTCTCGAACCGCCGCAGCGGCGGTTCTTCGTCGGCCAGCGTCGCCAACTCGGTCAACAACGTTTCGTAGGCGTCGAACAGCCCCGGCTGTGGATCCAGACGCGGCAACAACCGCACCAGCAATTCGTTGACGTAGAGCCCGGCCAGCACTCGACCAGGCGGTAACGGAGCGGGTTGCTTTTCCTCTTCGGCCCCGATCAGTGTCGCTAAATCCCCCGCCCCGCTCCAGGACAACAGCAGCGGTGCGAATGCTTGCAGCAGACCCTTCAAGCGCGACCGCGGCCCAACCGCGCCACGCGCCACCAGCCCCAGCCGCCCCTGTTCGCGGCTCAGCACTTCCAACAGCAGGCTGGTATTCCGATAGGGACGGCGATGCAGAATGAAAGCCGGTTGCAGCAGAATGCGCATGAGGCCGCCGCCAGCGGGATGGCTCGGGATGGCTCAGGACAGATCGGGGTCGGCGTAGCCCAGACTGCGCAAAGCCCGCTCATCGTCGGACCAGCCTTCGCGAACCTTGACCCAGGTTTGCAGAAACACCTTGCGATCGAATAACCGTTCCATGTCTTCGCGGGCCTGGCGACCCACCTCGCGCAGGGTCGCGCCCTTCTCGCCGATGACGATGCCCTTCTGGGAGTCACGCTCGACCCAAATCATCGCATGGATCCGCACCAACCGCTCTTCCTCGACGAAGCGCTCGATCTCCACGGTCAGCGCGTAGGGCAATTCCTCGCGCAGCAACCGGGTCAGCTTTTCCCGAATCAGCTCGGCGGCCAGGAAACGCTCGCTGGCGGTGGTGATCTGGTCAGGCGGAAACGGAAAATCGCCGGTCGGCAATAACCCAACGATCACTTCTTCCAACGCGGCCACGTTATTGCCGTTGATCGCCGCCAACGGCACCACCTCGGTAAAGTCTCGCCGCGCGGCGGCCTCCTGCAAAAAAGGCAGCAGCTGGGCCTTGTCGGCGATTCGATCGACCTTGTTCACGGCCAGCACTACCGGTCCCTGGAAATCCGCCAGCCGGTTCATGACGTCCTCGTCTTCGTCGGTCCAGCGCAACGCCTCGATCAGGAACACCGCCACATCGACATAACCCAGCACGCTGGCCGCCGTCCGATTCAGATAGCGATTCATCGCTCGCCGGCCGCTCTGGCGGTGCAGACCCGGCGTGTCCACATAGACGATCTGCGCCTCCGGCAGGGTCTGAATGCCGAGGATGACGTGACGGGTTGTCTGGGGTTTGGGCGCGGTGATACTGAGCTTCTGGCCGATCAGGCGATTCAGTAACGTGGATTTGCCGACATTGGGTCGGCCCAGCAAGGCGGCATAGCCGGCGCGAGTCATGGTGGCGCTCATCGAATTTGTTCCAGCAATTGGCGCGCGGCCTCCTGTTCGGCCTTGCGTCGGCTATGCCCCAGCGCGACTGTACGCCATTGGGCGACCACGCATTCCACGACGAAACTCTGGGCGTGCGGCTCGCCGCGGATTTCCAGGACATTGTAGACCGGCAAGGGTTTCTGCCGGGATTGTAGATATTCCTGCAGGCGAGTCTTGGGATCCTTGAGGTCGTTGGCGTTGGCCAATCCCGCCAACCATTTCTGGTAGAGCCGCAGGATCAGTTCGCGGCAGGTCGCGAAATCGCTGTCCAGATAGACCGCACCAAAGATCGCCTCCAACGCATCCGAAAGAATGGATTCGCGCCGAAATCCGCCGCTTTTGAGCTCGCCCGGCCCCAACCGCAACCACTCTCCCAGATTCAGGCCACGGGCCAGATCTGCCAGGGTTTCGCCCTTGACCAAACTGGCCCGCAGTCGGCTCAATTCGCCTTCGCTGGCCTTGGGATAATGCCGGAACAGATACTCGGCAACCACCAGGTTCAGCAAGGCATCGCCCAGAAATTCCAAGCGCTCGTTGTTGCGGGACGAGGCGCTACGGTGGGTCAGCGCATCCTCCAGCAAGCTGGGCTGTTGAAAAACATAGCCCAGCGCGGAACACAGGCGATTGACAGGAGGAGTCACGGATTTAACGGAATCACTTCGTTGACCTTCAACATCACATACAAACCGTAAAACAGCTCCCGCTCATCGTCGTATTTCAGCTCAAGCACCCGGATATTGCGCTCGTTGCGGATCTTGAGATCCGACGCCTTGACGTTTTCGACGTACCCGATGGTGAAGCGCCGATCGATGGCTTTCTGGATATCTGTCGGTGTCCACTGCGCCAACATCGGCTCCTTGCGGACGCTCTCGATCGTGGATTTGATCGAGTAGTACTGGATGTACATCGGGATCACCTTCATCCCGATCAATGCGACGAAAGCGACCATGATGATGACCAGTATCATGCCGAGGATGGTCATGCCGCGCTGTCGCTGAAAATCGCTCCGTTTCATCGACTCTTCTATCCGCATCGTCTTGCTCCCCCTTGCTCGCCTACCGGATACTGCTCCCGATCCGGCCGCACTGGCCGTTGAACGTAACGCAATCCCAGTTCATCCAGATCAGGAACGCCTTACCAATCAGATTTTCCTCGGGCAGCGGCCCCCAAACCCGGCTGTCGCTGCTGTTGTCGCGATTATCGCCCATCATGAAATAGTGGCCATCGGGCACCTGGTACTCCCACCCGATCGAGCCGTCCGCTTCCCGCTGCAACTGCAGGCCGGGCCAGAGCCCCACCATGGGCCAGCGCCCATCGGCCAAGACCTGAATGCGATGCTTGACCGGCCCCAGCTGCTCCTCGAATTGCTGATAGCCCGGCTCGGCCGGATCGGCCGGCAGCAGCGTGAGCGGCATGGGCTGGCCGTTGATGAACAGCTGCTTGCCCCGATACGCCAAATGATCTCCGGGCAGACCGATCGCCCGCTTGATATAAGCCACCGACGGCTCGCGCGGATAACGGAACACGACAACGTCGCCCCGCTCGGGTCGACCACTGCCGGCGAACTGGATATTCAGCACCGGCAGCCGCAAACCGTAGGAAAACTTGTTGACCAGGATGAAATCGCCCTTGAGTAGCGTGGGCACCATCGATTCGGACGGAATGCGAAATGGCTCGACGATGAACGAACGCAGCACCAGCACTGCCAGGATCACCGGAAAGAACGATTTCGACAGATCGACATACCACGGCAGCCTGACCGCAGCAGCCGAAATCGAACCAGCGCCATCCTGCGTCGCAGCGCGGTGGCGGTGCGGACCCAGGACCAGCGCGTCCAGCAACCAAATGCCGCCGGTCAATCCGGTCAACAACACCAGAACGGCAGCAAAATCAATATTCATGGCTATCACAATCCAAGAGCGAAATCACATATCCAGTCATGCGTTCTTATCCATCTGCAACACCGCCAGGAAAGCATCCTGTGGAATTTCCACCTTACCGACCTGCTTCATGCGTTTCTTGCCGGCTTTCTGCTTCTCCAGCAATTTGCGCTTGCGGGTCACGTCTCCACCATAGCACTTGGCCAGTACGTTCTTGCGCAACGCCTTGACCGTCGTTCGGGCGATGATCTGGTTACCGATGGCCGCCTGGATCGCTACCTCGAACATCTGCTGTGGAATCAATTCCTTGAGCTTGACCGCCAGATCGTGGCCACGACGCTGGGCCTGCTCGCGATGGACGATGACCGACAGCGCATCCACCCGCTCGCCGTTGATCAGCACGTCCAATTTGACCAGCGGTGCCGCTTGAAAGCGCTCGAAACTGTATTCGAATGATGCATACCCCCGGCTGACCGACTTGAGTCGATCGAAGAAATCCAGCACCACCTCGCTCAACGGCAATTCGAAGCTCAATTGCACCTGACCACCAGCGTAATGCAGGCCGCGTTGCGAGCCGCGCTTCTCAATGCACAGGGTAATGATAGCGCCCAGATAATCCTGCGGCGTCAGAATGTGCGCCACGATGATCGGTTCGCGAATCTCGGCGATTTCGTTGGTGGGCGGCAGCTTGGCTGGATTGTCGATCTTCAGGATCGTCTGATCGGTGGCCAACACCTCATAGATCACGGTCGGTGCAGTCGTCACTAGATCGAGATTATACTCCCGCTCCAGTCGTTCCTGAATGATGTCCATGTGCAGCAGGCCCAGGAAACCGCAACGAAACCCGAAGCCCATGGCCTGCGAGGTCTCCGGCTCGAAATGCAGCGAGGCATCGTTCAAGCGCAGCTTTTGCAGGGCCTCGCGCAGGTTGCCGAAATCGTCGGAATCGACCGGAAACAGACCGGCGAACACCCGCGGCTGAATCAGCTGAAAACCCGGCAGCGGCTCGGTGGCCGGTCGGTCTGCGCTCGTGAAGGTATCGCCCACGGGCGCGCCGTCGATGTCCTTGACGCCAGCGATGACATAACCGACCTCGCCCGCTTCCAGGCCAGGCTGATCACTGCGCTTGGGGGTGAAGATGCCGACCGACTCGACCTGGAAATTCCGGCCGGTGGACATCACCTGAATCTTCTGGCGCGGCGTGATCCGGCCGTCCACCACCCGCACCAGCGAAATCACCCCGACGAAATTGTCGAACCAGGAATCGATGATCAGCGCCTTGAGCGGCCCCGTCGGATTGCCTTTCGGCGGCGGGATGTGAGCGACGATCGCCTCCAGCAGCTCGCCGACCCCCAATCCGGATTTGGCGCTGACCCGCAGGGCGTGGCTGGCGTCCAACCCGATGATGTCGCCGATCTCGTGGGCCACCCGCTCCGGCTCGGCCGAAGGCAAGTCGATCTTGTTCAGCACCGGCAGGACTTCCAGACCATGTTCGATGGCGGTGTAGCAGTTGGCCACGCTCTGCGCCTCGACCCCCTGGGCGGCGTCCACCACCAGCAGCGCCCCCTCGCAGGCCGACAGCGAACGCGACACTTCGTAGGAGAAATCCACGTGCCCCGGCGTATCGATGATGTTGAGCTGATAAGTTCGGCCGTCGCGCGCAGGATAGCGCAGCGATACGCTCTGCGCCTTGATGGTGATACCCCGCTCCCGTTCCAAGTCCATCGAATCGAGCACCTGGTCGGCCATTTCCCGCTCGCTCAGGCCACCGCAGATCTGGATGAAACGATCGGCCAGCGTGGACTTGCCGTGATCGATGTGTGCGATGATCGAAAAATTACGAATATGATCCATGAACCCCACTACGACTGGCCGCGGCCTTCTCCGCCACCGAACAGCTGCGGTGCGGATACGGCGCATAGAGAAAGCCTCCATCGCCTTTGGGCTGGGAGGCTTGCGAACGATCCAATGCCTGATATCGACAGCGCCGCCATTGTAGCGGCATCAGGAGGCGGAAAGCATCCTGTCGGCAACGGCAACCACATTGAGCGGGCGCAACACCACCGGCTGATAGCGGGCATCCTGACGCCAGCGCCGGGATATCAGGCGCACACTCACCAGACCCAGGACGAAGCCAACCGCGCCCAGGAATACGACTGGTTCTTCGCCCGCGCCCACGAACACCGTCTCGCCCAACAAGGCCCCTGCCAGTAACAGCGCCAATGGCAACAGGTAGGCCAGCAGGGCTCCGCGCAGCAGGGCGCCATCGGCCAGACCGACCAGCACCTCATCGCCCACGCGCAATGGCCATCGGCAAATCACCCGCACCCGACTGCGGCGGCCATCCCAGACCTTCGCCAGCGCCGACGTACCGCAACCTTCGCTGGCGCTGCAGGAACCGCAGGCCGAACGCCGCTGGATTTCCAGCCAGGCATGGCCGTCTTCTCCCACCTCGACCACCACCGCGCGCTCTTCGATCATGGCTGGTCGGCCGAGGCGTCGCGCTGGATCGAGGTCGCGATCCGCTGCACGGTCGCAATCGGCACTTCGCCGACCACCAGGATCTGGTAACCATCCATCGTCGTGCCGAACGCACTCATCGAACCCAGTTGTGATCCACCCTGCAGGATGGCCGACGCACCATCCAGCTTCTCGAAAAAGATCGAGATGGTCGCCAAACCGTCGGCGAACACCAGATGCTCGGTCGGATGCCGACCCGGCGCTTTCACGAAGCGATTGTGCAGCACCTTGACGAAACCGTCCGGCAACGGACCGATCTGCCAGGCCGACTGGGTCACCGGTTCGCCCGTGGCCGTGGCGTCGTTGGGCTTGGGGTTGGCCGGCGCTGGCGCAGCTTCCGGCAATTCCTCGGCTTCGAAGTCGACATCGTCGATCTGCTGCTTGACCTGCAGATCGGTGAACATCAGCTGTTCGAGCGGACGGCTTTGCTCATCCAGCAGCACCGAGCGCAACACCATGCCATTGCGTTGATCCAGCCACAGGCGATAACCGAAACGCCAGGTATCCCGCGGTTTGATGGCCACCACCTGGGTTTCCAGTCCGGCCACACGATCCTCGCCCAGCGACTCGAACTCGTAATGGCTTTCCAGCCGGCCCAGTTCGCGGGGAATGGAGATCGGGAAGGACGAATGGTAACCGTCGCCATTGCCGAAGGTGGCTTTCTGCTTGGGCAGCAGGCAGGTCACGCTGTTGTTCGCGACCACGATTTCCCGCGGTGGGCCGTTCAGCGAAAACAGACGCTGCCGTTCGCCATCGGGACCGTGGCCATGGAAAATCCGCATGGCTTCCACATGCGGCCCTTGAACATAGACGAAGGTCCCTTGGTAATTCAGGGTCTGCGTGGCTTCGATCATCCGTTCCAGCCACTGCTTGGCACCCTCGGCGAGCGGCTCGGGCCAGGCGGCGGGTGCACACAACAATCCGGCGACGGACGCCAGGGCGGCGCAAGGCAGCAGCTTCCGCTTCATCCGGCTTTAGCGGCTTGAGGACTGCTGATAGCCGACCATGCGCACGTAGGGCAACATGCCATGCATGCTGTTCATGGACGCGTAGCCGTTGTGATTGACCAGATAGCTGCCAAGTCGCGCTTCGACCGGATCATTGGCCGCGCTGGCCGGGTTGACGGCTGTGCTCAGGGCGGCGACTTGTACGGGCAGAGTGGGTGTGCGGGCGGGGGAGGCGTTGGCGATCGGTACAGTGGTGGCGGTTGGGTTGGCGTCGGTCTGGGTCAGTTTGAGCCCAAACAGGGCGACCAAGACTACCGACGCCGCCAGCGCGAAGCCGGTGACCGGCTTATACCAGGCCGGTAGCGGCCGGGCGGCGGGTCGTGGCAATGGTTCGTCCTCGATGGCCTGATGCAAACGGGCGGCGAAGTTGGCATCGAACGCCGCTGGCATATGGCCCTGCATGACATCACTGATCAGGTGGTAGCGCTCCCATCGCGCCTGCAAGTCGCCATCCCGACACAATCGGCGCAGGGCCAGATCCACCTCCATCCCGTCGAGTTCTTCATCGACCATCGCCGAAAGCTGGCTGGTCGCGACATCGATAATGGCATCGTCCGCGACCTGCATCGATCGTTGTTCAGCCGTCTTATCAGCCATGACTTTATCCCGAAACTAGCTCAATAGTGGACGCAACTTGGCGTCGATCGATTCGCGAGCCCGGAAGATCCGGGAACGCACGGTGCCGATCGGACACCCCATGGTTTGGGCGATTTCCTCATAACTCATTCCCTCGAGTTCCCGCAGGGTGATTGCCGTGCGCAAATCCTCCGGCAGTTCATCAATCGCCCTGAAAACGGTCGCTTCGATTTCATCCTTGAGCAATAGCCGCTCGGGGGTCTCATATTCCTTCAGCAGGGACTGGCCTTCGTATTGCTCGGCTTCCTGGGCATCGATGTCGGAACCCGGCGGACGGCGACCCTGGGCGACCAGATAGTTCTTGGCCGTATTGATAGCGATCCGGTAAAGCCAAGTGTAGAACGCGCTGTCGCCGCGAAAGCCAGGCAACGCCCGATAAGCCTTGAGAAAGGCTTCTTGGGAAACATCCAGAGCTTCGCTGGGATCGTGCACATAGCGGGAGATCAGCTTGATGATCTTGTGTTGGTACTTACGCACCAGCAGATCAAACGCACTCTTGTCGCCTTTTTGCACCCTTTGGACCAGTTCACGGTCCAGATGACCCTCGCCCATCCGGGCAGACCCCTTTCGACTCAATGGCAATTTCCATGCGACCACCACGGTAGACCGATCGCCTTTCCGTTAGTTCGCAGACCTGCCAGGATGTGGTTATAGTGTGAAATGCAATCATTAGGGATGGAGGCGCGCCGCAATCTCGATACTGTCCGCCATGGCCCATGTGTTCTGCCAGCGACGCCCGCCAACCCCAAATCTTGTCAACGATACCCTATTCACGGAGTTGCTCACAAGCCATGACCACCCCTCCCGATTCCACCGACGTCCTGATCGTCGGCGGTGGCGCCGCCGGCCTCAGTCTAGCGCTGCGCTTGGCGGATTCCACCCGCGTCACCGTTCTCGCCAAAGGTCCGCTGCACGAAGGCAGCACCTACTACGCGCAGGGCGGTGTGTCAGCGGTTCTGGATGCCGGGGACTCCATCGAGTCGCATGTGCAGGACACCTTGATCGCCGGGGCGGGCTTGTGCCATACCGACGCTGTCCGGTTCACGGTGGAACACGGGCGAGCGGTGATCGAATGGCTCAGCGCGCAAGGGGTGCCCTTCACTCGGGAGTCCAATACCAGCGGCGCGGACTACCATCTGCACCGCGAGGGCGGTCACAGCCACCGCCGGATCGTCCATGCCGCCGACGCCACCGGACGGGCAATCCAAACCACGTTGGAAGAACGCGCCCGCGAGCATTCGAACATCACCCTGCTCGATCATTACATCGCTGTCGACCTGATCACGCGGCGCAAACTGGGACTGGACGGCAACCGCTGCCTGGGCGCCTATGTGCTCGATCGGCACAGCGGCCGGATCAAGGCGCTGCCGGCCCGATTCGTAGCGTTGGCCACCGGGGGCGCCAGTCGCGTCTATCTGTACTCCAGCAATCCCGACGGCTCTACCGGCGACGGCATCGCCATGGCCTGGCGGGCGGGCTGTCGAGTGGCCAACATGGAATTCATGCAGTTCCATCCCACCTGCCTCTATCATCCGCAGGCCAAGAATTTTCTGATTTCCGAAGCGGTCCGGGGCGAAGGCGGCTACCTGCTGCTGCCGGATGGCAGCCGTTTCATGCGCAATTTCGACGTACGGATGGAGCTGGCCCCACGCGACATCGTCGCCCGGGCCATCGACCACGAGATGAAGCGGCTGGGAGCGGAATGCGTCTACCTGGATATCAGCTACAAGCCGGCGGATTTTATCCGGGAGCATTTTCCCAACATATACGCCAAGTGCATGGAATACGGCTTCGACATGACCCGTCAGCCGATCCCGGTGGTACCGGCGGCCCACTACACCTGCGGCGGGGTCATGACCGATCTGCGGGCGCGCACCGATGTGGAGAGCCTGTACGCCGTGGGTGAAGTGGCCTTCACCGGTCTGCATGGCGCCAACCGCATGGCCAGCAATTCGTTGCTGGAATGCTTGGTATTCGCGGCAGCGGCGGCGAAAGACATCCGTCGACAACTGGACCACGCGCCAGAGCCGCCGGATCTGCCCGAATGGGACGAGAGCCGAGTGACCGATTCCGACGAGGAAGTAGTGGTCAGCCACAACTGGGCGGAACTGCGGCAGTTCATGTGGGACTATGTCGGCATCGTGCGCACCGACAAACGGCTGCAACGCGCACAACACCGCGTGGAGCTGCTGCTGCGGGAAATCGGCGAGTATTACGGCAACTTCCGGATCAGCGGCAACCTGATCGAATTGCGCAATCTGACCCAAGTGGCAGCCCTGATCATCGGCTGCGCCCTGGCCCGGCGGGAAAGCCGCGGCCTGCACTACACGCTCGACTACCCCAAGGCCAACGACTCGACGCCGGTGCGGGATACGGTGCTGGTACCGACCCACTTCGCCGGACGCGACAGCCCACCCTACTGGGCAAGCTGACCGGTCCCGCAGCCGCTTGGCCGAGACGCTGCGCTGCGGGCCATGCTCACCCGCAGCCTGTCCGACGGCCGGAAACGGGCCGTTCGCCTCAAGCGCGCCGGGCCAGCCTGCGCAAGGCGTCGTAGCGACGGCGCGGCGACTGATCGGCGAAATAGCGCCCCATCACCCCTTCCACCGAGTGGGGGACAATGCCGAGCTCCTCGAGGCCATTGCAGTCACACACGCTGTCCACCTGCAGGGAGAGGTAGTTGTCAGTGGTAAAAATCTTCACCGGCAACATCCCGAAGAGCCTGGCCTGCAATTGCGATAGCCCATCCGACAGCCCGATCACCCGCCGCTCCAGACCCAGCATCCGGGCGATATCCTCCACCAACGCCTTGAAGGCGTAAACCTGCGGCCCGCACAGCTCGTAACTCTTACCCATGGTCGAGTCGTCGCCCAGAGCCGTCTCGAACGCCTGCACGACATCGCCGACATAGACCGGCGCAAACCGGGCGTTGGGACAGGCCAGCGGCAATATCCAGTTGGATTTTAGCAAGTTGGCGAACTTGTTGTAGAAATCGTCATCCGGAGCAAAAATGATGGACGGCTTGAAGCAGGTCACCGCCAGATCGCGCGCCGCCATGACCGTCCGCTCTCCCTCGCCCTTGGTGAACAGATACTGGCTCGGTCCGGTATCGGCATCGGCGTGCAGAGCGCTCATGTGCAGCAGGCGCTTGACCCCGCTCGCCCGGCAGGATTCCACCAGCTTGCCCGGCAACTCCGCATGAACGGCGCGAAAACTCTGGCCGGATTGTTCGTGCAGGACACCGACCAGATTGATCGCAGCGTCGCAACCCGCCAATTGCTCCTGCAACGCCTTAGGATCGTGCACATCCGCCCCGACCAGCGTCACGCCCGGCAACAGTTCGAATGCTCGATGTCGCTGCGGATGCCGGGTCAGAACCTTGAGCTGGTATCCAGCGTTGGCTAGGCGCGCCGCCAGATGCCGGCCGACGAAGCCCGTACCACCCAACACGCAAATTCGTTGAATGCTCATACTCGCTCCTCGCTTTCATTCTTATGCGCCGTCCGCGGCGGACACCGCGTCGTCATGGCGTTATGTCGTTCGATCGGGACGGGGACAGACCCGATGATCCACCTTACAATAAGGGATCGGTATGACGATAGATACATCGGCCTTCCGCAGCGCGGTTCGCCGTATCGGCCCGCGCGCCTTCCCGGAACCATATCCCGATTGACATTGCATTGATATTACAAGGATAACCCTGTCTTGGAATCCATTTTACCGACCCTGTCGCTGTATTTGGTGCTCGGCGCATTCGCCGGCGTCATGGCGGGCCTGTTGGGCGTAGGGGGCGGGCTGATCATCGTGCCGGTCCTGGCTTGGATCTTCCACCATCAGCAAATCGCCTCCGCCCTGATCATGCATCTGGCCATCGGCACCTCGTTGGCCACCATCGTATTGACTTCGACTTCCTCGATTCGAGCTCACCAGCGTCATGGAGCAATCCTCTGGCCAGTCTTTTGGCGGCTGACGCCCGGCATCATCATCGGCGCCTGGATCGGGTCGGCCGTGGCCGATGCCTTGCCCAGCATCGCTCTGCAAAAGATCTTCGCGCTCTTCGTGCTGACGGTTTCTGCCCAAATGGCCTTCGGGGCCAAGCCGTCGCCGCAACGCGAGTTGCCGGGCGCGGCGGGGATGCTGATGGTCGGCGGGGTAATCGGGGGAGTATCCGCCATCGTCGGCATCGGCGGCGGCTCGCTGACCGTGCCGTTCCTGACCTGGTGCAATACCACGATCCGACAGGCGGTGGCGACTTCAGCGGCCTGCGGCCTGCCGATCGCCCTGGCGGGCACGCTCGGCTTCGTCGTCACTGGTTTGAACGCTGCCCCATTGCCCGCCTGGAGCCTGGGCTATGTCTACGGTCCCGCCCTGGTCGGCATCGTCTTTACTAGCATGTTGACAGCGCCGCTGGGAGCGAAGCTGGCCCATACCCTGCCCACCGAAGTGCTGAAAAAAGTATTTGCTGTGTTCCTGGCCGTGATCGGCGTCAAGATGCTGCTGAGCTAAGCGGACGCCATGATCGGAACATTGGTGAACACCGGAGCGGTCGTGGTCGGCAGCGCCATCGGGCTGGCGGCGGGTGCGCGCCTGCCGGAACGCGTCAAGGTCATCCTGATGCAGGCATTGGGCCTGGCCGTGGCGGTCATCGGCCTGCGCATGGCGCTGGAGGCGCATCATGCCCTGCTGGCGATCGCCTGCCTATTGCTGGGCGGCGTCACCGGCGAGCTGCTGCGCATCGAACAGCGTCTGGAGGGACTGGCCGCAGCCCTGCAACGCTTACTGCGGGCCGAATCCAGCCGTTTCGTCGAAGGCTTCGTCACCGCCACCCTGCTCTACCTGACTGGCGCCATGACCATCGTCGGGTCGATCCGCGACGGCACGGTGGGCGATTCCAGCATACTATTGGTCAAAGCCCTGTTGGACGGCGTAGCCTCGGTGACGCTGGCGTCCACCCTGGGGATCGGCGTGATGTTCTCGGCCTTGCCGGTCTTGCTGGTACAAGGTGGCATCACCTTGCTGGCGGGATATCTGGCGTTTCTGTCCCAGCCAAGCGTGTTGGATGCCGTGAATGCGACCGGCGGTTTATTGATCCTCGGCATCGGAATCAATTTATTGCAGATCGGTCGGATACACGTCGGCAATCTGCTGCCGGCCCTGGCTTACGCCATCATCGGCGCAGTGCTGTTCCCTTGATTCTTCGACTGACAAAGCGGTGTGCCGGAAAAGCATCCGCGCCCGGTGGATAAGATTGGCGAATTTCCGGCCTGAAACCCGGTCCAAAAGC
>RXIW01000074.1 GCA_003989065.1 Candidatus Competibacteraceae bacterium
GCGTTGCGCCAAGCGCATATTGTTGCTGTCTTTCCTCGCGCGTCATCCTCTCCACATAGCTGTAGAGCGTGCTGAGCTTGCCTTTAAATCCCAAGGTGCGTTCCAACTCCACGCGGATTTCTTCGTAACGCCATCCCTGGTTCAATTTGCCCACAATCTCGGGCAAAGACTCGCGCACGATTTGCCGGGCGCTCGGACACCGCTGGGGGCGTCGCGCAGCCTTGAAGACCTCGATGCCGGTTTTGGGGACGGGATTCGGATCGTCGCTCATGGCCTCACCTTCAATGCATGCGGCGGCGTGGGTGTCGTCGGGATCGACAGCGCTCGTGATGAACGCATCGCCATCGCGGGGTGACCACATGACGTGCACGTCTACGCGGAGCGCTGGATCACCGCGATCGCGGAACCCCCACCGAACCCACCATCGAGGGTTATGTGGCTGGAATCTGGACCGGGTTCGACGGCTGAAACCCCAGGAGAGACCGCGCGGGAGCCAGCATGTCGTCGAAGCCGAGCAGCCATTTCTTGATCCGGGTCTGGTCGGCGACCGGTAGACGGCAGCCACCGACTCGCCGGTTGGACGACTGCTCGGCAATCGCTTCGACGAAACGGAGATCGAACACGTCCAACCAGGCGTAACTGCGCGGGTCCAGGGCCGGCATGTGTAAAATCAATCCGCCCTGCGCCAACAAGAGCCGTTTGCCGTCGCTGACCGGTAGACGAACACCGTCCTGATCGCAGCCATCGAAGTTGATGAAGTCGTCCGGGGCACCGTAGGCCAGATTCTTGACGGCGACGTAATCGACCGCGTCGCCGAAGGACTCGATGCTGTGTTGCACGGTCCGCACCGAGGCTTTGACCGGGGTCATGACTACGACGATGGTGATGGCGTACCCGCGATCGCGGTATTCGTCGAACAGGCCGTGCGGTGCATCGCCCTCGTCCAGGACTTTGCCCAGCTCGCCGACCACGCCGCCCGGCAGATCGAACAGCAGGATCGGTGGATCGTCTGTCAGGGCGTTCAGCAGCACGTCGCGGTCGTCGTCCTCGCGGATGTCGAAGTGACCGCAGCCCTGCTGGGAGTCCTGGTTCGGGATCAGGGCGCCTTTCCGGTCGCGGCGCCCTTCGTACTGCAGGAGCTGGCCCACCGGACCGTCGGCGTCGTAGGCGGCTACGGTGTGGCCCTCGTAACGCAAGGTTTCCAGCAGACCTCGGGCAAAGGTGGTTTTGCCCGCGCCGCCCTTTTGGCTACACACAAAGATGACGCGTTTGTTCATCGAGCCGCGCTCCCGTTGTAGACCAGATCCCGGACGCGACGGCGCGTCGACGTGGGCGCCACTTCGGGTTCCGGCGCCGCCGTCGCGGTAGCAGCCTCAGGCATCGCGGCGCCTGCGTCCGCCGCCACCGGGTCTGTCTTGGCCGTCTCCGCGGTCTGGTCCGTCTCATTCGTCTCGGTCGTTTCCGTTGGGTTCTCGACCGTTTCCGTCAGCTTTTCCGAACACACCGAGGGCGGTGCGGTTTCGTCTTCAGCGACGGGTGTGGCGGACAACGCCCGCGCCATGGCTTCGGTAGCCTGGAGGCTGGCGGCCTCCTCCACTGTCATGTCGGCGGCGTCTTCCGCGTGTACGGCGGGCGCCGGGTCGGCCTCCGGGCCGCGGCCGGTGCGCTTGATCAGCATGTCGCGATAGTCCGGAGTTTCGCTGTCGTCCCGGACGCGCCGCGCCAGCCCGCGGGCCAGGCGCTCGACCACGCCGCAGCCGCGCATGACGTTGCGAAACAGCCGACGTTCTCGCTCCAGCCGCTGGGGTGTTTCGAGGACGCCGCCATACCAAGCCTTGTCCAAGTCGCGGCTGGCCCGTTCCAACCCGGCCAGAAGCAGGGCGTAACGGCGGGCACGCGGGGTGCGCATAGTCAGCTCGAGCCGGATCGTCTGGGTGTACTGGATCTCTGGTGCATCGCCGGACGCGTCCCCGGCCAGTTTGCTGAGTTGACGCGCCTCGTTTTCGGCGAAGTGCGTCAGACGATCCAGTTCGCGGCCGATGGCGGTATTGACCTGCGCGATTTCCTCGGCGTAGTCGCGGCTGGCGCGGCCTTGCAGGTGGACGATGACCTCGGCCAGGTACAGCGCGGCCTCGACGCGCGGGAAGCTGCGGTTGTAGAGCTTGAGCCCCAGATGGGTGGCCAATTCGACCGGCTGGCGAACCACCGCACGGCTGCGGTCCAGGACTCTGGGATTCAGGGGGGTGTTCTCGTTGGGTAGATTGGGCATATTGGGCATGGTCGTGTCCTCAGGGGGTCAACAACGAGGTGAGCTCGGCCGGCGGGTCACCGAGAAACAGTGGTCGCCAAACGGCGTGCACGTGGGGTTCGCGCCACAGCCAGTTCGAGGCGGCGGGCGGCAACAGCGCACCGACGGCCAACAGGGTCCAGTCCACGCCCGGCGCATCAATGCTGGGTTGCACGGTGTAGGCCGCTGCCTGGGGCATGTGGGCCAAACCACGGGGCGCGACCTGCGGGCGCCAGCGACCGAGCGGCCGCCGCGCGCGCGACCAGACCGTGATCGCCCAGGGCGCGAACTCGGCGGCCAATCGGCGCAACAGGGCCGCGCTGAACAGGACATAGGTCCATAGGTCGGCCTCCCGTGCGACCTGCTCGGGACCAGCGTTGCGCGGCAGGATGGCCCCGCGCCGCCGAGCCAGAGTGCGCTCCGCCGCGCGCAGGCGGCTTTGCAGAATGGTGATGTCCGGTTGCGTCGGGCAGGGCACGCGCTGCACGTACTCGGCAAAGCCCATCAGCAGCGGGGCGTAGACCGCCTCGAATTGCACGGCCGAGCAGGACGCCTGCTGACGCAACCGTTCCAGCCGTGCCTCGTGCGGGGCCAGCAGCGTTGCCGCTGGTTGAATCGCGATCCGGTCCGCGGCCACGGCGAGCCTTACCCCAGCCAGATCCACACCGCCAGCACCAGCAACAGCACGGCCAGGATCGGCGGCACCGGGTTAGCGCGGTTGATTTCGCTCATGGGGAACCTCCAGCTCGCTCCAGTTCACTCACAGGTATTTCTTGAAGCGTGCTACCGTCCGCTGGACAAAGTAGCCAAAGCCCAGGATGAACGGCACGAAGATCGTGGTGGGATGCAGCGACCACGGTGAAATCAGGTATAGAAAGATCGGCAGGGACAGCATCGGTCGGAGCATGGCTTTGAGATGATGGTATAAGAGTCCCGATTCCAGGCCGCCACCGAAGCGGCGCAGATCCCGCTGCACCAGACCGTCGACCAGACTCATCACACCGACCATGGCGTAGGCCGGCAAAGTCAGCACCACCACGACCAGCCGTGCACCCACCAGTTGGGTGATAGAGGCCGCCGCCAACAGATACTCGCCCCAATACCGCAACACCTGCCGGATCGTGTCCAGACCGGCCCAGGGGGCGGGCTGGTCGGAGACCACCCAACGCATGAACCCCGCCAAGCCGCTCCAGTGATACAGCAGGTTGGCGCCCCAAGAGGCCCACTCGATGAGGCGCCCGGCCACCAACGGCGTGGTGAAATCCCGATCCAGCCAGTGCAGTTCGGTCCGCAACAGATGCACGCTGTGGTCGGCCCCCGGCGGATCCCACCCACCCAGCGCGATACCGCACCACTCCAGTAGGATCGACAGTAGCCAGCCCAGCAGAGTGACGGTCAGGAATGCGACGACATGATCCAACAATCCCGGCACACTCCAGATGCGACGGGGTTCGACCGGGGCGGACGCTGCGTAGCCAGTGCGCGGGCTCATGCGTCATCACGCGTTGCGGTGGGGAGTTCCGGGTCCGGCGCCGGGACGTACCACTGTGCTGCCACGCCTCTCCAGTGCGGTGGCGCCATCGGCCGGGTGCGAGGGGTCAGCTCGGATTTCGATTCGGCGGGCGCTGGCTTGGGTTGCGGCGCAGGGCCGGCCGGTTCGGGTTCCGGGCAAAGCGTTGGCGCCAGCGCGGTATAATTGACTGAGTCCTGGGATTGCAACGCCATCCCGGTGACTTGCTGGTAACGGCGGGCCATGTCGCGGGCGATGGGTTCCAGCGCGCTGGGCAGGCGATCAGGCGGATCGCACACCTCCGGAAATTGCACCTTGTACAGTTGGCCGCCGCTCATGAGCACGAATGCCTGGCCGCGCGGCAACTGCATCAGATGTCCCCCGTCCAGCAGTGGGACGGTCTGGGTAGAGACGCGATCTTGGGTATTCGAGGTGAAATGCACCGGGGAATCCGGGTCGGACGAATCGGTCGCGCCGGAGACCTGCATCAGCATGTTAACCTCGACTTTGCCCAGGCGCTTGACCAACAGATCGGCGGTATCCAGGTCGGCGACACGCAGCATGACCAGGGTGTTGCTGACGTTGCCGATGACCTGGCTGGCCCGATCGCGATGGCCCAGTCCGGCGGCGATGTCCGCCAGGGTTTGGGTATAGAGCGAGAAGCGCAGGCCCGCGCCACGCCCCTTGTTGAGGGCCTGAATAATCTCCGGGCCGCGCGCCAGTTCGGCGAATTCGTCCAGATGCAGACAGGTCTCGGGCACGGCTTCCGGCACGGCCTGTTGTTCGCTCAGACCGTGCTTGTAGAGTTCGCCGGCGTAGGCCACCAAATCCGCCAGCAGCCCCTGGCCGATGGCGGCGGCCACTTCGGAATCGGTGAGCGCGTCGAAGCCGCAATACACCACCGCCCGTTGGCGAACGATACTGGGCCAGTCCAGAATCGGTCGGGGATCGTCTACGTCGGCATAGTCAGGATTGACCAGTTCCCCGACCCGACCGGCCAGCAGCTTTTCCAGCAGCGGCTGCACGGCTACCGAGATCTTGTCGAAGAAGGTTTTCTCGTACTCGAAAGCCCGGCGCAGACCATCGGCGACCGGATCGTACAGTTCGTGCGCCTTGTAGAAACGCAGCAATTGCAGGGCACGCGGGTCGCGGTTCTTCAGGTGACGCGGAGTGTTGGCTTTCTCGGCCGGGGGATCGATCAGCGTCCGCCACCCCGACGGACCTTGATGGTCGAGCCAGTGTTCGAAGTAGCGCACCAGCAGCGGATCGATGTTGCTCATGTGCTGGAGGGTCTTGCGGTAATCCGGCCGTTCCCCCAACGCGAACAGCGCCTGACCGACCATGTGGGTGAACAGCCAGGCGAACTGCCGGAAAGCCTCGGCGTTGCCTTGCGAGGGCAGCTGGTTAGCGATGCGGGTCGCGACCTCGGTCAGCCGCGAGAAGCGTCCGATCGGATTGTAGCGGGCGGAGTGCTCAGGATAGCCGAGATGAAAAAAGTAGAACGGGCGTTTCGCCCGCTGGGCCTCGCCGTGCAGGCAGCGGAACAACGCTGGATCGCCCTTGGGGTCCATGCAGATGACCGGATGGCCGTTTCGAATATCCTGCCGGGCCGCCAGCTCCAGCGCTCGGGTCTTGCCCACGCCGGTGGTGCCGACGTAGAAGACATGCCCTTGTCGTTCGGCGCGCGGCAGCACGATCCGCTCCTCACCTTCCAACAGTCCGACGCCATGCAAGGCCGGCAATCCGCTTTCCGGGGGCGCGCCCGACGCGGGACGAGCGGCTTCGACAAAGCGGCGATTGGCGGCGCGGGTGGCATCCCACAGCCGCTGGGTATGCCGTGCCGTCCACAAAAAGCCCCGACCGAGAAACAGCCCCGCCGGATCGGGATCGAGCGCGGACGCGGACAACCGGTACGGTCGTGTCCGGCGCAACCCCCGTTGATAGCGGATCACCCGCCAGCCCTGATACCCGCGCACCAGCGCCCACAGGCACAAACCCGCCGCCACCCACCGGGCGACCGGGCGGGTCATCATCAACAGGTCGGGCGCGCGCCAGGCGATCGCCGCCAGGCTGACCGCCGCCAGACTCGACGACCACTCCACCGGGGCGCGTAACAGCGCTTCGATCGGATAATGAGCCATGAGCGCGATCCGCTATCGCCGGCGCCGGGTGTCCAGCTGGCGCGGTCCCGGCGATCCTTTGTGTGATCCAAATCCCAGTCGTTGCCACCAAGGCACCTTGGCAGCGGGAGCCTCCCGGCTCCGGATCGCCTGTTCTTCGATCTCGCGTTCGCGCTGTAGCGCCGCCTGCCGTTGCAACGTCAGTTGCTCGTCCTGCTGACGCTGTATCCCCGCTTCCCGTTCACATCGTAGCCATTCGTCCTGTTCGTGCCGCCGCTGTTGTTCAGCTTGCCACTGTTGCCAATCGAGTCCACCCATGGCGATTCTCCCCAATCAATACATTCTTGCGGACTTGACAATTTGTTAATAACATGATGCGTATTATCATCGATACGGCGAGGACGCCCTGATGACCACACTCCAACGGATGACCCTGTACGCCTTCATTGCCGGGATCGGGTACCTGGTGCTGTACTGCTTCCTGGCGGGAGAATTCGGCGTGTGGCTCATGCTCTTCCTGATCGGGGCCGGCCTGTTCAACCTGCCCTACGAACTCATGACCGGCCGCCGCATCACCCGTCAGCCTCGGAACGATGACGGGGACTTTCTGCCGCGCGATTGGCCGACTCTGTCGCAGCACACGCGGATACACGACCCGCGCTATGCCGACCTTCCGGAAAATAACCTGTACGATCTTTATCATCGGGATCACCGCTGACATGGCCTAACCTCGGCCCTTGGTAATCGCGGCCGAGACTGCCTCGCCGGCGACACCGCCGCCAAGCCGGGCACCGCGCAGACTCCCGCTGCCGATATCGCCAATCCCTCGGGCCGGGTTACCCACGGCGACATCGGCCATTGAACTGGCGCCACTCGGCCCACCCGCCGCCGCAACCAGATAGAGCATGAGCAAGGGCAGAAACAGGTAGAACACCCCGGTCACAAAGGTCAGCAGGATGCGCTCGAGGGTGGAGTGCTCCGTCAACAACGCCTTGGGGATGTTCGTCATCGAAAACGCCTGGGTATCGGGGTAGAGGGTGAGGAACAGCAGATCGTCGACGTGATCGGCAAACGCCCAGATCGACGGTAGGATGCTGAAGACGAAGATGAGCATCATGCCCTTGATCAAGATCATGCCGCGCAGCTCGCCGATCACCAGGTAGACGCCCCACAGCAAGAACACCGCCATCAGCAAAAACGGCTGCAACAGGCTCGACCCGAGCTTCATCAAGTAAATCGCCACCATGTAGCTGGCGGCGTGGGCGGCCACCGCTTGCCCGACATCGGAAAAGGCGAACAAGGCGCCGCCTAGGAGCATGTTTCCCGTGGTGATTTCCGGCGTCTTGTCGCCCAGCAGGGTGCGCTTGCTGGATAACAGCATCTGTTGCACCACCGCATCCCGCGCATCCTGGATGTCGTTCATTTGGCTGGCGATCAAGGTACAGAGCCCCTCCGGCAACAACGCCGCAACCGGACAGGTGCTGAGGTTCAGGGCCATCGATTGGCTCTTGAGCGATGACCCACCCGCTTCGACCAGTTGCGCGCGCAAACCGTGGGCCGGATCGCTCCACCACTCCTCACAGGTCGGGAGACCCTGGCCGGTCGCGGCCTGGTATTGGCTGACATCGGTGTCACGGGCGGCATTGTAGGGAAACCCGTCCACCGGGTTTTGCGCCCGCAGCGGCACGATCATGCCGCACAGCTTGCCCTCCGGCGTGTTGGGATCACCACCACTGCTGCATGGGGTATAAAAATTCTCCAGGTAGAATTTGGAGCCGAAATACGCCAACTGCACCCGGCGCTCGGCTTCGTGATCGGCGTACTGGTTCAGTCGTTTCTCCATGTATTTCTGGAAGCTGTCGCCGTACTCGCCGGACAGAAAGCCGACGGCGAGGCGTTGCGCCCGCTGTCCGCATTCCTGCTCGAACCGGTCGACGGCGGCCCGCAACGCGGCCGGGTTTTCCGCCTGGCTGAAGTTCACGGTATTCATCGCCAAGCTGAGATGGGTCAAATCCTGGACGCAGGGGATGGCTTTGTTCATCACCGCGTTGAAACCCGACGCCAGAATCATGGCGAGATACGGCAACAGCGGCACACGGGCGTCCCGGACCTCGCCAAAGCCGTATTCGTTGTTTTTGATGAATTCGACTTTCTGCCCCAGGGCCGCCAAGCCCTCGCGAGCGCACGGGTTCTGCACATAGACTGCAGTCAGATTGAGCGGTACGATCGGAACGAGACCCAGGATCAGGACCAGCATATAAATCGCCAGGCGAACGATGAGCGAGCGAGCACCGGTGATAGGGTTATTTCCCCCTTCGCCATACAGCAGTGCCGCATCGAACACGATGCGGGCGACGGGATAGAGCACCGCACCGGTTGCCACCAGCAACAGAAAGATCGAGGTGTAGACCTGCCACCCGTAGATCGTCAGGTAGCCTTCCAGGATGCCGCTAACGGTCATGGTTCACCCCCGCAGGAGCCAGTATGGGAACTGCGTCATCCATAGATCGAGACCCACACACCCGCCGAACACCCACCACTGGCGATGGACAGCGCGCTGCCGTTGTACCCCATCCGCTTCAATGGCGGTCCGGCCCGCATCGGTCTGTAGACCGTTGCCCGTGGGTGGCAAGCCGTCCACAGCGGCCTCCGCCTCGGGCAGGTGCGCGCGAACCCAGATTGGATAGAGTCCCCACGCCAGCAGGGCATAGGCCAGCATGCGGATCGTGGTCGCCGGCCACCAAATCCGGGCGATCACATCGTCTGCCACCGCCAGCCGAGTGAGGGTCATCGTCCTCACTGCCAGCATCGCCAGCAACGCCATGCCGACGAGAAGGATCAGGAGCACCAGCAGCAACAGGGTTTTCCGTCCGATCACACGCCAGCGCATGTCCTCCACCCTCAGCGCAGCAATACGGCGTTATCGATATGGGCCTGGTCGTCCTGAATCGCGATGATCAATCTGGTCACTTCACGTTCGATCACCTCATAGGCTTCGCTCTGCGCCAGATTGGGTTCCTTCAAGCCGGTTTTCAGGCTTTGCAGCGCATAGTCCAGCCTGAGCCTCAGCTGATCGACGGCGTGATTGCGAGCCTGATCGTCGATGGCAATGCTCAGGCTGTACGCCGGCAGGCCGCGCATCTCATCAACCGTGGCCGGCGGGACCAAAAAGCGAGTCTTGTCTTCGAACGTTTTTCGGTCGATCTCGCGGCGCACGTATTTCTGCAGTTGATCGATCGTGTCATCCCGGATTTCCACGTATTTCTTCTGATAGCCGTAGCCCGGCTTGGAAGCGGACGGCCCGTCCTTGGTCAACATATAGGCGCGGCTACCGTAGATATCGGTCACGAAATTGACCACATCGTCGGGCGAGGTGAACAGAGCAGTAATGGGATGCGTGGCGTTCATACTCGTCGCAAACGCACTGGTGTCGCCCACCCCACGGTCAGTCAACAGATTGATTCCAGCCGTCAGTACGTTCTTGGCGGCTTCGATCGGCTGCTGCCCTTCCCCGCCGTAACGTTTTCCTTCACTCATGACGATACCGTTCGAGGGGCCTTCCTTGCGGACCGTCTGCATACGGTCGTCGATCGTGCCGGAGCCAAACCCCATCTCGACCCGCATCCGATCACCGATCCCCGCCATGACCAAGTTCTGATAGGGGTTGTGACCGAGGGCAATTTCGCGTTCGATGGTCTGGCAATCCTTGAAGTTGATCTCGAACAGCTTGAACGCCTCGTCCAATTGTTTGGTGACGACATTGTAGAGCGCGGGATTGATCTTGTTCAGGATATACGCAGGCAAGCCAGCGACCGCCGCTTGTGCGGCCGAGACGAACATCTGTGGCAGCTGCTTGAATTTCTCAAGGGCGCTTTTGATCATCTGTTCGACCGAGTCGAAGGGGTCGAACTGGCCGCACGAATAACCGAATCCGGCACTGAAATTGGCATTGACCTGCAACTTCTGGCTGAAGGTTGCAGGGCGCAGATTGTCGGTATCGGCCCCGGCGCCGAGCCCGAAGGCCCAGCCGGGCCGACCGGCCGGTACGTCGTCCGAGCGCACTCCCGAGCCCAATTTCCCCTTGATCTCATCGATTCGGCTTTGGGCAAAAGCGAGATTCACCGGCGAGAATGCGCCAGGCAACCGCGCCACCAGGGGCGGTCCCAGCCACAGGGCGACCACCAGCAACCAGGGTAGAATGGGCGATGTCAATGCGGTAGCGGCTTGTCGGTAGCGGGACATCAGGCAGCGTCCTCCTGGCGATGACGACGGCGTTGTTCGGCGATGCGGTCGGCGATCTGCAAGGCGGCCTCCAGCTCGCTGATCCCTTGCGCCTGCATCAATTGCAAGCGGCGGTTCTTCTCTTCGCCCTCGGTCTGGGCCAAAGCCAGGGCTAGCGCGGGCGGCACGAAGCGCAGCAGGGCCGGTGGATATTTTTCCGAGAGCAGCACACCCTCGACGAAGCAGCCCGGTTCCTTGAGCGCCAGGGTCAACAGGTGTTGTTCCTCAGCGCTCATATCCCGGAACTGGGCAACCTGCCGGGCTTCGTTGGCACCCATGGACAGTAAGACCCAGAACTCGGCTTGCGACAGAATCTGCTTGGCCAGCTCGCGGGTATCGGAGAAATCCTGCGTCACGAATACCAGCCAGGTGTGGAGTTTGCGCCAGACCTTGGTCCCGACGATGAAGCCCTTCACCGTCAAGGGGGTCTTGCTGATGTAGTGCGCCTCGTCGAACCACACTTCCATGTGGCGGCCCGAAGCTTGATTCCGTTCGCTCCAGGCGGTGATATTGGCCAGCAACGACAACACCGCCAGGGCCAACATATCCTCATTGCCGTTCGCAGTGAGAATCCCGAGATCGATATGCACGACATCGTCATCGCCAAAGCCATGGCCATGACGATTAAAGAAATGTCCGCGCAACCCCTGGGTCCACAGGCTGAGGGCATCGGCCATGCGCCGAATCGCCAAACGGATTTCCGGGATCGATTCCTGCTTCGCCATGCCATGCAAGGCGCGCATCACATCCTCGGGTCGCGCATGGGGTTGCCCAGTGCTTTCGCTCTCCTCCAGGGCGTGAATCAAGGCCGTTTGCATCGCCGCCCGTTCCGAGGTCGTGAGCGCTTCGATATCCTGGGTCCGGCCGCCGGTGACCATCAATTCGGTCATGTACAGCATTTCAGCCAGATACGAACGCTGCTCGTCGGTTTCCTCGTCTCCCTCGGCTTTGAGTTGGCCACGATGCTCAGCCAAAGCCTTGCGGGTATCGACATAGGGGGGATAACACACGTCTTGGCCCCGATTGAAGAGGATTTCGTGGGTTTTCAGGCCGTGGTTGGCGTAATAAGCGAGCATCAGCCCGAAGGAATTGCCTTTTTCGATAATGACTTGTCGGGGACGATTGACCGCCATCGATGACATAGCCATGGCCACCGCCGTGGCTGATTTACCAGAGCCGGTCGGCCCGAACAGCACCATATGGGCGACACGCGCCCGGTCGCCAGGGTGATAGGGATTGAGGGTGAAGGTCTGCCCGTCTCGGCGAAACATCGCAAAGCAAGGATGGGATGTCCCGGTGGAGCGTCCGTAAACCGGCAAGGTGGCTGCCAGATGTGAGGTATACGTCAGCCGCGAACGCAAGGCTCGCCGTTGTTCATGCCGCCAGTCGTAGACCATCGGCAAATTGCGGACGAAGCTGTCATCGGCAAGCAGATCGTAACGGGCCGCGATGGGACGCAGACCCGTCAGGGCCAACACGTTCTCCGCATGCAGGGTGCATTCGTCCAGCGCGACCAAGCTGGGCGCCCGCAGATAGACGCCCATCTGCGTGCTATAGATCATCTGGTGTTGACGGCGCGCCGCCTTGGCCGCCTCCAGTTCCTCACGGGTCGCGTGAGCGCTGTCCGAGGTGGTTTGATCGACGAACAGCTGGACGGTGTCCAAATGACGGTCGATGGCTTCCTGCGAGCGTGGCACGATCGTCCACACCAGAATGCTTTGAGGGGGCATCCGGTCCCAGGGACAGGCCCGCACTTCGGCACCGGTCTGCTGATCCAGGGTTAAGATGCCGTCATCCGGGGGGTATTCGATACCCTGGAACGTCAGATAGCGGGTATATATCGGGCCGAAGCGCCAGACACCGCGATCCCGTTCTTCATTGCGATCGGAAATGGGCTGGGGAGGCACCTGCGCTACATGCTGGGCCAAATGCCAGGCCGCGCCCCGCGCCTCCGGTGGCGGCAACGACCCGGACGCGGCCAGATAATCCAGTGGGCTGTCGAATCCAGCCATCGCCGGGGAGAGCCAGGGCAACAGCCAGCGCCGCAGTCCCTCTTCGTCCACCCGCTGGACGCGCACCCCTGCCGCCTCCAGGCTCGACAAGAACGGAGCGATCATCTGATTGAAGCGCTGGGCGGGCGTGTAATAGCGGTGCCGCCATACCCCGGATGGCGCCTTGCGAAACAGGCAGCAATGAATCTGCTGTTCGATCGCGCGCCAACCCTTGGCGCGTTCGCCGGAGAGACGCACCCGCTCATCGTCGAAGATGCCGCGCGGTGAGCACATCATCGCAAAATGTTCGCGCTGGGCGGCAAACCAGGTTTGCGAGTAATCCGTCTCCCGGACCGCTGGAGGGGTCGCTGCCGCCAGTGTATCGGCGATGTTAGGCGGTTCCCGCGACTCCAAATAGAGCTGTACCACGACAGGAAACTGCTCGTCGTCGTTAGGCAGCAATTGCAGGGCATGATCGATCTGGTGATTGAAATCGGCCAGGCGCTCGGGTGAGCGCCCGTCGAGATCCGCTGCTGACAACCGCACCACCGCGCCGACCGAAACCCCATCGTCCAACTGGAACAAGCCTGCTTCGGCGTCATACCCTACAAACGGGAGGTAGTCGGCGAACGACGGCCGTGGCTTGAACAACCCGGCAAAGGCGTCGCGGCTGAGCGGGATCGTGGACCCGACCAACGGCCAGTCGCCCAGCAGGCGATTGGCGAGTTGCATCAACAGCCCGGGTCGCCGGAAAAACGCGGCAGTGGAGGCATTGAGGGTGTTCACGGCGCGGCTCCGGGATAGAACCCTTCACCCGGTTCGGCGTACGGTGTCTCAGCACGCAAAGGAAAAGCGGTGTAATACCCTGGGACCGGCAGGTCACCGGCCAGATGTGGGTAGACATAGCCCAAGATCTCGGGATTGGGCACCCGCTGGAAATCCTGTTGGAGATAGTCCAGTGCCTGCCGGCCACCACGAGTCTCGCTGTCGGCGCTTGGCGCAATCGGCGTGCCGGGCATCAGCACCGGGGACAGAGGCGACGACGCTCCTTCTGTCGCCGGGGGCTCGCCATTCGGTGGCTCCCCCGCCATGTGCCGTTCGTAGACCTGTAGTGTGGTCGGCCCCTCATCCGGCAGCCTCTCGCTTTCGCTCGGCCCCGAGGCGCATCCGACCATCCCCAGCAGGATCGCCCCGCCGACCAGCAGGCGCACAGACCGCATCGGATCAATCGAGCGGATCATCAGAAACCCTCTGCAGGTAGGAGTACTGGAGCATGCGTCCGTCCGTGTTGTAGTCGATCGGAATCTCGGACTCGACGAAGATCTGCACCTCGACTCCAGACGGGACGTAGATCACGTCAAAGGCGTCTTGCGCCCGCTCGGCGACGTACTTGGAGAGATCACTGGTGGAGTTGGCAAGCCCTTGGGCCGCTGCGTATTGATAGGTGTTGCCGGACACGTAGGCCGAAAGCAGGCCTCCAGAGGTGTCGTAGGTGATCTGGGCGTTCGCGTAGGCGTTGGCCAGGCCATCCAGGAATGCAGCGATACTGCGATCCCGTAGATAGGCGCCTGCATTGTTGAAATACTGACCCCGGATACAGGGTTTACCCCAGCGATCGGTGAGATACCCCAGGTTGTCCTGTACGGAGACATTGAGACTGGCTTCGCCTTTGTTCTTGTGGACAGTGGTGATCCGTCCGTCCTCGAAGGTAAACGTGACGGTGTCGATGTAAGCGCGCACGCAAGATTGCTCTCGCACTCCGACCGCGTAACCGGTCCAGACGGCATTGGCGATGCCGGGCACATGATGGCCATTGCTCGCCAGATTGGTGGCGCCGGTGATCAGCTTGAAGCGGAAGGGATCGCGCAATTTGCCCATGAAGGGCACCCGACCCACCAAGGGGGTCATCATCGCGTTCTGCACCAGCGTGGCCGCATCGGGAATGGTGTAGACCGGGATGATCGCCGAGGCGCCGTCGGGACCTGCTTTGACGGTAAAGGGGTATGGCTTGGGGGCATAGGACACTTGAGCCAGGGCAATCGCGCTATGTGTGGGGTTGACAGGAGGCGGATCACCAAGGTAACGGGAGGGGATTGATCGAGAGGAGA
>RXIW01000075.1 GCA_003989065.1 Candidatus Competibacteraceae bacterium
ATCAAGGAGATACGCGACATGAGCGCATTGCTAAAAAGCCAAGGTGTGCCTTTTGCCAATCTGCTGGGCAACGGCCAAACCCTCAAGGAATTCCGCGACGATATTCTGGCGCGCACCGCCCACACCGGCTGCTACAACGGCCTGAACAAGCTGGAGCTGCGCGAAAGCGACCCGATCCGCTACGAGAAGTTGTTCTCCAAACTGCGCGGCGGCTTGGTCCACGCTCGCGAAACCGCCAAGAAGATCGCCGCCAGTCCGATCGTCGAGCAGGAAGGCGAGTTGTGCTTCACCCTCTACAACGCAGCGGGCGACTGCGTGCTGACCTCGACCGGCATCATCATCCATGTCGGCACCATGGGCGCGGCGATCAAGTACATGATCGAAAATGACTGGGAGAGCAATCCCGGCATCCATCCCGGCGACATGTTCACCAACAACGACTGCGCCATCGGCAATGTCCACCCCTGCGACATCGCCACCATCGTGCCGATCTTCATCGACGGCAAGTTGATCGGCTGGGTGGGCGGTGTGACCCACGTCATCGACACCGGCGCAGTGACGCCGGGCAGCATGTCGACTGGACAGGCGCAACGCTTCGGCGATGGCTACATGATCACCTGCCGCAAGACCGGAGCCAACGACAAGCCGTTTCGCGACTGGTTGCACGAATCGCAACGTGCGGTTCGTACCCCCAAGTACTGGATTCTGGACGAGAAGACCCGCATCGCCGGTTGCCACATGATCCGCGAGCTGATCGAGGAAGTCGTCGCCGAAGAAGGGCTGGACGCCTACATGAAGTTCAGCTACGAGGTGATCGAAGAAGGTCGCCGCGGTCTGGCCACGCGCATCAAGGCGATGGCGATGCCGGGCACGTACCGCAAGGTTGCTTTCGTCGACGTGCCCTACAAGCACGAGGATGTGCAGACTTCTAACGCCTTCGCCAAGCTCGATTCGATCATGCACTCTCCGTGCGAAATGACCATCAAGAGCGACGGCAAGTGGCGTCTCGATTTCGAAGGCGCCAACCGCTGGGGCTGGCACACCTTCAACGCCCACCAAGTCGCTTTCACCAGCGGTATCTGGGTGATGATGTGCCAGACCCTGGTGCCGACTCAGCGCATCAACGATGGGGCCTACTACGGCACCGAATTCCATCTGCCCAAAGGCGCCTGGTGTAACCCGGACGACCGGCGCACTGGCCACGCCTACGCCTGGCATTTCCTGGTTTCGGGCTGGTCGGCGCTGTGGCGCGGCCTGGGCCAGGCTTACTTCAGTCGCGGCTATCTGGAGGAGGTCAACGCCGGTAATGCCAATACCAGCAATTGGCTGCAGGGCGGCGGTATCAACCAGGATGGCGAGATCCACGCCGTCAACAGCTTCGAAGCGTCGAGCTGTGGTACCGGGGCCTGCGCCATCAAGGACGGGCTGAATCACGCCGCCGCCATCTGGAATCCGGAAGGCGACATGGGCGACATCGAGATCTGGGAGATGGCCGAGCCGCTGCTCTACCTGGGCCGCAACATCAAGGCCAACTCCGGCGGTTATGGCAAATACCGTGGCGGTTGTGGCTTCGAGACCCTGCGCATGGTGTGGAAGGCCCAGGACTGGACCATGTTCTTCATGGGCAACGGCTACATGAACAGCGACTGGGGGATGATGGGTGGCTATCCGGCGGCTACTGGTTATCGCTTCGAAGCGCACAAGACCGGGCTGAAGGAACGCATCGCCAAGGGCCAGAGCCTGCCGCTGGGCGGCGACGCCAACCCGGACGACGGCGGCTACGAGAAGCACCTGTCGCGTGGGGCCAAGGTCAAGCGCGATCAACAGTGCATGACCACCGAGGATTGCTACGACGAATACGACCTGTACCTCAACTACCTGCGCGGCGGCCCCGGCTTCGGCGATCCGATCGATCGCGAGATCGCGGCGATCGAAAACGATCTGAACGGCCAGTGCCTGTTGCCGGAGTATGCCGAGAAGGTGTACGGCGCGATCTGCAGCCAGGACGAGAAAGGCGTATGGCATATAGACGTCCAGGCCACCGAGCAGCGCCGCGCCGAGATCCGCCGCGAGCGCCTCGACCGTAGCAAGCCGGTGCGCGAGTGGATGAAGGAAGAGCGGGAACGCATCCTGCGCAAGGATGCCTCGGTCCAGGTGCAGCACATGTACGCCACCAGCTTCGGTCTGTCGCACAAGTTCCTGGACAGCTTCCGCCACTTCTGGACTCTGCCGCCCGAGTGGACGCTGGACGAGACCGAACTGGGCGTACCCAGTTACGGCGCCAAGTTCCGTATGGATCTGGCCAAGATGCCCGACGTCCGCACCGTCACCTTGGTACAGGAATAAGCGTCGCCGCGATTGCCCGTGAGTCGAAACGTTCGGGCCGGTCTGGCCGGACGTTTCCCGCACAACCCCCTTTATTCGGAGAGTTTCTCGGAGAGTTTCATGAGCACCTATAGCCAGGAACAGATCAACAAGTTGGTCGATGGCCGCCTCGACTGGGACACCACCTTGCGCATGTTGGCGATGCCCAAGGATGGCGAGCGTTTCGCAATGTATGTCAAGGCGTTGCAGAGCAAGGTCGCATTCAAGGATCAGATCGTGCTGCCGCTGGGACCGCATCTGTACATCGTCAGCCAGGACCAGACCCATCGTTGGGTGACCCAGTGCGACTGCGGTCATGTGTTCTGCGACTATCAGGAAAACTGGAAGCTGCACGCCAATATCTATGTGCGCGACAGCAAGGACGCAATGGGCGAGGTCTACCCGGAGCTGATGTCGCCCGACACTCGATGGCAGGTCTATCGCGAGTACTATTGCCCGAACTGCGGCTGCATGCACGACGTAGAAGCGCCAACCCCGTGGTATCCCGTGGTGCACGACTTCGAGCCGGACATCGAAGCCTTCTATCAAGATTGGGTCGGTCTGCCGTTGCCGAAAAAGGCCCATTGAGCGCCTGAACGAGGGCCGTGCATCGTCTCCCGACGATTCGCGCGGCCTGGGCTTTGCGCCAACCGTGGGATCACCGGATTCGGGTGATCCCACCGGCCTCATCCTGGCGCGATTTTGGAGTTCCCGGAGACATACCCATGAATGACGAGAGGCATCCCGATCGACCCCTGTGGAGGCCCGATTCCGCCTGGAGCGCCACGACACGGCTGGCGGCTTTCACCGCACTGGCCCGGACGGTGTCCGGGACCCCACTGGCTTCGTATGCGGAGCTGCATGCTTGGTCGATCGCCGCACCGGAACGGTTCTGGTCGGCGGTTTGGCAATTCGGCGGGGTGGTGGGTGAGCGTGGAGAACGGATTCTGATCGATCCCGAGCGGATGCCGGGCGCGCGCTGGTTTCCCGATGCCCGTCTCAACTTTGCCGAAAATCTGTTGCGGGACAGCGCCAACCCGGAGGCGCTGGTGTTCTGGGGCGAAGACAAGGTCAAGCGTTCCCTAAGCCGGGTGGAGTTGCGGCGGCAGGTCGCTCAATTCGCGGCAGCCTTGCGCGCTGCCGGGGTCGGGGTCGGCGACCGGGTGGCCGCCTATCTGCCCAATCTGCCGGAAACCATCATCACCATGCTGGCGACGGCCAGTATCGGCGCGACCTTCACCAGTGCCTCGCCGGATTTCGGCGTGCAAGGCGTGCTCGACCGTTTCGGTCAGGTCGAACCCAAGGTCTTGGTCACCTGCGATGGCTACTGGTACAACGGCAAGGCGATCGACATACGGGACAAGCTGGCCGAGTTGGTGCCGCAGCTGCCCAGTGTCCGCCATCTGATCCTGACGCCTTATCTGCACGATGATGTCGATGCGATGGCGACGGCCTTGCCGAAGGGCCTCTCGTGGGCGCGTTTCATCGCCCCCCATGCGGCGCTGACCGAACCCGAGTTCACGCCGCTGCCTTTCGCCCATCCGCTCTATATCCTGTACTCGTCGGGCACCACCGGCGTGCCCAAGTGCATCGTGCACGGCGCGGGCGGGACTTTGTTGCAGCATCTCAAGGAACACCAGCTGCACACCGATATCCGGGAACACGACCGGCTGTTCTATTTCACCACCTGCGGTTGGATGATGTGGAATTGGCTGGTGTCCGGACTGGCGTCCGGGGCGACCTTGTTGTTGTACGACGGCAGTCCCTTCGTCGGTCAGGGCCGAATCCTCTGGGACTATGCCCAGGCCGAGCACATGACCCATTTCGGCACCTCGGCCAAGTATCTCGACGCGCTGGAAAAAAGCGGACTGCAACCGCGAGATGATTATGATTTGCGTCCGCTGCGGGTCATGACCTCGACTGGCAGTCCGCTGGTGTCCGAACGCTTCGATTTCGTTTATTCCGCCATCAAGGCGGATTTGCAACTGTCCTCGATCTCCGGCGGCACCGACATCATGGGCTGCTTCGTGCTGGGTAGCCCGACCTTACCGGTCTGGCGTGGCGAGATTCAATGCAAGGGTTTGGGTTTGGCGGTCGAGGTCTGGGATGACGAGGGTCGCCCGATTCGGGAGAAAAAAGGGGAATTGGTCTGCACCCGCCCGTTTCCATCCATGCCGGTCGGTTTTCTGAACGATGCCGATGGCAAGAAATACCAGGCGGCTTATTTCGAGCGCTTTCCTGGGGTGTGGTGTCATGGCGATTTTTGCGAAGTGACCGCGCACGATGGTTTGATCATCCATGGCCGGTCGGATGCCACCCTCAATCCCGGCGGGGTGCGCATCGGCACCGCCGAGATCTACCGCCAGGTCGAAAAATTGCCGGAAGTGGTGGAGGCGATCGTCGTTGGGCAGGACTGGCAGGACGATGTGCGGGTGATTCTGTTCGTGAAGCTGCAGGAGGGTCTGGCACTGGATGAGGCGTTGATCGCCACCATCAGACGAGTGATCCGGGACAACGCCACGCCGCGCCACGTGCCGGCCAAGGTGTTGCAGGTCGCCGAGATTCCCCGCACCAAGAGCGGCAAGATCGTCGAATTGGCGGTGCGCAATATCGTCCACGGCCAGCCGGTCCACAATGTCGAGGCGCTTGCCAATCCGGAGGTGCTCACCCTGTTCGCCAATCGTCGCGAGTTGCTGGAATGAAGCGGATGAAGGCTGGCTAAAATCATCCATTAACCACAACCGCAGAGCTGATTCCAGCACCAGGGGAGCCATCATGACCGAGAGTTACACCGATATTCTGTACCAGAACGAAAACGGGATTGCCACCATCACCATCAACCGTCCCGACAAATACAACGCCTTTCGCGGTCAGACCTGCGAGGAATTGATCGACGCCTTCCTGAAGGCCGGCTGGGACCGCTCGGTGGGGGTGATCGTGTTGACCGGGGCTGGAAACAAGGCGTTTTGCACCGGTGGCGACCAGTCTGCGCATGAAGGGAATTACGACGGTCGCGGCATGATCGGTCTGCCGCTGGAAGAGTTGCAGAACGTGATTCGCGATGTGCCCAAGCCGGTGATCGCCAAGGTGCGCGGCTATGCCATCGGCGGCGGGCATGTGTTGGCACTGCTGTGCGATCTGACCCTGGCCGCCGAATCGGCCCGTTTCGGCCAGGTCGGTCCCAAGGTCGGTTCGGTGGACCCCGGTTTCGGCACCGCCTACATGGCCCGGGTGATCGGCGAGAAGCGGGCGCGGGAAGTGTGGTATCTGTGCCGTCAGTACACAGCGGCGGAAGCGGTGGAAATGGGTCTGGCCAACAAGGCGGTGCCCGATGACGAACTGGATGCCGAAGTAGAACGCTGGTGCCTGGAAATTCTGGAGAAGAGCCCGACCGCGCTCGCTCTGGCCAAGCGTTCCTTCAACGCCGACACCGCCCACATCGCCGGCATTTCCGCACTGGGGCTACAGGCGGTCAGCCTGTTTTACGGCACAGCGGAATCCCAGGAAGGGGTGCGGGCGTTTCAGGAAAAGCGCAAACCCAAATTCCGCGATTGAGGCAAGACGATCAGCGTTGGCGTCGAGCGGGGCGGGGTGGCAACGGTGGCGATCACCCCGCTCCGCCTCCGGCGTGTCCTGTTCTCGTTCGCGTCCGACTTTCGGACGATCGAACGTTTCCGTCCGTCCGAAAGTCGGACGATTCAGGGTCGGTCCGGGCCTACATCGTCTGCCGCCTGTCCCTCGGGCTTCTCTACTGCCCATCGTTTCCGGACCTGCTGGCTCGCGTTGCGGCGGCATTCATGCTGGGAATGGCCGTGGCTGGCGTCAAAAAGCGATTGATAATCATATGGTTTAAAATCGCATGGCATTCTTTTTGCTAAACTTGTCGATAACGTGGATATGAAAACGCCACGCATTCCTGTGCTGGGAGGCGCCGGAAATAGCAAAAATTCAGACAAAGCCGACACGGCGGAATGAAAGGGGAAGCGATCCCCCGACGCGATGACAGCGATACGCCTGTTGCGACTACCCGAGGAGAAGAGTGACGATGGCGCATAAAGCCGAGAAGCAGGTTTTTGCCGATCCCGGAAACGATGCGGCGATCATGGCGGCCTGGGAACGATTTCAGCTGGGCGGCGGGCCGTCATCGGTCGCTCTGCGCCGACTCATCGAAGGCTCCTGGCAACGCTGTCTGGCCCATCGAGTCGATCCCAGGAAACGCAGCGGCCCGACGCCGGTGTGCGGCTCGAAGCTGGAAGCGCTCCGGGGCCAGCATCGCGAATTGCTGGAAGCCGCCGCGCCGATCATGGCTTGTGCGCGCGATTTCCTCGCCGAGACGGGCACGATCATGGCGCTGTCCGACACCAGTCCCACGATCCTCACCATGGAAGGCGACCACCATACCCAGGACTTTGCCGAAGAGATTCATCTGCTGCCTGGGGTGGCGTGGAGCGAGGGCGTGTGCGGAACCAACGCCATCGGCACCGCGCTGGCCGTCGGCCACGCCGTGCAGATCCATTCCGCCGAACATTATTGCGCGGGCATCAAGCGCTGGACCTGTTCCGCCAATGTCATTCGTCATCCTCACGATGGCGAGATCCTGGGGGTGATCGACGTATCCGGTCTGTCGGAATCCTACAGTCGCCAGAGCATGGCCCTGGTGGTGACGGCGGCCAGCCGGATCGAGAGCCGTTTGACCCTGCGCGAGATGGAACGGCGCTATCAGCTCCTGGAAGTCGCCCTGCCGCGTTGGTCGGGCGGCGCCGATGGCGTGGTGCTGTTCGACCATCGCGGCTATCCGGTCAAGGCTAATGAAAATGGTCAGGCCGCGTTGGCCGCGCTCGGGGCCGATCTCGATTTGGCCGCGCCACGGCGGATTCCGGCGCTCGCGCTCGATGGCGCGGTGCAGGCGAGTTATCCCACCTGGTTGCGGCCGGAATGGCTGGAGCCGGTGGTCCGGCACGGCGTACGCCTGGGAACTCTGCTGATCATTCCCTTGCCGTGCTTGGGTCGCCTGCGGGCAAAAGAGGCCGAGCCGACGCGGCTGGCCGCCAGCGCGGCGAAAAGCGACCGATCTTCGGCCATGCCGGAGAGCTTCGCGCGCATCATTACCGCCCATTCCGGCCTGCAGGAGGCGGTGCGCAAGGCCAGCCACCTGGCGCGCTCTCGGGTGCCGGTGTTGCTGTTGGGCGAGACCGGCGTAGGCAAGGAAGAATTTGCGCAAGGCATCCACCAGGCCAGTCCGTTTGGCGACGGCCCGTTCGTGGCGCTCAACTGCGGTGGTCTGTCGCGCGATCTGCTGGCCAGCGAGCTGTTTGGCTATATCGAAGGCGCGTTCACCGGCGCGCGCCGCAACGGTCTGGTCGGCAAGATCGAAGCCGCCAACGGCGGTACGCTGTTCCTGGACGAAATCGGCGAAATGCCGCTCGATCTGCAACCGCACCTGCTGCGGGTGCTGGAGCAGAGCGAAATTTACCGGCTGGGCGAGAGCACGCCGCGCAAGGTCAATTTTCGGCTGGTGGCTGCGACCCATCGCGATCTACGGCAAGAAGTGGCGGCAGGCCGGTTTCGCATGGACTTCTATTACCGGGTGGCGGTGACCTCGATCCGGATTCCTGCGCTGCGGGATCGGAAGAGCGATATCGGGTTGCTGGCCCAGTACTTCGTCGAGCGGTTCTGCGGGCTGCACCAGTTGCAAAGCCGCCGGCTGGACGCGGCGCTGATCGCTTGCCTGGAAGGCTACTCTTGGCCGGGAAATGTGCGGGAGCTGCGCAATGTGATCGAGAGCATGTTGCTGATGAGCGACCGCCCGGTGCTCGATGTCGGCGATCTGCCGCCGGAGCTGACCCAGGACATGATGGCCGACGAGGCGCGCGCAGCGACGGCGTTCAGTATTGCCGAGAGCGAGGCCCATCTCATCCAGCGCGCGATTACCGCCACCCGGGGCAACCTGACCCGGGCGGCGCGCGAACTCGGCATCGCTAAGAGCACCCTCTATTTGAAGATCAAACAGTACAACCTGGAGCGGGATATCTATTCGGCGCGCGGTTTCGAGTCCAGGATGGCCTGAGCCTATGGAAATATGATGTCTGGAGCAGATCGATTCACGACATGGCGGTAAAAGGTGGGCGATCAGTCTGTAGTAATATCACCGCTTGATTTCAGCGATCGCGAGGAAGCCCATGACCACCGCCACCATCATCGACGGCAAAAATTTCGCTGCCCGCCTGCGCGCCAGCATCGCCGGGCACACCGCCCAACTCAAAGCCGCCCACGGTTTCACCCCAGGTTTGGCCGTGGTGCTGGTGGGAGATGATCCCGCCAGCCAAATCTATGTCCGCAACAAGGGTTTGCAAGCGCGGGAAGTCGGGATGAATTCCTTCGAGCACCGCTTGCCGGCCACCACGACCCAAGCCGAGTTGTTGGCGCGCATCGCCGATCTGAATCAGGACCCGGCAGTCAACGGCATTCTGGTGCAGCTGCCGCTGCCCGCCCAAATCGATGCTCAGGCGGTGATCGAAGCGATTGCCGTCAGCAAGGACGTGGACGGCTTTCATCCGTTGAATGCGGGCTTACTGGCGGTCGGTGGAACCGGCATGGTGCCCTGCACGCCGTTGGGTTGCCTGATGCTGCTCAAGGATCGCCTGGGCAATCTGGCCGGGCAGCGGGCCGTGGTGCTGGGGCGCTCCAACATCGTCGGCAAGCCGATCGCGGCTTTGTTGCTGCGAGAGAATTGTACCGTCACCCTGGCCCATTCCCGCACCCGCGATCTGGCGGAGGAGTGTCGGCGGGCCGATATTCTGGTGGCGGCGGTCGGCAAGGCGCAGATGGTCAAGGGTGACTGGATCAAGCCGGGGGCGACGGTGATCGATGTCGGCATCAATCGGATTCCAACCCCGGATGGCAAGGGTCGGCTGGTGGGCGATGTAGAGTTCGACTCAGCGGTTCAAGTGGCCGGCGCGATCACCCCGGTGCCAGGCGGTGTAGGGCCGATGACCATCGCCTGTCTGCTATTGAACACCCTGACGGCGGCCTGTCGCCAGCAGGGTATCCCAGCGCCGGAGGTCAAACCGGCAGCCGAATGACGCGGTTTCGCGGTGGCAGTTAACCGGCGAGTTGGGCGCGGCGGTAGGCGGGGGCGTAGTGGGCTGCCACTCGGATCGATTCGATCATGCTGACGGCGCTGGCCTTGCCTTGCCAGGCGATGTCGAAGGCGGTGCCGTGGTCGACGCTGGTGCGTAGGAACGGCAGGCCGAGGGTGAGGGAAATGGTCCGCTCGAAATCCAGGGTCTTGGTCGCGATGTGGCCTTGATCGTGGTACAGCGACAGGACGGCGGCATAACGCCCCATGCGGGCCTGATGGAACACCGAGTCGGCCCCGATCGGGCCGGCGACTTGAAACCCCCGGCGGCGCGCTGCGGCGATGGCCGGTTCGATCTCCCGCACCTCCTCATCACCGAACAGGCCATGCTCGCCGCAGTGCGGGTTGAGGCCGGCCACGGCCAGTTCGCCACCGAGACCGAGTTGCGCCAGGGCGTGGTGGCAGCGTTCGATGTAATCGAGCAGACGTTGCTGGGTGACCAGGTCGCAGGACTGACGCAGCGAGACGTGGCGGCTGAGGAAGAACACCCGCAGGCCGAGCGTTTCGAACAGGGTCAGCGGATCATGCACTCCGGTCAGGCCGGCCAGCATTTCGGTATGGCCGATATAGGGCACGCCGGCGGCCTGGATCGCTTCCTTGTTGATCGGCGCGGTATTGACCACGGCGACTTCGCCGCGTAAGGCGGCCTGGACCGCGGCTTCCATATAGTCCCAGGCTGCTTGTCCGCAGCAGGCTTGGACCTTGCCTGGCGCGAACTGGGCCGGGTTGGCATTGGCGAAGTCGACGACCTCGATCGTGTCTGGCGCGAAGCGCGCTGCGGCCGGTCGCGCGATGCACCGTACCTGTAGCGGGCAAGCGCTGTCCCGGATCGCTTGGGCGATGACGCGGGCATCACCGTAGACCAGGCAACGGGCGACCGTGCGCACCGTCTCGCTGGCCATGGCGCGGACTACGATTTCAGGGCCGATACCGGCAGGGTCTCCCATGGTAATGGCGATGATGGGTGTGTCCACGGTCGCTCCTCCGGTATGCGGGTGATGATCGACGCTCAGCGGTGGCGGTGTGACCTGCCGAGCATGACGGTGTTGGATGGGTCGGCGTTTATTCGACCCGTTGCCACTTCTGTTCTTTGCTGAAGAACATCCATTTACCAGTGACGTCGAGAACCTTGCCGCCATCGGCCAGCTTGGCCTTGCTGCTATAGGTGCCGCCGTCGGCTGGGTTGAAAATCTTGCCGTCGGTCCATTCGTTGCCTTCCTTTTTCAAGTCCCACAGGATGCGCATCCCGACCAGCGGTTTGTCCTTCAAATCGCCTTCGCATTTACTGCAGGTTTGTTCGGCCGCGCCTTCCAGCAGCTTGACGATCTTGCCGGTCAGCACGCCGTTGCTCTCGGTGATTTCCACGATGCTCTTGGCTTTACCGGTCTTGTCATCGATGGTTTTCCACTTGCCGACCGGCGAACTGAGGTCGGCGGCACTGGCAGTGGCAGTGGCCAGCCAGAACAGACCGCTGGCCAGACCGAGAGCAACGCCCAGGGGCGAAATTTTCATACAGGTTGTCCTTATCGTCACGGGATGAATGGGTAGTGGAATCTTGTTGTTATGGTTGCGGCTTACGACTGCCCTGACCCGGTTCCGGGCCAGGAGAGGCGGAGGATTGCCCTCGGCCTCTCGGATCAGGGACTTACAGCCCGTACAGCGCCTTATATTCGGCGTCGCGGCTGGCGATCAGCTGGGCCAGGTTGAGCACCACCTTGCACTGTTTCCAGGTGGCGTCGTCTTGCATCTTGCCGTCGATCATCACCGCGCCGCTGCCGTCGGGCATGGCTTCGATGACTCGCTTGGCCCAGGTCACTTCCTCCGCTTTCGGGCTGAACACCCGCTTGGCGATGGCGATCTGGTTGGGATGCAGCGACCAGGCCCCGACGCAACCCATCAGGTAGGCGTTGCGGAACTGGTCTTCGCAGGCGGTCAGATCAGCGATATCGCCGAACGGACCATAGAAGGGCAGAGCGCCGACGCTGGCGCAGGCATCCACCATCTTGGCCATGGTGTAGTGCCACAGATCCTGCTGGGCGGTCGGGCGTGGCGCTTCGGGGTTGCTGGGATCGGGATCGGTGCGCACCACGTAGTCGGGATGACCGCCGCCGACCCGGGTGGTCTTCATCCGGCGCGAAGCGGCCAGGTCGGCCGGCCCCAGACTCATGCCCTGCATGCGCGGACTGGCGTTGGCGATTTCCTCGACATTGGCTACGCCCAGCGCGGTTTCCAGAATGGCGTGGATCATCAGCGGCTTTTTCACGCTGTATTTGGCTTCCAGTTGCGCCAACAGCTGGTCGACGAAGTGGATATCCCACGCGCCCTGGATCTTGGGCAGCATGATCACATCGAGTTTGTCGCCGATTTCGCCAACCAAGCGGACCAGGTCATCCAGGAACCACGGGCTGTCGAGGCTGTTGACCCGAGTCCAGAACTGGGTATTGCCGAAATCCACGCTCTTGCCGATCTGCACCAGCCCTTCGCGGGCGGCTTCCTTGCGGTCGATCGGCACGGCGTCTTCCAGATTGCCCAGCATGATGTCCACGGTCTTGGCGATATCCGGCACCTTGACCGCCATCTTGGGATTGCTGGGATCGAAGAAGTGGATCATCCGCGAGGGCAGGACCGGAATTTCGCGCAGCGGTTCGGGAGCGCCGACGACCTTGGGTTTGAAGAAATCACGGGGACTACGCAGCATGGTGACATTCTCCTGAGTGAGTGATTTTAATGTCCTTCGAATTTTCGAATTAGTTTTTGCGCGGCGACGGTCGGGGGGAGGTGACCTTCGATCACCGCTTCTTCGACGCCGGCGCGGATACCGGCTACTCCGGCGTGATTGAAGAAGCTGGCCCGCAGGTGTTCTTCGACCATGGAGTATACCCAATCCAGGGTTTGCCGTTGCCGGCGCTGCTCGAAGACACCGCTGGCGGTGACTTGCTGGCGGAAGGTGCCGATGACCTGCCAGATGGCGTCGATGCCGTCACCGTTGAGGGCGGAGCAGGTATAAGCCTTGGTGTACCAACCCCGGGTGGCCGGAGCGAGATAATGCAGGGCTCGATTGTAGTCGGCTCGGGCGGCGTTGGCGCGGATTTTGTTGTCGCCGTCGGCCTTGTTGACCAACAAAGCGTCGGCCAGCTCCATGATGCCTTTCTTGATGCCCTGCAGTTCATCACCCGCGCCGGCGATCATCAACAGCAGGAAGAAATCGACCATCGAACGGACTGTGGTTTCGCTCTGACCTACGCCGACAGTTTCCACCAGGATCACGTCGAATCCGGCAGCCTCGCACACCAGGATGGTTTCCCGGCTCTTGCGGGTCACGCCACCCAAGGTGCCGCTGGATGGGGAAGGGCGGATGAAGGCGCGGAGGTCGCGAGACAGCAGCTCCATACGGGTTTTGTCGCCGAGGATGCTGCCGCGGGTGACCGTGCTGCTGGGGTCCACCGCCAGCACCGCGACTTTGTGACCCTGTTCGCACAGGTGGAGGCCCAGCGCTTCGATGAAGGTGCTCTTGCCCGCGCCAGGCACGCCGGTGATGCCGACCCGGATCGAGTTGCCGGTGTAGGGGATGAGTTGCCGCAGCACTTCCTGTCCCATGTCGAGATGGGCTTGGGAGTTGCTTTCCACCAGGGTGATAGCTTGGCCCAGCGCATTGCGATCGCCGGCCAGTACGCCGGTGACGTATTCGTCGACCGTCAGCCGACGGCGGCGGGGGACATGGGGGCGTGGCACTGCGACGCTGGTTTGTCCCAGGATGCCATCGTGACCGCCATCGACTCCGGCCATCACCGAGGTGGTGAATTCTTGGCCGGCATTTTCAGGAACCCAGTCGGGTTTATAGGTTTTTTCGCTCATGGGACAGAATCGTGCCACGCTGGGGTTTGGTGAGAGGAGAAAGACCATTGCTGGGCAAGGGCCTTTAGAGTGTCATTCTAATCGGTTTCGGGAGCCATGACGAAGTCATGGCTTTGGCGGATGTTTGGGGGGCGGGGGGCCAATACGGATGGAGAGGTAGATTTCGCGCAGAAACAGAGTCCAAGCGATCACCAGGAACAGCATGGTCAATACGAAGAGTCCCGCCACGATCTCAGCCAGCCGCGCGTTGAGCAGCGCTCCGATGAATGCGCCGGCGATGACGAGGCATACCAGCAAAGCGCCGATGACAGCGAACATGATGGCGAAGTAGATGAAAATCCTCCGATGGTGCAGATCAGCAATTTCCTGAATGACTTCAGGATCGTTTTGGATCTCGGCCGGCCGATTGAGGAGAACGCGACTACGATCGATGATTCGCCCCAATCGGTTGGTCAGGATGATGATCAGATTCCCGATCGCGACCAGCAGGAAGGCAGGCGC
>RXIW01000076.1 GCA_003989065.1 Candidatus Competibacteraceae bacterium
ACCTTTCGTGGTCGTCCAGTGGTATAAGGTTCGATCTCTTCCAACGCTTCTTTTAAGATTCCCCATTCTTCATCCGTCATATCGCTGGGGTATCTTTTTACTGAAACTTCTTTAGGCCATGCCATCCATTACCTCGAATAGAATTATTAAAATCAGAATAATCTTTAAATTCTACCAAAATCACACCATAAAAATCAATGACTTAATTTTTATACAGCTTCTTAATAGAGCTTGTATTGCTGGTTATTGCGAAGATTTCCATAATAATTGTTTCATATGTATTAAATAAATACATTAAGCCTTCACCGCTACGTGGAAATTAAAGATGGGAAAAAGAGGGGCACGCAGCCGGTGACTACATTGACGCCGTCGCCAGCCGGGCGTTAGCATGGCTTCACAAGCGACATGGGTTCCCTGCCGGTGAACAGCCGGTTGGGGATGAAAAGGGAATCTGGTGCGGCTACTACCCAGTAGCCAATACCAGGGCTGCCCCCGCAACTGTGAACAGCGAGTCGTGCCCCCGCATGCCACTGGCCGGAATGGCTGGGAAGGTTGGGCGAGCGATGAGGACCTGTAAGCCAGGAGACCTGCCGATGTCGATTGCCTGTTTGGATTCCGGGCGGGGTGTTCCGGGGTTGCGAATCATCTCTTGCCAGCGATTGATCGCCACGTCATACGTGGCGACCGCTTTCCGAGACGATCTCCCTGAGTCTGCCATAGCCCACCATGGGGAGGTTTGTCATGCATATTGCCGAAGGTTTCCTGCCGCCGCTGCACGCCGCCGCGTGGACAGCGATTTCCCTGCCATTCGTCGTGGCCGGAGCCCGCCGCGTCAATCGCCTGATGCGCGAACAGCCGCAGACCAAGCTGCTGCTGGCCGCCTCGGGCGCGTTTGCATTCGTGTTGTCGGCGCTCAAACTGCCGTCCGTGACCGGTAGCTGTTCCCATGCGACCGGTACCGGCCTCGGCGCCATCCTGTTCGGTCCGTCGGTCATGGCCCTGTTGGGGACCATCGTGCTGGTGTTCCAGGCGCTGTTGTTGGCCCATGGCGGGCTGACGACGCTGGGGGCGAACGTGTTCTCGATGGCCATCGCCGGTCCCTGGGTGGCCTATGCCGTATTCCATGGCGCGCAGAGCTTGAGAGCGCCGCTGGCGGTCAGCGTGTTCCTGGCGGCGATGCTCGGCGATTGGGCCACCTACCTGACCACCGCCGGACAACTGGCGATCGCGTTTCCCGATCCGGCCAGCGGGATCGGCGGCGCTTTGCTCAAGTTCATTGCGGTCTACATGCCCACCCAGTTGCCGCTGGCGGTCATTGAAGGGCTGTTGACCGTGGTCGTGGTCAATCTGCTCAACCAATACAGTCGCGACGAATTGGACGAGCTGGCCTTTGCCTCGGAGGCGGCCAAATGAAACGCACCAATTTGATTTTGCTGGGCATCGCGCTGCTGTTGGCGATCCTGCCGCTGATCTTGCCGGTCACCCGCGGCCTGCAGGAACCGTTTGCCGGGGCCGATGGCCAGGGCATGCAAGCGGTCACCGCGATCGCCCCGGACTACAAACCTTGGTTCAGTCCAGTCTGGGAGCCGCCCAGCGGTGAGATCGAGGGTCTGTTGTTCGCGCTGCAAGCGGCGTTGGGCAGTGGCCTGCTTGGCTACTATCTCGGGTTGCGGCGTGGTCAGACACAGCGCCGCAAGGCCGACCAGGATCAGGATCGTCTTAATGCGGGCGATTGATCACCACGCCTGGACCAATCGCTGGCGCGACCGCCATCCCGCCGAAAAACTGGCTCCAGCTGGTGGTTTGCTGCTGCTGAGTCTGGTGGCGCCGCCGCTGACCACCGGTCCGCTGATCCTGGCCAGCACGACGCTGGTGACGGTGCGCGGCGCGGGAGTGCCGCTGCGGACGTTGTTGCAGGTGCTGGCTACGCCCGCGGCTTTTCTGCTGGCCGGCGTGCCGTTTCTGGCGGTATCGGTGGATTTCGCCAATGGCTTCAGCCTGCAGCTGTCCTCGGCCGGATTGCACATGGCTTTGGAAACCACCGTGCGCGCCCTGGCAGCGGTGAGTTGCCTGGCCTTTCTGACCCTGACTACGCCGCTGGCCGATCTGGTCCCGCTGTTGCGACGGGTCGGCGTTCCCGCTGGAATCATCGAGTTGATTCTGCTGGTGTATCGGCTGATTTTCCTGTTCGCCGAGCGGGCGCTGACCGGCCGGCAGGCTCAGGCGGCGCGGCTGGGTTATACCCGCCTGGATCGGGCCATTTATTCCATGGGATTGCTGGCCGGCAATCTGTTCCAGCGGGCGCTGGCCCAGGCGCGACGCATGGAGGTTGGCTTGGCGGCGCGCGGTTATACCGGTGAACTGCGGGTGTTGCGTCTGGAGCAAACCCTGTCATGGTGGCGTTTAACTGCCAGCATGGTGTTGATTGGCTTGATCGGGCTGGCAGGCAACCTGCTGGCGTGCGGTTGGCTATGAGTCCGCCGCCGCTGTTGGCGGTGCGTCGGCTGGAATACGCCTATCCCGGCGGTATCGTCGCCCTGCATGGTCTCGACCTGACCATTGAGCGAGGACGGAAGCTGGCGATCCTGGGCCCCAACGGTTCGGGCAAGACCACGCTGCTGCTGCATCTCAACGGTACCCTTCGGCCGGGCGGCGGCGAGATACTGCTCGATGGCCGCGCAGTCGCCTACGATCGCCGGGTTCTCGACCAGTGGCGGCGGCGGGTCGGTCTGGTGCTGCAGGATCCGGAAGATCAGTTGTTCGCTGCCACGGTCGGGCAGGATGTCTCGTTCGGCCCGCTCAATCTGGGCCTGTCCGAAGCGGAAGCCCGGCAGCGGGTGGGTGAGGCCCTGACCGCGCTGGATATCGCGTCCCTGGCCGATCGGGCCACCCACAACCTCAGTTTCGGCCAGAAGAAACGGGCCGCCATTGCTGGCATCCTGGCGATGCGTCCGGAGATCCTGGTGCTGGACGAGCCGACCGCCGGTCTCGACCCCCAGGGGGTGAACCAGTTGCTGGAGGCGCTGCAACAGTTGCACGAGGCTGGTACGACCCTGGTGTTTTCGACCCACGACGTGGAATTGGCCTATGGTTGGGCCGACCAGGTCGCGGTGTTTCACGACGGCACCGTGCTGGCGCAGGGCGATCCGGACGCCGTGTTGGGCGATCGCGCGCTGCTGCGGCAAGCGCATCTGCAGCCGCCGTTACTGCTGGAATTGGCGCAACTGCTCGAAGCAGGGCAGGGTGAACCCGGTTGGCCGCAGCCGCGTTCGCGCGAGGCATTGTTGGCGCGGCTGCGCGAGCGGTTGCGCGATCGGTCAGCCTGAAGCAGCAGGATCGTCGTCGTCGGAGTGGGGTTGCACCCGCACTTCCAACATCAGCGCGAACGCCCGCAGCAGCGCGCCGACCAGCGGCGGCTTGCGCAGGATACGCTTATGGTCGCCCTTCCAGATTTGGAAGCGGTTGGCGCCGATTTCGACCAGGATGGTCGACAGGTCGATGCCCTGATGCAGCCAGCGGCTCCAGTGCGCCGGGGCCGCTCGCAGATCCCAGTCCAGTTCCCGGCCATCGTAGCGCCCAGCGCATTCCACCAGGCCCAGCCGCACCACCAACATGCTCTTCGGCGCGGCGCAATCGGGAAAGCCGTAACCGATCACGGCGCTGAAACGCTGCCGGGCCAGCTCGGTGACCATCGCCTGTTCGACGTTCCAGAGCCGGGCGTATTCCTGCATCCACGGTTCGGAAAACACGTCGTCCACAGCGGCTGGATCGCATGCTTCCCAGGATTCGTTCTTGGCCATGTGGCGTTGGGCGAGACCGCTCATCCGCCTTTACCGACCCAGGGATGGTAATAGAAATACGCCAGCAACAAGCCGCCGAACACGATGCGATACCAGGCGAAGGGCGCGAAACTGTTGCGGCCGACGTAGGCCAGCAGAAAACGCACCACCACCAGACCGCCCAGGAAAGCGGCGACGAAACCGACCGCGAAGATCGGCACATCGCCCAGGGAGAGACCGCCCCATTCCTTGTAGAGGCTGTAAATCGTCGCGGCGAACATGGTCGGGATCGCCAGGAAAAAGGAAAACTCGGTCGCTGCGAACCGCGACATCCCGCCTAACATACCCCCCATGATGGTCGCGCCCGAACGCGACACGCCCGGAAACAGGGCCAGACTTTGCGCGACGCCGACCACCAGCGCATCGCGCCAGCCCATGTCTTCGATCGCCTGGATCCGCCCGGTCTTGGCGTAGCGCTCGATCAGCAGGATCGCGATGCCGCCCAGCACCAGTGCTCCGGCCACGCTGACCGGGTTGAACAGATAGTGGGTGATGATCTTGTGCAGGCCCAGCCCCAGGACCGCCGCTGGAACGAACGCAATCAGCAGATTGACCACCAGCCGTTGCGCCTTGCGATCCCAGTCGAGGTTGATCAGGAGATCGAGCAGCCGTTCCCGGTAGATCCATACCACGGCCAGGATTGCGCCGAGCTGGATGAATATTTCGAAGGTCTCGGCCCGTGGGCCGGTGAAGTCCAGAAAATCCCCTACAATAATCAAGTGACCGGTGCTGGAAATGGGCAGGAATTCGGAGGCCGCTTCCACCAGCCCCAGAATCAGGGCCTTGAGAATCAACAGTGTGTCCAAAAACGCTCCTTGAGCTGATCGTGGTCGGAACTGACGGAAAATTCTAGCAACTCCCTGTCATGCGCTCCATGCCGCCGGTCGAGGCTGGCCATTGCGCCGCGATCCATGGTGCTGGACGGCCAGAGCACGCGACCCATCAGGGACTGGCAAAACTGCCGGGAGAACCGATGATGAACATCAAGTGGTTGTTTCCATGGGTGGTGATGTCGATGTTGCCCGGTTTGGCGGCAGCGCAGCAGGTCTATAAGTGGATCGACGCCAATGGCCAGGTCCACTATGGCGGGAGGAAGCCGGACGATGCCACGCCAGTGCAAACGCTCGATATCGCGCCGTCGCCCGCACCGAACGCCTCCGGCCACGATTCCGCTGCCGAGATTGCCCGCATCAACGCCCTGTCCGAGCAGATGGCCCGCGAACGCCAGGCGACCGAACAGGCCCGTCAGGAACAGGCGATGCGCGATCTGGAGCAGCAGAACCAGCAGCTGCAGAACGAGTTGCTGAGTCAGCAGCTGGCGCAACAACAGCAGGCCAATGATGGCGGCGATGGCGTCATCGTCGGTTCCTACTATCCCTATCCCTATCCGTCCTATTCCTATCCCGGCTATCCATCCTATCCGCCGCCCTATCCCAACTATCCGTCGCGGCCCTGGCCGCCCTGTCAGGCCGGTCCCGGCTGTATCAGGCCCACCCCGCTGCCAGCGCCCTCCCGGCCGCTGGTCAGGCCCAATTCGTCCTTCAATCCCCAGTCGGTTGGGGTGACCCCGCCGTCGCCTACGGTGCCGACCCCATCACCCTCGGTACCCGTTCCGTCGCCGAACGCTTTTCGTTGAAGCTAACTGGCCGCTGGCCGGAACCAGTCCAGCTGCGGGTGTAGTTTGACCACCTCGCCGACGATGAGCAGCGCCGGCGAACGGACTGCGGACGTCAGGCGATCGGGCAGCTGGGCGATGGTGCTGACGTAAACCTGTTGCTGTGGGGTCGTGCCCCGTTCCACCAGCGCCGCTGGCATGTCTGGAGCCATGCCGTGCTCGCGCAGCTTGGCGCAGATATGACGGACGCTTTTCAGCCCCATGTAGAACACCACGGTCTGCCGTGGTTGTACCAGCATCGGCCAGTTCAGGTCCAAAGTGCCATCCTTGAGGTGGCCGGTGATCAGCACGCAAGCCTGGGCATAATCGCGGTGGGTGAGGGGAATGCCGGCGTAAGCCGCGCAACCGGCGGCGGCGGTCACGCCAGGCACCACCTGGAACGGCACACCCGCCGCCATCAGGGTCTCGATCTCCTCGCCGCCGCGCCCGAAGATGAACGGGTCGCCGCCTTTCAGCCGCAATACCCGCAGCCCTTGTCGGGCCAGCTCGACCAGCAACTGGTTGATGTCGTCCTGTGGCAGGGTATGGCGATCCGGCTCCTTACCGACGAAGATGCGTTGGGTGCCGGGTTCCAGCAACTCCAGGATGTCGGCGCCGACCAGCCGGTCATACACCACGACATCGGCCTGTTTCAGCAAGCGCAGGGCTTTCAGCGTCAACAACTCGGGATCGCCGGGGCCTGCGCCCACCAGATACACCTCGCCGATCGGGAGCTGGGCCGACGCTGGGTTCGGGGTTTCTGCCGTCATGTCGGGTTGTCCATGTTCGGGGAATTGAAAAGGGTTCGCTCAGGGTAGTTGCAGGCGTTCGGCCCGCACCCCGACCAGAGCCAGTTCCAGGCGTCGCCAGGCCGATTCCAGGCCCGGCAAGCCGAACCGCAGGCCCGGCGGATCGGTGAACCGCCGCGTCAGGATGCCGCGCCGCGCCAGCGCTTCCTGCCAGAAGGGCGCTTCCACCATCGGGACCCACTGGAACAGTCCGACGCCACCGGCGACCGGCAAGCCCTGCCGTTTCAGCAAATCCGCCAGCCGGTTGCCGGTGCGGGTCAGCTGGCAGCGGGTCTGGTTCTGCCAGTTGCGGTCAGCCAGGGCATGTCGCGCTACCCAGCGACCGGGGCCGCTCACCGCCCACGGTCCCAGTCGTTCCCGCAACACTTCCAGCAAGGCCGGTTCCGCCAGGGTGAAGCCCACCCGCGCTCCGGCCAGCCCGAAGAATTTGCCCAGCGAACGCAACACGATCAGACCGGGCAGGCCGATGTGCGGGGCCAGACTGTCCGCGGGCGTGGCGTCGATGAAGGCTTCGTCCACCACCAGCCAGCCGCCATGGTTGGCCAGCCGCGCCCGCCAGTCCAGCAGCGTATCCAGCGGGAAGCGAACGCCGGTGGGGTTGTTGGGATGGACCAGCACCAGCGTATCCAGATGTTCGACCGCGCGTTCCAGCCGCTCGATGCTCAGCGGCTCGACCGTATGCCCGCCCTGTTGCCAGGCGTGGGCGTGTTCGGCGTAGCTGGGATGAAGCACGCCGACCCGGCCTGGCGATCGCAACTGCGGCAGGGCCTGGATCGCCGCCTGCGAACCGGCGGTCGGTAGCAGATGCGGAGCGCCATAGTAGTCTGCCGCCACCGCTTCCAGTCCGTCATCCGCTTCTGGCAGGCGTTGCCAGACCGTAGCGGGTAACGTAGGGACCGGCCAAGCCTGGGGATTGATGCCGGTGGAGAGATCCAGCCAGTCGTTCAGCGGAATCCGGTACTGCTCCGCCGCCGCGCGCAAACCGCCGCCGTGCTCAAGCAAGGCTCCATCCTCCCAGCAGGATCACCGCCAGCCACAGCCACAGCGCCCGTCGCACCAGCGCCACCGCCCGGCGAATATCGGCAGCGCCCGGCGCGAGTCCTTGGCCCAGCGCCGGACGGGTTTGCCACTGGCCGTGATATCGCGCCGGCCCGCCTAACGCCAGACCCAGCGCCCCGGCTCCTGCCGCCATGACTGGGCCAGCGTTGGGGCTCTTCCAGCCGGGGGCTTGTTCCCGCCAGCAGCGCCAGGCCAAGGCCGGCTGCGGACCCACCGCCATATAGCCCAGTGCGGTCAAGCGCGCCGGAATCCAGTTCAACAGGTCGTCCAGCCGGGCGGCAGCCCAGCCGAAGTGCAGATAGCGCGGGGTGCGGTAACCCCACATGGCGTCCAGAGTGTTGGCTAACCGGTACAGCACCACGCCGGCCGCGCCGGTTAAGGCGAACCAGAACAGCGCGCCGAAGATGGCATCGCAACCGTTTTCCAGCACCGATTCCACCGTGGCCCGGCTGATGCCTTCCTCGTCCAGCTCGTCGGTATCGCGGCTGACGATCATCCCCACCCGCTGCCGCGCCAACGGCAAGTCGTCGGCTTCCAGCGCAGTGGCGACCGCTTCGGCGTGTTCGCCCAGACTGCGCGCGCCGATGGCCAGATACAGCAGGCCCAAAGCCACGAGCGTGCCGAGCAGGGGCAACCAGGCCAGGATGGCGGCCGCCAGGACCCACGGCGCCAGCAACAGGATCACCGCTTCTATACCGCGTTCGCGGCGGGCGGCGGCGCTCAACTGTGGCGGGCCGTAGAACAGCTGTTCCGCTTTCTGGGCCAGCGCGCCGAAGCCGACCAGCGGATGCCACTGGCGTGGCTCGCCCTGCCAGCGGTCGAGTAGAACCGCTGCGATGCACAACAGCCCGGTCAGCATGGGCGGGCGCTGCCAACAGAGCGGAAGGCGGGAAGGATGCGGTGCGGGAAAGGCGGCGGTGGGCAGTGGTCTGGGTGCATGGCAAATTTCATCGTTCGTCGGCGCGCTAGTGTAGCCAAAAACCGAGGGTTTCAGTAAAAATCACCGCTATGAACGCTAAAACTCTCATGATTCAAGGGACCACTTCCGACGCCGGCAAGAGCGCCGTGGTGGCGGGATTGTGCCGACTGCTGGCGCGACGCGGAGTCAGGGTCGTGCCCTTCAAACCGCAGAACATGGCCCTGAACAGCGCGGTCACCGTGGACGGCGGCGAAATCGGTCGCGCCCAGGCGGTGCAGGCGCAAGCGGCCGGATTGGAACCGCACACCGACATGAATCCGGTGCTGCTCAAACCCAACACCGATATCGGTGCCCAGGTCATCATCCACGGCAAGGCCCTGACCAACATGGATGCCCGCCGCTATCACGACTACAAGCCGGTGGCGATGCAGGCGGTGTTGGAGTCCTATGAACGGCTGTGCGCGGCTTACGATGTGGTACTGGTGGAAGGTGCGGGCAGCCCGGCGGAAATCAATCTGCGCGACAAGGATATCGCCAATATGGGGTTCGCCGAGGCGGTGGATTGTCCGGTGTGGCTGGTCGGCGACATCGACCGAGGTGGGGTGTTCGCTCATCTGTACGGCACGCTGGCGGTGCTGGCCCCCAGTGAACGGGCGCGCATCACCGGACTGATCATCAACCGGTTTCGGGGCGATGTGAGCCTGTTGACGCCGGGGCTGGATTGGTTGAGTCGGGAAACCGGCAAGCCGGTGCTTGGGGTGTTGCCCTATCTGCAAGGCTTGCATTTGGAAGCGGAGGATGCCCTGCCGCGCGAGCTGGCCATCGCCAAGGACGCCGAGCGTCTACGGGTGGCGGTGCCGGTGTTGGCGCGGATCAGCAATCACACCGATCTCGATCCCCTGCGCCTGCATCCGCAGGTCGAGGTGCAGTGGGTGCGGCCGGGCGCGGCCATTCCACCTTGTGATCTGGTCGTGTTGCCCGGCAGCAAGAGCACCCGCGGTGATCTGCACCGCCTGCGGGAGCAGGGCTGGGACGCCGATATCCAGCGCCATCTGCGTTACGGCGGCAAGCTCATCGGGATTTGCGGCGGGTTCCAGATGCTGGGGCGCTGGGTGCACGATCCCGATGGTCTGGAAGGCGAGCCGGGCAGTAGCACTGGTCTTGGTCTGCTGGATTTCGAGACGATCTTGGCGCCGGAGAAACAATTGCGCCGGGTAGAAGGTCTGTTGCTGGGTGACGAGGTCGAGGTCATCGGCTATGAAATCCACGCCGGTGTCAGCGCCGGGCCGGCGCTGGAGAATCCGGCGGTGCGCCTGAGCGACGGACGATCGGATGGGGTGCGCTCGGACGATGGCCAGATCCTCGGCGCCTATCTGCATGGCCTGTTCGACGCCGCGCCGGCCCGCGATGCTCTGTTGCGCTGGGCTGGATTGGCGGTGCGGGCAACGCCGGATTATCGGCAATTGCGCGAGGATGGTATCAATCGGCTGGCCGATGCCATCGCGGCGCATCTGGATTTGACGGCGCTGGAGGCGCTCTGTCGCCAGTAACGACGCGCGAGCGGGGTCGGTCGCGTGGGAGAAGATCGCTCATGAAATTGCGCAATGCGATGTTGATCTTGCTGGCCTTGACGGTCATCGGCGCGGGTGTCGCGCTGTATCGCGCGCACCCGCCGCGTCAGTCCACCATGGCAGTGAAGGTGGAGAAACCGGCCACGACCCCAAAGGTTCCGGCGGTGGTGGAGAAACCGACGCAGCCGCCAACGCCATCGGCCGACCATACCGCTGAGCAGACCGCATTGCTGGAAACGCTGACCCCCCCGGAAATCAAACCGCCGCTGTTACCGCGCTCCGCCGCGGGGATGGCCGATCGGGTGCTGGTGGAGAAGAAGGCGCATCGGCTGACGCTGTTTCGCCACAATGTGCCGCTGAAAAGCTATGCCATCGCGCTGGGCCAGCAACCCGAAGGGCCGAAGCGCTTCGCGGGTGACAACAAAACCCCCGAAGGACGTTATGTGATCGATTCCCGCAAGAAGAACAGCGCCTATCATCGTTCTTTGCACATTTCCTATCCCCGACCGGAGGATGTCGCCTTTGCCGCCGAGCACAAGCGTTCGGCCGGTGGCGACATCATGATTCACGGGCTACCTAATGGCAGGGGGTTCTGGGGCGCGCGGCATCTGCTGCGGGATTGGACCGCCGGCTGCATCGCGGTCACCGACGCCGAGATCGAGGAACTGTGGCGGGCCATTCCCGACGGCACGCCCATCGAGATTCGGCCATAGTCGTCCGTTCATGGAATAGCGGATGATTTACAATCTATTGATATTGTTGGAGTAAATGTCCATGCAAAATATGTGTGCCATGCTGGTCTGGCGGATAAAGCCATGATCGGTGCGTTGGCCGTGTTGTTGGTGTTTCAGTTGATCGGCGAGATTTTGGTGCAGGCGAGCGGTTGGCCGGTGCCGGGTCCGGTGATCGGGATGGTGTTGTTGTTCCTGGCACTACGCTGGCGCGGGGTGTTGCCCACCGCCCTGCGCGCGACGGCGGAGACGCTGTTGTCGCATTTGTCGTTGCTGTTCGTGCCCGCTGGCGTCGGCATCATCCAGCACGGAGCGCGGCTGGCGGATGAGTGGTTGGCAGTGTCGGTGGCTCTGGTGGTGAGTACGCTGGTCACCGTGGCGGTCACCGCGCTGGTGATGCGGGCTGTGGTTGGACGGCGTCGCGGAGGGCAGAATGGATAAGATTTTCAACGATGTCTGGGTCTATCTGGCGGCTTCGCCGTTGCTGTGGCTGACCGTGACCCTGGCGGTTTATCTGGCCGGACAGTGGTTGTTCCAGCGGAGTGGCGGGCGGGCGCTGTTCAATCCGGTGGCGCTGGCGATCACTTTGCTGGTGGCGTTGTTGCTGCTCACCGGTACGCCCTATAGCACCTATTTCCAGGGTGCGCAGTTCATCCATTTTCTGCTGGGACCGGCGACCGTGGCGCTGGCGGTGCCGCTGTATCTGCACTGGGAACGGGTGCGGCAGTTGTTCCTGCCGATTGTGGTGGGCCTGCTGGTCGGTTCGGCGACGGCCATTTTTTCGGCCATCGGAGTGGCGTGGCTGTTGGGTGGCACGCCGCGCACCTTGCTGTCGCTGGCGCCTAAGTCGGTGACGACGCCGGTGGCGATGGGCATCGCCGAGAAGATCGGTGGCTTGCCATCGCTGACGGCGGTGCTGGTGATCTTGACCGGGGTGATCGGGGCGGTGGCCGCGCCGGCATTGCTGAATGGGCTGAGGATTCGCGACGATGCCATCAAGGGTATCGCCATCGGGGTGGCGGCGCATGGCATCGGCACAGCGCGGGCTTTTCAGATCAGCGCCATGGCGGGCGCTTTCTCCGGCCTGGCGATTGGTTTGAACGCCTTGTTGACGGCGCTGTTGGTGCCGCTGATCGTCAAATTGCTGCATTTGACGCCTTGATCATGAACGTTGGTTACAGTAATTGAGTGGACTTGAAGGTGAAATCATGAACTTGAAAATGTTTATCTGCGCCATGCTGTTATCATTGCTTTCGATAGGATGCAGTCAGCAAGCTTGGTACGAGGGATTCCAAGAGAGCGGGCGGCAGCAATGCAATGAGCAGGTTTCACAGAGTGCAATCCAGCAGTGCGTGGATAGTGTCAATAGCCAAAGTTATTACCAGTACCAGAAGGAACGGGATGGGTTGAGTAAAGATTAGCATGAGTGATTCTATAAGTCGTTGATGCAGAGTTAGTTACGCCGCACTAATTCTGCTTGGTTTTATCGTTAAGTGTAAAGCATGGCTAATCCGAGATATCAAAAATCGACAGACTTCCTAGATCTAGCTCATGATGACTATATCGCTGCAAGGCTTTTGCTTCGCTCTGGGCTTCTTCCCCAGGGGGTGGCCGTGGCGGCAACTGCAGTAGAGAAGTACTAAAGTTACTTACCAAACAGAGGGTCTTAATATTATTAGATATTTTTGCAAAAAAACAGATATTAGAGTGGGAAAAACGACTATGAAATTATCGCTAGGCTAAGTAACACTAAACAATTGTTTCTAATTGATGCTCCGAGCCCCGCAGCTTTGTTGCTACGACTGAATTGCAGATAAATAGGGTGGGTGTTAGATGCATGTATGTAGAGTTGCGATAATCGTTTAACCGATGAGCCCAACAATTTTTCGCGAATCCGGGTTCCGTTTCTATTTCTTTTCGCGTGAAGAGCCGAGAATGCATGTGCATGTTCAAGGCCAAAACGGCGAGGCTAAATTTTGGCTTGAGCCTGTAATTGAGCTTGCGCAATTCGTAGGGCTTTCTCGGCACGAACTTAAAGAAGCACTTCGTCTTGTGCAGGAGCATGAAAATGACATCCGCAATGCTTGGTATAAACACTTCGCTGGTTGAGGTGACCAATATCTCTCGGTATGGGTTATGGCTATTGCTAGAAGATGAAGAGCTGTTCCTACCATTTGCCGAGTTCCCATGGTTTCGGGAGGCCACCATCCAGAAAATTTTGCACGTCGAACTACCATCTCCGAATCACCTCTACTGGCCAGAACTGGATATTGACCTGTCTGTCGAGTCAATTCGCCATCCCGAACTATTTCCGCTTGTCAGCTGTGTCAGCGCCCGATAAATCATTCCTAGCTAGCCGGTAGCAAACGTACTGCGCTTGTAGCCGCGTTGACGGGTGACTGGCGCGGTTGGATCATTCCGTATGCCGGTTGGCAACGCCAGCAGACCGGCGGCCGCGCCCATGAATCCGGTTTGCAACGACACCAGGCTGCGAGGCTGGGGCAAGATCGACTGCAAACAGGGCAATAGGC
>RXIW01000077.1 GCA_003989065.1 Candidatus Competibacteraceae bacterium
AATGAAATCTAGCGGGGCAAGGATTGTAATCCGCTGCACCACCGTTGCGTGCGTGTCGCGTCCGCGACAATGTTCAGCATATAGTCTTTCTGATTGAGAATTATAACATTTTTATTTATCAATATTAATTATTGATTTGGCCATGGCTGTGTATAGATCATGATTAGCTATACTACCAATCGATACCTCTAAGGCGTCCAAACTTTGGCTCGCTGTTTTCCATGCTACCGTCACGTCGAGTGAATCGCAGCGACGATGTGACCGTACGAATGTAACTACTAATCGGAATCGGTTTTAGCAAACGCCACTGGTGAATTACTCCATCGCCTCGATGATAGTAAGGTCCAGCTGGAGTATTTGAATGATCAAATACTCTCTTATTGAATTTTTTCTCTTCTTGTAATAAGTTAAAATCTTCTTCTATTGAGCGGTATTTTCCGTCAGGATAAGCTGCGGTCAGTCTATAGAAGAATTCTTCAAATCTGGGAAGGCGAGAAAATACCAGTGCATATGCTACTCCTCCGAATTCACCTTTTCTGAGGCCAAGGCGTTGCTCTATTTCGATCGGATCAGCCCCATATAACCACTTGGCTAATGTAAAATAGCCACTGCATAGATAGCCATTTCGTTGGATGTAATCTAGGCTAGAACGATTAACAAATTTGATGGGTTCATTATCAGTTTCAAGCTTAAATAGTGCTAGAGATCTATTTTGAGCATTTATTTGTGTTTCGCTAGTCATTTGGTATTCTCTCTGCATTTATACAGACTTATTTTCTGCACTGTTCACTTAAGTGCTAAGTGGGGTTTCTTGAAGTAATTTGCTATGATTAATAGCTTTTTATTTGTTATTTCAATGTTCAATGTTAAAACAACCGGCTTTAGCCAGGCAGCTTTCAGTTGCGATTTTCCAATAAGCCTTATGATATTCTCTACATGAGCCTTGATTGAATACCGAACGCTCTTGTTGCAATCGGTGATGTTTTTAACCCGCCATGCATGCTGTTGTCTGGAAGTGACTGCCCTACTATCGCGACTTCTGTCGTAAGTATGGCTACTCATCGGTAGATCGCCAGAGCTGGCCCACTTTTCCGGAAAAATGGCTGTGTCGCCTGCCCATGCGCCCATCCTCGCGGGCCGACGGGCAGGGGCTCCCACCGATCGACCCCGATGCCCGGCAATCGGGTACAATCGCCGCTATCTTCAAATCTGCCCTGAATTTAGATTGGTAATGACCACCCTGCTCGACGAACTCAAACGCCGGCGCACCTTCGCCATCATTTCCCACCCCGACGCCGGCAAGACCACCCTGACCGAAAAATTGCTGTTGTTCGGCGGCGCGATCCAAATGGCCGGCACGGTCAAGGGTCGCAAGGCTACCCGCCATGCCACCAGCGACTGGATGGCGCTGGAACAGCAGCGCGGCATCTCGGTCACCTCCTCGGTGATGCAGTTTCCCTATCGCGACCGCATCATCAACCTGCTGGACACTCCCGGCCACGAGGACTTTTCCGAGGACACCTACCGCACTCTGACCGCCGTCGACTCGGCGCTGATGGTGATCGACTGCGCCCGCGGCGTCGAAGAACGCACCATCAAACTGATGGAAGTCTGCCGGCTGCGCGACACCCCGATCTTCACCTTCATCAACAAGCTCGACCGCGATGGCCGCGAACCGATCGAACTGCTGGACGAAGTGGAAGACATCCTCAAGATCCGCTGCGCGCCCATTACCTGGCCGATCGGCATGGGACGCGAGCTGAAAGGCGTCTACCATCTCGATCAGGACTTCATCCACTTCTACGACCCCTCGCGCGACGGCCGCATCAACACCGGCCACACCATCCAGGGACTCGACAACCCGGACGTGGATCGCGAACTGGGCGCGGACCGGGCACGGGCGCTACGCGACGAAATCGAACTGGTGCGCGGCGCCAGCCATGCCTTCGATTTCGACCAATATCGCGCCGGGCGGTTGACCCCGGTGTTCTTCGGCTCGGCGCTGACCAACTTCGGCGTGCAGGAAATGCTCGATGGTTTCATCGAACACGCCCCGCCGCCACGGCCCTGCGCCGCCGCCAGCCGCGAGGTCAAACCCGAGGAAGAGACGTTCACCGGTTTCGTATTCAAGATCCAGGCGAACATGGACCCGCAACACCGCGACCGCATCGCCTTCCTGCGCATCTGCTCTGGCAACTACCAGCCCGGCATGAAGGCCCGCCACGTCCGGCTCAGCCGCGAGGTCAAGATTCCCGACGCCCTGACTTTCATGGCCGCCGAGCGCGAGCACGCCGAAACGGCCTGGCCGGGCGACATCATCGGCTTGCACAACCACGGCACCATCCGCATCGGCGACACCTTCACCCAGGGCGAGGAGCTGCAATTCACCGGCATCCCCGATTTCGCGCCGGAGCTGTTCCGCCGCGCCCGCCTGCGCGATCCGCTCAAGGCCAAGGCCCTGCAGAAGGGGTTGGAACAGTTGTGCGAGGAGGGCGCGACCCAGCTGTTTCGCCCGCTCAACAGCAACGATCTGATTCTCGGTGCGGTTGGGATCTTGCAGTTCGACGTGGCCGCATTCCGGTTACGCAGTGAATACGGGGTCGAATGCGGCTTCGAAAACGTCAACGTGGCCACCGCCCGTTGGGTGCACTGCGCCGATGCCAAGCGCCTGGAAGATTTTAGAACCAAGTTGTACGACCACTTGGCGCTGGATCATCACGGTGAACTGGTCTATATCGCGCCCACTCGGGTCAATCTACAACTGACCCAGGAACGCTGGCCCGAGGTGCGCTTTGCGGCGACCCGTGAACACGGATCGCCCTGACTCATGCGCCGTCTGGTACAACGTTTGGCCCGTGGGTTGTTCCGCTGGCTGTTCCGGGTAGAGTTGCGTGGCTGGGAGCACTATCCCTACGATGAACCGCGCCTGTTGATCATCGCCAATCACGTGTCCTATCTGGATGGGGCGCTGCTGGCGGCGTTCTTGCCGGATATGCCGATCTTCGTGATCAACACCCGCGTGGCTGGCCACTGGTGGGTCAAGCCGTTCATCGCCATCACCCGTCACATCAGCATCGATCCGACCAATTCCCATTACCTGAAAACCTTGATCCAGTATCTCAAGGCCGGGGAGCGGGTGGCCGTGTTCCCGGAAGGACGGATCAGCGTCACCGGGGCGCTGATGAAGATCTACGAGGGGCCAGCGCTGGCCGCCGACAAGGCCGACGCCGCGCTATTGCCGGTCTACATCGAAGGAGCCGAATACAGCCTGCTGTCCCGGTTGGGCGGGGTGGTGCGACGGCGGCCGTTTCCGCGCATCCGTCTGACCCTGTTGCCGCCGCGCCGCCTGAGTGCGACCGGCCATGGCCGCGTCCGCCGCCAGCAGTTGGGTCGGCAACTGGACGAGTGGATGACCGAACTGGCCTATGCCGGGATGAATAGCGACCAGCCGCTGACGCTGGCGATGCTCGACGTTTGGCAGCGCCACGGCGGTAGGCGGGTGATCCTGGAAGACGCTCAGGGGCAGCAGCTCGGTTGGCGGGCGCTGTTCGTTCGCGCTTTTATCTTGGCTGAGTTGCTGGAGGTGGACTGCGCCGGCCAGCGCAACGTTGGCCTGCTGCTGCCCAATACCGCTGCGGCGGTGATCGGCCTGTTGGCGTTGCATCTGCGCGGCAAGACGCCGGTAGTGCTCAACTTCACTGTTGGTGCGCAGGAGCTCACCAGCGCCTGCCACATCGCCGAGGTGCGGACGGTTTGCACCTCGCGGGCTTTCGTGGCGGCTGCCAATCTGGACGCGCCGGTCGCGGCCTTGGGTGAACAGGTGCGGGTGCTGTTCCTGGAGGATCTACGGCCCCGAGCGACCCTGGCGGTGCGTTTGCGGGGTTTGGCGCGCGCGCTGACCCCGCGCTGGAGTTTCCGGCGTGGCGCTGGGCCGGTGCAGGCCGACGATCCGGCGGTGATCCTGTTCACTTCCGGGTCGGAACGGGAGCCGAAGGGGGTGGTGCTGAGCCATCGCAACCTGTTGGCGAACATCGCCCAGGCCCGCGCCGCCCTCGACATCACCGCGCGCGATGTCATCCTGAACGCCCTGCCGATGTTCCACGCCTTCGGCCTGACCACCGCCACCCTGACCCCGTTGCTGCTTGGCACCCGCGTCATCCTCTATCCCTCGCCGCTGCATTACCACGTCATTCCGGAACTGAGCTACGAACGACGCGCCACCGTCCTGTTTGGCACCAATACCTTCCTGATGGGCTACGGCCACCAGGCCGATCCCTACGATTTCTTCAGCGTGCGGCTGGTGGTCATGGGGGCGGAGTCGTTGCGCGAGGAGACCGGCCGGCTGTGGATGGAGAAGTTCGGCATTCGCATCAGCGAAGGCTACGGTTTGACCGAAGCCAGTCCGGTGCTGGCCACCAACACTCGCCGCCACCATCGCAGTGGCACGGTTGGCAAGCTGCTGCCAGGGTTGGAATATTATCTGGAGCCGGTAGAAGGCATCGCCGACGGTGGGCTGCTGTGCGTGCGTGGGGCCAATATCATGGCTGGCTATCTGTTACCCGGCCAGGCTGGGCGGCTGGTCCCGCCACGGACCAGTCGCGGACTGGGTTGGCACGACACCGGTGATATCGTCCGGGTGGATGCCGACGGTTTCGTCACCATCCTGGGGCGGGCCAAGCGCTTCGCCAAGCTCGGCGGCGAGATGATCTCGTTGGCTATGGTCGAACGGTTGGCCGCCGACTGCTGGCCGGCGGATCAGCACGCCGCGCTCAATCTGCCGGACCCGATTCGAGGCGAGAACATCGTGCTGTTGACCACCCATGTTGACGCCGATCGCCGTGATCTGGTCACGACCGCCCACCGCGAGGGACTGGGCGAGCTGTACATTCCCCGGCGGGTGCTGATGGTGCGCGAAATCCCGTTGTTAGGCTCCGGCAAGCCCGACTATCCGGGCGCGCGCCGGCTGGCGGAGAGTTTGACCGGCGTGAGGGAAGCAGCCAAGGCCGACGTGGTCTGAAGCAGCGCTAACCCCGCGCTGCGGATCCGCCAAAACCCCGTCGCTTGCACGGCGTCGAGAGAGAAACTGTACTGGTCATCGTTCAATCCGTTCGTGGAATAGTGTCGTCTGCGCAAAATCTTCGACGCGCTCACTGCTTTTTCTCTGGCGTCATCAGCACCTCGAACTCCCGCCTGACCGTGTTCCCAGTCTCGTCGACCACCACCAGCCAATGCCGGCCCGCTGCGGGCTGCGCGACTTGCTGGTGAAAGGTCTGGGTCGTGCCCAGAAACTGATTGTCCAGATGCCAGTAGAGCAGGGTTTCCGGATTTTGCGGCACGGCGCGGAATACGGTGTGTTCCAGCTGGCCGTCCAATTCGCGGGGCAGGTAAATCTGCGTGCGATTTTGCGGATACACCACGCTCAAGGCTTCCTGCACGGGGTTGGCGCTGCTTTGGCAATCGGCGCGCCACGGTGGGAGCGGCTGGTAGTCGGCGTGATATTGCTGGTAATACTCGGCTTGCTCGGGGGGCAGCACAAACCAGCCGCGGGTTTGCATGGCGGCCACGCGCTCGCACTCGCTGGTGACGCGATATTGCCCGCTGGCGTCCAAATGAATGCGCGGGTGGTAAGGGGTGATGGCGGCAAAGTGGCTGCCGAGCGGAATGAACGCCGTTTCGGTGGCGCAGGCGCCATGGCTCAGATAGCCGTCGTCGCGGCAAATCGCGATCTCGGTCATTTGCCAGTCCGGGCGTTGGAACCCACTGCGATTCGGTGGTAACAAGCTGAAGGTGTTGAACAGGATCGGCGCAGCGCTTCGGGTTCCGGTCAACCCTGCCCGTCCTGCTCCATCGGCATTGCCGACCCACACGCCCACGGTGTAATCCGGAGTCACGCCAATGGCCCAGGCGTCCCGCTGCCCATAGCTGGTGCCGGTTTTCCAGGCGACCTGGCGGCTGCTACTGAATTTTTCCCAATAGCTTTCATCGCCGGGACGGGCGACCTCCAACAGAGCATCCAAGGTCAGCCATGCCGTCGCCGTGGACAGGGTGGCGATCCGCGCACTGTCGGCAGGCTGGCTTTGCAGCCAGCGTCCCTGTTGCCAAAACGTTTTCTGGTGTTGCCGATCCTGCAACGCCCGGTCGGCCAGATTGGCGTAAGCCACGCTCAAGTCCCACAGGGAAGCTTCCGCCCCGCCCAGAATCAGGCTCAAACCGTAATCCCGCGCCGAGCGTTGCACATGACTGAAGCCCATTTGCCGCAACTGCATCAAGAACGGCTCGACTCCGCGCGCACTCAGCAAGTTGACCATCGGGACGTTCAGCGAACGCGCCAGAGCTTCCCGCGCCTTCACCGCGCCGTGGTAATGGCGATTGTAGTTTTGCGGGGTAAAGCCACTGTAATTGACCGGCGCGTCCGCCAACAGCGAATCCGGCGCGATCAATCCTTGCTCGATGGCGTCGGCGAACAGGAACGGTTTGAGGGTGCTGCCGGTACTGCGCGGACGCTGGATCATGTCGATGGCGTGGCCCTGATCCGCGCCGAAATCCGCGACCGGGCGATTGCCGACATACGCCAAGGTCTCGAAGGTGCGGTTGTTCAGCACCACGATGGCGAGGTTCTGGATGCCCTCCAGGGCCAGTCGCTCACCGTTGCGTTGCGCCAGGATATCGAGTTGCTGCTGCAAACCGGCGTCCAGCGTGGTGCGAAAACGCTTTCCTCCGGGCTCTTGCGCCGCCAGCGTATTCAGCAGATGCGGGGCCAGTTGGGGTAGGGGCTGCGGCGCTTCGGGCAAGGGTTCGGCAACCGCCAGATCGTATTCCAGTTTGGACAGGATGTGTTGCTGGTAGAGCTGTTGAAGCAAGCGGTTCCGTTTGGCCAACAAGCGTTGGCGATTGCGCCCTGGATGGATCAGCGCCGGGTTATTGGGCAATACCGCCAGCATCGCGCTTTCCGCCCACGACAGCTGATCCGGGCTGCGGGCGAAGTAGCGCCATGCCGCAGCTTCCAGTCCCACCACGTTACCGCCAAAGGGAGCGTGGCTGGCGTACAGCTTGAAAATTTCATCCTTACCGTATCGGCTTTCCAGCCGCCACGCGCGTAGCAGTTCCAGCAGCTTTTCATCCAGGCGGCGTGGCGGATTGCCGCGCGACAGCCGGATGACCTGCATGCTCAGGGTGCTGGCGCCGCTGACTATGCGCTGTGCGCGCAGATTGTCGTAGCTCGCGCGGGCCAGGGCCAGGAAATCCACCCCATGGTGTTGCCGGAAACGCTTGTCCTCGAACTGGACCAGGGCGATGGCGAATTTGTCCGGCACGGTGTCGAGTTCGGGGAAACGCCATTGCTCATCTGCCGCAATGTGGGCGCTGAGCAAGCGGCCGTTACGGTCCAACAACACGTGGGAATGGGCAGCGGCGAAGAGGGTGGTGGGTAGGCTGAAGCCGTACCACCACACTCCGCCGCCGATCAACAGGAAGCCGATGGCTCCCTGTATCCACCGCTTCATTTTGCGGACTCCGACTCGTCCGCAGCGTCGGTGTCGTGTTCCCCGCCGGTTTCCGTTGCTGGTGCAATATCCCGGCTCGAACTGAGCGACGCCGCCTTCGCGATCCGCACCGGCATCCCTGCGGTGCGCGCCCGGATGTCGGGTCGGTACATGGCTTCGCTGCTGATGGGGGGGAAGTAAAACTCGCCAAGGAAGGCGGCATTCAGCTTGATCTCGATGATCTTGCTTTCGCCGGCGGCTAGGTCGAAATAGCTCAACACCCGGTCGTCGCGCACCTCCTGATAGCTGAGGCCGTTGTTGTCGGTGGTGCCGATTTCCGCGCCGGACGGCAATAGCATGGACAGCGCGATATGCCGAAGCGCCGCCCCATGGGTGTTGGTGACCGTCACTCGCAGGTCGTAATCCTGCCCCTGCTGCAATGGCAACGGCACTGGCTCGGTCGGGGTAGCGTTGCTGTCCCACACCGGCTTGCCTTGGCTGTCGAGCAACTCCGCTTGCAAGTTCAGTCCTGCCGCTATCGGTTGTTCGTGACCGGCGGGCGCAATGCCACGTTGGGTGACGGTGGCGTAGAGCGTGCGATCGCTGTCATTGCGGACGGCCAGCTCGAAGGCGGCGTCTTGCGTGGTCAGCGCTTGGCTGAGTAGCGGGCGCGGGCTGTGTAGCGGGATAGCCGCGCCCTGATCCAGGGTGTATTGCGCGGTCAGCGGTTGTGGGCTGCCGCCGAGATAATGGGCGATCGACAGCAATGCCCAGCTGAGGTCGTGGGTATTGTGCGCGGTGTCGCTACCAAGGTCGGCGACGATTTGCTGGACCACCGGCTCGGCGTCCTGGGTTTTTTGCAATACCAATAAGGTTTCCAGCTGTAGCCCGAGTTGCCCCAGTTTTTGGCTGAACATCGGCTCGGCCGTGGGGGTATTCAGCTCGGTCGCCACCAGCCCGGCAACGGTGTGTTGCGCGGCTTCGGCTTGCCCCGCCAGCAGATAAGCGGCAGCCAGTAGCCAGCGCGCTTGCGGGTTGGCCGTGCCGGATTCACGCAGACGGTTCATCGCGCCCAGTTGCGGCTTGCCCGCCACCGCCAGCACGTACAGGCGATAGGCTTGGGTAGAAGAGGTGTCGTCCTGGGCTGCGGCTATCCAGTCTTGCGCCTGTTTGACCTGATAGGCTTGCCATGCGCTCAGCAGACCCAGCGGCACGGTATAGCCCTGTTTCTGCGCTTCGATCAGAAAATGCCCAGCATAAAGGCTGGCCCAGTCGTTGGCTTCGGTCGAGCCCGGCCAGTACATCAGGTTGCCGTTGCTGCTCTGGAAATGACCCAGTTTGGCAATGGCCTGCTTGACGTGGTGTTCGATCCGGTCTTGCCGTTCCGGGTCGAGCTGGAGCAATTTGGGCAAGTACAACTGTGGGAACGCCGCCGAAGTCGTTTGCTCCAGGCAACCGTGCGGATAGTGGATCAGGCCATCCAGGCGCTGTTCCAAGTGCAGATTGGGCAGGCTGGAAAGCTCCAGTATGCTTTGGTTGGTGCCGGCGAGGCCATGGGGCGTGATGGTCGCCTTCCAGTCCACTTTAGGCGCCAGCGTGGCGCTGAGCGTGCGCAGGCTGGGCAGGTTGGGGGCTTGCACGGGCAGATGGACGGTGTGGCTGCTGCTGAACTTGCCGCTGGTGGCGGTAAAGCGCAGTTGACCCATCATCGGCTTATCGCCGGCCTCGAGCGCCAGCGTGACGACTTTTTCGCCGGTCTGGGTGATCGGCACCGTCAATGCAGGGCCGGCGCTGGCAAAGGCGCTGTCCGCTTCCACGCTGACCTGCACCGATTGGATGTCGGGGTCGGCCACGAACAGGGTGAGCGGCGCTTCGATACGCTCGCCGACTTTCAGCGTGCGGGGTAGGGACGACAGCAGCATCAGCGGCTGGCGCACGAACACCGACTGTTCGGCCTTACCATAAGCCGCATCGGCGGCGGCGACCGCCATGATGCGCACCGCGCCGAGATAGGCCGGCAGTTCGACCGAATGCTGGCGGGTTTGGCCGGCATCCAGATGGAACGCTCCCAGGAAACGCACCACCGGCGGGAAGCGTTTGGGCTTGGTGGCAGCATCGTCGAGTGGCGCTTCATCGCCGCCACCGATCGCCAGAACGCGTTCCAGATCGCCGCTGTAGGCGCCTATCACGCTATCGAACAGGTCCCAGGTCTTAACGCCCAGGGCTTCCCGGCGGTAAAAATCCTTGTGCAGGTCGGGAACCGTAAAGCGGGTCAAACCGAGCAAGCCTTCATCGACCACGGCGAGGGTGTAATCCATGGCCCGCCCGGATTGCTCGCTGATGCTGAAAGTCTGGACGCTGTCCGGTTGCCATTCTTCAGCGACTTTCAGCACCGGCTGCAAGTGGGTAGCGGGATCTTCCACCATGAGAGGGATGACGCCGTACAGGCGGATCGGGCGGTCGTTCTGTTTGTTCTGGTGCGCCTGCAACAGGGTCACGCTGACATAGGCGTTTGGCGCCATCGCCGCCGTGACCAGCAGCGGAATTTGAGTGCGTTGCCCCTGAAACTCGATCCAGCGCTGTTCCAGAATTCGGCTGCCGGTTTCGACGGTCAACAACGCCCGTCCCGCTTGTGCTTCCGGCAGTTGGATTTGCGCGGTTTCACCGACCTGGTAGCGAGTCTTGTCGCTACCGAAACGCAGCATCGCGGCGGCTCCACTGCCTTCTTCCTGAGCGCGGCCCGCCCAACCTGGCCAATCCACGTAGAGCGTCTTGCCGGTGCAATGGTTGCCTTGCACATCGCAGACGCGGATCAGATAGCGTCCCCAATCGGGATATTTGATCTGGAATTTCCATTCGCCCTTGCCGTTGGTGGTGCTGACGATGGATTGCTGCAATTTGCTGCTGTGGCTGGAATCGGCGTATTCGGCCAGCGAGTCCGGAGTCTTGTCCCACCACCATTTCCACTCGACCTTGTATAAGGTGACCTCGACCTGTGGTAAGGAGACTTCCTGTCCATCGGCGTTCACGCTACCGATCTCGACTGTATGATCGGTGTCGGTTAGTAGCATATTGCGTTCGGCATCGCCTTTAGGCAATTTGATGCCGACGTAATTTTCGAAAGGGTAATAGTCGATATCCTGCTTGCTGACGCTGAAGCCGCCGCCTTCTTCATGGACTCGGCTGGTAAACCATGCGCTCAGGATTCCCGGAGCAGGTTTTTCCGGTTGGAAATTTTTGCTGAAATGCAGATAGCCGTGCGGGTCCAGATAGCCTTCCAGCAATTGTTGGTCTTCGCTGTCGAGCTTGCGAGTGGGATCGTCGAAGGTGTAATCGGCAAAGCGAGTGAATTGCGTCGTCTTTTCCCGCAATTTGACGCTGACATCGGCTTTCAGCCCGCTGGCGACACCGCCGTGCAGCCATTGCGCGAACAGGGTGGCTTCCGGTAGATCGCGATAGCCATGCAGCGCGGTTACCCCGTAATTCAATTCGACTTTCAGGCGATTGGGGCGCACGGTTTCAATTTTCAGGGTTTTGTCGAACGTGCTGCCGCCCAGCGATGCTTTGACCAGCCAGTCGCCCGTCGGGTCGCTTTCCGCGGTTTTCAGTTTGAAGAGATAAAACGCGCCGACGGGTTGTTTGTTGATGACGGTTTGCTTGAGTTTGCCAGTCGGGTCAAACAATTGCACCGTGACCGGATGGTTCGGCGGTAGAGTATGCGCGCGGTCTTGCAAAACGAACGTCAGGAAAATGTCGTCGCCGGGCCGCCATACGCCGCGTTCGCCATAGAGTGCGCCTTTCAAGCCTTTTTGCACGGTTTCGCCACCGACATCGAACTGGCTGGTTTCCAGCGCGGTATTGGCATTGAGCTTGAGATAGGCGTGGTCGGGGCCACGATCGGCAATGAGCAGGAAGGGGGTGTTGGGGGTTTCCAACTCGGCAAAGCCATTGTTGGCGGTGGTGGCGGTGGCGAGTGTTTGTCCCTGAAAGTTGCGCAGCGTCAAATTCACGCCCGAGGCGGCTTCGGCGGTGCGCAGGTCCGTGGCAATGACATGCACTTTGCCATTGCCATCCCGCTTGGCGATCAGGCCGAGGTTGCTGGCAATGAAGTTGTGCCAGGATTCAACGTCCTTGCTGGCTTGGTAATAGCTGTCATGACAGGGATCGTTGCGTTTGTCCCATTCATATTCTTCGGTTTGGAGGGTGTATTCCTCGATGCCATCCCAGCCGCTGGTTTCCTTGCTTTCATGATCTTCCGCATTTGCTAGCGGTTTATCACCGATGGGTGGCGTAGGCGTGCCTATTGGACAGGGATATGTGGCATGGCGGCGATCGACCGATAATTCCAGTCGGTACAGTGCGCCCGGCTTGGTTTTGAACAGTTCGGTCGCGTCGATACTATAACGGTTCCATTGGTTGGGATTGGCTGCGGTCAGCGGGACGGTCTTGCGCCAGACATAGCGTCCGACCCGTTTCATTTCGCGCTCGCCTTCCAGTTTGTTGATTTGCAGGAATTGCTGAATGTTTTCCGGGAAGACTTCCATAGCAGTGATTTGCACGGCATTCACCGATCGCGCTTCCAACGGAATGGTCATCTGTTGGCCTTCCGGCAGGATGCTGCCTTTGCCGATAAAGCGCACTGCCGGTTTGGGTAGATCGAGGGTAATGGGCTGTTCGATGCGTTCCGGCAGTTTGCCCAATGTTGGGGAAGCGGCTTTGATACCCGCTTGCAGGATCAGCGGGTGTTCACCGGGTTTCAGTTGATTGGATGGGTAAACCAGCAAGCGATTGCCGATGATTTGGGTGGTGACTTCGCTACTGCCCAGTTGCACCAGACCTGCCAGATCTTGTTGCGGGTCGAGTGCATGGGAAAAGCTGATGCTGACGTGGGGCTTGTCTTCGTCGTTTTCACTCAGGGTATCGATGCGGGTCACGCTGAAAGTCTGTTGGCCGGGGATTTTGAAATCGCGATCGCCGTTGCTGTGCTGGCCTTGCGCATTCAGGCGTTTGGCATTCCAGCTCAGGTGTAGATTGGTATCGAAGGTTTCACGCGGAATGCGCATGACTCTGAAACGATGTTCCGTACCTGCGTCATTGTGATCCCAGTCGATGCGTAGCGGTTTTTGCTGTGAACTGGCTTGGAGGATTTTTTCTATGGCGTCTGGGGCAACATAGTCGGAGGTGAATAGCTGACCTTCCAGTTGCATTTGGATGGGTTGGTCAGCGACGGGGTCCAGCCCCCGAAATTGCACGTCCATTTCCAGTGGGGCGGTTTTGAATCCGAAGTCGAGCGCTGGAGTATCGGCGGGGATATTGAGCAAACCACTGGGTTTGATCGTCAGCGTGTAGTTTTGTCCGGACGTCAGCGGTGCATCCGGGGTAAACACGATGCTTGTAGCGGTATCGAATCGTGCTTTGCCTGCGACGTCCGGTGAGATTTTCAGGTAAATGTCTGCACTGCTGCCTATTTTGTCAGCACTGATTACGGGTTGGCGGAAAACGATGGT
>RXIW01000078.1 GCA_003989065.1 Candidatus Competibacteraceae bacterium
GACCAACTCAACGCCAGCCTGGATAACCGTCTGCAAACCCATAACGCGGCCTTCGAGCGGGCTGCCCACACCGTCGAAGCCATCGTCGAGTTCGCCCCGGACGCCATGATCATCATCGACGCCGAAGGCCGCATCGTCATGGTCAACAGCCAAGTCGAAGCGGCCTTCGGCTTCAACCGCGACGCGCTCATCGGCCAACCGGTCGAGACCTTGATTCCCGAGCGTTTTCGCGGCCATCACGATCAGTACCGCAACGCTTACGTGCAAGCGCCGGTCGCCCGCGCCATGGGCGAAGGCCGCAAGCTGTTCGCCCGTCGCCAGGATGGCAGCGAATTCCCGGTGTCCATCGCCCTGAACGCGCTCGACACCCAGGAAGGGCGCTGGGTGATCTGCGTCATTCGCGACGTCACCGAAACTTACCGCAATGCCACGGCCCTGCAGGACGCCCTGGCCCAGGCCGCGGAGAGCAATCGCGCCCTGCAGCTCAGCAATCGCGAACTGGAGTCGTTCTCCTATTCGGTTTCCCACGACCTGCGCGCGCCGCTGCGTTCGGTGGACGGCTTCAGCAACATCCTGCTGAAGAACTACGCCGATCGGTTGGACGAACAGGGCTGCAATTTCCTGCAACGCATGCGGGCTGCCTCCCAGCGCATGAGCCAGTTGATCGACGACATGCTGGTGCTGTCCCGCATCAGCCGCGCCGAACTGAACAAGGAACGCATCGACCTGAGCGCCCTGGTCGAAACCGCAGTCGCCCAACTGCGCGAATCCTTCCCCGAACACACGATCGAGGCGGTCATCCAACCCGGCGTCACGGTCGAAGCCGACCGGCGACTGGTGCGCATCGTGCTCGACAACCTGTTGGGCAACACCTGGAAATTCACCGGCAAGACCCCTGATGCCCGGGTCGAGTTCGGCGGCGAGATGCGCAACGGACACATGGAATGCTTCGTGCGCGACAACGGGGCCGGCTTCGACATGGCCTACGCCGACAAGCTGTTCGGCGCGTTCCAGCGCCTGCATAGCGCCAACGAGTTCCCCGGCTCGGGCATCGGCCTGGCCACCGTCATGCGCGTCATTCACAAGCACGGCGGCGAGGTGCGGGCCGAGGGCGCCGTTGGCCAGGGGGCGACCTTCTGGTTCACCCTGCAACCATGAGACGTCCCACCACGCCACTGCTGTGGTCCGCACTGCTCTGCGCCGTCGGCATCGTCGTCGCCATCGGAGTGGCGCGGCAGCTGGAAGTGCAACAGCAGGCCGACGAGGTCGAGCGCTTCGCCGAGTTGGTCCAGCGCGCCGTCGACCAGCTGACCGAGCGCTTCCGCACCTACGAATACGGTTTGCGCGGCCTGCGCGGCGTCGTCATCGTCCTCGGTCCGGACGGTCTCGATCGGGCCAAACTGATCGCCTACGCCAACAGTCGCGATCCGGAACGCGAATTTCCGGGCGCGCGCGGCTTCGGTTTCATCCGCCGGACGCCGCGGACCGAAGAGGCTGCCTTTCTAGCGCGGGCGCGGCTCGATCAACCCGATTTCGCCATCAAGGAAATCGCCCCGCACTTAGGCGATCGGCTGGTCATCCAGTACATCAGTCCTGAAACCGGCAATCGTCCGGCGATCGGGCTGGACATCGCCTCCGAAGACAACCGCCGCAATGCCGCGCTCCAAGCCATGCGCGCCGGCCAGGCCACCCTCACCCACCCTATCACCCTGGCGCAGGCCAGCGGTCAAATCAATCGCGGCTTTCTCCTGATGCTGCCGGTCTACCGGGCCGCTGCCGAGCTGGGCAGCCCGGAAGCGCGCGAGCAGGCGGCCTATGGCTTGACCTTCGCGCCCCTGGTCATCGGCGAGATCCTGGCCCGTTTCGATCTGCACGGCGGCGAATTTGCCCTGACGCTGTACGATCTCGACGACACCGGCCATCTGGATCGCTTCTACGACTCCAGCGCTGATCAGACTAGGGCGACCGATTCGGCCGATCTGGTCGAACGGCGTCCTCTGGCCCTGTTCGGCCGCAACTGGCTGGTCGAAATCCGCGCCCTGCCGCTGTTCACCGCCCGCCTGAATCATGTCGCGCCATACCAAGTCGGGCTGGTGATCGCCAGCGGTGGCCTGCTGCTAGCGGGCCTACTCTACGGCTATCTGGCGGTGCAGGCGCGCAAGCAGCGCTCGCTACAGGAACAGGCCCGGTTGGCCGCGATCGTCGCCGGGGCCAACGACGCCATCATCGGTCTGACCCTGGATGGTCGGATCACCAACTGGAACGCCGCGGCCGAAACCATCTTCGGCTATCCGGAATCCGCCGCTGTCGGAAGACGGGCGGCCGAGCTGATCGTGCCGCCGGAACTGGAAGCCGAGGAAGGCGAATTTCTGCAGCAGGTCGTCGCCGGCGAAACCGTGACCCACTTCGGCACCCGCCGCCGCCGCGCCGACGGCAGCGAATTGCACGCCTCTGTCACCGTCTCGCCCATTCGCGACGCGCATGGCCGGGTTGTCGGCATCGCCAAGACCGTACGCGACATCAGCGCCGAAAAAGCGGCCGAACAATGCATCCTCACACTGAATGCCGAACTCGAACAGAAGGTGACGGAGCGCACTGCGCACCTGGAGTCGGCAGTGCGCGAACTGGTCGATTTTTCCTATCTGGCCTCGCACGACCTGCGCACCCCGTTACGGGCCATCGACGGTTTCAGCAGTCTGCTGGCGCGCGGCGACGGTCTCGCCCCGGCAGAGGTGAGCAACTATCTGCAACGCATCCGCACCGCCGCCCAGCACATGGGACGCATCATCGACGACATGGTGGCGCTGAGCCATATTTCACACAGCGAATCCACTCTGCAGGACGTCGATCTCACCACTCTGGCCAAGTCAGTGGTGGGCAAACTGCGCGCCGCCGAGTCGAAGCGCCAGGTGACGGTGCACATCGAGCCCGGCCTGTCCGCCTGGGCCGACGCCAAGCTCGTCCGTATCCTGCTGACGCAGTTGTTCGACAACGCCTGGAAATTCACTCGCGATATCGCCGCGCCGGTGATCGAATTCGGCAGCGTGGATGGGGTGGCCGGCCGCGAATGGTTCGTGCGCGATAACGGTCCGGGATTCGACATGGCCTATGCCGAACGGATCTTCCGTCCCTTTCAGCGCCTGCATAAAGCGGAGGAGTTTTCCGGCACCGGCATCGGCCTGGCCATGGTGCAGCGCGTGGTGCGCAAGCATGGCGGCACCGTGCGAGTCGAAAGCCAGCCAGGCGAAGGCGCAACCTTTTATTTCACCTTGTCCACCTGAAGGAAGCCCATCATGTCCAATAAGGTTATCCTGCTTGCCGAAGACAATCCGGACGATGCCTTGCTGACCACCTACGCACTCAAGGAAAGCAACCTTTGCAACAAAATCGTCCATGTGCAGGACGGGGTCGAAGCGCTCGACTACCTATTCAAGCGTGGCCCCTACGCGGGTGACAATCCGGATGAATTGCCGACTCTGATCCTGCTCGATATCAACATGCCCAAAGTGGGCGGTCTGGAGGTACTGAAACAGATCCGGGCCGAGCCGCACACCCGGCGGCTGCCCGTCGTCATGCTGACCACCTCGAAGGAGGAACAGGATCTGATCACCAGTTACGACCTGGGCGCCAACAGCTACGTGCGCAAGCCGGTCGACTTCGATCAATTCACCACGGCGGCGCGCAATCTGGGCATGTACTGGCTATTGCTCAACGAGTTGGCCCCCTGACGGGATGTCGAGAAAAGAAACCGCCGCTGCTGGATGGCCAGCAACGGCGATTTTCCCGCATCGGATCGCGCCATTCTTATCGGCCATCGCCTTTACCGGGGGTTCGATCCTCGATTCATCTGGTCAATCATTCCGAGAGGGACCGTTGGACAACGGCGGAAATTCAGGATGCTGGGAGTCCTGTTTACGCACAGCCGGATTATAACGCAGGCAGTTAGGCACGCAGTCGCACTCGAAGGCCACCTTGACCGGCGCAATCCGGCCTTCATTCTTGAGTTGGAATAGGCGTGGCACCACTCGATCGCGCAGGCTTTCCGGATCGATGGTGTTGACGTAGATCTTGGTGCCGCCTTCGAAACCCGCTGGGTTCGAAACCCGCCACTTGATCAGCACCCGCCATGGCATCGGCACATCCACATCGGGGGGTTTGTAATACCACTCTTCGTTACAGGGAATATCGGCTCCGGTGGCGGCGTGGCAGGCATGAACCAAATCGGACATGCCGCGTAATTCTTCCGGAGAATGATTCCAGGGCTGGCTGCGTTCGCTCTTGGAGAAAATCTCCAGGGTGGGATAGCGGTGGCCAAAACCGGCGTAGGCGATGGCCTGATCGTTTTCGGCCACCACCAGATTGCGATAAGCGGCGAAGTTGACGGCCGCTTCATTGTAGATATTGGGATTGGCCCGCACCCGTTGCAGCTCGACCTCGTTCTGAGCACCGCGTTCATCGATGGCCACCAGCTGTTTGTGCAGATGATCAAAGGAAGCCCCGGCCGGCTTCAGCCAGTTTTGAAACACGGCCACATAACGGACATAGCGGTTGTTGACATAAATGTCGCGCATGGCGTCGATGGTGAACCGCAAATACTGGTAGTGTTCTTCCGGACTCAAGGTTCCGGAGGAAGCCAGTTGGTTGTCGTGAGTGGCGCCGTCGACGAAATGGCGCCGCCCGACGATCAGCTCATGGCCGCCCCCAAAGAACGCATCGGCGTACTGCAAGCGCTCGTCCGAGGACATCCGCTCCAAGGCGATTTCATCAAGCCCGGCGGCTTTCAGTCGCTGTTCCGACATCCTGAGGACATGTTGGCGACCGGCCACCGAAGCCAGGTAGTCGCGTTTGTGCTGCTCGATGGTCTCGGGCAGCCGATAGTTGAAATTCTTTTGCCAGTAGTTGAACGAAACGATTTCGAACAGGTTGGGGATGCGGCGGAATTCAGCCACGGTATCGAACAGCGCATCGACCGACAGGTGGCGCAAGGTGAGGTATTGGTCGCCAGATTTGATCAGCCGGGCCTTCTCGGGAGGCGTCTCCAGATATTGTTTGGCGCAGAACGGACAATGCGCGTCCATTTTCCTGGGGTCCAGCGGGGCGGGATTTGGTGACGCCACCCCAAGCGGGCGGTTGCCTCGGCCCGGCACGGTCCAGACTTCGGTTCTGGTAAACGGATTGATCTGTTTGATGGTTCCGTCGGCCATCCGCATCAAGTAGCTGGATTCGGGAATGATCTCTATTTGCATTCGGGTCCTACCTCGCCATCGTGCATATTTTCCCCTGCTTGGAAAATATCGCACCGCCATTTCAAGAGTGATTGCCGGACTCCGGCAACCGACCTTATCTGCGTATCGTAGATGTCACCCACGGTCGCCGCGCACACCACCACCCACGCATGATCATCGCGCTGACGATAGCGTAGATCTCTAACGCATTATGGTAGGCCATGGATCAGCCGACCTGCAGCGAATCGTACGACCCGGCACAGGCGGTGCGCCCGAAGCGGCGGCAGCCATCGAGCAATTTTCGGGGCTGACTCGGCCCGACCCTCTACGTTTGGGGCTGGATACGAACGCCGAGGGACGGTTGCCGGATGCGCAAGGCGTTGCGTCTTCTTTCCTGTATACGCTGGGCGCACCGTGCAAAGGACGATTGTGGGAAACCACCGCAGTTCCCGCAATCCGGGGGCAAGCCAAAGCGTTGGCCCAACGTCTTCTCGCGTAGGAGCCTCCACAGGAAATCTCATAGAGCCATGAGATCCATACCCCTATATCTTGTGGCGACACGGAAAATCTCATAGAACTCCGATAGCTTTGCTTTTGCTTGTTCGTGACCCACTATATAAGATAGTGATCAGTATTCATGCAACAGTGCCCCGCCCGTCACGGCTTATCCGCCGTCCTGTTGGGCATCCACAAGTCGCCGTTTCAAATGACGATGTGAATTTAGAATGTTCCATGAGGCCAATGCCGAAATTTGGCATGACAGCACTCAGCGTGCACAAACTGTCATCTGGGTTGTATTCATCGTCGCCTGGCTGAGTGGTCTCGTCTGTATTTATTTCATCCATAATGGTTTAGTCGAGCAGCGCATTGCTGACGTTGCCAATCGACGCAAGGAAGTGATCCGCGAACATATTGACATTGCTCTGGCGCTGATCTCCCAGATGCGCACTCAAATGGAATCGAATATCTGGCAGGCGGAAAATGGCCAATTGTGGCACCCATCGGCCACTAGAATTCAGCCATCCGATATTGTATTGGATACTTATATAGCCGATGGCATACTGGTGGACAATCCGCTACAAGTGACGGCAAACGGCTCCCTGAGCGGAGTTGGAAATATCTTGAAAATCAGCCCGGAAACCTGGCGCGAGATCAATGCGGCGCTGTCCCTGTCGCTGCCGCTCGGGCGTGGGGGTATGGTGACGAATAATGCTGATTTCGTCTGGTCTTACTACACCTCCAAAAACCACTTCATGTTCATTGCTCCCAAGGTGGGTTTCAAGGATTTTCACTTCGACGATGCGTTGTACGAATTGCCGTTCTGGCAGTCGGCGATTCCTCAGCACAACCCTGAGCATAAAATCGTTTTGTCGAAACTCTACGATGACGGTGCGGGGCAAGGGTATATGATTTCCGTGTCGGCCCCCGTGTTTGTGAACGAAGTGTTTCGTGGCGTGGTATCGCTTGATGTCGGGATTGCGACCTTACGCAAGGCCCTATCGCGAGAATCGCTCGATGGCGTCTCTCTACTTTTCGATGAGAACGGGCTGTACGTCGCCTCTCCAAACGATTTTTCTATCGGGGAACAACTCGTAAATCACGCCACCTTGACCAGTCATTTGGGCAAATTCGTAGCAGGAGAGGCAGCGCTTTTTTATACCTTGCCAATCCTGGATCGACAATTGTACTTCACGCACCGAGTCACGCGCTTCGAAAACTGGCGACTCGTCCTGCTGAGTGCTTTGGGGTATGCGTTGGTCTTCACCTTCATCCTGCTGGTCGTGTATCTCCTGATCCGCTTGCGTACTGCGATCGCACGGACGACCTACCTGGCAACCCACGATTCCCTGACGAACTTGCTGAATAGGCGCGCCATGCGGGAGCATAGCCGATTGGTGTTCGATTTGACCGACCGTCATGGTGGGCCCTTGTCGATCATCATGTTGGATATAGACTATTTCAAGAAAGTCAATGACACCTATGGGCACGATGTTGGTGACGAAGCGATACGCACGGTGGCCGACATCCTGCGCAAGAGATTACGAAAATCCGACTTGTGTTCCAGGATAGGCGGGGAAGAATTTCTGATTCTCTTGTTCAACACTTCACATGAGAACGCTGGGGATTTGGCGGAACAATTACGCCACGCCATCGAAACCACGCCGGTTCACAAGGCGCAATTACGCATCACGATAAGCCTCGGCTACGTACAGCGACACGCTGACGAATCTTACGAAGCGCTTGTCAAGCGCTCTGACGAGGCGCTCTACCGAGCCAAGCATGCCGGGCGCAACTGTGCAGTCTTTGGGGCATTCGAAGGGACAGATACGAACCACCCCGGGAACCCCGGAGGCTGTTTGGCTTGACTGGTAAAGCGGTCTCCTTGCCCGTCTTGGCGCGAGTATCAGCGACACAGACTGGTGCACGGTATCCCATCGCCGTCGCGGTCCAGGCTCTTGACGCCGCACTGGCGCAAATAGAACGTCGCTTCCTCGCAGCTCGCCATTTGACCGCAGGTGGTCTTGCCCCCACAGCTCCAACCGGGTGTCGCGGCGGGCGGCGCGGCGGCGGAGCCGAATTTGGCCGCGTACTGGCTGATGAAGGGATTGTCCTGGCCCTGGATCGCCGCAATGCGCTGATTACGGGTCTGTTCCCAGGCATCCGGCGGGTCCTGCCGGGACCAGGCCGTGAACAGTTGCCGGTCTTGATCGGCCAGCTTGAAACCGTAGGTGGCGCTCATGTAGAACATCGTCCGGGCGATGTCGCCCTTGACCGCGTCGGGCGGCTCCACACGGCGTAGGCTGGCATCGATCTTCATCGCGCAGCGGCCGTAATCGCGGGCCGCACCGGGCACCATCCCCCATGGGTAATCCTTGCGGTCGCCGTTGATTTCGCCCTCGGCCGGGAACAGGTTGTACAGGTCGTTGTGGGCTGCCTCAAAGGCCGGATCGACCTTCTCGCAACATGGCCGACCGGACAGGGTCTGGCCATTGTTCTTCACGCATTCCGGAAAGCGTTCCGGCTCGCGCCAGCACAGCCGAAAGTTGCCAAACTGAGCGGCGGGAAATACATGCTCGGCTTCCAGACGCTGGGCGCGTTCTGAGTCTTGGCGAACGGTTACGCCGCAACTACGCAGGTTGATCGCGCCAGGTTGACCGGACGTGCGGACATAGTCGCAACCACAATAGAACGTCTTGGGATGGTCATAGTAGACCTTCTCATACAGCCACTTCTTGGCGGTCTCGAAGCTTTGCGCCGTGTCCGGCAATCCAGCTGGACGGGCGGTGGTCTGGTGTTCGGTGCGGGTTGTGGGCGTTGTCCCCGTCAACCAACCTGGTAGTTTAATGCCCAAGCCTGCGAGCGCGGCCAACACCACGCCGATAATGGCACCGACGAGCGTCTTATTGGTGGACACGGTGGATGAGCGGGTAGAGGAGCGTTTGGCCATGGCTGGGGACAGCGGGTTGTTGTTGGAAAAGTCGAACTTTAGCAGAACCCTGGTCGGTTCTCGTTGGAAAATAAGGATCGTGGCAACCCCATACCGTTATCGGCATGCCCAGTTCGCGCCTCCCATTCCCATCCTGTGGGCGAGACTCCTTACCTGACGAGGACCTATTTCGAAATGATCATCACATTCTCTAACTTTAATTTAGCGCATGTGATGAACCCACCATAAATTACGTAATACGTGTTACGTAATTTATGGTGATTACGGCGATTTGGCGAAAGGAGATGGCCGATAGCGAGCGGGGAACCGTGAAGGTTTTTCTGGGTTGATTATTTAGTAATTCTATATTTCAATAGTATTGAACTATAGATGAGGACGAATCCATGACGACTCTGTTTGAGCCCCTATACCTCGGCGATCTCGTGTTGCCCAACCGGATTGTGATGGCGCCGTTGACACGCAGCCGTGCCGGTGTGGCGCGGGTTCCCAATGCCCTCATGGCCGAATACTACGTGCAGCGAGCGGACGCGGGGCTGATCATCACCGAAGCGACTTCGGTGACACCGCAAGGCGTCGGCTATGCCGATACACCGGGTATTTGGTCGACCGAACAAGTGAGCGGTTGGCAGCACATCACCCAGGCGGTGCATGACCAAGGTGGTCGCATCTTTTTGCAACTGTGGCATGTGGGACGAATTTCCCATCCACTGTTTTTGAATGGTGAATTGCCAGTGGCTCCCAGTGCCATCGCACCGGCCGGCCATGTCAGCTTGGTCCGGCCCGAAACCCCTTTCGTGACGCCACGAGCGCTGGAGCGCGATGAGCTTCCTGGCATTATCGAAGCCTACCGGCAAGGCGCCGTCAACGCGAAGGCTGCCGGATTCGACGGCGTCGAGATTCACGGTGCCAACGGCTATTTGTTGGATCAGTTTCTGCAAGACAGCACTAACCATCGTACCGATGAGTACGGGGGTAGCATCGAGAATCGCGCGCGTTTGATGCTGGAAGTGACGGATGCGGTCATCGGTGTGTGGGGCCATCAGCGCGTCGGCATGCATCTCGCCCCGCGCGGCGACGCTCATTCCATGGGCGATTCCGATCCACTCGCAACCTTCAGCTATGTCGCTGCCGAACTGGGTCGGCGTCAGATCGCGTTTATCTGCACGCGTGAGCATGTGGGGCCGGATTCGATCGGGCCAAAAATGAAAGCGGTCTTCGGCGGAGTCTTGATCGCGAATGAGCAATTCACCCAGGAATCGGCCGAACAGGTGATTGCCCGTGGCGATGCCGATGCCGTGGCCTTTGGCAAAGCGTTCATCGCCAATCCCGATTTGGTCGAACGCTTCCGTCAGAACGCGCCGCTCAACCCTCCAGATATGGCGACTTTCTATCAGGGAGGAAGCAAGGGTTACACTGACTATCCGGCATTGAATGTTGCTGCGTAAGAATAAAGCAGCGCAGGCGAAAACAATGGGGTCAACAGTTATTGAGTCACGGTTATCGAAGATGTCACCATCCGTCACTCGATGTTTGTGGGTCATGCTAATACCCTGATCAACTCAATCTGGAGGTTTTTCAGGACCGCCAAGACGATGGCGCTGATGGTGGTCAACCGTTGCTACCCATCGATTACATCGAAGGTTTTATCATCAGAACGGGCGCCATAATCCCCATCAATTACGTAATTGATGGGGATTATGGCGCTTTTACGAAAACATCGACACCACGACATGCCGGTCCAGCTTGCCAGCCCCGGTCAGCGGCAATGCGCTCACGGTTCGGATATGCCTGGGAATCTTGTAATCGGCCAGGTAATCCCGACAAAAGAGCTTCAATTCCTCTTCCGTCACCTGGCCACCGGCGTGCAAGACCACCAGAGCGGCTGGCACTTGTCCCCACTTCGGATCGTACACCCCGGCGCAAATTGCGCCTGCGACAGCCGGATGCTTCATCAGAGCCTGTTCGATCTCTTCCGGGGAGACGTTTTCTCCGCCGGAAATGAACATGTTGTCAGCCCGGCCCTTGATGAAGACCAGGCCATTCCGATCGCGAACCGCCAGATCGCCGGTATAGACCCAACCTTCCGGGTCCAGAACCGTCGCGGTCCGCCCCGGATCGTCGAGATAGCCATCGAAGTTGTGCGGGCTGCGCAGACAAAGCACACCGACCTCGCCAACGTCCACTTCGCGCCGTGAGTCCTGGTCGATGATTTTGGCGTCGCAATGGAACATGGACGTTCCGATACTGGCCGAATTCGTCAGCAACTCTTCCATGGAACTGGAACGGGCGATATAGGCGAAATTGGATGGCCCCGCTTCGGTCATGCCATAGGTCTGACTGATGGGAATGCCCTTATCCAGAAAAACTTGCATCACCGCTTTCGAACAGGGCGCGGCGGCGGTGGTAATGGCCTTCACCTGGGAAAAGTCGGTTTCCTTGAATTTCGGATGTGCGATCAAGAATTGCAACATGGCTTCCACCGCGCCGAAGTTCTCGACTCGCCCTTCATGGATCAGTTGCAGGATGAGACCGGGATCGAATTCGCGCAGCAGGACGCTGGTAATGCCGGCGTGGAACAGCGGGGTAAAGGTATTCCAGCCGCCGATGTGAAAGAATGGAAAGGTGATGAGCACCTTTTGGAACGATCCCGCCAGACCGGTCGCAAGAATATCGAACGAATTCCATACCATCTGCCGATAGGACACGATGCAGATCTTCGGGACGGCCGTCGTGCCCCCGGTATGGACGTACAGACAGCGATCGCTCATCGCCAGGGGAATATTCACTTCTCTGGGCTCGGTTTTAAGGATGGTGTCCTCAAACACGTTCTGCTCACCATCGAAATTGATCACGGCTGTGACCGAACCGGGCATCGCCAGAGTCGATACCAGTTCGGCAAATGCATTTTCGTGAAAGAGGGCGCGGGGATTCAGGCGCGACAGCAGGTCATCCAGTTCCGGCTTTTTCAGGCGTTGGCTCAAGGGGGCCAGGATGATGCCCAATTTGCCGCAGGCCAGATAAACATCGATGGCCTCGATACGATTGCGACAGATCAGGGCGACCACATCGCCTTTGCCCAGGCCCAATACATCAGCCAGATAGCTGCCCACCCGGCAGGCTCGCTCGTTCATCGCCTGAAAGGTGTAGGATTTTTGCGTTGATGAATCGTAGAGAGCGGTGCGATAAGGGGTCAGCGCCGCGCGCCGGCCGGCCCAGTCCCCGACCCAATTCATGGGCAAATCGTCGTAGTTTCTATTTTTTTCCATCATATCCTCCAAGCAAGCACATCAAAAAACGGTGTCGCCGACCATAGCTTTTAAGCAAGCCGATCGCCGAAAACTTCACCGATAGTGGTATTGCCGATCGCCTGATGACTGATCGCATCGATGACCAAGCTTTTCATCTGTGGCGGCCAATCCTGCATCTTGTTCGTCAAGTTCATGATGGCCGGATTAAAGGCATAAAGGACGACCGAGTCCTGACTTGTGAGATGATTTCTGCCGATCATCTCTCCCAGATTTTGATAGGGACCGCGAGCCAATTGCTCTTGCAAACCGGCTCCGCGCAATTCGGTATGGGTCGAGTATCGGTCCGAAAACTCGATTTGGTGCTCGCCAAATTTGGCGATGAATTTGGATTGATCGGTAGGATGCGGTTCTATGCCGGTAAACCGTTCGCTACTGTAGATCGGATTATCCAGATTTGCCCGCAGCATCTCTTGGACCTGGGGATCATCGCTCATGGTCTGGACACAGGTTTCGGTAAAATTCCCCAGAGAATGATCGCCCAAGAAACCTTGCGCCACTTGTACCTCATTCCTGAAATCCGCCAGCGCTTGCGTCGCCGTGTGCTGCAACATTCCCTGTAGATCGCCTTCCAGACGGCTAGCCCTCGTCGTCAGGGAGCCTTCGGTGAACAAGCGACTGAAAAAGTCCTTTATGCCATTGGCTATTCTCTGGCCAGTGCTCATGTTTCCGGTGTCTTGGCGTTGCACGCTGACCCGGTCGTCCACGACCGCCACGTTATAGGTTTTGCCATTC
>RXIW01000079.1 GCA_003989065.1 Candidatus Competibacteraceae bacterium
ATTAGTGTTGGGCTGCAATCGATATCGCGTATAGCAGGTCACTATTTCAGTGGGAAACAGGACGGATTTCACAGCAACCCGTCTTCCAGAGCCAGATCCGGTACGCGGGCGAATTCGCGGGTGTTATGCGTGACCACGACCAAACCGTGGGCGCGAGCGGCCGGTGATGTCGTCCGGGAAATCGTCACCGAGGGTTCCAGCCACCACCGCCAGGAATGCCTCGGTGTCGCTCGATGCAGCGGGCGTCGTTGGTAGAACGCCATAGCGTTTCTCGACGTTTTCGATGAACGCCAAGACTTCTCGCGCCGCCGATTCCGGCAACTGGCGACTGTGTTGGTAAAGGGTTTCCGCCAGCGTCATGGCTGATCTCCTCGTCAGGATGGGGTATGTGCAGGATACGCTGTATCCGGCTCCAATCGGGAAGGCATCATGCACCGACGACAGCGGCCGGTCCGGCTGCACTCCGCAGCCCCATCGCGCTGCATACTTTCGGCGTCACAATCGAAATTCCTGGGGCATTACCGCGTTGGAGATTCAAAAACCAATAGATGAACAGCGTTCACGGCAAAATGGAGCAGCACTGCGTAGTGGATACGTGCAGTCAGGTAGTACGTCATGCCGTAGCTGAACCCGGCGAGGGTTGCCAGTGACGCGAACGCTACACCACCCCCCAAGTGAACGGCTCCGAACAGCGCGCTCGCACCGAGCAGACCCAAGCCGTCAGCCCCAGGCCAGCAGCGTTGGCGCGCCCATCGTATCAATGCGGTTTGCACGATCCCCCGAAAAAAACTCTCCTCCAAGAGGCAGACGAAGGTTACGTTATAAGCGAGCTCGACAATCCATTTGGCCGCCGGCATCGTTGTCCACCCCGGTTGGACCTCACCCAGCAGCCATGCGACCGGAACCAGCGTCAGCAGAGTCACGGCCAACAGTCGCGCAAAAGTAGCACCCGGTCGCTCCGCTCCCCACCGCCACCCAGCCGGTTCGACCGGAGCCAGTACCAGCGGAGGAACGATACCCAGCAGGATGATTTTTTCGGGCGGGAACAGGAACGTACGGCCATCCGTTTCCAGAAGAGGAACCGACTCCAAACCTGGAAACCTGCGAAATCCCAAGAGCAACACGACCAGCACGTAGATGAACCACCCCACAGACCGAACCGCAGGGTTCGATAACCGGTTCGTCGCAAGAGCCCACGCCAAAACGAAAATCCCGACCACCATTGGCAAAACCGCCAGGTGGATGTACCCAGCATCTATCAGCATCACGCATAAGAGCCCGAGCAGGATACCGCCACTGAACAGCAGGGTACGTCGACCAGACAACAGGCCAACCCAAAATAACAGTCCTCCACCCCATAGCAACGTAACCGGCAACATCAGCATTGTCGAAGTGATCCTTGAATCCATTGGTCTAACCCGGTGCGCGACAAGCCCCGCCGTTTGAGGCGAGGAAGGGTCATGCGGACAGCGTAGCCGTCATGGGGTTTCAGTATGGGGTTTGCTGTTGCTCGTGGGACCCATCGAAATTAGAACGCGCTTTCGACGAGTTCTTGGCGGCTCCCGTCGAGGGCGTGACCTTCGCCCAGGCGGCGACCGTGTTGCTCGATCGCCCAGGCGGCGACCGTGTTGCTCGATCCCCTGGCGCTGACCGTGTTCGATGCGGCGCACAGCGACTCGGAAGACCGCTGGTTTACGTTGGGCATGAGCGAGGACGGACGGCTGTTGGCGGTGTCCCATACTTATGAGCCGTTAAACGCGACCCGCGCTCAGGTGCGCCTGATTTCGGCGCGGGAAGCCACCCGCCGCGAGCGGATGCAGTATGAGAACGAACCGAGGTGATGCGATGAACCAGCTTTCAGACCCCGATGACGAGATGCCCGCCGAGATCGATTTTTCTCAGGGCCAACGCGGCCAGTTCTTCAAGCCTGGCACGAAGCTGAATTTGCCGGTCTATCTGGACGCGCCGATACAAGCCCGCCTCGCCGCGCTGGCCGAGGCCAGGGGCGTGGAGTTCTCCACCTTCATCAACGAACTTCTCAAGAAGGACCTCGAACTTATCGATGGGGTACGCTAGACCGGCCGTTGGTTCTGTTGCACTCATTTCTTTGAGCACAACCCATAGCGATTGTCATTGGGGTGATGACCACTACAGGTGGTGTATTTGGAAATTAATGCAACAGAGCCAGATTGCGCACCCGTAATTTGCAGAGTTCATCCCGCCGGACGACGAGCGCCGGTCCCTCTCTTTCGGATGATCGGGCGTTATGACGCCATGCCGCCACGACGCCAATGGTGGTATGGGTCGGTTGGGAGAATCCTTTCCCACGCCGGTTTCTTGCAGGGGAGCGAATCGCAATGGGCACCAGCAAAATCGAATGGACCGAACAAACTTGGAACCCGGTCACCGGCTGCACCAAAGTGTCGCCCGGCTGCAAGCACTGCTACGCCGAACGGATGGCGCTACGGCTCCAGGCAATGGGGGCGTCCGGCTACGCGCGGGGTTTCGAGCCGACCCTGCACCAGGATCGCCTCAGCCAGCCGCTCGAACGGAAGAAACCCACCCTCTATTTCGTCTGCTCGATGGCGGACCTGTTTCACGAGGACGTGCCCGATGCGTTCATCGACCGCGTGCTGGCGACGGTCCGCCAAACGCCCCGGCACACTTATCAACTCCTGACTAAACGCGCCGAGCGGTTGCCCGATTTCTTCGCGAACCGCCCCATACCGCCCAACATCTGGCTGGGTGTAACGGTCGAGGATCGTCGCGACGGGCTACCGCGCATCGAACACTTGCGCCGCGTCTCGGCCCGCCTCCGTTTCCTGTCGCTGGAACCCTTGCTGGAAGACCTGGGGCCGCTGGACCTGAACGGGATCGGCTGGGTGATCGTCGGTGGGGAATCCGGCCCGAACGGACGCCCGATGCGGGAGGAATGGGCGCTGGCGGTGCGGGACCAATGCGAAGCGGCCGGCGCGGCGTTCACCTTCAAGCAGTGGGGCGCTTGGGGACCGGACGGGGTGCGCCGCGACAAGAAGGCCAACGGCCGGCTGCTGGCGGGGCGGTCGTGGGACGAGCGGCCGGAGATTGCGGGGGCTTTGCTTTGAGCGGTTCGCATAACTTGAAGGTTTTATAACTCATAAGCTATAATTCAATCATGAAATGGGATATCGAATACACCGACGAATTTGGCGACTGGTGGGCCACGCTGATCGAACCAGAACAGGAATCGGTCAAAGCCAGCATCGAATTGCTTGGCGAGTTCGGTCCCAACCTGCGGTATCCGCATAGCAGCGGCATCACCACCTCGAAACACGATCACTTGCGCGAGTTGCGAATCCAGCACGCCGGGCACCCCTATCGGGTGCTATATGCCTTCGATCCGCGCCGCTGCGCCATTTTGCTGTTGGGCGGTGACAAGACCGGCAATCCGCGCTGGTACGACGAGCAGGTTCCAGTGGCGGATCGCCTGTACGACGAGCATTTGGAGACGCTAAAAAAGGAGGGTCTACTCGATGGCTAAGAAATTCTCGGCGCTGGTCGCCAAGATGTCGCCGGAGTCGCGGGCGCGTTCCGATGCGCTTTATCAACAACTGCGGGCCGAAATGCCCTTGCAAGAGCTGCGGCGGGCGCTCGATCTCACCCAGCAACAGGTCGCGGCGTCGCTCGGCATCAATCAGGTCGCGGTTTCCAAGATGGAAGGCCAGACCGACATGTACGTCAGCACCTTGCGCCGCTTCGTCGAGGCGATGGGCGGCGAGCTGCGCATCGTGGCCCACTTCCCTGAAGGCAACGTCGAAATCAACCAGTTCAAGCGGGAACCAGGACCGGCCGAACCGGCAACGGCATGTACTTGATCGCCCCGGACGCCGAACGAACGGATGGTTTGCAGCATGATCGTGATGACCATGCTCGCAGCGGCAACCGATATCCTCGATCTGCCGCCCAATCAGGCCTTGCTCGAGGCGGAGATGTCCGAAACCTTTGTACGGCAGCTCAAGATCATCCTGTTCGGCGCGACGCGCTGGGACGAAGACCTAGTGGCGCTATCGGCGTAACCTGACCGGAAGGACGAAGACCGATCTGGCGGCTTGCCAGCAATTCTCGTTTTGGCGATTTCACCCGGTTTCGGGTTGTGGAAGAGCCGGCTCGAAGCTTTGCAACACGAACCTCATCAAGGCTTCCCAGCTCTCGAAGCACAGGTAACGGGTCAGGGTTCGGATGGCGCCGAACCGGTGTTGTCGCGAGGTTAGTTTCCGGCGAAGCAGTGGGTATGGGTCATCCATCCACTCCAGCACTCCGTGGGACTAAACAGCTAAGCACTGCAGGAATCTCCAGCATGGCTGCCGGGGAGGATGTCCATTCAGACCGAACATTCATGTTGCAGCTGGGTTGAAGCCGCAACACTCACGCGATAAGCTTACATCAATGCCATTCTTCATCGATCGAGCATCCAATCATGGGAACGACGCCGGCCCTGCTCAATACTGAAACGGCACTGGCGGCTTGCCGGGGTGATCCCGTACTGGCGTACACCTTGATCGAACAGTACCGCACCCATCTACCTGCCGAACAGGCAGAATTGGTCAAAGCGCTGGCTGCCACACCTCCAGATTGGGAAACCATTCGCAAGCAGGTGCATCGCCTACAATCGGGCAGCGCCTATTTGGGCATCGAACGGATCGAATCGGCAGCTCGCACATTGGAAATGGCTCTTCTTGCACACCCTCCTACAGCCCTCTTGATGGGGGCTTGGCAGGCTCTGGAACGCGCCTTCGACGAATTCTTAGCGGTTCCCGGCGAGGACTGGGAGAGACGGCTGGGGGTTGTAAACAGGCCCACAGGCGGCGCAGTGCCCTAGCAATAGGATCTACTCGGTGGGTTTCATCATAACGCGGTGACCCTTCATACCCTCGACCGACCCAGGATGCGCTTGGGTTGAGGTCGGGTGTTGTTTGGAGAGGTGATACCCGTGAAACCGCACCAATCTCTGCTTCTGCTGGTTGCCACAGGCAACGGCCTTGCGATATTCAGGCCCTCCTTCCTTCACGTCCTTTGGCATGGTCTGACCCTGGTCGGCATCGGATTGACCGTCACCGTCATGGCGGAAACGGCCAGAGCGGGCGATCGTAACGATATGGAGGGCGACGACCCACCGTGGGTACTCACCCCTTCCCGTTTACCGCAACGTCTCGACGAAGCGCCAAGTACGGTGACCGTCATCGACCGCGCTCTGATCGAGGCATCCGGCGCGCGGCGCCTGGTCGACGTGCTCCGGCTGGTCCCTGGTTTTGAAGTCGGCTACAAGCTCAACAGCTTACCAACCGCTGCCTACCACGGCTTGAACGATGAATACGCGCGACGAACCCTGCTCTTGCTGAACGGGCAACGGATTTTCCAGTACTCGCGCGGGGTGATCGAATGGAACAATCTGCCTGTGCCATTGGAAAATATTGAACGAATCGAAGTGGTGCGAGGGCCTGCTGCTGCCGCATATGGATCCAACGCCTTACAAGCGGTGATCAACATCCAGACCGGGAGCGCGGCCGAGTATCCAGGATGGTCGGCGCAGGTCGCAGGCGGCGGCGACGGCATCGCGGACGGATTTCTACGCTATGGCGGACGGCTAGGTTCCATGGACTATACCGTGTCCCTAGCCCGTGTGAGCGATGGCGGCTACAGCAATTTTTTGGACGACCGTCGTAACACCAGTCTGTCGTTGTTGGGCGAAATGCCCTTCGGGAGCGGTGAGCTACACGTGCAAGCCGGATTCGCGCGAGGCGACTATCAGCTTCAAGATCCCGAGCCCACCTGGCCAACGGATCCACGCGACTTTCCGGTCACCGACAGCTTTCAGAGCGTGCAATGGCGACAACCCGGCCATGCTGACGATGAGTGGACCTGGACCTTGTCGCACAACATCTTCCATTATGGCGACCGAGGCTTCACCAGCGATCGCCTCTTACCCGGTGTCGCTTTGCGATTCGACTACGACATTCAGGAAGAACGCTACGAAGCTGACGCACAATACCTACGGCGGTTCTCCGATCGTTGGCGTACGGCAGCGGGTTTTGGTTATTACCGCGAAGCGGTACGCTCTCCCTATTACTTCGATACCGACGAAACGCTGGACAACGCAGTCACCTGGCTGGCCGGTCACGCCGAATTCCACCGGGATTCCGCTTGGACACTGAATATCGGCGCCATGCTGGAGCATTCATCGCTCGTCAGATCGTGGTTGGTTCTGCCTCGGCTTTCGATCCACTATCATTTGGACGATCGGCAAACACTGCGAGTCGCCTGGTCGACGGGCTCGCGCCAACCGACGCTGTACGAAAACAATGGCCGGGCCGCCGTACGTGCGACCAACACGCCCTTGACGATCTACGGGGCCATTGCCAGCGGCGGCCTTGACCCGGAAATCAACCGTTCCCTGGAATTGGGCTATCACTGGCAATCGGGGCGCAATCAATTCGACGCGCGTCTGTTTCAAGAACGCTATTCCGATTACATCGGCACGTTCTACCGACCCGTGTCTGATGTGGTCACCATGCTGCCCGGCGTGGTGCTGGACTTCGCCAACGACAGCCCGTTCGTGGTTCGTGGGCTGGAAGCACAATGGGATGGGCGCCATGGATCCGGCACCCGGCTGTTCGCCCATTACGCCCTGACCGACATCAATGCCTCCGACACCCGCTTCAACGCCGGCTACGAAGACAGTGCGCCACGTCATGGATTGGGACTGCTGATCAGCCAGGCGTTCAGTGACGGCTGGCAGGCGAGCGTGAACTACGACTACCAGTCGGCGATGCGCTGGTATCGGGATCAGCCGATCGAGGGCTATCACCAATTAGGGGTACGGATCGCCCAGCATTTCAAACTCGGCGCCAACCCTGTCGTTGCCGAGTGGGTTGGCGCTAATCTGCTGGGACCCATCAGCGACTATCTGCCCGACCAGTCTTGGGATCGTGTCGTGTTCTTCCGCCTCTCGATCGCGCACTAGGAACGATCTTCCGACATGCAGTGGCCCACGCTGGGCAGATGGGCGCTGGGAATCTGGCTGATATTGAAAATCGGCCCAGTTTTTTCCGCCAACTGGCTGTTTCTCGCGGATCGCGAAGTGGCGCCACTCGAAGCGGCGCTGCGCAACGCATATCGAACGCCAGCCTTGCCGGTGGCTTTCTCATTGCCGGATTCCGGAACGACCTTACGCGGTTTCCTCGCGACCGAGCACCTGGCATCACGACGCGCCCTTGATTCGCTCGATGCGTTGGCCGACTTCTGCGGACGCCAGCAGATCGATGTCGTCGTGGCCTGGGGCGGTGAGGCGATCCAGGCGGCCAGGCGGCGGTGTGCATCGCCCGCTTTACTGGCGGGGATGACCCGCGAGCAGTTTGCACCACTGCTGGCAGCGCATCGAGCGGCGCCCGTATCGGCGATCTACCTCGAAGCCGATCCATTGCTCGACCTGCGGTTGGCGCGGGTGCTCTTGCCCAAAGCCCACCATGTAGGCGTGCTGGTCCCTGCGTCGGTACCGGCATGGCTGGCCTCGCTCCGAGCCGAAGCTCGCCGCCTGGATCTGGCGCTGGTGGAAATAGTCGCCGCCGATGACCTGGATGCCGTGCGCGCGCTACGTCCGCGCCTGGCGAGTCTGGACGTCGTGTTGTTACCCCCCGAATCCAACCTGGTGAGCGCATGGTCCTTGAAACCGCTGCTGCTGATGACCATCCGCCAAGGGATCCCTGTCCTCGGTGGCGCGTCGACCCGGTATGTCGAGGCGGGGGTTCTGGCTGCCGTCGTCGCCGACGAGGAACGGTTACCGGCGCAGATGCAGTCCCTGATTGCCGATCTTGCGCGGGGCCGCACGCCCTCACCGGCCTATCCGGCGGCGGTCCAGGTCGTGGTCAACCCCGCCGTGGCCCAAACCCTGGGTATTTCGGCCGAGGCGATCCAGCGTGCCCATTCGCTGTTCTCAAGCCCTTGACTCCGATCAAGAGAGTTCGATCATGCGACCTTTTACCCGTGCTCCTTGCCGTCTCGATATCCATCGCCAGATCATGCTGATCGCGGTGGCGCCGTCACTGGTCATCACGACCCTGCTGGTCTTCGTGATCTTTCAGGGCAATCTCCAACACAGTCGTCGGCTGCTGGACCAGCAAGGTCAGTTGCTGGCGGCTCAACTCGCTGCGGCCTTGGAATACGGGTTGGCCACTGGGGCACTGGAACAACTACCGGCCATCGTCGAAGCGGCCGTCCAGCCAGCGACCGTCATCCTGGGCACTCCGGTGCGGCGCGTGATCGTAACGGACCGGGATGGCCACGTGTTGTATCGGCGGCCCGCTGTCGAACCGGTTCCACCGCCTGTCGACCACCTGGCCAACGCGATCTTCCTGACTCCTGAAGAAGACGGCGCACGATTCGTGGCGCCGGTATTGTTGCAACCGCTGACCTTCTCCACCGCGGCTTCGACCCCTCGGCCACTGGGCGAGGTGGCGGTGGAATTGGCCATCGATGTGGCGCAAGTCCACTGGCGATGGCGGTTGGCTGGGGATTTGGCCTGGGTCCTCCTCACCGTTGCCGGAGCCGTGAGCCTGGCCCACTGGACCGGGAGACGCTTATCCGGCGCCATTCGCCAGATTGCGGCCGCCATCCAGCGCATCAAGAACGGCGATTTCACCGCGCGAGTGCGCCAAACCGAACGCAGCGAGCTGGGTACGCTTCAGGAAGGCGTCAACCTGTTGGCCGATGCCCTGGAACGAGGCAAGGCGCGCTTGGACCAGGAAATCGCCGAAGTCCGCGCCGAATACCAGCGCGCATTGGACGCCCTCCGGATCCAGTCACAGGCCGCCGAACGGGCCAACCAGGCGAAAAGCCTATTCCTGGCCAAGGTCTCGCATGAGATGCGCACTCCCCTGTATTCAATCCAGGGATCGCTCGAACAATTGCTGAAAACCGCGCAGGAGGAGACCGAAACACGCATCTTGAGCACCCTCCTGGCCGCTGCCGATACGTTGTACCGCCACATCAGCGACATTCTCGACTTTACCCAATTGGAGAAAGGCAAATACGCACTGTCGCTCGTACCGCTGACCGTCTGGGACGAGCTGGACGCCGTCGCTGCCGCTCTGGAGCCTTTGCTGGTCGCGCGTGGACTCTATCTGGATGTCGTGGTGGCGCCAACGGTACCGGCGATCATCGCAAGCGATGGCAAAGCGTTCCGCGCAATCCTGACCAATCTACTGGGCAACGCCGTCAAGTACACCGAAAGCGGTGGGATCGTGGTTGAGATAGAGGCCATGACTCCGACGACCGGCGCATTCTCACCGACGCATTCCCTGCTTCGTTTGCGGGTCACCGATACGGGGTGCGGTATTCCGTCCGATCGACTGGAGACGATCTTCGCCCCGTTCGAGCAGGTGGACGAGGCGTTGAACCGCCGCTATCCCGGCACGGGCTTGGGATTGTCCATCGTCAAAAGCTATTGCGAGCGGCTGGGCGGAAGCGTTGCCGTCGCCAGCGGCGCGTGCGGCTCGATTTTCACCGTGGAACTACCCCTGCGGGTACCGAATGAGCCGACCAGTACCCGTCCGTTGGCGACGAACCTACCCGCCGGGTTGCGAACGCTGGTCATCGACGAGCGTGCTTCGTTTCGCGCGTCGATCGCAGCACACCTGGCCGATCTGGGCCTCGCGGTCGAAGAACGCGCCCTGTCACCCGTTGCCTGGGCGGGCACGAGGGTCTCCGACTTCCCCTACGATCTCCTGGTGGTGCAGAACCTGTCCGAAACGGCGGCCGGGACTTGGTCGACGACCGTGACGGGGCTGCGTCATCACGCGGACCGGCTGGTCGCGCTGGAAACTCGCTATGATGGAGACATCGATCGACGCTTACATCATGCCGGACTGGATCTCGTGTTGTGGTCGGGCGCGACCCGCGACGCGTGGCGCATAGCGCTGGCACGGATCTTTTCCACAACGACGGCAGAGGCCGCGAGACCCCCTACGCCATCCCGTCTGCTCCTGACCGGCTGGACGGTGCTGGTCGTCGAGGATTACGCCATCAATCGGGCGATCATGGTCAATCAGTTACGCAGCAACGGCGCACGGGTACTCGAAGCGGCCGACGGCGACACAGCGGTCGACCTGGCCCTGGAACCCGGACTCGACTTGGTTTTAATGGATATTCAGATGCCAGGCAAGGACGGTATTGCGGCTATCCGGGACATCCGGCGCTTCTCGACCGGCTGCCGCTTACCCATTTTAGGGTTCACCGCCAGTGCGGACAAACCGACCCATCAACGGATCCTGGCAGCGGGTGCGGATGGCGTATTGACCAAACCACTCAGCGAAACCGACCTCGTGCGCGCGATCCGTCGGGCGTTGCGGCACCCCCCGCCCCCGGCAGGACCCACCCACGACGAGAGCGATCCGCTCATGCGCCACAGCCCTGAACGATCACCGGATACTGGCGCAGGACTTTGAAAAAACGTGATTCAAAGGGAGGATAACGTGCCATGTCGACCCAGAAAACCACACCACATATTCTGATCGTGGACGATTGCACCGTGACCTGTCGCCTGCTGACCACGATTCTGTCCATTGCCGGCTATCATGTGACCGCCGCCAACGATGGCGCGGGCGGTCTCGCCGCGGCCCGAAGCCACACCCATGATCTCGCCATCGTCGATTTGCACCTGCCTGACGTGTCCGGCCTCGAACTGATGAACCTGTTGCAGCCCGAGACCCCTTTTCTCGCCCTGACCATCGATCGGTCGCCCGAGGCGCTCCAGACCTGCATTGAAAAAGGCGCGCTGGGTTATCTGGTCAAGCCGCTGGATGCTGAAACCTTTCTACGGCACGTCCACGTTGCGCTGGAGCGGGGTCGGGAGCAACGCAACTTGCGGCGCGCCCTGCGCGACAATCACACCGTCAATAAGGCCTTAGGCGTGTTGATGGGGTTTCTTCAACTCCCCGAGCACCACGCTTTCGAAGCGCTGGTCGCGCACGCATCGGCGCGTAACCTCAAAGCGGTCGCGCTTGCCCATGACATTCTCGCGGCGAGCGAAACGCTCAGCGGTTCAGCCCAAGATGCTCACGCGCAAGAAGCCGTACGGGCGGCCCGTGCGTTTCTCCGCCGGTTTCGGCCGGGGCACCGCTAAAAAAACTTGCGAGGTCCGAATCGTTTTCTATACTGTTGATTAAGGGTTGGCTCGGGAAGAGCAACCCGGGGATAGGCGTCTCGTCATGAGCGCCCGCGAATCGGGCTCGTAAACAGGGTCCGGATTTCGTGTGATCCCTGATCATCGCTGTCTCATCATAACGCGGTGAGCCGGCCACGTAAGAGGGCTTCATTGCCGTTTCCAAACAGGCAAGGGGTCGTTTTGTGGGCGTGCTTTGTCGTCGAGGTGAGTCATGCGATCCGCTTTATGGATGTCGTCTCCAGCGTTCACCCGCACCGCCTGTCGGGTGCAGATTTCGGTAGGGGTGCCTGCCGAGCCCTCTCGTCGTCCTTGTTCGTTCCCCTGCCGGACAGCCCCCGCGAGCGCCGCCCACCTGAACCGGGAGGCGGATCGGGATGAAGGCTAAACCGTCCACAGTCGCCCAAGACCGAGATCACCCTGAGGCCCCCACGTCTCCCCAGGGGATTGCCTACGCGCTGTGGTGTCTGCAGGAAAATCGTCGTCTCGCGGGCCAGCCGCTGGCGCCGTTGGATGAACTGATCCAGTCTTTACGGACCCGGCACCCCGCGTTGGACGCAGCAGACCTGCAACGCGGTCTTGAACTGTTCTTGGCGCAGACCGGGGCCGAGATCCTCCGATCTTGCGCTACGCACGACCGGTTGCTGTGGATGCTCCACCGCTCCGGATGGCAGACCCCGCCGGTCCGTGCCCAGCGCGCCGCCCCCACACCCTCGTCAGTGTCCATGGATTGCACAGCCCTAGGGGTTAGCCGCTATAATGGACAAAAGGGCTGTGCTTGCACGCCGAACGATAGCCCGACGCACGATTTCAACCCAAAAGGAACATCGATAGCGCGAAAACCTGAAAAGCGCCATCCCTAGAAACCAAAAACCCCTGCGAGTGCAGGGGTTCCCGGGAAAGTCCTGAAAGACTGCCGACCAAAGATCCGCTAAGGACGACAATCAGCTCAACCAGTCATTGGGCTTGATTATAGCGGATCGGTCAGCGCTTTCAAGACCTTCTCAGGGGTCTGTTTGTCTCTTGTCTGAGGAGCGTCTTATGAATACGTCTGTTTTGATCCGTATCGGCCATCACCGGCACCCCCTTCTGGAACGGCGTCTAACGGGAGGCCGCCTTTTGCGCCGCCTTCCCGACCCGCTGCGGTTCTAACGACCCGACCGATCCGCGCCACCGTTACGCCGCGCCATCTCCGCTCCGGAGACCGCGGCGTCGACCCGCACCGGTTCTGGCCATGTCGCCCGACAGCGTTCCATTCCCCGTTCCCGGCCTCCCCGCGACGCCGAGGTGCGAGAGCGCTTTATTGTCGCCGCTGTCGCCGCCGAACGCCGCGCGTGGCCTGCTCGCCGCCGCAGT
>RXIW01000080.1 GCA_003989065.1 Candidatus Competibacteraceae bacterium
GGCAGCTCGGTGCTCGGGTCTTCGTGGATCAGAATATCGGCGTTGGGGAAAGCCGCCAGGATCGACGCCTCCACCTCATCGGCGATGCGGTGGGCTTCCACCAGAGGAATCTGGTCGTCCAGCATCAAATGCATCTGCACGAAATAGGTCTGCCCGGAACGACGGGTGCGGATGTCGTGTACCCCGCGCACCTGCGGGTGTTGGCGGGCAATCTCGGTGATGCGGGCGTGGATTTCGATCGGCAACTCGCGATCCATCAGCAACTGGATCGATTCGTATCCGATATGGCCGGCGCTGTAGAGGATATACAGCGCGATGCCGATGGCGAACAGCGGATCCATAGTGGTCCAGCCCAGCATCGCCAAGCCCAGGGCTACGATGGTTGCGCCGTTGGTCAGCAGATCGGTGGCGTAATGCAGCGCGTCGGCGCGGATCGCGGTGGATTGAGTGTAGTGAATCACCCGCCGTTGGAACAGCAACAACAGCGCTGTGGCGGCGATAGCGAAGACCAAGACGCCAACGCCGACTACAGCGTCGCTGAGCGGTCGCGGGTTCAGCAGCCGGTCCACCGCCTGCAGGATCAGAAACACCGCCGAACCGGCGATGAACGCCGCCTGGACCAGCCCCGCCAATGGCTCGGCCTTGCCATGACCGAAGCGATGATCGCGGTCGGGCGGCTGTAGGGAATAATGCACGGCCAGGAGATTGATGATCGACGCCGCCGCATCCATCATTGAATCCACCAGCGAAGCCAGCACGCTGACCGAACCGGTCAACAGCGCCGCCGCCAGCTTGGCCGCAATCAACACGATCGCGGTCGCCACCGAAGCATAGGTCGCCAGCCGCAGTAACCGGGCGGCCTGCGCCAGATCGAGGGTCGATTGCGTTTGATCGCTCATGGCCACGATTTTCCTCGCTAGGCTGAAGTCAGTGTATTTTACTTGGCTTGAGTTCGTTATACAGGGCGAACTCCGGGGGAAATGCTCACCCTAATGTCGTTGGTTACAACGACCGATCGGGGTTGGATCGCCATCATGCACTATTTGCACGCCATGCTGCGTTATTCTCCTTTATCACCATTCATTGCGATGATGGCTTACGCTATGCTCCAAAAAACTTCCAGCCGGAAGGAATTCCGCCCCATGCTCGAAACCTTGCGCCGCATCGTGCAGGATGTCAGCGCCGCGCCCGACCTGTCCAGCGCATTGACGATCACGGTCAACCGAATCCGGGATGCGATGCAGGTCGCCGCCTGTACGGCCTATCTGGCCGATGCGGACAATCAAGGGTTCGTCTTGATGGCGACCGCCGGCCTCAACCCGCAGGCGGTGGGCCGGGTGCGGCTCGGTCGGCAACAGGGACTGGTCGGGCTGGTGGCCGAACGGCAGGAGCCGATCAATCTCGAGGATGCGCCGCGCCATCCCCGCTACTACCCGATCCGCGAGGTCTACGAAGAGGAATTCCACGCCTTCCTGGGCGTGCCGCTGATTCAGTATCGCCGGGTGCTGGGCGTGCTGCTGGTCCAGCACACCACCATCCGCCAGTTCCACCCGGCCGAGGTGGATTTCCTGGTCACCATCGCTGCGCAACTGGCCAGCATTCTCAATCACGCCGTTCTCAGCGGCGCTACCCATGCCTGGCTCGATCCATCGGCGGCCGGTGCGCGCGCCTTGCAAGGAGTGGCTGGCGCGCCGGGGATTGCGATCGGGGCCGCGACCATTCCGCGCCTGTTGGCCGACCTCAACGACGTACCCGATCGGCAAGCGGCCGATCCCGCCGCTGAGTTGGCGGCGTTCCAGGCCGCCGTGGCCGCCGTCGAACAGGAGTTGCGCACCGCCAGCGACCGACTGGCCCCCTTGCTGCCACCGGCCGAACAGGCTCTGTTCTCGGTCTACCGGATGCTGCTGCGCAGCGACAGCCTACTCGACGACACCCAATCCCGCATCCAGGCCGGCCAATGGGCTCCAGCGGCCTGGCGCGACGCCGTGCTGGCTCGGGCCCGCCTGCTGGAACAGGCCGAAGACCCCTATCTCAGCGCTCGCTCCGAGGACATTCGCGATCTGGGCCGCCGGGTGCTGAGCCGCCTGCGGGCCAGTCCGACCCAGTTCCAGAACGATGAGGGCGGCCCGTTCGTCCTGGTCGCCCCGGAAATGAGCGTGGCGCATCTGGCGGCAGTGCCGCCGGAGCGGCTGGCTGCCATCGTCTGCCTGCGCGGCTCGGCGCTATCCCACGTCGCCCTGCTGGCACGCGCCATGGGCATCCCGGCGGTCATGGGGTTGGGCGATCGACCGCTGGGCCGATTCGAGGGTAGTGACATCATCGTCGACGGCTATCAGGGACGGATCTATCTCAACCCGGACCCGGCCATCCGCGACGAATATCGCCAGCTGCTGGCCGCCGAGGCCGAGCTGTCGGCGGGGCTGTCCGAACTGCGCGACCTGCCGAGCGCCACGCGCGACGGCTACGCCATCCCGCTCTACGCTAAGGCCGGGCTGCTGACCGACATCGTCATGGCTCAGAACAGCGGGGCCGAAGGGATCGGCCTGTATCGCACCGAATTCGCCTACATGGTGCGCGAATCCTTCCCCAGCGAAGAGGTGCAGCACCAGATCTACCGGCGCATGTTGGCCGCCTTCGCGCCGCGCCCGGTGACCATGCGCACCCTGGACATCGGCGGCGACAAATCCCTGCCGTATTTTTCCATCGAAGAAAAGAACCCCTTCCTCGGTTGGCGCGGCATGCGCTTCACCCTCGATCATCCCAACATCTTCCTGACGCAACTGCGCGCCATGCTGCGGGCCAACGCCGGTCTCGGCAATCTGCGGATCCTGTTTCCGATGATCACCACCGTCGAGGAAGCCGAAGAAGCCTTGCGCCTGCTGGAGCGGGCCTATCAGGAGCTACAGGAAGACGACTGGCCCTGCGCCCACCCTCAGGTCGGGGTGATGATCGAAGTGCCCTCGGCTGCTTGGCAGGCCGAGCAACTGGCCCGGCAGGTCGATTTCCTGTCGGTCGGCACCAACGACCTGACCCAATACACTCTGGCGGTGGATCGCGACAACGCCCGGGTGGCCGGGCTGTACGACAACCTGCATCCGTCGCTGCTCAAGACCATCGCCCACATCATCGCCTGCGGTCGCCAGAGCGGCCGGCCGGTCAATCTGTGCGGCGAAATGGCGGCCGATCCCGGCGCTGCCGTGCTGCTGATGGGGATGGGGGTGGACAGCCTCAGCGCCAGCGCCATCAGCGTACCGCGGGTCAAGTGGGCGATCCGCAGCTTTACCCTGCTCGAAGCTCAGGAGCTGGCCCAACAGGCGCTGACCCTGGACACGGTCGCCCAGATCCGCCAGTTGCTCGACGACGCCCTGCAGCGGGTGGGGCTGGGCGAGATCGTGCGCAGGCGCAGTTGAATTCGCGCCTTTCTTCGGGGCAAAACAAAGCGCGGGCCAAAGCCCGCGCTTGACGAATCTCAGCTGGAACACGGTCGGCGACCGCGCTCCAGCGCATCATGGATCACGCTTCGATCGCGATCCGCCGCGGCTGGGCCGACTCGCGCTTTGGCACGATCACTTCCAGCACGCCATCCTTGCATTTGGCGGAGACCTTCTCGGCGTCCACCGCCTCGGGCAGCGAGAACCGCCGCAGGAAGGTGCCGCGCACCCGCTCGACCCGGCGATAGTTCTCGGTCTCGTCCTTCTTCTCGACGGTGCGCTGGCCCTTCAGGGTCAGGACGCCATGCTCCAGGGTGATGTCGATGTCCTTGGCTTCGACGCCCGGCAAATCGGCATGGATGACGAACTGGTTGACTTCCTCCTTGATGTCGACCGCTGGCGCCCAATCGGCCAGCAACTGTCCGCCTTCTTCATCGCCCCGGCGGCTCGATTCGAACAGCCGGTTCATTTCCCGCTGCAACTGGTTCAGCATATTGAAAGGTTCATAGCGCATCAGAGCCATGGTGTTGCCTCCTCTCGTTCGGTTCAGGTTTCTGGCGTTCCTGCGAACGCCCTTTGCTCTTGATCAAGAGATAGGGGCGACCTGTGGGCTTTCAAGCGCCCAGCCGGTTTTTTTTGCGTTAAGCTACTCAATGTCTTGACCTTCCACCCCGCACCCCGGAATCCCACGATGGCTACCGCTCCCATTTTCATCTGCCATGCCTTCTCCGAGGACGACCTGGCCCGCGATCTCAGTCTGGCGCTGGAAACCTTCCGCCTCGGCGTCTGGCGAGATACCCGCGGGGTGCGCGGCAGCGAGCGCCTCGCGCCGGAAGTCCGCTGGGCGATCGAACAAGCCCGGCAGGTGATCGTGGTGCTCGGTCTCGATACCGAGGAATGCGCCTGGCTGCGGCGGGAAATCGAGGTCGCCCAGGGGGTGGAGCGGCGGCGCGGCGACAACACCTATCGGGTCATTCCACTGCTGTTGCCCGGCACCGACCATAGCGTGCTCGCCACCTGGTTCACGCCCATTCCGCGCACCCCGCCCATTCAACTGACCCCCGAGGGCGTCGGCGCGGCCCTGCCGGCGCTGCTGGCCGCGCTGGGCGAACCGCCGCTGGGCAATACCGTCATCGAGCGTTCCCCACCGCCGCTGGCCGAGCTGGAGTTGCGCTTCGAAGCGGCCGACGACGCGCCGCCTAGTACCTGGCGACTCACCGCGCGCCTGCACCGCTACCCCGAGGCCGAGTCCGCTGCCCCCGTCAACGCCCAGCTCGATGCGCCGCCCGCGCCGCCGCCGGATCAGGTCCTGCACTGGTATCTGCAAGACTATCCGCGCTGGCCCACCGACAGCGTCCGACAAATCGCCCGCCGCACCGACGCCTTGCTGGCGAACTGGGGCCGCCGCCTGTACCAGGCCACGCTCGACAGCCCAGCACTGCGCGAGTTGACCGCCGCCTGGCGTGATCAAGCGCAACCGCGCGAGCGTCGCCTGATCATCAGTGGCGACGCGACCCGGCCGGCCATCGCCGCCGCGATCGATCTGCCCTGGGAGCTCCTGCACGACGAGACCGGTTTCCTGATCCAGGGCAAACAACCGACTCAATTCCAGCGCCGACTGGGCGGCGGCGAGATGCCGATGCCGATGCCGATGCCGATGCCGATGCCGGTGCCTCCGCCGTTGCGCATCCTCGCCATCAGCCCGCGTCCCGATACCGAACCGACCGGCCACGCCGACCATCGCCGCAGTGCACTGCCGTTGATCGAAGCGCTCGCCGATCTGGGCGAACTGGTGGAAACTCAGGCGCTCACCCCGCCCAACCTGCCGGCGTTGGAAAAATGCCTGAACGATGCCTGGGCCGCCGGACGACCGTTCACCGCCCTGTACCTGGACAGCTACCAGCGCGATGACCATGACAGCGGCGAGCCTCTGTTCGGTTTCGAGGCCAGCTACGAATCCCACGTTCCACTGTGCCGCGATGCTCATTTCGTCACGGCCCATGCCTTGGCAGCCCTGCTAAGCAGCTACCGCATCCGTCTGGTCGCGCTGGTCTGCTCCACCAATTCGGCTCGCTCGGGAGCAACGGCCCACCTCGCTTCCATCCTGCTGGATGCGGGGATTGCGGCGGTGGTGACCTTTCAGCCCGCCACCCCGGTCGAAACCCTGCGCCGGTTCTGGACCGCTTTCTACGAAGAATTGCTGCGCGGCGCTCGCGTCGCTCAGGCGCTGTTCGTCAGCCAGCACCGGCTGGCTGGCGACAGCTATCGCTGCCAGGGACTCGGTGGCGGCGGCGTCCACCTGCAGGACTGGTTCACCTGCAAGCTGTATCTGGGTCAACACGATCCTCGGCTCTTTCTCCGCCCGCCACTCGAATTGTGGCGGCGGCTCACCCAGCCCAGCCAGGCCAGCGCGCCGAGCACACTGCTGCCCGCTCCACCCGCCGCCGGTTTCATCGGGCGCAGCCGCGACCTGCAGCGTCTGGAACGTCTGATCGAACAACAGCCCACCCTGTTCCTGCGCGGCCAGAGCAATGTCGGCAAAACCGCGATCGCAGTCGAATTGGCCCGCTGGCTGGCCTGTTGCGGACGCTACCGCCATCTCGCCTACATCTCCAGCGACGATGCCGGCGACATTGGCGCTCTGTTGGACAACCTGGGTCGGCAACTGCTGCCGGAAGGGGCCCACTGGTCAGCCGGACGCTATCCGACCCTGTGGCAAGCCACCGATTACCTGCGGCAAACCCTGCTGAACCAACCGACCCTGATCGTGCTCGACCATCTGGATCAATGGCCCTCGGATCAGGCCGAGGCTTTCGACCGATTCTGGAAGCAGCTGATGGAGGACTGGACACCTCTGCGTCTGCTGGGTCTGGGTCGGCTGGGACCGCCACCCTTCGCCCACCCCTGGCGAGAGATGACCCTGAGCCCTCTGGACGACCCCGACGCCATCACCCTGATCGGCCGCATCCTGATCAACACGGGAGAAGCGCCGCCCGCGACCGACAGCGGCAATGGTTTCGAGCAGCTCAAGGAGCTGGTTGCGCTGGCGGGCGGCCATCCAGGCGCGCTCTACCGCCTGGCCCACGCCGTCAGCAACCGCGGCGTCGGCGCTATCCGGACCCTGTTGCGCCCGCTGCGCAAGGACTTGCTGCTGCGCCACAACGACGATCCGCAATGGCCGTCATATCTGAGTTTCGAGCTGGCCTTGCGACGCTTGCCGGCTGGTGATCGGGAACGGGTGGCCGCGCTGGCCTTTTTCCGAGATGGCGCCAACCGCATCGCTCTGCGCCACACCCTGGAGATCGAAGCCAGCGCCATCGATGCGCTAAGCGAGCGCCTGATCGCGCTGGGCCTGGCCGAGGATCAGGGCTACGGTCACCTGCGCTTCGACCCGACCCTGTCGCAATATCTGAACAGCCGGATGGACCCGGACCAACGCGGGCGTTGGCGCGATCGCTGGCGCGCCGGCATGGAGCATCTGCTGGCGTTCCTCTATCACCAGTATTTCAAGGACAACGTCCGCACCATCCGGCTGCTGCGGCTGGAGTTGCCCAATCTGCTGAACCTGCTGCGCGACTGCTATCAGCACAACACCTCGGCGGAGCGGACGGCCCGGCTGTCGGGACAGCTGGAACAGCTCCTGGCCCATCTCAACGTGCCCTCGGCCCTGGCCGAGATCGTGGCATCACGCGAGCGGGCCAGTCAGTCCCTGCTCGGCTGGACCCGCACCCGCTTCGAAACCGAGCGTTTGCGCATCGAGCGTCTGCGCGATGACGGTTCGCTGGAAGACGCCCTGCATGCCACCCGCCAACTGCTGCGCCAGTGCCAGGAGGCCGGGGCCGACGCCTATCCCGGCGCGGTCTACGACCTGGCGCGCGCCCATCTGCAGCTGGGCAAGCTGCTAAAACTGGCCGGGGCGGCCGAACCGGCGGTGCGCGAGCTGATCGCGGCCCGCCAGCAGTTCCAGGCCCTGGCCGACGATGGCAACGCCAGCGCCGGACGCATGGCCGCCGTAGCCAACGCCGAAAGCGGCGACTGCCTGGCCTATCTGCGCCGCCTGCATGACGCCGCCGACGCCTACGAAGCCGCCATCGCCCACGCCACTCCGAACACGTCCAACCCCACGCTGGCGGCCAACCAGATGCAACTGGGACTGGTGCGGCAGCGGCAGGGGCGCTTCGGCGAAGCAGCCGACCTGTACGATGCCGCCCGCCGCATCTTCGAATCCCTGGGCGAAACGGAAGGCACGACCCAGGCATGGCGACAACTCGGGCTGGCGCGCAAGCTCAACGGAGAGATGGAACTGGCGCTCCAAGCCTGCCAGCAAGCCCTGTTCCTGTGCGAGCAGCAGCGCAACCGCAGCGGCACGGCGGAAGTCCTGGGCGAAATCGGCAGCCTGCATCAGAACCTGAATCAGCTGGAAGAAACCGCGATGGCCTATCGCCGCATGGCCGAGATCTACGCCCAGCTCAGCGACGGGCGCAGCGAAGCGGCCAGCCGCAACAAGCTGGCGAACGTGCTTATCCTGCTGCGCCGCCACGACGAAGCCCGCCAGGAGCTCTATCGAGCCAGCGAGTGCTGTCTGCCGGAAAGCCCCACCGCCCGCAGCTGGGCGATTCGTCGCGGCCTGCACGATGTCGGACAGGCGGTCCCCAATCCCACGGTGGCCGATCGCGCCCGGCAACAGGCCATCCAAAAGTATCTGGCCTACCGTCGGGCTGGCGGCGAAAACACCAATCCCGGAGCCAAGTTGTGCACCCAAATCGGCATAGCGCTCCAGGCCGGCGGCGACAATGCGCTGACCGAACAGCTGTCGTCCCAGCTGGAACGGATGGCCAACAGCCCCAACATTCCCGCCGATGGCAAACTGTTGATCATCAAGCTGCAGGCGATCCTGGCCGGTTCGCGCGATCCGGCGCTGGTGATCGATCCGGATCTGCATTACCAGTACGCGGTGGAGCTGCAACTCCTGCTGGAGCAACTCAAAACGTAAGGGAGGGACTGCGGTGACGGTTTATGGTTAAAATTGCCAGCCTTAACAAAACCGTCACCGATTCATCATTCAATCCCGCTCAATGCTCACGAGGTCCGCCATGGAAGCTCTCGCACCGTTCGAGTTGGAGGTCGCTCGACTGCTGGTCGAGACCCTGCATCTGGAAGGGATCGCCCCGGAAGATATCGAACCGGAAGCGCCGCTGTTCGGCGAGGGGCTGGGCCTGGACTCCATCGACGCGCTGGAACTGGCGCTGGCCATCGCCAAGACCTACGGCTTCCAACTGCGCTCCGACGATCAGCAAAACCGCCGGATCTTCGCCTCGCTCCGCGCCCTCAGCCAGCACATCGCGCAGCGCCGCATCCGTTGATGAGCGATCGTCCACGGAGCCGTTTCGCCTGGAGCGCCATCGGCGTCACGCTCGCGGCGGCCGCGATCCTGAGCCAAGCGGACGACGGCGCGGATCGCGCCCGCTGGCTGCTCGGCCTGACGGGGGCCTATTTGGCGCTGTTGGCCACCGCGTCCATCATGCCGCACTGGAATTTCTACCTGCGTGCGATCCGGCGCGGCCCGACCGACCGTCCCTGGGTCGCACTGACCTTCGATGACGGCCCCGATCCCGCCGTCACCCCGGCCCTGCTCGATCTGCTGCGGCAGGAAGGCGTTTCCGCCGTTTTCTTCTTCGTCGGCGAATCCGCCCGTCGTCACCCGGCGCTGGTGGCGCGCGCCGCCGCCGACGGCCATCTGATCGGCAATCACTCCGACCGTCACGGTTACGACTGGGCGTTCGCAGCGGCCCCGCGGATCCTGGCCGAATTCGCTGCGGCCAATCGTACCCTGACCGCCATTCTGGGAGACGCTCCCCGTTTCGTGCGCACGCCGGTCGGGATCTCGCGTCCGGGACTGGCCCCGGCGTTTCGCCAACTACGGCTGACCCCGATCGGCTGGGACGTGCGCGGTCTGGAGCTGCTCTACCGCGATCCCGAGCGCATCGCGGCCCGCATTGCCCGTCGCGCCCGCAACGGCTCGATCATCCTGCTGCACGAGACCGACTACGGCGTCGGCTCCATCGCGCCCCAGCAGGCGCTAGCCACCGCGCGGCTTACCATCGCCCGCTTGCGCACCCGCGGCTTCCGCTTCGTCCGCCTCGACCAGCTGTTATCGCCCACGCTGCGAGCGGTCGGCGAACCCCGACCGGCCGCTGGCGCAGGTGCTTTCGCCGCCCAGCCGCACCGGTTCCTGTCCCACGATTCCAGCGCGGGCGACGCGTGAATCCGGCCTGGACCCAACTACCGGAACGCGGCAACAGCACCGCCTTGCGGGCGATGGGCTGGATCGCTCTCCATATCGGCCGCCCGGTGGGACGCGCTCTGCTATATCCCATTACCCTGTATTTCCTGCTGGCCGCCACGGCCGCCCGGCGCGGGTCGCAGCGTTATCTGGGCCGGATCCTGAACCGCGAACCGCGCTGGCAGGATTCGTTTCGCCACATCCACTGTTTCGCCGCCACCCTGCTGGATCGGATCTATCTGCTGGCGGGGCAGTTGGATCGCTTCGAGATAGACCTTCACAACGACCAGCTGATCCTGGATCAGGTCGCCTCCGGCCAGGGCTGCATCCTGTTGGGCTCGCATCTGGGCAGTTTCGAGGCGTTGCGCGCGCTCGGCGTCACCCGCCACCGCCTGCCGCTCAGGATTCTGATGAACACCCGGCATAATCAGGGCATCACCCGATTTTTCCAGACCTTGAATCCGGAGTTGGCCCAGACCATCATCCCGATCGGCGGACCGGAGACTCTGTTGCAGCTCAGGGAAAACGTGGAGCAGGGCTTTCTGGTCGGCCTGCTGGGCGATCGGGTCGCGCCCGGCGAAAAAACCGTGCGTTGCCAATTCCTCGGTGGCGAGGCCGCCTTTCCCGCCGGCCCGCTGACGCTGGCCGCGCTGGCCTGCTGTCCGGTGATCCTGTTCTTCGGCCTGTACCGAGGCGGCAACCGCTACGAGCTGCACTTCGAGCGCCTAGCCGACCTCATCGTCCTGGACCGCTCCCAGCGCCAAGCGCAACTGGGTGACTGGATGCAGCGCTATGCCGACCGTCTGGCCCACTATGCCCGCCTCGCCCCCGACAATTGGTTCAATTTCTACGACTACTGGGGGGAGGACGCGACGTGACATGGGCGACGGCCCTTTCCCGACGCTTCGTCCGCCCACTGGAGATGGGTTGGGACGGACTGGCCATGCTGCTGCTGTCCAATCTGGTGCTGGCGGCGACCGCCGGCCTGAGCGGGCTGTGGCAACTGCGGCGGGTCTGGCGCATTGCCCGCGATGCGCCTTGCGCCGGGATGACCGGCAACTGGGTGGTGGTGCTGGGGGCACGGCTGATCGAAGACCGCATCGCGCCCGGCTACCGCCGCCGCCTGCACCGCGCCGCCGCTCTTTACCAGGCCGATCCCACTCGCCGCATCCTGCTGGTCGGTGGCCACACCGGCGGCAGCGTCAGCGAGGCCGCGCGTGGCCGGGAACTTCTGCTGGAACTCGGCCTGCCCGCCGCCCAGTTGTTCATCGAAGACCAGTCGCTGAACACGCTCGATAATCTGCGCCATGCCCGGCGCTTGTGGCCCGAGCTGAGCGAGCGGCCCTTCGTGCTGGTCACCAGCCGCTATCACCTGGCCCGCAGTCAGGCGCTGGCGCAGGGACTACGACTACAGCCGGTGCTGTGCGCCGCCGAAGAGCGCTGGCCAATCAAACCATTGTTACTGTGGCGACTGGCCCTGGAAGCCTACTATCTTCATTGGTACGCGGTCGGCAAACGCTGGTCGCGCTGGACCCACACCCACCACAGTCTGGCCCGTATCAGCTGAACATCGATGACCGCTTCACCTCGCATCGGCCTTGGCGAACCGCTCGACCAGACGCGCATCCGGCGTCTGATTCCCCATGCCGACGCCATGTGCCTGCTGGAAACGGTCATCGCCTGGGACGAGGACAGCATCACCTGCCGGACCGCCAGTCACCGCGATCCGACCCACCCCCTGCGGCGGGATGGCCACCTGGCGGCGCTGCACGCCTTCGAATACGGGGCGCAGGCCGCCGCCATCCATGGCAGTCTGTGGGCGCAAATCACCGGCCAGACCGCGCCGTCCGGCTATCTGGCCGCCATCCGCGACGCCCGCTGGTGGGTCGCCGAGCTGGAGACGATCGCTGCCCCGCTGGAGGTCTTCGCCCGCTGCCTGCTGCGCGACGGCGGCCGCTGCAGCTATGCGATCCGGGTCAGCGCCGCCGACCAGCTGTTGGCGGAAGGCCGCATCGTCATCCTGCCCCGACCGGACGCCGGAGCCCATTCATGAACCGTGGCCTGTGGTGGCTGCTGTGGTGGCTGCTGTGCTGGCCGCTGGCCGCCGGCGCCGCCGATGACACTCTGACCACGGTCATGCAGCGGCTGGCCGAAGTGAAAACGGTCGCAGCCCATTTCCAGGAAGAAAAAACCCTGGCCATGCTGCAGCAGCCCTTGCACAGCAGCGGCGAATTGTATTACCGCGCCCCCGCCTATCTGCGCAAACGGACCCTGCAACCGCAGCCCGAAGATTACACCGTCGATGGCGACTGGCTGACAGTGGAAATGGCGGACGGCGGACGGCGTGATCTTGCCCTGAGCGGTCATCCGCAAATTCAGCCGTTCGTGGAAGCGATGCGGGCCACCCA
>RXIW01000081.1 GCA_003989065.1 Candidatus Competibacteraceae bacterium
GCCATGGACTGCCTCGGTCAGCTTCGCGGCGAAGGCATCGTCCATGCCTTCCTGAACCAAGACGCGATTGGCGCCTACGCAAGTCTGGCCACTGTTGCGATACTTTGAGGCGAACGCCCCCGCCACCGCCGCATCGAGATCGGCGTCGTCGAACACGATGAACGGAGCATTGCCGCCCAGCTCCAGCGAGACGCGTTTGAGCGTGCCGGCGCAACGCTGCAGCAGATACTTGCCGGTCCGGGTCGAACCGGTGAAGCTGAGTTTGCGCACCAGAGGATGGTCGAGAATTTCGTCGCCGATGAGCTGGGCTGGACCGGTCACCACGTTCAATACGCCAGCGGGCAGGCCGGCCCGTTCGGCCAATGCCGCCAGCGCCAGGGCCGAAAACGGCGTTTGCGGGGCGGGCTTGACCACCATGGTGCAGCCAGCGGCCAGCGCCGCGCCAGCCTTGCGGGCGATCATCGCCGTCGGGAAGTTCCACGGAGTAATCGCCGCACAGACCCCGACCGGTTCCTTCAACACCAGAATCCGCTTGTCCGCCTGATGGGCCGGGATAGTGTCGCCGTAAATCCGTTTGCCCTCTTCGGCGAACCATTCGAGATAGCTGGCGGCGTAGGCGATCTCGCCGCGCGCCTCGGCCAGCGGCTTGCCCTGCTCCAGGGTCATCAGCACCGCCAGATCTTCTTGATTTTCCAGCAACAGCGCATACCAGCGCCGCAGGATCAGCGCCCGCGCCTGCGCGGTCAACGCCCGCCAGGCCGGCAATGTGGCATGGGCCGCTTCGATGGCGCGGCGGGTTTCGGCGGCTCCCAATTCAGGAACCTGGCCCACGCACTCGCCCGTGGCCGGGTTGCAGATGGTTGAGGTAGCGCCGTTGTCGGCATCGATCCAGGAACCGGCGACATAGCACTGCTGCCGCAAGAGGCTTTTATCTTTCATCATGGCGGATATCTTCCCAATAGCGCACCGCCGCAACCCAACGACTTCTCGAAGGGCACGGTTTCTCGACGGCGGCGGCGGTCGCGACGATTGACGACTGAGGAGTGACTTGGCGCGTCACGGGTCTTGCCCCGCTCCAAGCCATGGATCAGGAATGCTGGTGGTGGGACTCGAACCCACAAGCCGGGCTAACGGCGCAGGATTTTAAGCCCTGTCAGCCGCCAGAAAAACCCTATGTTGTCTCAAGTGGTTGCCCGCAAAATTCCATATTTGGGACACTGGCGGGACGCTACACCAAGGCTATCGGCAATACTCTACCACCAATCTACCATTGCAAAAATCCGGCTTTCGAATGCAGTCCTCCACCACAATTGTCCCTAAAGTGTCCCTTAAGCCATGTTAAACAAGATTTAAAGCCACTATGCACAGGATTATATATCCTGTGTTGCCCGTTTACGCCGCTTTTGGTAGTCTCTTGCCTGTTCACAGTGAGGGACAAGCATGGCTACCATCGAAAAAAGAGTCACCAAGGGGGAAGCGGTCTACCGGGTCAAGGTCCGTATGAAGGGACACCCGCCGCAATCCGCCACCTTCACCCGGCTGACCGATGCCCGCCGATGGGCAAACGACATCGAAAGCGACATCCGCCACGGTCGGCATTTCAAGATTGTCGAGGCCAAGCGCCATACGTTGGGAGAACTGATCGATCGATATCGGATCGGCGTTTTGCCCCGCAAGAAGGACGCTGCCCAGCAGGCGCGGCAACTGACATGGTGGAAAAATCGGCTTGGGGAAAATCTGCTGTCCGACCTAGACGCCCCGATGCTCGCGGAACAGCGCGATATCTTGGCCGCAGGCACAGACCACACCCCGGCAAAACCCCGTTCTCAGGCCACCGTTAACCGCTATCTGGCCGTGCTGTCGCACGTCTTCAGCGTAGCGCTGAAGGAGTACGGCTGGGTCGAAGAGAACCCCCTACGGAAGGTGAGCAAGGGCAAGGAATCGCGTGGTCGTGTCCGTTTCCTGTCCGATGGCGAACGCGAACGCCTGCTAGCCGCCTGTCGAGAAAGCACCAACCCCGACCTGTACCTGGCCGTTGTGCTGTCGCTGGCCACCGGTGCCCGCCGCATGGAGATACTGGGGTTGCGCTGGCCACAGGTCGACCTGAACCGCAACGTCATCACCCTGCTGGAAACCAAGAACGGCGAATGCCGGGTGCTCCCTGTCAGCGATTCCATTCGAGAACTGTTGCAGATCCGCGCCAAGGTCAGGCGCATCGACTCGGATTTCGTATTTCCGGGACGGTCGGCATCACAGCCGGCACAACTTCGCCATGCCTGGAATGCCGCCTTGCAGGCCGCCAACGTGGATGATTTTCACTGGCACGACCTACGGCATTCAGCCGCCAGCTATTTGGCGATGAACGGTGCCAGCCTTCAGGAAATCGCTGCTGTTCTTGGGCACAAGACCTTGGCGATGGTGAAGCGGTACTCCCACCTGTCCGAGCCTCACACTGCGAACGTGGTGAATCGGATGAACCGCGCCATCTTCGGGCAATAAGGAGAATAAGCAATGACGGAAGAAACTGGCCTATCACTTCATGATGCGCTGTTGTGGAAGAAGTGCGCGGCTGTCAGCGCAACAGAATTTGTTGAATCCCTGCATTTTTGGGAACAGATAGACGAAAAACAAGCCTTTTATCGATTATGTGAACTCATAGTATGTGGACTACCACTCCACGACAAAACGAAAGTAAGCGTAGAAAACAATGACAGTGGCTTGGTCGATTCAGGTCTAGCTATATCGACAGTCATGAGCAAAATGCTTAACGTTCCGCCAGTAGAAATTGACGGAGAACAACCACCTGATTTTGAAAATTTACAAGTTATTCGTGAGGAAGCATTCAAAGTATTCGCAATGCTTGGTGTCGATACTATATATCCTTGGCCTTATCCACTTGGAATGAAATATGTTCGAGATTTAATTATTGAATCAGTAAGAAAAATAGGAGAGCCAGAAGAACCAGAAGAACCAGAAGAACTATTTAATGAGACAGGAGCAGGAAGAGAAACCACTGATGAAGAAAGGAAACTTCAATCAACATCTTTTCAGAGTAAGGACGCTCAGCGGTTACCTCTTGTGATAGCTATCGCCAAGGATATTGGAATAAACCCACTAGATATTCCCAGAGGAGGAAAGATCAAGCTGTATGAAGAAGTAAACAGTAGATATCCGGATATTTCCGATAACATATTTAAGCAAATCTGGAAGCTCGGAAAGAGAGAAGGTAAATTGAAAATGCGCAACCCATAAGTCGGTAAATTTTACCTACAAAATTACCCACATTCCCCCCATCGATTCTATAGAAAAAACAATCAACAATCGCTTCATACAGTAAACGACAACTGATGAGGCGATATGAACAGAATCCACCAACCCCCCCAATCTGCACCACCCCAGCCGCCACGAATTTTGTTGTCGGTACGAAATTTTTCCGAACGTCATCCTGCGTTTCCAGCCGCCACCCTTCGAGACCTGATTTTCAAGGCGGAAGAACGGTATACATCGAAAGGCAAGTTGCCTGGAAACGGCCTGCTCGAAGCCGGTGCCGTTATCCGAGTTGGGCGCAAAGTGCTGATCGACGAGGCGCGTTTCTTCGCATGGATCGACTCCATTCAACCCGCATCGGCGAAGGCATAGAGGTACAAACTATGCCCATCACTGCTTTTCCCCGGAAACTACCCGCCGATGTTCGCTGCGAACTTGATGATGAAATCCGGCGTCGCGGATATGGAGATTGCTGCGGATTGGTCGAATGGCTGGCGAATAGAGGCGTTATCACCAGCAAGAGTACGGTCAATCGATATGAAAATAGGTTGTTCGAACGGGATGGAGTTATCTCGGAAGACAGCGTACCGCCCGCCGCCGCCCGCGCCATCGTCGAAGCAGCGTCCTTGACATTTAAAGCGGTTGTCGCGATAGGCCGTGCTCTGGATGTGTTGAATGAAGAGATCGGCCCAGATTGATTTGATCAGCCGCGCTTTGTTGCGCGGCGAACCCATTGACGCAGTGATTGCCAGCGGCTCCGGCATCTGGCGGTTATCGTCGATCATTCATCGCCGGCGCTGTCGCGGCTGGCCCATCAGCGCCGAGCGCGCCCGCAATCACGGCCTTGCCCGATATTCACTGCCACGCGGTTGGAAGCCGAACGCCTATTGCGAACCTGTTGACGCTCCCACGGAATCAGCCTAGCATGAATATTACTACTGCTATAGATGGTCTCCCGCACACCACAAGATTGCGGATTTTTTGCGCCCAAGATCCGGTTTCCAGAATCGGCGGCGCTGGCTTAGGAGCGCCGAATAGCCCGGCAACGGGTCAATACGCGCCCCCGTTCTATAGCGGAGTTGCGGCCAGCGTCGCCACCCTTCCCGGTGGCGTCATGGCGGTATTTCAAGAACCCCTTCTTGAGGTGCAGCGCAATGACGCAGCCTGAAAAAATCGAATCCATCACCCTCGATTCTCCCCTGTCCATCACCGTCGCCAAGGCCGCGCTGGCAGCCTGCGATAGCTCCTCGTTGAAAGGGGAAATCCACGACCGGCTAGGCATGGTCTCTGATGCTCTCGACCACATCGAATCCATCGCCTCCGAGGCAGATTTCCACCACATCGATCTATCGTTCAGAAGCTTGTACGGCGTGATGCGGTTGGTTAATCGCGAGCTGAAGGTCATCGATACCCTGTTCGAAGCCCTGCTTTCGCACAAGGAGGACTGAGCATGGATACCGAACTTCACCCCGACACCGTGACCACCGAACTGACGCCTCCCGTGGATGTTCTCGTTTCGTTTGAAAGCCCGATCGGCATTATTCGGAACTGCCGTTCCGCCCTGGCGCTGCTCAGCGCCATTCGCCTAGACACGGACTCACCCCCAACCACGATGGACGTCAATATGGGGCACTGGATTCTTGTGCAATCGATCCGTCAGGCGCTGGAACATGCCGAGAAATTGTTGATGGCGGAAGCGCAAGGAACGAAAACATCATGACCACAGCCCGCACTTCCAACTCACAAGCCGCACCGCGCACCCTTTACCCACCGCTCGATTTCAAAAACATCGCCGCGGTGGCGCTGGCCCAGGCCGAGGCGCTGGTGCGCCAATGGCTCCCGGATGGCAAGCGCCAGGGCGATGAGTGGGTAGCACTTAACCCGACCCGCGCTGACCACTCCCCCGGCAGTTTTAAGGTAAATCTGGCGGTTGGCATATGGTGTGACTTCGCCACTGGGGAGAAAGGCAACGATCTGATCAGCCTGTACGCCCTCCTCAACGACCGGATGGGGCATGGCCAAGCCGCGCGTGAGCTGGCGGAACTCCTCGGCATCGACACGGGTACGCCCACCGAGCGACGCCAGCAGGATAGCCCGAAGTGGACAGCCCTCCTGCCGATTCCAGCGGATGCGCCAGCACCGCCGACCACGCATCCGAAACATGGCCAACCGACGTCAACATGGACCTACCGCGACGCCAGTGGACAGCCCTTGTTCCACGTCTACCGGTTCGATCCCCCGGACACGCGCAAGCAATTCTGTCCGTTGTGCTGGTGCCGATCCGCGAACGGCGACACGGCCTGGCGCTGGCAAGCTGTGACGGCTCCTCGCCCCTTGTACGGCCTGGAGCGGCTGGCAGCCCGGCCCTCGTCCCCGGTCCTGGTGTGCGAGGGGGAGAAGGCCGCCGACGCGGCTGGAACGCTGCTCCCGGACTGGATTGCCATCGCCAGCGTTGGCGGTGCCCAGGCGGCGAGACAAAGCGACTGGAAGCCGTTGCGCGGCCGGCGCGTGGCTATCTGGCCCGACCACGACGCGCCTGGACGCCGATACGCGGAAACGGTCGTCCAACAGGCGAAGTCCTGCGGCGTGCTGGACGTGCAGATTCTGCAACCCGACCAGCTGGACGCGACTTTGCCGGATGGTTGGGATGCAGCCGACGCCCTGGCGGATCAGTGGCCCGCGGATCGACTGGCGGCGCTGCTGGCATCTTCCACCGAAACCCCCGATCCAACCGCCAGCAGTCAACGCAAGGCGACCTTGAAAATTATCGAGGGCGATTTCCCCGAACTCTGCGACGCGGCGGAAGCAGCCCTGGTCGAGCACGAACCCAACCTTTTCCAGCGTGGCGGCGAGTTGGTCCGGGTCATCGTCAGCCGTGCCGAAACCGTCCACGGCATCACCCGGCCAGGCGGCAAAACCCTGATCACGACGATCGATGTCGAACATCTGCTGGACCGGCTGAATCGCCATATCCGTTGGCAGCGCTGGAGTTCCCGAAAAGGGGCATGGACGCCCTGCGACGCCCGGCGCACCGTTGCCACCAACCTGCTGGCGCGGGTAGGCACCTGGCGCTTTCGCTCGCTGGTCGGCGTGGTGACTGCGCCGACCCTGCGCCCCGATGGCAGCATCATCGACCAGCCTGGCTACGACCCAGTCACCGGATTGCTGTTCGTTCCGCACGGCGCTGCCTTTCCCGACATTCCGCCCCAACCGACGCGCGAACAGGGACGCGCGGCGCTGGACCGGCTGCGTCAGGAAGTGCTGTCCGGCTTCCCTTTTGCCGAACCGCACGACCGAAGCGCGGCGCTATCGGCGATTCTGACCGCCTGTATCCGGCATTCCCTGCGTTCCGCCCCACTTCATGCCTTCGAAGCTCCACGCGCAGGGTCGGGTAAATCCTTGCTGGCGGACGTGGTATCCCTGATTGCCACCGGCGCGACCGCCACGGTGATGACGTTCACCCCAGATCCGGAAGAGATGCGCAAACGCATCCTGGCGGTACTGATGCAGGGCGAAAGCGTCATCAATCTCGACAACATCGAAGGACCCTTGCACGGCGAAAGCCTCTGCACCGTCCTGACCGGCGAATCGTTCAGCGAACGCCTGCTGGGCACCAACAAAACCGCCACCGCTCCCACGGTCTGCACCTGGCTGGCGACCGGCAACAATTTAACCCTGCAAGGTGACATGACGCGGCGCGTCATCCCGTGCCAACTCGATCCACAGTGCGAACGGCCCGAGGAACGCCAGTTCAGTCGCAATCTGTACGAATGGATTCCGAAGCATCGCCCCGCCCTGGTGGCGGCTGCGCTGACGGCTCTACGCGCCTACATCGTGGCGGGAAAACCTCGGCAATCCATTGCCACCTTCGGCAGTTTCGAACAATGGTCGGACCTGGTGCGTTCCGCCCTGGTCTGGTTGGGCGAAGCCGACCCTAACCAAGGCCGTGCCCGTCTGGAAACCACCGACCCCATCGGCACCAAGTTAAGCGGTTTGATGCTGGCCTGGTATGCCACCTTCAAGACCGCGCCCGCCACTATTCGGGAATTGGTGAGCCGCGCCCATGAAAAAGACTGGATCGATGGGCGGGAAACGCGCGCGTATCCGACCCTGCACGACACCTTGTCCGAGCACTTTTCCGACCCAAGAGGAGACATAAGCACCCGTTCCATCGGTGAATTTCTGAAGCGTCATGCACGAAGAATCGAGCACGGCGCACGGTTCGAACCAGCAGAAAAATACGGTACTCGCCAAAAATGGCGGGTTGCCGTAGTTGACATTGATGCGCTGGCGACAGCATTGCGAAGTTTTTCCAGCGAGGGAAATTGACTGCACAGACTGCACTGACTGCAAAACTGCCGGGAGTAAACCGCTTGCGAAGTTTTTCCAGCGAGGGAAATTGACTGCACAGACTGCACTGACTGCAAAACTGCCGGGAGTAAACCGCTGATGGAAATTTTGCAGTCTGTGCAGTCGTTGCAGTCGTTTTCCCCCAGCCAAGAAACTTGAATGCGATCGACAACGGAGAAACCGACCATGATAAGTAACATTTACAAGACAACATCCACCCCGAACGGGGTCAATCCAACAGACTTAGCGAGCAACGACACCATGCCCCAGACCCAGAGCCAGATCGCTACCGAACGCTTGTCCGACCTACGGAGCGCGCAGCAAGAACGGATCAATGCCTTGATGGAGGCCCAACACCAACACGACCGCACGCTCAAGGAACTGGCGGACGCGCGCAGCATCGTCGACGGCTATGCGCGCACCACTCGCCCCGCCGATATCGCCTATCACAATGAGGCCCAAGCCCGCCTGACCCAACTGCAGGAACGGTCCCAAGCCGAAACCGCCCACATCGCCGCGCTGAAAGGGGAAGCAGACGCCGCTGACGCCCACATCGCCGCCCTCTTCGAGGGAGAACACGGTTATGAGGTGGCGGTGCAACTCTATCGGGAGGTCAAAGCCGAGGTGGCCGAACTGGACGCCGCGCTGACGGCGCATCGCGCCCAGCAGCAAACCGCCGCCGACGCCTTGGCCAAGGCTCAACAGGTCAGCGCCACCGCCGCCCAGCACATCCAAACCGCCCTGGACGCCGAAGCGATTACCCGCGCACGGGCCGACCTAACCGCCGCCCAACAGGCCGAGGGTGACGCCCAGACCTTGTTGGACAATCTGGACCGCCACATCCGCGCGCTGACCTCGGAGCGCGACGCCGCCGAGAAAGCGATGGAGCAGGCCCAGCAACGGGCCTTCCAGTGCAAAGCGGCCGTGTTGGTGGCTGCGCTCAAACAGCAATTGACCGGCGTCGGTCTGGACGCCTTCGCCGCCGCCTTGCTGGCCGGACCGCCGATGCACTTCCAGACCTGGCTGGCCCAGGTCATCGATTCCGACCCTGCTGCCGTCCGAGCGCATCAAGCTGCGCTGCGGGAGGCACTGGAGACCGCGACGGCTTTGGAGATCACCGATGCTTGAGAATGCGCAAAATCAGTTGGGCATCCCGTTGCCGGTAGGCTCCCCACCGGATTGGATCGAGCTGGTGCCCGCCGGCCCTGAAGTGGTCGGCGTGGACGGCCGGCGCTGGCTGAACGACCGACCCGGACAGATCGTGACCGCGTTCCAGCAGCGCCGCCGCCCGCTGGTCATCGACTGGGAGCACGCCACCGAATACCGCGCGCCTCAAGGGCTGGATGCCCCAGCCGCCGGCTGGGTCGATCGCCTGGAGGTCCGAGCCGGCGCAATCTGGGGACATGTCCAGACCTGGACGGCCCGCGCCCGCCAGCAGTTAACGGAACGGGCCTACCGGTACTTGAGCCCGGCTTTCCTGTTCGAGAAGGTCAGCAGTCGAATCGTGGCCCTCACCTCTGCCGGCCTCACCAATACCCCCAATTTGGCGCTGGTGGCGCTCAACCGGGTGGACCTAGGGGTACAGCCCCTGACCGACACCACGCGCGAAATCGCCCGCCAGATGGGGCTGGATCCGGCAGCACTACGGCAGCACCAGCGCACCCAGCAGGAACACGCCTGCAACGCCGCCCACTGGGATGCCCAGCTATCCCCGAATCAGCGCCGAATCTGTGAAACCATGGGCATCGATCCCGCCGCCTTCCTGGCTGCGAGATACCCAGCCCGCCGCCCGTAACGCGGGTTGGTCTCTGGCGTTGCCGGCGCCGGACGCCGGCACGGATCAACACGGCATAAACGAGGCTTTAAGCCCCCTTGAGAACCTGATGCAGATCACCGACGATTACCCCGAGGTTCTGGCCGAAATGGCGGATCTGTTCAAAATACGGATCCGCCAACAACTGCCCGATGGCCCAGTCGATTCGCTGGCACTGGCCCTGGTCGAGGACCTCCGGACTTACTACGGAGGTGTTCAGATCTATATCCCCATAGGGGATAAGTTCAACCGCGCGCAGATTCACGCGGCCATCAGACGCGAGTTCAATGGCCATAACCATTCCGAACTGGCCCGCCGCTATCGGATGACGGCATCGGTAATCCGTCGGATTCTCAAAGACCACCCAGTGGCTGACCATCGGCCCCCTTCGCCGCCAGCAGGCGACTCCTCTACGCCATGACTCGATGTAGTCATGGCGTATTCCTATGTGGCAACACGTGCTGGCACTGATCGACGATTTCAGCGGCGATTACCGTGCCGGGCCGGGCATCGCGGTAGACGCGGGAAATACTCAGCAACGTCAACCGATCTATATCGGGGTCGGTAGGATGCTGCAAGGCTGTCGCGCGTTGGGCGTCCTCGCTGATCCCGGCATCGCGCGCTTGGGCGGCGACGACCACGATGGTCCCAATCGACTGGCAGTACGCCGCGCCCAGCCGGTCCAGTTCCTCCAGCGTCGCGCTGTGAACCGGTCCGGCCAGGACAGCCCACATCGACCCGATGACGATCCAATCCATCTGACGTGTCATAGCTGACTCCAACAATGTCTGCAAACGCCCTCAACAAGGTCAGTGCCAAACCCGTGCCATTCAGCGAATAGGCTGTGACCCGCCGGCGCTGACCGCCTGGTCATCAGGAGCCGCCGCCGACGCTGACCGCCTGGTCATCGGGCAGGCCCTCGCCATCGAGGAGCGGGCCTTCACCCGTGTCCGTTTTGCAGTCAGTGCAGTCAGTGCAGTCAATTTCCCTCGTTGGAAAAATTTCGCAATGCTGTTGCCAGCGTATCAATGTCAACTATGGCAATCCGCTATCCGGCGCTGACCGCCTGGCCGATAGAAGCGCCCGCCGGCGCTCATAGCCGCGGCGACAACCGGTGCTCGTTCCACCTGGTGGTGGCCGCCTAGTCATCGGGCAGGCCCTCGCCATCGAGGAGCGGGCCTTCACCGGCCGGCGCTGACCGCCTGGTCATCAGGAGCCGCCGCCGACGCTGACCGCCTGGTCATCGGGCAGGCCCTCGCCATCGATGAGCGGGCCTTCACCGGCCGGCGCTGGCCGCCAGGTCATCAGGAGCCGCCGCCGGCGCTGACCGCTACCACCCCGCCAACCACAGAGCTGACTTTTCAAGCGGGAAGATGCGGGAGGACGTGGGAAGAATTGCAGCAGCGCCGAACCCCCATAAAGAACTGCAAGTCACGGGACACTCAAGGGACATTCAAACGCAAAAAACGGCCAAAAATGGCCGTTTTCCAAGGTAACAGAGAGCCGGAAGATACAGGCTAACTATATGATTTTTGGTGCTGGTGGTGGGACTCGAACCCACAAGCCGGGCTAACGGCGCAGGATTTTAAGTCCTGTGTGTATACCATTCCACCACACCAGCGTGGGATGAAGAAGACAAAGCCAGAGTCATCGTCGCAGCGCACCGTCGATGGCCTGGCGGGCCGCGATCCGGATCCGCTGGGCCCCTGACGGGACTCCCGCAACGGCGCGGGATGGGCCGACTGGCCTTCCACAATAACTCTGTTGTTTCTTAGGATAGATGATTCGGCTTACGCTCGGCAAGCGCGCCAGCGCGACACCCCGGCCGTTGGTGGACGCCCGAGCGCCCGTTCCGCCGACCGGGATGCGACCATCAGCCGCGAATCAGGGTGCCGATACCGGCGTCGGTGAACAATTCCACCAGCACCGCGTGTTGAATGCGGCCGTCGATGATATGGGCCGCCTTGACCCCGGCTCGCACCGCGTCCAGCGCACAGGCGATCTTTGGCAACATGCCGCTATGGATGGTGCCGTCTTCGATCAGCCCCTGGACCTGCCGGGCATCCAAGCCGGTTAACAGCTTGCCGTCCTTATCCAACACCCCGGTGGTGTCGGTCAGCAGCATCAGCTTCTCGGCCCGCAGCACTTCGGC
>RXIW01000082.1 GCA_003989065.1 Candidatus Competibacteraceae bacterium
CAAACCACGTCCTACAAGGAACAAGACCCGGTCAACATCAAGGCCGCCGAACGCATGGGGCGGCTGCACGATCAGCTCAAGACCATTGGCTACGAAGGCCACGCGCTGGAAGTTTATCTGGTACGTCTACTGTTCTGCCTGTTCGCGGAAGACACCAGCATCTTCGAGCGCCGTCAGTTTCAAGATTTCATCGAGCAACGCACCACCGAAGACGGGCACGACCTTGCGGAGCGATTAGCGCATCTGTTTGAAGTGCTGGACACGCCCACGGACAAACGCCTGAAGACACTGGATGAACAGTTGGCCGCCTTCCCCTATGTGAATGGCAGCCTGTACGCTGAACGGTTGCGCATGGCCGCCTTCGACCGTTCCATGCGCGAGCTTTTGCTGGAATGTTGCGCGTTGGACTGGAGCCGGATTTCTCCGGCAATCTTCGGGGCACTGTTTCAGTCGGTCATGGATCAAAAGTTGCGCCGCAATCTGGGAGCGCATTACACCACGGAAAAGAATATCCTCAAGCTCATCAAGCCGCTGTTTCTCGACGAACTGCGAGCCGAATTCGAGCGGGTGAAGAACCAGCGGAAAAGGCTGGAAGAATTCCATCAGCGGCTGGCCGCGCTCAAGTTTCTCGATCCGGCGTGCGGTTGCGGCAACTTCCTAGTCATCGCCTACCGGGAAGTGCGCCTGCTGGAACTGGATGTTCTGCGCGAGTTGTACAAGAAACGTGAAAGCGGCTTTCTCGACGTGAGCCAGATTGTCTTTGTGGACGTTGATCAGTTTTTCGGCATCGAGATTGAGGAATTTCCGGCGCAAATCGCGCAAACCGCCCTCTGGCTGGTGGATCACCAGATGAACATGCAGGTGTCGGAAGAGTTCGGCCAATACTTTCGCCGCCTCCCGCTGAAGAAATCGGCAACCATCCGGCACGGGAATGCCCTGCAAGCGGATTGGCGCGACGTGGTGAAGCCAGCGGATTTAAGTTTCATCCTCGGCAATCCGCCTTTCGGTGGAAAGAAAGAGCAAAACCACAAACAAAAGCAGGACATGGCGCGGGTGTTCGATGACGTGCCGGGGGCCGGGTTGTTGGATTTTGTCGCCGCGTGGTATCGCAAAGCGGCGGAGTTCATGACCGATAATCCGGCCATAAAAACCGCTTTCGTCTCCACAAACTCAATCACCCAAGGGGAGCAGGTCGGCGCGTTGTGGCCGGATTTGCTCAAGCGCGGGGTAAAAATCCACTTTGCGCACCGGACTTTTCAATGGTCGAGCGAAGCGCGGGGTAAAGCTGCCGTGCATTGCGTCATTCTCGGATTTGCCCTTTTCGGTGCGGTGGAAAAATGGCTTTTCGACTACGAAACACCACGGGCCGAACCTGACGCAATCAAGGCAAACAACATCAATCCGTATTTGGTGGATGCGACAACAACATTCATTAAACGCCGTTCCCGTCCTCTATCATCTGGTATTCCTGAAATGGCCTATGGCAGTATGCCAATAGATAAAGGGAATCTGATACTCAATGAAGATGAAAGGGCGAACGTGCTTGCAACATCTCCAAAGGCTGACAGGTATATAAAGCTCTATGTAGGCGGGGATGAGTTCATTAACAACATTCCAAGATATTGCCTGTGGCTGGTTGGCTGTAACCCTTCGGAGTTACGGCAGTCTCCAATGATTATGGAGCGGATTGAAGCAAACAGGAAATACAGGCTATCAAGTGGCAGGCAGCAAACAATTGAGCTTGCCAAAACTCCGGCCTTGTTTGGGGAAATAAGACAGCCTCTAGCTGAATACCTACTGATTCCGAAAGTATCTTCTGAGAACAGGGATTATATCCCTATCGGGTTTTGTGGCCCCGAAATTATAGCTAGCGGTTCTACTCTGATAGTGCCAACGGCAATGCTCTACCACTTCGGCATTCTGTCCTCTGCAATGCACATGGGATGGACGCGGGCAGTCTGCGGTCGGCTGGAAAGCCGTTATCAATACTCAGCGGGGATTGTTTACAATAACTTCCCCTGGCCGCAGGCCATCACCGACAAGCAGAAACAGGCGATTGAGGACGCCGCACAAGCGATTCTAGACGCCCGCACCCAATATCCCGGCGCGTCTCTTGCCGATCTGTACGACCCGTTGACTATGCCCCCGGAACTGGTCAAGGCGCATCGTCACCTTGATGTCGCCGTGGATGCAGCTTATTCCAAAAAACAATTCTCCGGCGATAGCGACCGCGTGGCCTTCCTGTTCGATCTCTACCAACAGCTTGCCAGCCCGCTGGAAGCCAAAAAGCCCAAGCGGCGCAAATCAGCATAAAAAGAAGGCTGTGCCTCCGTCTGGCGCAAGCCTTCAGCCCGCGCCAGATTCCGATTCGAGTTCAGCCAGCAACCCCTTGCCTATCAAAGACCAAGCTGCGGCCTGTCCACGCTCTCCCCGCGAGGCCGAAAGGTTACGCTGACTTCGATTTCCTCATCGAGTTTGCCCAGAATCGTAATCATCCGATCCAGCGTGAACCGGCGAAGCTGGGTATTGCGAATACGGGAGAATTCAGAGTGTGGCACGCCCGTCAGCTTCTCGGCCTCGCGGGTCGAAAGTTGGCGGTCATCAAGAACGCCGATGATCTTGGCTGCAACAAGGGCGCGAGCCTGCTCAAGTCCGGCATTGGGATGTCCAAAATCGCGGAACACGTTGCCGCTGCCGTGAATCAGTTCCATGTCGTCATTGGTCATTGCAAAGCCTCCTTCAATCGCTTCAAGCGTTCGCGGATAAGGTCTATCTCCATTTGTGGCGTCTTGATCCCCGACTTCGATTTCTTTTGAAAGGCGTGGATCACCCATATCGCCTCGCCAATCTTGATGGCATAAATCGCGCGGAACGCATCGCCGCGATACCGAAGCGCAATCTCAAAAACGCCTCCCTCTACGCCCTTGAACGGCTTGGCCTTGTCAGACTTGCCGCCCTCGGCGGCAACGGTCAGCGCATCGAACATGTCGCTTTGCACGGCTTCGGGGAAGTCCTCGAAATCGCGCCGCGCCGCCTTGAGCCATGAAATCGGTCGGGTGTCCCTCATCCTGTACATGTTGGCATATTTGCCAACACCCTGCAAGCGAAAAAATCCGCCCATCCGTGCCAAAAATCAAGATTTTTGACACAAACTTTCATCCCTGCTAAATCAACGGCTTATTTGTGCCATAAATCAGGGACAAAACAGGCCCATGAAAATAGGCTACGCGCGGGTCTCGACCGAAGACCAAAACCCCGACTTGCAGCTTGCCGCCCTCAAGCAGGCGGGGTGCAAGCGCGTCTTCACCGACAAGGCCACAGGATCGCATGTCAAGCGGCCTGAGTTAGCCAAGTGTCTCAAGATGCTCGCTAAGGATGATACACTTATTGTTTGGAAGCTCGACCGGCTGGGCCGTTCGCTTCGGGACTTGATTGGCCTGTTGGACGATCTGAAAGCGCGGGGCGTGGCCTTCCGCTCCCTCACCGAAGCGATTGACACCGCGACCCCCACGGGCCGCGCCATGTGGCAAATGGTCGGGATACTGGCGGAACTCGAACGCTCACTGATTCAGGAGCGCACTAAGGCGGGCCGCGCGGCGGCGGTCGCCCGTGGAGTGAAGATGGGCCGCAAGCCCAAGCTCTCGCCCCAACAGGTCGCCCATGCCCGCAAGCTCATCGGGCAGGGGGAGCGCCATGACACGGTTGCCCAATCGCTCAACGTGTCGCGGCGGACATTGTATCGGGCGTTGTAGGGGCTAGGGGTTCGCGCCAATGCGGCGGCATAATGCCGCCGTCACCGAGTCGCGTGGAAACCACATACCCTTCTGGGCAGGAGAAATCTCATGGTTTTCGACAATTACACACTGGCAATCGCCGGCGTTCTGGTCATAGGGCTGTCCTCAAGCCTTATGGCGCTCAAAAATATGAGTTCCGATTTGGCATCCAACAAAATCCGTGTGCTCGTAATTATAATCGTGGCTTGTTTCTCAACGGTTCTGGCGCTGGTTGACAACACCAAAATAAGCTCTGCTTTTGGAATTCTCGGCGCGATTGCCGGCTATGCTTTCGGCATTAGCGCGACACAAGGACGCGCCGGGAAAAATCAAAACGATGGCTAACGATTCGTCCGCCGAATCAAACGCCCTTCACGAGAATTTTGCATTCATTACGCCCGCAATGACACCTGTGCCGCTACGGCGCGTGCGGCGCGACCGGAAAGCCGCTTTCCGCATCGGCCTGCGGCGGCGGCGTTTTGCGGTTGGGGCGACAAGAGCCCTTTGCCCCCCGCCTCCCGCTCGCGTATTTCGAATAAAAGTCCGTTGAGGGCAGAGCGGAGAGTTTCAGCCAGTCATGCGCCGCAATCTCCGCGCTTCCGCCTTCTCCCGCCCATGCGCGACCACCCCCAGCAACGGCAACTGCCAGTAACGCCCCCATCGCATAGGGATAAACTCTCATCTTCGTCCATACTCCAGAAAAGCGCCCTCTTATATTTTACAATTCTACCGATTGCCAATCGGTTAATTTGCGATTCCCTGCTCCGGATTCCCCTTCTCCGCCGCGCCGTGTCGCGCTAGGTTGGTCGTGCGGTACAGGCTGGGAAGCCGATGACCGCCCGAAGTGATGACGAAAGCCGCCCTGAGCCAACCTCAAGGCGGCTTTTTTCATGGCTGAATCGCGCAAACCGCTACCTTATGCAATCGCTACCGACGCAATCCAGGCACGGCTCGCCTGATGCGGGGAGCGGGTAATCGGGTTTTTTCGGTGAGTGCCTCGGCAACGGACTGCCAAAGCAGGGAAGGCGGGAAAGGACAGGACGGCGGATCGGGCGGCGGTCGCGGCGGCGGGCCTGTCTGTTCCTGGATCACGGGCGGCGCTCGGACAGACAAGACAACGGCGGAACGGAAAGCGGTGGCCTTTCGGCGCTGGCCTACCGCTTTGCTCCGGCTTCCGCGCTGGCCCACGCGGAAACCGCTTATCGTTCCCGCTCTCGGCCTCGGTCGTCCCGTTCGCGCTCGTACCGCTGCACCATCCGCATCAGATATTCATCGCCGCCGTCGCGCAGGCGTTCAAGTTCTGCGGGCGGCAACACCCGCAGATCGGCGGCGTTCAGGTCGCCGCCGCGCTCCACGCTCTTGCTAATATTCCGCATAGCCCGTTCCTTCGCCGCGCGTTCCTGCAACCGCTGCAAGGCGGATTTCGGGGCGCGGGCCGGCTCGGGCTGGGGAGCACGCGGCGCGGCGCTGCCGCCGTCGAACATCGAGGCGAGTCCTTCCGCAATGCCTTCGATGGGCCGCGCGATGCCGTCCAGAAGGCTGCCAGCAAATTGGCTCACGCCTCCCACTCGCCCGCTTTCCCGGTCGATCACCCGGAATCGGCCACCGTCGCGGTTTTTGTCCGGCGCGGCCCGTCCGCGCTTGCGGGCGTCTTCCTTAACCGGGCTTTGATTCCCTCGGGGCTGGCGCTCGGTCGTCTTCGCCGCCGCCTGGCTAAAGGCGGTTTCCGCGACATTCCGCCGGGCGTCCTTGAGGGCTTCCGCTCGCTCCGGCGCGTGGATGCCCATCTTGTCGCGGGCTTCGGCCTGCTTGATTTCCAGCGTGCCTTGCGCTCGCTCGTGGGCCTGTTCCAGCCGCTCTTGCCGCACTTCGTCGCGTTCGACGTTGCGCCAACCGTTTTCAACAATCGTCTTATGGAGTTTCTCCTTGCGCTGCTCGGCCTGGTGGTCTTCAACCCGATGGCGGATGAACTGCTTGATCCGCTCGGCGACCCTGCCCAGAAGAGGAACGTGGTTTTCCTTTAACTGCTTTTCGAGGCGGCTTTTATCCAACACCTGCCGACAGGCCAGCCCCGCGTCGATCTCTTGCCGGGTCTTTTCCTCAAACGCCTTGGCCCGCTGATCCCGCTCGGCGTGCTGCCGTTCCAGTTCCGCCTTTTGCTGGGCTTGCTTCTCCAGCAACCCGGTCTTGTATTCATCCTGGGCGCGGAGAACCGCCGTTTTCTTCCCTTGTTCGACCGTCGGCAAGGCGTCCCGCTGAATCTGAACAAGGTATTTGTCCAGCTCATCGCGGGTCTTGCCCGTATTGCGCTCGGTGAGGCGATGGATACCGCCGAAGGAATTGACCACCACCAGCTCGCCCGCTCGGTAGTGTGGCGCGTGGTGGCCGATTTCTTTGGCGTAGGCGGCGGCGCGTTCCAGCCCGGCGGCTTCCTGTTCGGTCACTCGCGCCAGCACATAGCCACGGGACGCAAGGAATAAGGCAAACTCCTCGCCGCTGTGGGATAAGTTCGCAGCCAGGCGGATGTCTCCCGCCGCCTGGCCCAGCGCTTTATTTTTCGCTTCAGCTTCTGGCGGATTTCGCCCGGCGTCTCGCGCTTTCAGCGCGTTCTGGTGTTCTGCCTGGTCTTTCTGGATCGCCGCCGCTGCTAGCCGATCCTCCCACGCCTCGCGTTCGCGGTCGGTCTCCCGCCCCTGCAACCGTTCGTGCGCCTGTTCCACGCTCGGCATCTGCTCGCGGTCGAGGTCGGCCAGTTTGCCGCGCACCTCCTTCACCCGTACATCCAGCGTCCGGGTCAGGACATAGAATTGCCCGTGTTCGTCCACCACCCCGAACGGCTGGCGCTGGCTATCACCAATGGCCAGCATCAGGCGCTGTTCTTCCAGCGCCGCGCAAAAGGCTGCGCCGTTGTCGCTGCGCTGCCACGCATCGCGGATCGCGGCTTTCGCGTCCCGCACTTCGGCCACGTTGCGCAGCGCCCGTTCGGCTTGCTGCCACTCCTCGCGCAGCAACCGTTCCTGCTCCGGCTCGTGCGCCGGGGCAAGTTTCCGCAACCCGAATTCCTGTTCCAGCGTCCGCGCCACTTCCGTCCGCCGCATCCCGTCGAACGGAATTTCGATCATCTGCCCGCGTTCTCGATCCACCAGCGACCACACCACGTGATAGTGCTTTTCGCCCTGCAATTGGTGTTCGACGATAACGCGGGCCTGCCCCTCCAGGTGCAGGCGGTGTTCGACGGCGGCAAAGCTCTGCTGCCATTGCGCCACCGTCAAGGTCTCGCCTTCGTCCAGTCGCAGCCAGCAGTGATAAAAAGGCTTGGTGCCGTTTGTCTGCATCGCTTCCAACTCGATGCCGTTCAATGCGCCTTTCAAATTCCCCGTATCTGCAAAACCCCGCATCTCCACCAACTCGGCGCGTTCGTTTTTCTCCTGGTTCAACAAATAAGCCGCCAACTGCCCGCCGTTGCCGCGCTTGTTGGCTCCGATAATCATGCCAGCCCCGCCGCACCTAACAATGCGCTGACCGCGCTGCTCAATTCTTCCGCCATCCGCCGCAATAAAATCCGGTCAGGGTCTTTTCCCAGATTGACCGCGTGCGCGATTTGATTCACGTTGCTGCCGATTTTATTGAGTTCCGCAATGGCTTTTCCGAACTGTTCCAGCTCGACCGGCGGACGGCGTTGCGAACGCGGGCCTTTATCGCCTAAGGCACAGGCCCGCAAATAAGCCGCCGTGCTCAGTCCTGCCGCACGGGCGCGTTTTTCAATGGCGGCGTATTCGTCCGGCGTCACGGCGGCCCGCACGCCTTTTAATCGCTGCCGCTTTTGGCTGCCGTGATGGGCTTTCTCGGTTCGGCCCGCTTTTTCGCTCGCCGCACGTTCCGCCATGTCTGAATCTCGCAGGCCGGGTGGCTTTCCGCGCCTCCGGCGCGGGCTTACGCCGCGCGGGGAGCGCGGCGGGAAAGGGGGTGCACGGGGGGATGGCCCCCCTGCCAAGTGGCCGCCTGACTGCGCAGCAGGCGGCGGTGGCGTGGAACACGCCTACCACTTGCATCTGTTTTGACGGCGACAGTATGGGCTGAGTCGGGAATGCAGCGCAAGCCTGTCCCTTCCGTCCGGCCCCGCCGCGATGCCAGAGGGATTCCTCTCTATGCGTGACGGTCGCATAATCAACGAACAGGGCGTTCGCGCCTGACGGCGCTCACCCTTTTTGCCGCGTGGGGGTCTCATTGCCGCCCCCCACACCCCCGCTAGGATATTTTCTACCGAAATGATGGGGCAGCAATGGTTGTCCCAATGGCTAAGCCTAAAAGCCTTCAATCTAAAGCTATCTAGCTTCAGTCACTGGTTCGCCATAAAAGCCTAATGGTATTTGATGTACTTCCTTAGCTTTCAAATCGTCTCGAAGAGCTTTGTCTTGAAGCAGATCACTGACAAATCGCGACGCCAAAACAGTAGAAAAATTAACGACACTCCCATGTGTTTCTTTTGAAAGAGTGAACAATGTAAATGTTATATTTATACTTGTTTCAGGATCAACTTTGGTCAAGTTAGATAGGGCTTCACGTGGGTTACTGTAAAAGTAGCCCATGCATTGACTACCATTACCATGCCATGGACATACACTTATTCCGCCTGCCTTTTCGTAGCTGTAGGACGCGGCAGAGTTGTCAGTCGCAAGAGTTGGCCCAATCAGCATCAGGTATGCAGTATTTTTTCCAGCATTGTGCAAGGAAATGGTGATCGCAAGCTTTTGATCTTTGCGGGCCACCGCCACTACACTACCTTCTAAGCCATCATTAAGTTTTTTTGTTGGCCCACACATTGCGTTATTAGATAAAATAAGCGCAAGCGCGACAAGGCTGGAACAGGCTGTTTTCTTAAGCATAATTAAAACACACAAGATGTTGATTCAGAGGTGCGGAGACTTCAAGGCGACTTCGGGAGCGGAAGACACGATCTTGAGCAAAGCGGAAGCGGGGCCGGTCGGATAGCGGCGATTCTGCTCCCAATTTTGCAGCGTTCTGACACGGACGCACATCAGCCGTGCAAAGTCGCTTTGGGAAAGGCCGGTGCGCTCCCCTCCCTGACCGCCTCACGTCTGGGGTTGGCACCACGAAGCGGCGGGAAGCTTTCATCTCGCCCTGGGTGATGGTCCGCGCCTGTTCCAAGCTCTGGCGCAGTTCGTTGAAAAGGGTCTTTTCAAAAAAGCTCTCTCGATTCAGGGCTAAAAGTATGGCTCAGAATAACCATTTCGCTGAAAACCTCATAGGCAGTTTGCCGATTCTGGTGCCGCTCTATTGGGTGTATTCCATTGGTTTGCTCGGCACCGATGAAGGGTCGTGGCTGCTGGCCGTGATCGCCATACTGGGTGTCGAATGCGGCCAACTGATGAAAGAATGGATGAAGCCGCAACCGGTGCCTTATGACGATCCGGCGGTGTGGTTCGACCGTTTGGCGGACACGGTTGGGCGCGTGGCAACGGTGCTTTATCTCACTGTTGCGTTATTCGTGGTCGATGCTCCGTATTTCTCGCTTTTGAAAACGGCGCTGGCTCATTTCGAGGTCTCCTCGTCCGCCGTCTGGGTGCCCGGCCTGATGTGGGTCATCTTGTTGGCGAATGGCGTTTACGCGCTGCCCTTGGGCTGGCGGTATGGACGCAGCCCGCGCGTGCCGGGGGTGATCGTGAGCGCGGTACTGTGGATCGTCGGCGCGGCGGCCTTGATCCTGTTCCAGGTGTTCGTGCCGTCCCCCAATTCCGTCTTGGGCTCTAACGCGACGCGGGCCGTCAATTTCTGCATCCTGTGGTTTTACCTGAACGCCCTCTGCATCCAGGCGACCCGGCTGGGGATTGCGCTGCGCGGGGTTGGCGGCGCGGCGCGGGAACGCGCCCAACAGCATGTGCAACAAGTCGAGGAGGATGCCGAATGGCCGACCGGCAACCCCTGATGCTGAACGTGGCGGCGGTCATTTCGGGAGGGGCATGGCGTGCCGTCGATCTGGCTGGGTGAGCGCTGGAACCTGAAGAACCGCGATAAGCAAACGCCGCTCTACGGCGACCCGGTCTGGTATGCCGGCGAACGCCATCTGACGATGTTCGGGCCGAACGGCTCCGGCAAGGGCGCGACCATCGAGATTCCGAACCTGCTTCACTTGGGCAACGACGTATCCATCCTGTCGATTGATCCCAAGGGCCAGAATGCGGCGGTGACGGCGGCCTGGCGGCGGCGAATCAGCGATGTGCGGGTGCTCAACCCGTTCGGCCTGCATTTCGGTCTATACCCCGACCTGGAAAGCGTGGGCTTCAATCCGTTGGCGGCCCTCGACCCCGATTCCGACCGCTTCTTTGACCGCGCTCGCGCCCTCTCAGAGGCGTTGATTCGAGTGGAAGGGGATTCCCAGCCCTTTTTCCCGCAAAGCGCTCAGGGGCTGCTGACGGGCCTGATGATGTGGGAGGTGATCCAGGCGCGACAGGCGGGCGTTGCGCCGTCGCTGGCCCATGTGCGCGACCTGCTGATGGGCGCGGATGCGGTGTCGATGCCGGACAACGGCGACCTGACCGGTCTGCAAATCACGGCGGCGCGGATGGAAGACTCGGATCACTCCAGCATCGCGGGCCTGGGCCGGATGTTCGCGCGGGACAGCAAGGAAATCGCCAGCGTGGTGTCCACGGCCATCGCGCAAACCCATTGGCTGGAAAGCGTACCCATGCGCCGCGACCTCGAAAAAGACGGCATTCGCTTCAGCCAACTCAAGGAAAAGCCCACCACGGTTTACGTCATCCTGCCCGCCAGCGATCTGGATGACTTCAGCGTGTGGCTGCGCCTGGTCATCACCACGGCGCTGGGCGAACTCTACGGCCAAAACGGTCAGGGCCTGCGCACCCTGTTCATGCTCTCGGAGTTTGCCGCCCTCGGCAAGCTCAAGCCCATCACGACGGCCTTGGGCCAGGCGCGGGGTTATGGGATTCAGTTGTTCCCGGTGTTGCAGGACATCAACCAGCTGCGCGGGATTTACGGCAAGGACTTCCCGCATACCTTTCTGGGCATGAGCGGCGCGACCATTGCCTTTACCCCGAACGATTTTGAAACGGCGGAATGGATGTCGCGGCGTTCGACCGAACACTACGTCGCCGGCCCCTCCTTCAGCGATGATCCGCGCGGCGTGGGCGGCGCTCGGGAAAGCTGGGCCTTGCAGTTGCGGCGACTCTATCCGGCGGACTCGCTGTTCGACCTGCCGGAATTTCACGCCTTGACCTGGTTTGCCGGGCAAGGCCCGCCCATCCCGGTGCGCACTCGCCGCTATTGGGAACTGCCCTTTTGCAAGGGTCGCTACCGGCCTGACCCGTTCCATCTCTAATACTACAGTTGTAGATAAATAGGCTATACTTTATTGGATATTAGCCAAATAAGAGATGGTGATGGTTGGAGCAGGGTTCGAAAGCTGGGAAGGGGACGACGCAGATTGGGAAGCGGCTTGGGCGGAGTGGGTTGCGGAACTGGGTGGCTACGCGAAACGGCTCGAGACGCGCGGATGGCTGGCGGCGTATCTCCAAGGGTTGCTGGGTGGAGTGGA
>RXIW01000083.1 GCA_003989065.1 Candidatus Competibacteraceae bacterium
TCCCATCGCCGCCAGCAGAGGCCGAACCCGATCCTTGGCCGGTTCCGGGCCGGACAACAGGATGAACAGCTTGCCGGCGGCCGCAGCCGGCGGTCGGCCCAGCACCGGAGCCGCCACATAATGCGAGCCATGGGCTCGATGGGCATCCGCCAGTCGGCGAGCCAGCGACGGTGACACCGTGCTCATCGACACATGCACCCCGCCCGGCCCCAGCGCGGCCAGAAACCCGCACTCTCCCAAGGTCACCGCCTCCAGCGCCGCATCGTTGGCCAGCATGGTCACCACGATCCCACCCGGCGTAACCGTCTCGGCTGGCGTAGTGGCCCCTTGTGCGCCCTGTGCAAGTAAGTCCGCCGCCTTGTCGGCCGTACGGTTGTAGACCCGCAAGGCAAACCCTGCCGCGAGCACCCGCTGCGCCATCGGTAAACCCATGCTGCCCAGCCCTACGAAACCCACCGTTTCCGCCATATCGACTGCCCTCCTCGAAGGTTCACGCCCAGTTTGACCCACCTGCGGTGCTGGCGTTGCGCACAACCGGTGCAGCACCCGCTCTGGCTTATCGTCGCCATATCGTACAAGCGGCTCCGTCAAATATTTGATCAACTAGAAAAATACCGCGCGGGCATCCCTCGGGACCGCCGCCGCGCGCTTTTTTCCAGCAGGAGGAGCCCCGTGGCCACCGTCAATCACATGCATACCCCCGGCGAACGCGTCGCCATCGTCGCTGGCTTGCGCACGCCGTTCGCCCGGCAACTGACCGCCTACAAGGACCTCAACGCCATCGAACTGGGCGTCACGGTCACCACCGAATTGCTCAGCCGCATCGACCTCGATCCCGCTCTGATCGAGCGGATGGTCTACGGTTGCGTCGGGCTGATTCCCGAAGCGCCCAATGTCGCCCGCGAAGTGCTACTCGGCTCCGGCATGAGCCCACGTACCGACGCCTATACCGTCACCCGAGCCTGCGCCACCAGTTTCCAGGCCGCTGTGGATATTACCCAGGCCATCCTATTGGGCGAGATCGAAATCGGTCTGGCCGGCGGTTGCGATTCCACCTCGGTCCTGCCGATCCAGACCTCCAAGAAACTGTCGCGGGCCTTGATTCATTCCAGCAAGGCCAAATCGCTCGGCGACAAGCTGGCCCTGTTCAAGAGCATCCGCCCGCTTGATCTGATTCCGGTATCGCCCGCGGTCAAGGACTATTCCACCAACCTCGGCATGGGCGACATCGCCGAACAGATGGCCAAGAACCACGGCATCGGCCGCGAAGAACAGGATCGCTTCACCCTACGCTCGCATCAGCTGGCCCAGCGCGCCTGGGACGACGGCAAGCTGGACGACGAGGTGATGCGGGTGTTTGCGCCGCCGTTCAAGGATGCCATCGAGCGCGACAACAACATTCGCGGCGATTCCTCCCTGGAGCAGCTGGCCAAACTGCGGCCGGCCTTCGACCGCCGCCATGGCACGGTGACCGCCGCCAATTCCACCCCGCTGACCGACGGCGCGGCGTCTCTGATCCTGATGCACGAACGCCGCGCCCGACAACTGGGCTTCGAGCCACTGGGCTATATCCGCTCCTATGCCTTCGCCGCCATCGATCCATTCAACGACGGCCTGATGGGGCCATCCTACGCCACCCCTATCGCCCTCGATCGGGCCGGTATCACCCTGAGCGATCTGGCGTTGATCGACATTCACGAAGCCTTCGCTGCCCAAACTCTGGCCAATCTTAAGAACTGGCCGTCGCGCCAATTTGCCCAGCAACAGCTCGGTCGGGACGCAGCGATCGGCGAAGTCGACATGGACAAGCTCAATGTGCTGGGCGGCTCGCTGGCCTATGGTCACCCGTTCGCCGCCACCGGTGGACGGATGATCATGCAAATCATCCACGAATTGCGCCGGCGCGGCGGCGGTCTGGGGCTGGCGACGGCTTGCGCCGCCGGTGGCCTGGGTTCGGCCATGGTGCTGGAAGTGGCGTGACCGCGCCAAGTCAAGAGGACGCAGCAATGAGCAACGATTTGAATTCGAATCTGACCGTGTTCCAACTGGCGCTGGGCGAGGATGGCATCGCCGTGGTCACCATCGACCTGCCCGGCGAAAGCCAGAACACTCTGAAAGCCGCCTTCATCACTGAGGCCCATGCTCTGCTCGACCGGCTGGAGCAGGACAGCGCGGTGCAAGGCGTGGTGTTCATCAGTGGCAAACCCGGCTCGTTCATCGCCGGCGCCGACATCAACATGTTGCAAGCCTGTCGAACCGCCGCCGAGGCCACCGAATTATCCAAGGCTGGCCAGCGCTTCTTCGACCGGTTGGCAAATTTCAAGGTGCCCATGGTCGCGGCTATCGATGGGGCCTGTCTGGGCGGCGGCCTGGAACTGGCGCTAGCTTGTCACGGCCGAATCTGCACCGATCAGCCGAAAACCGCGTTGGGCCTGCCGGAAGTGATGCTGGGCGTGTTGCCGGGCAGCGGCGGCACCCAGCGCCTGCCGCGCCTGATCGGCATTCCGGCTGCGCTCGACCTGATGTTGACCGGCAAACATCTGAACGCCCAGAAAGCCCGTCGCCTGGGTCTGGTAGACGATGTGGTACCGGCGACCATCCTGCTGCCCAGCGCGATCGCACTGGCGAAAAAACTCCGCTCCACTCGCCCCGTCCGCAACAACGCCAGCCTGTTCTCGGTCAAGGGCCTAACCAAGCTGGCGCTGGAAGACAATCCGCTGGGTCGGCGTATCCTGTTCCAGCAAGCGCGTGAACAGGTGATGGGCAAGACTCGGGGCCACTACCCCGCCCCGCTGCGCATCATCGACTGCGTGGAAATCGGCGCCAGCCGCGGTTTGAAGAAGGGCCTGGAAGCAGAAGCGCTGGGCTTTGGCGAACTGGCGGTCACTCCCCAGGCCCGGCAGTTGATGCACCTGTATTTCGCTACCACGGCGCTGAAAAAGGACAGCGGCGTAGCCGATGCTCGCGTGCAACCGCGTCCAGTCCGCAAGGTCGGCGTATTGGGCGCTGGGTTGATGGGCGCGGGTATCGCCTATGTCACCGCCAACAAGGCGCGGGTACCGGTGCGACTCAAGGACAAGGAAGCGGCTGGCCTGAATCGCGGCATGGCCTACCTCGACCGGCTGTTGCAAAAACGCCTGAAGCGGCGCTCGATCACCTCGTTCGAAGCCGGTCTGGAACGGCATCGGGTCATGCCAACCCTGGATTTCTCCGGCTTTCATAACGTGGAGCTGGTGATCGAGGCGGTGTTCGAGGATCTCCCGCTGAAACACCGGATGATCGCCGACGTGGAAGCGCATTGCCCGGCGACTACCATCTTCGCTACCAACACCTCTTCGATCCCTATCACCCAGATCGCCGCCGCCGCGCAACGGCCCGAAAACGTCATCGGCATGCACTACTTCTCGCCGGTGGAAAAAATGCCGCTGCTGGAAGTCATCACCACCCCGCAAACCGCACCAGAGGTCATCGCCACTACGGTCGATTTCGGTCGCAAACAAGGCAAAACGGTCATCGTGGTCCAGGACGGCGCCGGGTTCTACGTCAACCGGATTCTCGCGCCCTATATGAACGAGTCGGGCTATCTGCTCGCCGAAGGCGTGGCCATCGACGCCATCGACCAAGCCTTGGTGCAATTCGGCTTCCCGGTCGGACCATTGACCTTGCTCGACGAGGTCGGCATCGACGTCGGCTCCAAGGTCGGGCCGATCCTGCATCAAGCCTTCGGCGAACGGATGAAAGCAGCCGGAGTCGCCGACCGGCTGCTGGCCGACGGTCGCTATGGCCGCAAGAGCAAAAAAGGTTTCTACCGCTACGAGGGCGTCAAAAAGGGCGAGAAACCGGTGGACAAGACCGTCTATGGCGTGCTGGGCGTGAGTGGCGCCAAGGCCATGGATGCCCAGGAGATCGTCGAGCGTTGCGTACTGTTGATGCTGAACGAGGCGGCGCGTTGCTGGGACGAGGGAGTGATCCGCAGCGCGCGCGATGGCGACATCGGGGCGGTGTTTGGCATCGGCTTTCCGCCATTTCTGGGTGGTCCGTTCCGTTACGCCGACAGTCTGGGGATCGCTGAACTGCTAGCCAAATTGGAGCACTATCGCCAGCGCCTGGGCGAGCGTTTCGCCCCAGCGGAAATTCTGGTCCGGATGGCGCGGGAAAACCGGACTTTCCACACCGACTGAGGCCATCAAAACAGCGGAAACAGGCCATCGCTGATGTGTTGCAGACGCTCGCGCGATGCGATCTGCAATTCCTGACCCTGGGTCGGAATCACGATGCCGGCATCGATCAGCCGGCGCAGCGTCCGGGAAAAGGTCTCGCTGGTCAGATTGAGCTGATTGGCGAGATCCTTTTTCAGGCCCGGCAGCAACACCCGATCGTGATCGCTATCGGTGGTCTTGAGCAGGAAGCGGGCGACTCGACCCGCCGCATCGCGCAAGGTGATGTTCTCCAACAACTCCACGAAATGATGCACCCGTCCCGCCAACCCGCCCAGCAATTGCAGACACAGGGCGTGATCCTCCTGCAGGGCGCGCTGAAAGCGCTGATTGGGCAGCAACAAGCATTCGGTATCGAGCGCCGCCTCGGCGAACGCCGGACAATCGAATTGGCCAATGGTGGCCACTTCGGCGAAAGTGCCCCCGTCGGTGACCTGGTGCAGGATCTGTTGTTTGCCGGTCGGGGCCAGCATGAAGATGCGAACCAGACCCGTCCCCACCAGAAACAGGCCGGGACAGGGATCGCCCTGGCGAAAGATGGTTTCACCAGCGGGGAAGCGGCGAATCACCGCCATATCCAACAAAGTCGAGCGGCTGGGCTCGGTCACCCGAGCAAACAGCTTGCAGGCGTTCAGGATGGCTTCGGCTGGCATGAGTCGTGACCTGTATGAAGAGAGCGGGTCGAAAACGTCCTCCGCGCACGGACGGAAAGACGCAGCTTATCGGTCAGTCGCTTGACCCGACCATCCGTTGATTAGTCATCGCCCAAAGCAGTCGGATCCGGATCGATAGCATAGGGTCACTCGGCTATCGTTCGGAAGCAGCGAGGAGTCGGCAGCTCATGCGCCCGACCCGAGACCAACGCAGCGGCTGCTCCTCAACCGGCCAGATACAAAGCGGCGTACAACAGCAGGCGATCGTTGATGCGCGCCAGATCGAGCCCGGTGCTCGTCCCGATCTGGCGCAGGCGATAATCGAGCGTGTTGCGGTGAATGCCGAGCAGGCTGGCCGCCCGCTCGAACTGGCAATCGGCGGTGAACCACGCCGTCAGGGTATCGCGCAGGACCGTGCTGCGCCGCTCGCTAGCCTGCAGTCGACGCAGCGGCTCGCGCAACTGCACCGCCTGCCAACCGGACCCCAGCCCGGACAGCAACACCGGAAAACTCATGTCGTAATAGGAAAACAGCCGGGCGCGCCAGTCGCGGACCCGGCCGATGCGACTGGTCTGCCGGGCGCACTCATAGGACATGGCGACCCCTTCGATCGCCGGCAGCGCGATCCCGAGCGCCATCGTCGACGGCGATTTGAGCCCCTTGCGCGCCACTGCATCGAGCGCGAACAGCTGTTCGCGCGCCAAGACCGCCAGCCGGCCAGCCTGGTCCACTCGCCCGAACGGCTTCAGGATCACCAGCTCGCGCGGCGAGACCGCCGCCATGAGCAGGCTGGGATCATACCCGGACAACTGTTGCTGGCAGGTCTGCAGTTCGGCCAGCGCCGATTCGGGAGCCAGCGCTTCGTTGCGCAGCTCGAGGATCACCACCGAACGCGGTAGCGCGAAATCGACCCCGAGACGCACCCCCCACAGTTCGAGTTCGGCGTGCGGGGTAATGCCCGGATTGACCAGCTGGTCGACGAACTCCTCGCGGTAGCGCTTCTCCCGCTGCAATTCGCCTACCAGCAGCGCCTGTTCGAGAATCATCTCCGCCATGACCCGCACCAGTTCGCCGAACTGGCGAACCTGGTCCGGTTGCCCGGTCACCCCGACGACGCCGCAGGTCTGGCCACGCACCTTGAGCGGCAGATTCACCCCCGGCTGGGTGCCCGGCAAGGTGCGCATCGCCTCGTTGTCGATCTCGACCGCGCGAGCCTGATCCAGCGCCAGCCGCGCCCCGGCATGCAGCTCTCCGATCCGCGCCGGAATGCCGCTGCCCAGGATAATGCCGCGCACGTCCATCACGTTCACGTTGAACGGAATGATGCACATCGTGCGCTCGACGATTTCCTGCGCCAGCCTTTTTTCGAGTGTAATCATGCGAACAAGCCGTTTTTGGATTTATGCACAAATTACCAGCTAAATATATTGAATTTTTTGGATATATTCACGATGTTTTCCATCGTCATGCTGGCTATGATGCGCAATAAATAAGGGGGCACGTCATGTTGGTGGTCGTCGCACCGGATTCATACAAAGGCAGTGTTTCCGCCATCGAAGTGGCTAATGCCATGGAGCGCGGCGTCAACCGGGTTTTCGTCGAGGCGCAGGTTCGCAAGATCCCCATCGCCGACGGTGGCGAAGGCACGGTCGAAGCGCTGGTGGCCTCGACCGGCGGCGCGCTCCGCTCGGTCGAAGTCAGCGGACCGCTCGGCGACCCGGTACGCGCCTGCTGGGGCGTGCTGGGCGATGGCCGCACCGCCGTCATCGAAATGGCGGCCGCATCCGGACTGCCGCTAGTCGCACGGGAGCGGCTCGATCCCCGTCACGCCTCGTCCTATGGCACCGGCGAGCTGATCCGGGCCGCGCTCGATGCGGGCTTGCGGCGGATCATCATCGGCATCGGCGGCAGCGCCACCAACGATGGTGGCACCGGCATGGCGCGGGCGCTCGGCGTCCGCTTCCTGGATGCCGCAGGACGGGAACTGACGCCCGGCGGCGCGGCGCTGGCCAATCTGGCCACGCTCGACCTGCAGGATCTCGACCGGCGTTTGGCCGACAGCGAATTGATCGTGGCCTGCGACGTCGACAACCCGCTGTGCGGACCGCGCGGCGCTTCGGCAGTATTCGGCCCGCAGAAGGGTGCCACGCCGGAGATGGTGGCCGAACTCGACGCTGCCCTGGCCCGCTTCGCCACCGTGGCGCAACACAGCACCGGTCGGGACGTAGCTGCCCAACCCGGCGCGGGCGCCGCCGGCGGGCTGGGCGCCGGATTGCTGTTCTTCACGCCGGCGCATCTGCGGCCAGGCGTCGGCCTGGTATTGGAAACGGTCGGCTTCGCCGACATCGTGCGGACGGCCGACTTCGTCATCACCGGCGAAGGCCGCACCGATTTTCAGACGGCCTTCGGCAAAGCGCCGGTCGGCGTGGCCCGAGTGGCAAAAACCTTCGGCGCACCCGTGTTCTGTCTGTCCGGCGGACTCGGCCAAGGGGCCGACGACGTACTGGCGCAAGGCATCGACGCGGTGATGAGCATCTGTGATCGACCGCTGACGCTCGACGAGTGCATGCGCGACGGCAGCGTTCTGATCAGCAACGCGGCGGAGCGCCTGTGCCGCATCATCAGAGCCGCGCGCGCCCGGCGCTGAAATCGCAATTTCCCGTTCATAACGACAAACAACGACAAACATTAGATACGGAGGGGTAAAAAATGGTCCAGGGACCTATGCTTCTCGTCATCCTGGTGGCGGCGATCGTCATGATCGTCGTGCTCATTTCCCGCTTCAAGGTGCACGCTTTTCTCGCCTTGCTGCTAGCTTCCTTCTTCGTCGGCCTGGCCGCCGGCATGAATCCGGTCGACGTCAGCAAGACCATCATGAAAGGCTTCGGCGGCACGGCTGAACGTATCGGCATCGTCATCATCGCCGGCACCATCATCGGCGTTTTCCTGGAAAAGACCGGCGCAGCCCTGACCTTGGCCGAAACCGTCTTGCGGGTAGTCGGGCCGAGACGGCCCGCGCTGGCCATGAGCATCATCGGCTACATCACTTCGATTCCGGTGTTCTGCGATTCCGGCTTCGTCATTCTGTCATCCCTGAACAAGGCGCTGTCGAAGAAGACCGGTGTCTCCATGGCCACTATGGCTACGGCGCTCGCCACCGGCCTGTACGCTACTCATACCCTGGTACCGCCGACCCCTGGCCCGATCGCCGCCGCCAACAATCTGCACGCCGATCTGGGCACGGTGATCTTCATTGGCCTGATGGTCGCTATTCCAGTGACGATCGCCGGCTACCTGTGGGCGACCAAGTTCGCCAGTCACTATGAAGTGCTGGCCGAAGCGAGCATAAGCTACGAGGATCTGATCAAGCAGTACAAGCAACTACCCGGAGCTTTCGTCTCCTTCCTGCCGCTGGTGCTGCCGATCCTGCTCATCGGCCTGAAGTCGGTAGCAGCTTTTCCAGGTCAACCCTTCGGGACTGGCCTGCTCAAGGCGACGCTCGATTTCATCGGTGAACCGATGGTGGCCTTGTTGTTCGGTATGTTCGCCTGCATCCCTCTGGTGCCCAAGCTCAACGAAGAAGTAATGTCCGGCTGGATCGGTCAAGGGATCAAGGATTCGGCGGCGATCATCATGATCACGGCCGCTGGCGGTTCGCTCGGTGCGCTGCTGGCCGCCAGCAAGATCGCCGACTATCTCGGAACCAGTCTGTCGACGCTGAATCTCGGCATTTTCCTGCCCTTCCTGATCGCCGCTGCGCTGAAGACGGCGCAGGGCTCGTCGACCGTGGCCCTGATCACCACCTCGGCCATCGTCTATCCGCTGCTCGGTTCGCTTGGGCTGGATTCGCCGACTGGCGCGGTGCTGGCGACGATGGCGGTCGGTTGCGGTGCCATGGTGGTCTCGCACGCCAACGATTCTTATTTCTGGGTCGTGGCGCAGTTCTCGAACATGAAAGTGGACGTGGCCTACAAATGCCAGACCCTGGGCACGCTGGTGCAAGGCGTTACCGGCATCCTGGTGGTCTATGCGCTGAAGTTGGCGCTCGTCTGAGTCGAATGGCGGGTGGCGTCGACAGCGCCGCTCGCCTCGCGCAAAACCCCATCATCTCTCGGCCCAGCCATGCTTGCATCACGTGACTGGGCCGAAGCCGCTGCCTGTCCACTGCCGGAAAGACGCGGCTTGATGTAGATCAAAGCAGCCCGGCCCCCACCCACCGATAATGATCGCCGTCAGCCACGCCGCCGGGGCGTGGCGATACAGCGAATGGTCGCGCCTGCCGCGACGGGTTCTATCTTCGGGGGCTGTCTCATGTTCTGTAATCAGTGCGAACAAACCGCGCAAGGCGTCGGTTGCGTATCCAGCGTCGGGGTCTGCGGCAAAAACGCCGATGTGCAAGCCGTACAAGAGTTGATCCTTTATGGGCTGAAGGGCATGGCCGCCTACGCCAACCACGCACGGCGGCTCGGCAAGACCGACGAGGCGGTCAGCGCCTTCATCGAAGAAGCGTTGTTCGCCACCATGACCAACGTCAACTTCGATCTGGACAGCCTGCTGGAAATCGCACTGGATGTGGGTCGCCACAATCTCCGAGTCATGGAGCTGCTGGATGCAGGTCATATCGCGGCGTTTGGCAAACCGGAACCCACCACGGTGTCCTGCGGCACACAGGCCGGTCCCGGCATCCTGATCACCGGCCACGATCTGGTCGATCTGCAGAATCTGCTGGATCAGGTCGCGGGCACCGACATCAAGGTCTACACCCACGGGGAAATGCTGCCGGCGCACATGTACCCCAAGCTGCGCAACCATCCGAACCTGGCCGGGCATTACGGCGACGCCTGGCAAAAGCAGAAAGCCGAGTTCGGGAAATTCGCCGGCCCGGTGGTCGCCACCACCAATTGCATCCTGATTCCCCGCGCCGACTACGCCGATCGGGTCTTCACCACCCGCCATACCGCCGTTCCCAACGGCACCCGGCTGACCAACGATGATTTTGGACCGGTGGTAGCCAAAGCCCGGCAATGCCCACCGCTGAACGCCGTCGATCAGGGCAGCCTGATGGTCGGTTTCCATCGCACGGTGTTGCTGGACGCTGCCGCTACCCTGGTGGATGCAGTCAAGGCTGGGCAGATCAGCCGCTTTTTCGTGATCGGTGGTTGCGACGGTGCGGAACCCGGTCGCAATTACTTCTCGGATTATGCCGCCGCCACTCCAGCCGATTCGTTCATCCTGACCCTGGGCTGCGGCAAGTACCGCATCAACCATCAGGCGTATGGCGACCATCTCGGCTTCCCTCGCCTGTTGGACATGGGGCAGTGCAATGACGCCTACGGCGCGATCCAGGTCGCGTTGGCCTTGGCGCAAGCCTTCGATTGCAGTGTCAACGATTTGCCGCTGACTCTGGTGGTCAGCTGGTTCGAGCAAAAAGCGGTGGCGGTGTTGCTGAGTCTGCTGGCCCTGAACGTGCAGAACATTTCTATCGGGCCGAACCCACCGGCGTTCATCACGCCCAAGGTGTTCGCCATCCTGCAGGATCGCTTCAAGTTGAAGCTGACCGGTGGCGATGCCAGAGCTGATCTGGCCCTGGCCATGGCAGCGTAACCGGCGCTCTCCCAAAACTTCGGGGGCGACACGCGCCACCCCCGGTTTCGACATGCCTGGTGGAATCGGCCCACAGCCACGGGAGATTTCACCAGGCGATTCGCGTTTTCTTCCCGATCACGCCTGCAACAACGATAGCCAGGTAGGTCGGGCACGTCCT
>RXIW01000084.1 GCA_003989065.1 Candidatus Competibacteraceae bacterium
GCCATTGCCAGTTCCTGCTCGTCGTAATCCTGATCCACCAGCTTGCCGGCGAAATAGTCCATATACGCCTGCATGTCGAAATGGCCATGGCCGGACAGATTGAACAGGATTGACTGACTGATGCCCTTTTCCTTGCAGCGCACCGCCTCGTCGATGGCCGCGCGCACCGCATGGGTGGCTTCTGGGGCCGGCAGGATGCCTTCAGCCCGCGCGAACTGCACGCCGGCCTCGAAACAGGCGGTTTGGTGATAGGAACGCGCCTCGATCAAACCCAGCTCCTTGACGTGGCTGACCAACGGCGCCATGCCGTGATAGCGCAGTCCACCGGCATGAAAGCCGGGTGGAGTGAAGGTCGAGCCCAGGGTGTGCATCTTGGTCAGTGGCGTCAGATGGGCGGTGTCGCCGAAATCGTAGGCGTAGGGGCCGCGGGTCAGGGTGGGGCAGGCCGCGGGTTCGATGGCGATGACCCGCACCTCCGGACCGCCGCGCAGTTGCGCACCGATGAACGGAAAGGCGATGCCGGCAAAATTGGAGCCACCGCCGGCGCAACCGATGACGATGTCGGGATAATCGTTCGCCATCTCCATCTGCGCCATCGCTTCCTGGCCGATCACGGTTTGATGCAGCAACACATGGCTGAGCACCGAACCCAACGCGTACTTGGTGTCATCGCGTTGGGCGGCGATTTCCACTGCCTCGGAAATGGCGATGCCGAGACTGCCCGGATGATCGGGCCGTTTAGCCAGAATCGCCCGTCCCGACACGGTCTCCTCGGACGGCGAAGCCACGCAGCGCGCGCCGTAGGTCTCCATCAGCGCCCGCCGATAGGGTTTCTGATTGTAGGAAACCCGTACCATGAACACCTGGACGTCGATGCCGAACAGCGCGCCGGCGAAAGCCAGCGAGGAACCCCATTGCCCGGCGCCGGTTTCGGTCGAGATGCGGCGGATGCCGGCTTCCTTGTTGTAGAACGCCTGAGCAACGGCGGTATTGGGCTTGTGGCTGCCAGCCGGACTGACGCCCTCGTATTTGTAGTAGATCCGCGCCGGAGTGCCGAGCGCCTGCTCCAGGCGGCGGGCGCGAAACAACGGGCTGGGCCGCCACTGCCGGTAGATGTCCCGAACCGGCTGGGGAATTTCAACTTCCCGTTCAGTGGTCACTTCCTGCTGAATCAGCGTCAGCGGGAACAGCGGGGCTAGGTCATCCGGGGTCACCGGCTTTTGGGTGCCGGGATGCAGCACCGGCGGCGGGGGCGTCGGCAGGTCGGCGACCAGGTTGTACCAGAACTTCGGTATGCGGCTCTCATCGAGCAGGTACTTCACGGTTTCGCTCATTGTTCTTTGTCCAACAAAGCAAAAGCCCGCCGGAGATCGGCGGGCGCGGGTTAATCGAGCGCGGCGATCGTGCGCCGCCCATTCTAGCCGAGATTGACGCCGTAATCGCGGGCGACCGCCGCCAGACCGCCGGCATAGCCCTGGCCGATGGCCTTGAACTTCCACTCGTCATTGTGCCGGTAAAGCTCGCCGAAGATCATCGCCGTTTCGGTCGAAGCGTCCTCGGACAGGTCGTAGCGGGCGATTTCCTGCTCGCCTTCGGCATTGAGCGCGCGGATGTAGGCGTTGCCGACTTGGCCGAAGTTCTGTCGGCGCGCTTCGGCGTCGTGAATGGTGACCACGAAGGCTACCTTGGCGGCGTTGGCCGGGAACAGGTTCAGCTCCACATCGAGCACTTCATCGTCGCCTTCACCTTGCCCGGTGCGATTGTCGCCCAGATGCTTGAGCGCGCCCGAGGGGTCCTGAGTGTTGTTGTAGAACACAAAATGTTGATCGCTCAGCACCTTGCCGCTGGCATCCAGCACGAAGGCGGAAGCGTCGAGATCAAAGGCGCTGCCATCGGTCTTGCGCAAGTCCCAGCCCAGGCCGAAACGCGCCTGTTTCAGACCGGGAGCCTGCTTGGTCAACGAGACGTTCTGACCCTTCTGGAGAGAAATAGCCATCGTGGATTCCTGAATCGTGTCAACGGTGGTGGAGAGGATTAGAGGTTGAGGCCGTACTGGCGGCACATCGCCGCCAGACCGCCGGCGTAGCCCTGCCCGACCGCGGCAAAACGCCATTCGCCGCTGTGTCGGTACAGTTCGCCGAAGACCATCGCCGTTTCGGTCGAGGCGTCCTCGGCCAAGTCGTAGCGGGCCACCTCAGCGTTCGTTTCGGCGTTGACCAGGCGGATGAAGGCATTGCCGACCTGGCCAAAATTCTGTCGACGCGCTTCGGCTTCGTGAATGGTGACGGTGAAGACGATCTTCTGCACATCGGCTGGCACGCGGGTCAGATCGACCATGAGCGCTTCGTCATCGCCTTCGCCGGCGCCGGTGCGATTATCGCCGGTGTGTTGCACCGAGCCGCAGGCCGATTTCAGTTGGTTGTAGAAAATGAAGTCGGCTTCCGAACGTACCTTGCCGTCGGCGCCCAACATGAACGCCGAGGCGTCCAAGTCGAAATCGACGCCATCGGTGGCGCGGGCATCCCAGCCCAGACCGATCAGCACCTTCTTGAGATTGGGTGCTTGTTTGTCGAGCGACAGCCGTTCGCCTTTGTTGAGGGAAATGGACATGGGAATCATCCTCCTGCTTGACGGGGTGGTTGCGAAACGAGCCACTGGATGGTGAGCGATCCATCCAGCGGCAATGGACGCAAGGCTGGGGCGTTGCGCTTAGTCCGGTTTCTCCGGCGAGCTTGCGTTTTCCACCTCTTCTTTTTTCTCCGGAAACAGCAGCGAGGCGATGACCCCGACCGCCAGGGTTCCGAGAATGATCATCAGGCTCAGGTTGGAGGAAATCTCCCAACCGGGCCAGTGGAACAGGTGGTTGGACGCCTGCAGGGCCAGCTTGAAGGCGATGAAGAACAGCAACGCTGCCACCGCCTTGTCGAGATGGACCAGATACTGCTGCGCCGCCGCCAGTACGAAGTACAGGGAGCGCAGGCCCAGGATGGCGAAGATCACCGCCGAATAGACCAGCAGCGGCTCGCGGGTCACTGCGATCACCGCCGGTACCGAATCGAAGGCGAAGATGATGTCCGACACCTCGATGCAGACCAGGCAGAGCAGCATGGGCGTGGCGTAGACCAGAGCTTCCCGGCTGACCGACACGCTGGGATCCTGGGCTGTCACGGTCTGGACATGGCTATGCTTGACCAGGAAGTGGTGGCCGTGCAAGCGCGGGAAGATCGGTACCAGTTTTTCGGTGAGCCGCACCGACCAGTGATCGGAATAATCCTCGATCTCGTCGTTTTCGCCTACGCCGCTCAGCATCTTCCAGCCGGTCCAGGCCACGATGGCGGCGAACACGAACTCGATCCAGGTGCTCAGGCCGAACAGGCTGGTCCCGAAGGCGATGAACAGCATGCGGAAGACCACTGCGCCCAGGATGCCGAAATACAGGATCCGGTGTTGCAGAGCGCCCTTGATCCCAAACGAGGCGAAGATGGCGACGAACACCATCAGGTTGTCCACCGACAGTGATTTTTCCAGGATGTAGCCGGCCAGGAACAGGTCGGCGAAGTCATCGCCGTGGTGGATCTTGAGGTAGAAGAAGAAGGCGATGGCCAGAAAAATCCAGAACAGCGACCAGGCCACGGCATTGGGAATGCTGATGTCCTTGCTGTCCTTGTGCAGCCGGAGATCCAGCCACACCGAGAAGGCGACCACCGCGACGAAGATGGCGATGGTTTCCGGTGGAAAACCGAGATGATGTTCCATGCTTTACGCGCTCTTAGTTCAGATCGAAGTCGCGAGGGTCCAGGCCCAATTCGGCGCAGATCTTGCGCACGGCCGCTTTTTCGCTGTCGTCGAAGTTGCCGTCGGCAGCGCCGATGGCGCAACAGACCCGCACCATCAGCCGCGCCTCGTCCACCTTGTCCTTGATCTTGGCGACGGCCTGCAGCGTGCTGGCCTGGCCGATCTGAAAATCGAACTCGAACTGCTTGGCGTACTTGTCGAACAGGGCGATGATCTCGTTGGTGTCGAAGACCGACAGTACTTCGGAGCTATGCAGGAAGCCCAGCATCTTCTGCTTTTCCGCCGAACTGACGGTGCCGTCGGCGTGGGCGACCAGGGTGCAGCCAGCCACTACCGCTTCCAGGAAACTCTTATTGCGGATTTTGGTGACTTCGGTTTTCAAATTGGCGGAGACTTCATTAAATCGTTGTTTCAGCCATTCGAGCGCCATGGTGTTATTCCTCTCAAGTTGTGAAAAAAACGCGGACAGTCTCAATCCTTGGAGCCAGCGACCCAGCGCAGGCCGAAATCGTAAGCCTGATCCAGGAAACGGTGGTCCAGAAAATACTCGACCAGCTTTGTGACCTTGATATTGTCGCCATGGTTCTCCAGCATCGCCAAGGCGCACATGCGCTGATCGTTGCGGTGGCTGTCGATGCGGATCTCCAGCGTCGGCTGGTTCGGCGTCTGCACGGTGACCACCGCATCGGTTTCGGCCCAGTTGGGTGCGCCTTCGTAGATCATGGCAAATAACAGCACCCGCTCCAATTCATGCCAGTGTTGGCCGTTGATATGCAGGAATTCACCCTGAGCGCTGGCACCGCTGCGGTCGTCGCCCATCAGCCGGATGTAGGGTGGTTGATGCAGATTGCCGAAGCTGTCGCCCAGCGCCTGCACCGCGCCAGCGCGACCGTTGCGCAGTTTGAACAGGCAGCCCAGATCGAGGTCGACCTTGCGCCCACCGGTCAACCGGCCGAAGAATCCGCCGCCGCTGTTGCCACCGCGGTTCCAGTTGAGGTTGACCACGATCTCGCCGAAGCCCTGGCCCTTCTTTTCCAGTGAAATGCTGCTGCCCTTCTTCTCCAGCGTGATCTTCTCCAGCCGGATCGGTTTCGGAGCGGCCGAGGCCGGTGGCGGCGGAGCGGCAGCGTCGGGATCGTCGCTCACCTCCACGCCGTACTGCCGGGCCAGCGGTCCCAGCCCGCCGACGAAGCCCTGACCGACCGCCCGGAATTTCCATTCGCCATTACGCCGGTACAGTTCACCGACGATCAGGGCGGTTTCCGGCATCATCTTCGTCGCCAGCGGGAAGCTGGCCAGCACGGTCTTGCCGTCAGCGGCGCGGATGTTGGCCCGCACCTGGCTCAATTGCCCGAACGACTGGCCGCGGCGCTGACCCTGGTCGATGGTCAGGGCGATGGCGATCCGCTCGATGGCCGCCGGTAAGGCAGCGAAGCGGACAGTGAAGGCGCGGCCGTCTTCCGCACGCCGAATACCACCGCCCGCCAGTTCCAATTGGTTGTAGAAGATGAGATCGCCGTCGCCGCGCACCTTGCCCTGCGCGGTGAGGGCGAAAGCGCTAGCGTCGAGCGTCAGCGGGGTGTCGGCCGGCGTCCAATCCAGCAGGATCTCGACCGCCGCCGGCGCGAGGCTGTGTTGGGAGATGGAAAAATTTTGGCCGGGTTGCAGGTCCATGAGGGAGTCTCCGGTTGGATGGGCAACAGTCGCTAGACAGTAGAGAGTCTCGGCAACTTGTCGGTTGTCAAAACCATACGGTAGATTGGTGGCGAGCTCGGCGTACCGAGCGCTGGTCGCAGATGTCCAGATCACGGTCTTGCCGCTGCCAGCGCCATTTCAAACCCAATTTTAAGCATAGATCGGACAAATATCGTCAACTCGGCAACCGATGAAATCGCTAAAGCTATCTTCCATGGTGAAGAGTGTGACAAGATTGAGGCTGGTGGTGGAAATTCAAGAGGGTTGGGCATTTTCCGAACGGAGATGGTTATGCGCCAGATAGCGGTGTGGTTATCGGTGATTTTGGCCGGTGCGGTCCAGGCCGCGCCTGTGCCCGATGCCAACGTCAAGAAATGGCAGGACGCCGAAGGCGTTTGGCATTTTGGCGACAACCGACCGATTGCGCCCGATGCCGCCACCAACAGCGCCGCCGATGCCTACCAGCGCCGCGATTTCGCCACGGCGTTTCGAGAATACATGAACTGGGCCAAGCAGGGCGATCCCAGAGCGCAGACCATGATCGGCCTGATGTACCTGCGCGGCGAAGGAGTGATACAAAGCCAAAGCAATGCCATCGACTGGTTTCGGCGGGCAGCCCTGCAAGGCAACGCCGAGGCGCAGTTTCAGCTGGCGATGCTGTATATCGCCCATCCCGAGATGGCTCCCAAGGAAAAGGAAGCTCTGGCGTGGCTGCAAAAGGCGGCGGCCAGTGGCTACGTCGATGCGCAATGCCTGCTGGCCAGCCGCTATGCCAGCGGCCAGGGCGTAGCGCGCGATGACGGACAGGCGGTCAACTGGTATCGGCAGGCCGCCCAGCAGGGCAGCGCCGAGGCGCAGTTCGAGTTGGGAAATTTCTATGCCAGCGGTCGGGGCGTGTCGCGCAACGACAAGGAGGCGGTGCAGTGGTATCAGCGCGCCGCCCAGCAGGGCCAAGCCAGCGCTCAGTTTGCCCTCGGCGCCATGTATGCGGTGGGGCGAGGCATGGCCGCCAGCGACCAGGATGCGGTGCAGTGGTACCGCAAGGCGGCGGAACAGGGTCACGCCGAAGCCCAATATAACCTGGCCGTGCGTTATCTGAGCGGTCGCGGCGTGGCGCGAAACCCCGATGAGGCTTTCCGCTGGTTCCGCAAGGCCGCCGAACAGGATTTGGGACCGGCCGAGTTGAGTCTGGGGCAGATGTATGCCGAGGGTCAGGGCACGACCCGCAACGACGCCGAAGCGCTGAAGTGGTTTCGACAGGCCGCCGAGAAAAACCTGCCGCTGGCGCAATATTTCATGGGGCGGATGTACGCCGACGGCCGCAGCGTGGCGCGCGACGAGCGCGAAGCCTTGCAGTGGTTCCGTCGGGCGGCCGAGCAGAACCTGCCCATGGCGCAGCTGGAGTTGGCCGACGATTATCTGCATGGTCGCGGCGTGGTGCTGGACGAGGCCAAGGGCATGCAATTGTTGGGGCAGGCGGCCGCTGGCGGCGATGCGCAGGCGCAGTTTCAGTTGGCCGAGCGTTATTTCGCCGGGCGGGGGGTGGTGCACGACAGCCGGCAGGGTTTGGACTGGCTGCGCAAGGCTGCCGATCAAGGCGTAGTCGATGCCCAGTATCGCTTGGGAACGCTTTATGTTGGGAGCGATGGATTGAGCCGCGACGATCGGCTGGCGGCGGAGTGGTTTCGCAAGGCGGCTGAACAAGGCCACGCCGTCGCTCAGTTTCAGTTGGCCGGCATGTACGCCCAGGGAGCCGGCGTACCTCGCGATGGACGGCAGGCACTACGCTGGTATCGTGAGACGGCCAAATCCGGCAACGCCGCAGCGGAATTCAACATTGGCGTGCTGTACGCCATCGGCCCGGATGTGCCGAAGGACGAGGCGCAGGCCGCAGCCTGGTACCGCAAGGCGGCCGAGCGCGGCTTGGCCATCGCTCAGCTCAACCTGGGACTGTTGTACGCCGAAGGGCGCGGAGGGTTGCCGCGCGATGACGCCCAGGCCGTGGCTTGGTACCGCAAGGCGGCCGATCAGGATCTGGCGCTGGCCCAGGCAATGCTGGGGTTGGCCTATGTTAGCGGTCGGGGCGTGGCGCGCGACGACCGGCTGGCGTTCACCTGGTTCGAGAAGGCCGCCAACAACGGCCTGCCGCTGGCTCAGTATGCGGCCGGCATGGCCTACGCCAACGGTCGGGGACAGGAGCCGGACGGGGTCAAGGCCCACGTCTGGTTGAGTCTGGCGGTGGCGGGCGGCTATGTGGGCGCGGCGCAGTCGCTGGATGCGGTGGCCAGTCGGCTGCAGGAAGGCGAGCTGGCCCGGGCTCGCGAGCTGGCGCGGCAGTGGCGGCCATCTTCCGCCCAGAGTTCGGGCCTGTACTGACCAATGATCGTGTAGCAGTGGAATGCTCGGGCGGTCCCGGTCCCGCCCGGCAGGACCTTCAGTGGCTCTTGCGGTTTGGGTCGAGCAGATGCTGGCCCAGATCCCGCACGAAATCCTCCAACCGGGTCGATTCGGTGTTCAGCCGCTCGCTGGTATGGCGCAGGGCGTTGGCCAGCCGGTAAGTGCGTCCCAGCAGCTGCTCCAGATCGCCGGTATGCCATAGCTTGTCGGCGTTGACCTCTGGTCCGTTGTCGCCCAACGCCACCGCGCACCACTCGGGAACCCGATACATCAGCACCGATTCGCGGTCGTTGGCCAGGCAGAGCATGACGCCCATGTCGTATTTACGCAGGATGGCGATGACCTCGTCGAGGCAACGCTGCATTTCTTCGCTGGGCTGATTGCTGGTTTGCAGAACTTCCCCCTCGCCCGCGATGTGTTGTTTTTCGTTGATCCCACTCATGGTGTTTGCCTCCTGTCGTCCGGATCGGGTTGGGGCTCAAACGAAAACCCCCGCACCAGGATGGGAGTGGCGGGGGTTTGGCCAGGTGGTGCGGGATAGATCCTCGGCGGGTGGTTCGCGTCGCCGCCATGGCCGGACAGCATTCCCAGGCGATGAAGGCGGCAGGACCCGCCGGGATATCCCTACGCCGGTGGCGGGTTCGGACATCGATTCTATGTTACTGTTCAAGATCGTACGACAATCGCCCACGGTTCGCCAGTCCGGGCTGTGACCGGTGGCAGAGCGAAGAGGAACAGTCTGATGTCGGATGTGGTCCGCTTGGCGCTGGCGTTAGGCTTGCTCAACTCGGCCTTGACTTTCCAGAACCGTTGGCCGACCGCCGGCGTGCGCTGGGTTCCGGAGCTGTCGGTCGAGTTGTCGGCGTTGGTGTTTGTCCTGGCGCTGATCGTCGCTTGGCGGGGCGCGCCGGGCCGCGCCTTGCGAGGGATCATCCTCGGCGGCTATCTGCTGCTGGTGCTGGGGCGTTATGTCGATGTCACGGTTCCGGCGCTGATGGGGCGATCCATCCATCTGTACTGGGACAGCCAGCACCTGCCTGGGGTGACGGCCATGTTCCTGGATCGGGTGGCCGGTTGGCAACTGGCGCTGGGTGGACTGGCCCTGTTGGCCTTGCTGAGCGTCGTGGTCGTCGCCCTGCGTTGGGCGCTCGCTACGGTCATGACCGCGTTGGGCCGACCTGGCGAACGACGGACGCTGGGTGCGCTGGCGGCGATGCTACTGGTCTGCTACGGCGCTGGGCGGCTCGATTCACAGCTGCCGTTGGCCCACCGCTTCGCTTTGCCGGTTACCGCCATGCTGGTCGAGCAAGGCCGGCTGGTGCTGGAGGCCACCCTGTGGCGGCGGCATGACCGGCTGGCGGGTCAACCGCTGCTGCCGACTTCGGATCTGAGCCGTTTGCGGCGCGGCGACTTGTTCGTGATCTTTTTCGAGTCCTACGGCGCTTTGACCTTCGACGATCCGCGTTTTTCCGCGCCGCTCGCCGCCGAGCGCGAGGCGTTGGAGCAATCGCTGAGCGCGGTCGGCTGGCGGGTCGCCTCGGCCCGGGTGACATCCAGCACCTTCGGCGGCGGTTCCTGGCTGGCCCATTCCAGCCTGCTGGCCGGGTTGCGCATCGCCGACCAGGGCGACTATCAGTCGTTGCTGACGACCGATCGGCCCACCCTGGTCAGCCGCTTCGCCGCCGCCGGTTATCGGACCGTGGCCATCATGCCGGGTTTGCGCTATCCCTGGCCGGAGGGGCAGTTCTACGGTTTCGACCTTATCTATCAGGCCGATCGTCTGGATTATCGCGGTCCTGCCTATGGCTGGTGGGTCATCCCCGACCAGTACAGCCTGTACCGCGTGCACCAGCGCGAGGTGGCTTTGAACGAGCGAACGCCGCTGTTGGTGTTTTTCCCGACCATCGACAGCCATGCGCCGTTCGCGCCACTGCCGCCGTATCGGCCGGACTGGCGCGATTTCGACGCGAGGTCCGAAGCGGTCGTGCCGTCCGAAGACATGGCGCTGAGCGAGCGGCTGGATGGCCAGGAACTGGCGGCGGCCTATATCCGCAGCATCCGCTACAATTTCGCCGTGCTGGGCGGCTATTTGCGGCAGCTGGCGCCGGCCAATGCGCTGGTGTTGACGCTCGGCGACCATCAGCCGCCGGCGGTGGTCGGCGGTCGCGAGATTTCCTGGCAGGTGCCGGTTCATGTGTTTACCCGCGATCCTGCGCTGATCGAGGCTTTCACCACGGCGGGCTTTCGGCCGGGATTGACGCCGGGACCGACGGCACTGGGCGGGATCGAGGCGCTGGGGCCGTTGTTGTTGCGGG
>RXIW01000085.1 GCA_003989065.1 Candidatus Competibacteraceae bacterium
CATGTCGGCTATGGCGGCGTGACCCATGTCGGCTACGGCGGTGCTTACCATGCTGGCTACGGCGGCGGTGCTTACTATCATCCGGCCTATGCCGGCGGCGGTTGTTGGGGTTGCACCGGCTACAGCGGCGGCGCGGTGGCGGCCGCTGGCGCGGTGGGCTTGATGGCTGGCGCGGCGATGGGTGCGGCGGCCAGTAGCCCGACGGTGGTGGTGCAGCAGCCCGTGGTGGTGGCCGGTCCCGCGATCGGCACCCAGGTGGTTGCGTTGCCCGGCAGTGGCTGTTCCAGTATTGGGGCCAACGGCATCACCTACTACCAGTGTGGCAGCGCGTACTATCAGCCGCACTTCGGCGGCAGCGGCATCTACTACACCGTAGTCGCCAATCCGTATTGATTGGATTCCAGTCAACGGTTGTTGCCCTCTGCCTGCGCGGCAGGGGGCACATGGTAATTTCCCCTGTCTGGAGATGAAGACCTGATGAGTAATTTGATAGTCATTGCCTACGACGATCCGTTCAAGGCCGAGGAAATCCGCACCAAGCTGTGCAAGATGCAGCAGGAATATCTAATCGACCTCGAAGATGCCGTGGTCGTGGTCAAGAACGACAAGGGCAAGGTGAAGCTGCACCAGATGTACAACCTCACCGGCATGGGCGCGGTGAGCGGCGGGTTCTGGGGTACCCTGATCGGGCTGATTTTCCTGAATCCGCTGCTGGGTCTGGCGGTGGGCGCGGCGGCGGGCGCGGTGAGCGGCGCGCTGAGCGATGTCGGCATCGACGACAATTTCATCAAGCAGCTGGCCGGTCAGTTCAAGAACAACAGTTCGCTGCTGTTCGTGCTGGTGCGCAAGGCCACGCCGGACAAGGTACTGGCCGAGTTGCAGGGCACCGGCGGCACGGTGATCAAGACCTCGCTCACCCACGAAGACGAGGAGAAGCTGCAAGCAGCCCTGACTGCGACCAAGCCGCAAGCCGCTGATTGAGTCTGCAGGGTCGGCGTGTGACTCCGGCCGCATGCCATGACTGGCCCTGCGATCTCTTTCGACGACCCGACGACCGTGCTGCCTATCCTGGATGGCATTCGACCCGTCACCCGCGCCGGTGTCTTACGCGATGTGCTGGCGGGGGTGACCCTGGCGTCGATGAACATCCCGCAGGTGCTCGGTTATACCCGCATCGCCGCCACGCCGATCGTCACCGGACTTTATACCGTGTTGCTGCCGTTGGTGGTTTTCGCGCTGCTCGGTTCTTCCCGGCATCTGGTCGTAGCGGCCGACTCGGCGACTGCGGCCATCTTCGCCGGTGCGTTATCCAGCATGGCGACGCCCGCCAGTGAAAAATACCTGGCACTGGTCGGCATGGTTGCGCTGTTGACGGCGGCTTTTTTGTTGTTGGCCCGGATTTTCAAGCTCGGTTTCCTGGCCGATTTTCTGTCGCGGACCGTGCTGGTCGGGTTCTTGGCCGGGGTCGGTGGTCAGGTCGGCGTGGCGATGCTCGGCGATATGCTTGGCCTGGCGGTGCAGGCGCACCGAACGCTGGATCAAGCCTGGGAGGTGGTGCGCGGTCTGCCGCAAACCCAGTTGCCGACGCTGGCGCTATCGGCCACGGTGGCGAGCGCGATCCTGTTCGGCCATCGCTTTGCTCCACGCTTGCCGGTCGCGCTGGTGGCCGTGCTGGGGACGATCGCGGCCAGTGCCGCTTACGATTTCGCCGGTCACGGCATCGCGGTGATCGGTCCCGTGCCGGGCGGTTTGCCGGCGATCGGCATCCCCGCAGTGAGTTGGAGCGAAGCGTTGGCGGTGCTGCCGGTGGCAGCTTCCTGCTTCGTCATGATCGTGGCGCAAAGCGCGGCTACAGCGCGCATCTTCGCGGTGCGCCATCGCGAGCGGCTCGATGAGAACGCCGACATCCTGGGGCTGGCGGCGGCCAACGCCGCAGCGGCGGTCAGCGGCACGTTCGTGGTCAACGGCAGCCCGACCCAGACCGCCATGGCGGAGAGTGCCGGCGCGCGTAGCCAGATCGCGCAGCTGGCCTTCGCCGGCGTCGTGGCGCTGGTGCTGCTGTTCTGCACCGGACCGTTGCAGTATCTGCCGCGCAGCGTGCTGGCGGCCATCGTGTTCACTATCGCGGTCGGCATGATTGATGTCGCCGCGTTGCGCGCGATCTGGCGCGAGAGTCCGGGCGAGTTCCGATTAGCGGTGTTGACTGCCGCGGCCGTGGTCGCGATCGGCGTCGAGCAGGGGATTCTGCTGGCCATCGGGTTGTCGCTGCTGCGTCATGTGCGCCACAGCTATCGCCCCCATACCGCCGTGCTGGCACAGGATGCCCTGGGCCGTTGGGAGCCGATACCGGCTGTGCTCGGCATCCAGACCGAGCCGGGGTTGATCGTCTATCGCTTCGGCGCAGACTTGTTTTACGCCAATATCGACCGCTTTGCCGATCAGGTGCGCGAACTGGTGGCGCACGCGCCGACGCCGGTGCGCTGGTTCGTGGTCGATGCCGGCCCGATGACGGATCTTGATTACTCCGCTGCTTGTTCGATGCGTGATCTGATCGCAGATCTGCAGGCTCGCCGGATTGAGTTGCTGTTCGCCCGCGTTCCCCCTGAACTGCAGGCGGATCTGGCGCGGCACGGCATTCTCGCCGCTCTCGGCCCAGGGAAGGTCTTTCTCACCTTGCACGAGGCGTTGGCGGTGGCGCAGGGCAGGCCGGCGCAGGCCATGGCCGCTGCCGCGCCGGCCACCCCTTAAAGTCAATGAGTCAATCGCTGTACGGGGTTCCATCATGTCATCGCCTGCCATCACCTCCGATCTGATCTCCACCGTCCTGGTGTTGACGATCCTGTCCATCGGCCTGACCGTCTCCGTCGCCGATCTGCGCAGGACCGCCCGGCGTTACGGACTGCTGTTGCGGGCCTTGTTGGCCAATGTGGTGTTGGCGCCTGCCCTGGCGCTGGGTTGTTATGTGGCGTTCGGATTGCCGGTGGAGATTGGTTCCGGCCTGCTGCTATTCGCCATCAATCCCGGTTCGCCGATCGGCATCAAGCTCGCTCAGCTGGCCGGGGGCGATGTGCCGACGGCTGTGGGCCTTGGCGCGATGCTGGTCACCGTTTCGATCGTCACCACGCCGATCGCGGCGCAGCTGGTCTTGCCAGCGGGCGATCATGTGTAGGTCGTCCGGTCATGACCGGTGTCGTGGCGGCGGTGGCCGTGACCTTGTTCGTCGATCTGTTGGCGGTTCTCGCGACCCGATGGGGTGGACGGACGGTTTTTTCTGATAACGAGAAGGGGGAAGACCATGAGTCGTGAAACAACGACCACACCACCACCCGTGATCGCGGGTGGCGTGGATCTGGAAAAGCGACCGGTTGCGGAAGTGCTGGCTGCGCTGGAAGTCCAGGCGGATACCGGCCTGAGCGGCGCGGAAGCCAAGATTCGGCTCGACAAGTACGGACCCAATGCGCTGGTCGAGAAACAGGAAAGCCTGCTGTCCAAACTGCTCGGTCCCTTTACCGGCCCGATCGCCTACATGATCGAGGCATCGGCGCTGGTGTCGGCCTTGCTGGGGCGCTGGGACGATTTCATCGTCATCGCCGGGCTGCTGATTTTCAACGCCGGGCTGGAATTCTGGCAGAACAGCAAAGCCTCCAGCGCGCTGGCTGCGCTCAAGAACAGCCTGGCGCCCGAGGCGACCGCTCTGCGCGATGGCCAGTGGCAGACGGTGCCGGCGGCCGATCTGACGCCGGGCGATATCGTCAAGATTCGGCTGGGCGTCATCGTGCCGGCTGATTTGCGGCTGGTCAAAGGCGATTTCGCCGCCATCGATCAGGCCGCGCTGACCGGTGAATCGCTGCCGGCCAACAAGAAGGTCGGCGATGTGGCCTATTCCGGCAGCGTGGTCAAACAGGGCGAAATGGAAGGGGTGGTCATCGGCACCGGCTCCAACACCTTCTTCGGTCGTACCGCCAAGCTGGTGGCTGGGGCCGGTTCGGTCAGCCATGCCCAGCAGGCCATGTTCCAGATCGGCAATTTCCTGATCGTGGTGGCTCTGGTGCTGGCGCTGATCATGGTCGGCTTCGATGTCTGGCGCGACATCGTGGTCAAGGACGACTGGCAGTGGGCCGATGCGCTCAACATTCTCCAGTTCGTGTTGATCCTGCTGGTCGCCTCGATTCCGGTGGCGATGCCGGCGGTGTTCTCGATCACCATGGCGCTGGGGGCGTTGGCCCTGTCCAAGGAAAAGGCCATCGTGTCCAAGTTGGCGGCGATCGAGGAGATGGCCGGGGTGGATATCCTGTGTTCCGACAAGACCGGCACCCTGACCAAGAATCAGCTCACGCTGGGCGATCCGATCCTGTTCGTCAGTACCGACCCGCAAGAGGTGATTCTGGCCGGAGCGCTGGCCTCCAAGATCGAGGATCGCGATGCCATCGACACGGCGGTGATCGGCGCGCTGCAGGATCCGAATGCGCTGGCGACCCATCGGCAACACCAGTTCGTGCCGTTCGATCCAGTCGGCAAGCGGACCCAGGCCACGGTGCAGACCCCCAGTGGCGAGACCATGTTGGTGTCCAAGGGTGCGCCGCAGGTCATCGCTACCTTGGCGCAACTGAGCGCCGACGACGACGCCAGAGTCCAACAGATCGTCGAAGAGCTGGGCAGCAAGGGCTATCGGGCTCTGGGTGTGGCCCGCTCGACCGACGACGGCGCCAATTGGAGCCTGCTCGGCATCCTGCCGATGTTCGATCCGCCGCGCGACGATTCCAAGCAAACCATCGATCTGGCCAACGCCAAGGGCGTGCGGGTCAAAATGATCACCGGCGACGATACCGCCATCGCGCGGGAAACCGCCCGCCAACTGGGGATGGGCGCCAATATCATTCCGGCAGCGGAAGCCTTTCCCAAGGACATGGACCCCGACAATGTGCCGCCGACCATCGCCGAAGCGATCGAGAAAGCGGATGGCTTCGCCCGGGTCTTTCCTGAGCACAAGTACGCCATCGTCAAGGCGTTGCAGGGCCGTGGCCATCTGGTGGCGATGACCGGCGACGGGGTCAACGACGCCCCGGCGCTCAAGCAGGCCGATTGCGGCACCGCCGTGTCCGGCGCGACCGACGCCGCGCGCGGGGCCGCGGCGCTGATCCTGACCGCACCCGGTCTGTCGGTGATCAACAACGCCATCGACGAGGCGCGGCGGATCTTCGGGCGGATCACCAGCTACACCACCTACCGGGTGGCGCTGACCATGGACATCATGTTCCTGGTGGTGCTGTCCACGCTGTTCTTCGATTTCAAGCCGCTGACTGCGATCATGATCGTGGTGCTGGCCGTGCTCAACGACGGGCCGATCATGACCATTGCCTACGATAACACCGAGGTGGCCAAACAGCCGATCCGCTGGCAGATGCCGCGGGTGCTCGGCATCTCCTCGATTCTGGGGTTGTTCTCGGTGGTGCAGTCGTTCGGCTTGCTGATCATCGGTTTCGAGATCCTGAGCAGTCCGGCCGAACAGCAGATCTTCCAGTTGTTCTCCCAAACCGAATTGCAGGCGGTGATGTTCCTGCAGATCGTGCTGGGCGGGCATTTCCTGCTCTACAACACCCGCACCGCCCGCTGGTTCTTCCTGCCGCCGTTTCCCAGTCTGCCGCTCAATGCCGCGTTGTGGGGGACCAATCTGCTGGCGGTGGTGATGTGCGCACAGGGTTGGCTGGTGCCGAAGCTGTCCTGGACCACCATCGGCTGGGTCGTGGCCTATACCGCGGTCTGGCTGGTGGTCATGGACTTCATCAAATGGGCCACCTATCGGGCGATCGATCAGACCGCCGGTTGGCAAACCCGGCTTGGTCGCATGGTGACGACATCGTTGAAATCGTAGGGTTCGACCCGGCGGGACGCCCGAGGTGGAGTGCTATGCTAAGGGCGTCATCGATCGGGTCTTGCGAAGTGCTGCCCCGCCGGATAGGGTGGGGATTATCCATCAAAATCACGGTGATGGAACGCAAGAGATCGCGTTGCACCACAAGGTTGTGAATATTCGGGGGAGATCGTCATGTCGTTCCAACGTAGTCTGCTGTTCGTCACGGGCGCCGTGTTTTCCGGTAGCGCCGCTGCAGGTGGTTTGTTGCTGTACGAAGTCGGGACCGCCGACGTGGGGTTGGCCTCGGCGGGCTATACCGCCCGCGCCCAGGATGCTTCGACCGTTCTGACCAATCCCGCCGGCATGACCCGACTACCCGGCCAACAGTTGCTGTTAGGCGCGCAGGTTCTCTATGGGAATACCAGTTTCTCCGCCGATTCCGGCACTTCGCCGGGTTTGGGGCAGGACGATGGCGGTAACCCCATTGGCTGGTTTCCTGGCGGGGGCATGTTCTACACCCAGCAGCTGTCTCCCACCGTGACCGTGGGGTTCGCTGCCACCGGTAATTTCGGCCTATCCGAGAGTTACGACAGCAATTGGGTCGGGCGTTACTATATTCAGGAATCCACGCTGCTAGGGTTGTCGCTGCTGCCGTCCATCGCCTGGAAGGTCAGCCCGGAATTCTCGCTGGGGGCCAGCCTCAATGCCACCTATGGCATCTTCCGCAATCAGGTGGCGGTCAACAACGTCCTGCCCGGTACGGCGGATGGCCAGCTGAAACTGAGCGACGATGTCTGGGGTTTCGGCGTCAACCTCGGCGCGCTGTACGAACCGCAGCCCGGTACCCGTATCGGCCTGACCTATACCTCCCAGGTGGACCTCGATTTCAGCACCAGCGCCGATTTTTCCCGGTTGGCGCCCGGCTTGGAACTCGTGCTGGGCCAGCGCGGCTTGTTGGGTAGTAGCATCGATCTGGGCATGTCCATTCCGCAGACGCTCAACCTCAGCTTCTTCCAACAGATGGATGAGCGTTGGGCGCTGCTCGGCAGTCTCGGCTGGCAGAACTGGGCCCAATTCGGCAAGGTCGATGTCTCGATCGATTCCAACGACCCCAAGAGCCTGACCACCAGTATCGATTTCAAGGATACCTGGCATGCGGCGCTCGGCGCGCAGATCAAGGTCAGCGATCCCTGGACCCTCAATTTCGGCATGGCCTACGATTCTGGATTTCAGGACAATTCCAACGTTACCCCCGCGTTGCCGGCCAATACGGCTTGGCGCTTCGGCGTCGGGGTGCAGCATCAGGTCGATCCCGGCTTCGAATGGGGCGTCGCTGCGGAGTACATCTACGGCGGCAGCATGGATGTGAACAAATTGGCGAATTCTCCGGCTGTGGGGGGGCGCGGCGATCTGATCGGGTCCCTCGATACCGACATGTTTTTCCTGGCGGCCAACTTCATCTGGAAATTCCAGTAACCCGAACCCTGCAAGGTCACGATCCAGCGATCTGGCCGGATCGTGGACCGGTAGCCTGAGCTATGCCACATTTTTTTCAGCGACTTTCCCAATCGTATGCGCTGTGGTCGTTCGTCGGCCTGCTCCTGACCAGCGCCCTCCTGTTATCTCTTCCCGCACGGGCTGAAAACGAACCAGTCGAGCCCCTGCCGGTGACTTTGCCGGCTGGGCATCCGCCGCTGGATCCGACCGGCGGCGGTTATGTTGGCGCGCAAAGCTGCGCCGGATGCCATCGCGCCGAATATCAGGCTTGGCACGGTTCGCAGCACGCCCAGGCGATGCAGCCTGCCACGGAACAGACCGTACTCGGCGATTTCAACGATGTGAATTTCACCTACGCTGGCGTCACTTCCACCTTCTTCCGCCGTGACGGCAAGTTCATGGTCCGCACCGACGGACCGGACGGCGCGCTGCAGGATTATCAGATCGGCTACACCTTCGGCGTGTATCCCCTGCAGCAGTATCTGATCGGCTTCCCCGATGGTCGCTATCAGGCGCTGGGCATCGCCTGGGACGCCCGTCCCAAGGATCAGGGCGGGCAGCGCTGGTTCCATCTCTATCCCGACCTGAAGCTGACGCATCAGGACCCCTTGCACTGGACCGGGCTCCAGCAAAACTGGAACTACATGTGCGCCGAGTGCCACTCCACCAACCTGCGCAAGAACTACGATCTCAAGCTCAATCGCTTTCATACCACCTGGTCCGAAGTTAACGTCGCCTGCGAAGCCTGCCATGGCCCCGGCGCCGAGCATCTGGCTTGGGCTAAGAAAGAAGGCGATTGGCAGAAGCTGAATCCGACCAAGGGTCTGGCCATCAGCCTCGAGGGTCAGCGCGGTTTGAATTTCCAGCTGCGGGAATTGGCGATGAAAGGGCTGGATCTGGTGACGCCGATGCTCAACCCAAAGCCCAGCGTGCTGTGGACCGCCAAACAGGCGGGTGGCGATACCTTGCCCAATGTGGCGCCGACCGCCAACCAGGAATTGGAGATGTGTGCCCGCTGCCACTCGCGCCGTGGAGAATTCTGGGAAGATTACCAATTTGGCCATCCGCTGTTGGATACCCATCGGTTGGCTTTGCTGACCCCCGATCTCTATTACCCCGACGGGCAGATGAAGGACGAGGTGTTCAACCATGCCTCGTTCCTGCAAAGCAAGATGGCGGCGAAGGGGGTAAGTTGCAGCGATTGCCACGATCCGCACAGCGGCAAGCTGCGCGCGGCCGGTAACGGCGTTTGCCTGCAATGCCATCTCGCGGCCAAGTATGATGTGCCGCAGCATCACTTTCACCCCAGCGGTTCGAAGGGGGCCGAGTGCGTCGCCTGTCATGCACCCACTACGACTTATATGGTGGTGGACCCACGTCACGATCATAGCTTCCGCGTGCCTCGCCCCGATCAGTCGGTGACGCTGGGCGTGCCCAACGCCTGCAATCGCTGCCATAACGACAAGTCAGCGGAGTGGGCAGCGGACAAGGTCAAATCCTGGTATGGTCATCCGCCGGCGGGTCATCAGCAGTTCGCCGAGACGCTGCAGGCTGGCCAGCTCGATGCCGCCGGTGCGCAGGAGTTGTTGCAAGCCTTGCTGAAGAACTCGGATCAACCCAATGTGGCGCGGGCCACGGGCGCCCTGTTGTTGGGCGAACAGCTCGATGCCGCCAGCTTCGATGCGCTTCGCCCGCTATTGACCGATGCCGACCCGTTGTTGCGCAGTTCGGCGGTGCGCGCCCTGGAAAGCTTGCCGCCTGAGATGAAAGCGCAGTACCTGTTGCCGCTGCTCGACGATCCGGTGCGACTGGTGCGGATCGACGCCGCGCGAGGTTTGGCCAGCGTGCCGAAGGACACGCTCACCGCCAGCCAGCAGCAGGCGGTCGAACGAGGGATCGCCGAGTACATCGCCACCGAGACGACCAACGCCGAGCGCCCGGAGTCGCACTTGAACATCGGCTTGATCCAAGCCGATCACGGCCAGTTCGAACAAGCGGAAGCTGCCTATCTCACCGCCCTGCGGTTGCAACCGTCTTTCACCCAGGCTGCAGTCAATCTGGCCGATCTGTATCGGATGCAGGGCCGCGACGCCGATGGCGAAAAGATCCTGCGCCAGGCGTTGACGCTCGATCCTGGCAATGCCGCGGCCCAACATGCCCTGGGCCTGTTGCTGATCCGCCAGAAGCGCTTGCCCGAAGCCATGGCTGCCCTGGGAGAAGCCGCCAAACTGGATAGCGGTAATCCTCGCTATGGCTATGTCTACGCGGTGGCATTGAACGGCGCCGGCCAGAACCAGCAGGCCATTCGGACGCTGGAGGCCGTCTTGGCCAAGCATCCCAATGACCGCGATACGCTGATGGCCTTGATCTCGTTTCAGGGCAATGCCGGCCAGCTCGACGCTGCCCGCGACTACGCCCGACGGCTGGCCAAGCTGGAACCGAACGATCCTCGGATCCAGGTGCTGTTGCGGCAGCTGGAAGCCAAGCAATAGG
>RXIW01000086.1 GCA_003989065.1 Candidatus Competibacteraceae bacterium
TCGTGCAGGCGATCGGCGCGGTCGCTGGGATCGGCGATATTCTCGTCGGCCAAAATCTGGGCCGCCCAAGGCAATTGCGGGTCCTGGTCGAAATGACTGCCCAGCATGCACATCAAGCCGACGTAGAGATACACGTCGCGCTCGGTATCGAGACCGTATTTCTCGGCCTGGGCGATCCCCAGCCGAATCAACTCGCGGCTCTGCTCGACCCCGAGAATCTGGCATTGCCGGGGAAAGAATTCTTGCAGATGTTCGAGCAGCCGATTCTCGAAAGTTCTGGCCACCGCCTGGGCCAGGACGGCCATTTGCTCTTCGCGGATCACCAACATGGTTCAGGCATCCTCAGCGAATTGATCAATAAGCAGTGGAATATCACAGCGCCATCCGGCCCCGAAAATCGGTTCAGGCCAACCGGACCGCTTCGCTCTTGACCTGCCCGCTGTCGGTCCAGAATTTCAGCAGGGCGGTCGGATCTTCGGCTTCGCAGACGTAGCGCAGCACCGGTCCGAACACCAGCCGGCTTTCCTGAGCATTGCAGGTCGGCAGATAGGCGCGCAGCACCCGTGGGTCGTAATAACGGAAAAACAGCGGTTTCAGATCCGGCCCGTAGACCTTGAGAAAGGTGCGCAGATGCATACGCAGCTCGCGCAGCTCGGCCTTGCAGATCACGAAAACGCCCCAGTGTCGGCCCCAGCCTTCCTGCAACAGCCAGTCGGTAAACGGATGGTCCGGGCGCAGGCTGGCCAGATAGGGCGCGACCAGCATCATGTCGGCGGCCATCTCTCCTCGGAACAAGCATTCCGATTCGACCTTGAACTGCGCCAGATTCTGGGGCAGTCCGGGCGACGATGCGCCGTCGAGCACGGCGTAAACCCGAGTTTCCGGCACGGCGAACAGCTGCTGAACGATGGCTTGCGACGGCACTTTAGCGGTCATGGCTCCACTCCACGGCAACGGCGATCCACGCCGCTTCCGATTGCGACGCTCACGGACAGATTTCGGTGAACGGCTTGCCGCTGCGGGCAGCGCCGGCCAGGGTCGCCGATTGCGGCGAATACGAATCGACGGTCGCGGAATCCAGCGAGTGGCTCTTTTCGGTGATCGCCGTCGAGCTGGCATCGGTCACGCTGCCCGCCGTGTCCTTGTCGGCTTCCTTGGGCGCGGTCGGCGCGGTCGGCGCATCCGGCGAGCTGCCGGAACCGGAGCCTGCCGCCCCGCCACTGTTGACCAACACCATGGGCTGGCCGCTGATGGTGATGCCTGCCGGGCTGATGTCGATGAAGCTGCTGCCGGCCTTGATCGTCAGCTGCATCCCGGCCTCGATCACTACTTTCATCCCGGCCTTGAGATGAATTTCCATGCCAGCGTCGAGGGCGTGATTCTGCCCGACCTTTTCCTGCTGATTCTGATCCACCTTGAGCGACAGATTGCCGCCGATCTTCTGATTGCAGTCCTGCTTCACCTCCATGTGCTTCTCGCCGGCCACCTGCTCGAACTGGTCGCCGTTGCCACCATCGCCGGCCTTGACGATCAGATGCTTCTGGCCCTCGACCTGCTCGAACTGTTTCTTCTTGACGATCAGGTGGCGCTCGCTGCCGATCCACTCCAGGGCATCGTTCTCGACCCGGATGTCCTGGTTGCGCTCGGCATGCAGGAAAATCTGCTCCTTGCCCTTCTCGTCGTCGAAGCGGAATTCGTTGAAACCGTCGCCGCCCTTGCTGGACAGGCTCTTGAGGGTGGAAACCGTCTTCTTGTCGGGCAGGGTATACGGCGGCATATTGACATCGTTGTACACCCGACCGGTGACGATCGGCTGATCCGGGTCGCCTTCCAGGAAATCGACGATGACCTCGTGGCCGATGCGCGGCAGATACAGAATGCCCCACTTCTTGCCAGCCCAACCTTGCGCCACCCGAATCCAGCAGGAACTGTTCTCGTCGGCCTTGCCGTGCCGATCCCAGTGGAACTGGCATTTCACCCGCCCGTACTGATCGGTGTAGATTTCCTCGCCCTGCGGCCCCACCACGATCGCGGTCTGCGGCCCCTTCACCACCGGCTTGGGCGTGGTCCGAGGGGTCCGGTACGGTTGCTTGGACTCGATCGCCTCGATTTGGCCCCGATAGAGTTTGCTTTCCTCGACCCTGTTAACGTCGTTTTCGGTTTCGTACGCATCCGATTGCAGCTTGTGGACGGCGGACACGATCAGATATTCGCGGTTCTGATCGTCGCGCGGGCAGTCCACCAGCTTGAACAGATAGCCAGCGGCCAGACCTGCGGCATCGCCCTCGGCCAGCAGGACTTCGTGCTGGGCCTGCAGCTCCTCCAGTCGCACCCGGGCGTAGCTGTTGCCATCGCCGGTTTCGCTGTATTCGCCGGGGTAATCGTAGATCTCGAAGTCGGCCAGGGCATAGCTCTTGGGCATGGACGACAGGGTGCGCAGATTCTTGCGCGGCGCCTTGAAGTCGAAATCGTTCAGGGCATAGGCGCCGGGCTGGTGGCTCACCTGGATATCCAGCTTCGACAAGTGATCCCGCTTGCGATGGTCGTGCACATCCGGCGGGAAATAGGGTATCTCCTCGTACTTGGCAAACTTGCCGTGCGAACCGTAGCCATCGGCCAAGACCAGGGTGTGCTTACCGTTGTCGTGGGTGAAGTAGTAATAGATGCCTTCCTGCTCCATCAGCCGGCTGACGAAATCGAAATCGGTCTCCCGGTACTGTACGCAGTATTCCCACTCGCGATAACTGCCGCTGAGCTGGTCCTTGAAATCGGTGAAGCCGCTTTCGGTGAAGATGCTCTTGATGATGTCGGGCGCTTTCTGATTCTGGAAGATCCGGCAATCGGCGGTGCGAGTCATGAACCACAACCATGGGCTGAGGGTCGCATGGTAGACGCCATAGCGATCGCCGCGCATGCCCTTGTAGCCGAAGCGGGTGACGAAGCCGTTGAAATAGCGGGTTCCGCCCACCGGCAGCTCCAGGCGCACCGTCATGTTCTTGCCCAGCACCTCGGTCAACTTGATGTCGGTCTTTTCGCTCAACAGTTCCAACTGGAACTCGAACAGCCGTCCCAGCCGCTCGGTGGCGGTCATGCGCCCGAACACCAGCACATCTCCACCCAGGGGCGATGCGACCGCGATCTTGCGGTGTTTCTGCGTGATCTGTGAACTGGCCATGTCTTGGACCCCGGCTACCGCTGCCCGAAGCAGCCCTGTCTTGAGTGAATGGTTTGAGTTTAGCAGCAACGGCGAGCGAAAAAGCAGGCGCTCCGCCGCCCCCAATCCGCCGAAGTCGCACTAGACTTCTAGCATGTTCGATGTCGCCTTCCAGAGGGCAAACGCCATGCCAGATCGAATGGAATTGCAGCTCAATCTGCCTTCGTCCGCCGGGCGTCCCACCCGCCGCGATCCCGCTGCGCCATTGCGCATCCTGGTGATGGCCGACTTCAGTGGGCGCGGTCACCGGGAAGAAGCGCCGGCTGATTTGATCGACATCAGCGACCGTCGACTGTGGACCGTGGATGTCGACAATCTGGACGCGGTCATGGCCCGCATCGCGCCCAAGCTGCGCCTGCCGCTGGACCCGGCAGGCGACGGGGTGATCAACATCGGTTTCGCCCAGCTCGACGATTTTCATCCCGACGCCCTTTATCAACGGCTGGAACTGTTCCAGGCGCTGCGCCGCACCCGCGCCCGGCTGCTCAACCCGGCCAGTTTTGCCCAGGCCGTAGCCGAACTGGCCCCCCCACCCCTCGCTGAGCCGGTCCAAACCGAACCACCGACCACCAACGGGGACGAGGCGGATCTGCTGGGACGGCTATTGGGCAAAGCCCCCACCCCGACCGCCACACCGGCGCGCACCAGCGATCCGGGGGCGGCCGCCGTGCAAAACCTGCTGCAAGCGGTGATTCGGCCGCACATCGTGCACACCGACGCGCGCCAGCCGGCCTGGATCGCGGCGCTCGACGCTGCCATCGGCGAACAGTTGCGAACGATCCTGCATCAACCGGGATTTCAGGCGCTGGAAGCGGCCTGGCGCAGCATGCACAACCTGGTGAACGCCATCGACGGCGAACTCGTGCAGGTTTCCCTGCTCGACATCACCCGGCAGGAACTGCTGGCCGACCTGCGCACGGCCGGCGGCGCGCCCAAGGCGACCGGCCTCTACACCCTGCTGATCGACCGCGGAGTCCGGATGCACGGCGGCCAACCCTGGTCGCTGCTGGTCGGCGACTACCGCTTCGGGACCGGCGCGGAAGACATTGCCCTGCTGGCCCACCTCGGTTCGCTGGCCGCCCACGCCGGCGGTCCCTTCCTGGCCGCTGCCGAACCGAGCGTGCTGGTCGGCGACGCCACGACGACATGGGCCGACCCCGCCCGCTGGTCGCCGTTGGCCGCCGCCGACCAGCAGCGCTGGCAGCTACTGCGACGCAGCGCCGTCGCCCCCTGGCTGGGCCTGAGCCTGCCACGGGTGTTGCTACGCCTGCCCTATGGCCAGAAGACCGATCCGCTCGACCAAATCGCCTTCGAGGAAATGCCAGGGGGACGCGCCCCGGAGGGCTATCTCTGGGGCAATCCGGCTTTCGTCTGCGCTCGTCTGCTCGCAGCGGCCTTCATGGACAGCGGCTGGGATTTCAGTCCCGATGACGTGCTGGAACTGGACGATCTGCCGGCTCACGTCTACGAAGAGGCCGGCGAGCGCGTCCTGCAACCGGTAGCCGAAGTGCTGCTGGGCGAACGGGCGGCCCAAGCCATCCTGGCGCAGGGCCTGATGCCACTGCTGAGCCATCGCCAGCGCAACGCCGTGCGGCTGGCGCGGTTCCAATCGCTGGCGGAACCGGCCACAGCGCTGGCCGGACCATGGCGTTAGGCCGCCGTCTTGACCGATCCGTTCATTGCCATCCGCGGCCTGCATAAACGCTATGCCGAGGGCGACGAGCTGCGGACGATCTTTGCCGATCTCAACCTGGACATCGCGCGCGGCAGCTTCGTCGCCCTGCTCGGGCAATCTGGTTCCGGCAAGTCCACCCTGCTCAATCTGCTCGGCGGCATCGACCTGCCGGACGCTGGATACATCCGCATCGATGGCCAACCGCTGACCGAGCTGAGCGAAACCGCCCGCACCCATTTTCGCCGCCGTCAGATCGGCTTCGTATTCCAGTTCTTCAATCTGATCCCGACCCTGACCGTGGTGGAAAATCTGCTGCTGCCGCTGGAGCTGAACGGCCTGGCAACGGTGGCGCAGCGCGACCAAGCGCTGGCATTGCTGGATCAGGTCGGGCTGGGACAGCGCCGAGACAGCTTTCCGGAACGGCTGTCCGGCGGCGAACAGCAGCGATTAGCCATCGCCCGGGCGCTGGTGCACGGTCCTGCGCTGCTGCTGGCCGACGAACCGACCGGCAACCTCGATGCCGCCACCGGCGCTCACATTCTGGAATTGTTGCTGAGCCTGCACCGCCGAGCCGGCACCACCATCGTCATGGTGACCCACAGCCGGGAAGTAGCGGCCCGCGCCGACCGGGTGCTGGTGCTGGACGCCGGCCACATGCGGGAAATCGCACCGTGATTCCGCTGTTGTGGCGGGCGCTGCTACGCCATCCGTTACGGCATCCCTGGCAATTGGGGCTGGCTATTCTCGGTATCGCACTCGGGGTTGCCGTGGTGCTGGCGGTCGATCTGGCCAATGCCAGCGCCCGGCGTGGTTTCGAACTGGCCATGAACCGGGTGACCGGCCACGCCACCCATCGCATCGTCGGCGATGCGCAAGGCGTCCCGGAAGCCTGGTATGCCCGGCTACGGTTGGAACACGACATCCGCCTGGCTGCGCCAGTGGTGACCGGTTATCTGCCGCGCGCTGATCACGGTGGGCCACTGCTGCAAATCCTCGGCGTCGATCCCTTTGCCGAAGCGCCGTTTCGCGACCCCGCCGCCAAAATCGTCGGCGGCGATTTCGATCTGCGCGCGCTGTTGCTGCGATCCGACGCGGCGCTGTTACCCGAGACGCTGGGCGAACCAGTCACCTTGCGCCGTGGCGAGCAGCGTTTCACCTTGCAACGCGTCGGTACCCTGGTCGGGCCGGAATTCGATGGGCTGATCATCACCGATCTCAGCACGGCGCAAACCCTGTTGGGCAAACCGGGCCTGCTCAGTCACATCGACCTGATCCTACCGGACGGTCCGGCCGGCGACCGTCAGGCGACTGAACTGCGGGCCAGGTTGCCACCGGAATTGCATGTGGAACGGGCCGATGCCCGCAATCAGGCCACGGCCAAGCTCAGCGCGGCCTTTGCCCTGAATCTGACCGCCATGAGCCTGCTGGCCTTGGTGGTCGGCATGTTCCTGATCTACAACGCCATCAGTTTTTCAGTAGTGCAACGCCGCGCCCTGCTCGGCCTGCTGCGGGCCCTGGGCGTCAGCCGACGGGAACTGTTTCTCGGCATCCTGGGCGAGGCTCTGCTGCTCGGACTGGCCGGCACCCTGCTCGGCGGCTTGCTGGGCCTCTGGCTGGGATCGGGACTGGTGCATCTGGTCACCCGCACCATCAACGATCTGTATTACGTGCTGAGCGTGCGCGAGTTGTTCCTTGAGCCTAGCTCGCTGCTCAAGGCAGCGGCGCTGGGCCTGGTGGCGACGCTGGCGGCGGCCGGCCTGCCAGCGTGGGAAGCGGCCGATGCCCCGCCCGGAGCCGCGTTGAGCCGCGCGCATCTGGAAAGCCGCTGGCGGGCGGCTCTACCCCGTTTCCTGGCGGCGGGTCTGGCGCTCCTGGCGGCGGGCGGCTTGACCCTGATCGTGTCTCATTCGCTGCCGGTCGGCTTTGCCGGACTGTTCCTGCTGGTGCTGGGCTGCGCGCTGCTGACCCCGCCCGCCGTGGTCGCTCTGGTTCAACTCAACCAGCCCCTGACCGTTCGGCTGGGCCTGCTGGCGCGAATGGCCAACCGCGACGTCGCTCGCCACCTCAGCCGCACCGGCATTGCGGTTGCGGCGCTGATGGTGGCTTTCGCCACCACGGTCGGGGTCGGGATCATGGTGGACAGTTTCCGGGGTGGCGTGGTGATCTGGATCAACGATTTGCTGAACGCCGATTTCTATATCGCCCCACCGGCCATCGAGGACGGCGGCGACCGTTCGACCGCACTCGATCCGGCGGTGCTGGCAGCGGTGCGCGCCACCCCAGGCGTGGCGGCGCTGTCCAGCTATCGCGCGCTCAAGATCGAGCTGGATCAACGGCCTATTGCTCTGTTTGCGGTCGATCTCGCCCCGGCCTCGCAAGCCGGTTATCACCTGATCGACGGCAGGCCGGATCAAGCTTGGCAGGCGTTGCAGAGCGGCGAGGCGGTGATCGTTTCCGAACCGCTGGCCTACCGACGCCAGTTGCGAGCCGGCGACCGCTTGGAGCTGCCCACCGACATCGGGCCGAAAACCTTCACCATCGCTGCCGTGTTTCTGGATTATGGTTCGGAGCACGGGCGCATTCTGCTGCACCGTTCCGCTTACGAGCGCTACTGGCGCGACCCGACCATCGGTTCGCTGGCGGTGTTCGCCGCGCCGGGCGAGGTGCTGACCTCGTTGCGCGATCGTTTGCAGCAACAGCTGGAGTCAATCCAGCCGCTGGTGATCCGCTCCAATCGCACCATTCAGCAGGTGACGTTGGAGATCTTCGATCGGACGTTCACCATTACCAATGTGTTGCGGCTGTTGGCGATTCTGGTGGCGGTGGTCGGGGTGTTGAGCGCGCTGCTGGCGCTGCAACTGGAGCGAGCGCGGGAATTCGCCATGCTACGCGCCACCGGGATGACGGCGGGGGAAATCGGCGGACTGGTGTCGTTGCAAACCGGATTCATGGGCGCGGCCGCCGGTCTGCTGGCATTACCGACCGGCATTCTGCTGGCGGCGGTGCTGATCTTCGTGATCAATCGGCGGGCGTTCGGTTGGAGCCTGCCGTTCCAGGTGAGTCCAAGCCTGCTGTTGGAAACCCTGGCGCTGGCGATTTGCGCCGCTCTGCTCGCTGGGCTGTATCCGATCTGGCGGATGATCCGCACCCGCCCGGCCGAAGCATTGCGCATGGAGTGAACGAACCACGCCAGTCGCCCGTCAATGTGGCTACAAGCGCAGTACGTTTGCTGCCGGCTAGTAGGAGTGCTTTATGCTGAAAGTGGAAACCGTTCGGGATAGCGAACTGACTCGACAGATCCCAACCTTGATCGAGGATGGATTTGTTCAGGCTGGATGTGGCCCGAACTCGCTTCCTCGGCAACCGTAGCTTGTATTGGCCACAAGAACCTATTGATTGATAACAGGTAGCAGGGCATCCTCCTCCACCTCATCGGCCCACACCGTGAACCGTTCCAGCCGACTAGGACCGAAAGAGGTCAGCAACGCCACATCGGCGGCATCGTGGCCGCGAGCCATTAGAACTCGGCCGATGCGAGGTATATTGTTGCGCGGGTCGAAGGTGTACCAGCAACCGCTTAAGTAAGCCTCAAACCAGGCGCTGAAATCCATCGGACCTGTTACAGGCACCCCAATATCGCCGAGATATCCGGTGCAATACCGGGCTGGGATATTCAGGCAGCGGCACAACGCGATGGCCAAATGGGTGAAGTCGCGACAGACGCCGACTCGCTCCTGGTAAGTTTCGTAGGCGGTGCGCGTCTTGCTCGCCTGCATGTAATCGAACGTAATGTGACGATGCACGAAATCGCAAATTGCCTGTACCTGCGCCCAGCCTTTTGGCACGGTGCTAAACAGTTGCCAGGCCAGATCCACCATTCGATCGACTTCGCAATAGCGGCTTGGCATCAGAAACGTGAGCGTCTCATTCGGCAAGCCATGGATTTCGTGCTGTTCGGCAGCGAGATTTTGGCGATCCGGCTGGCCATTGTCCTCAACCACTGCATCGTTCCAAAACCGGATCGGTCCGGCAGGCGCCACCAAACGCCCGCAACGATTCCCAAAAACGTCGGTGTATTCGCCGACCGCCACCGGCGGCTCGACTAGCAAGTAGTCGCCTCGCCGGATCGAAGTTTTGCGCGCGGGATGAAGGTAGAGCATCGTAATGATTGGCGTCGGCGCCGGATGTTCAAAAATAATGTCATATCCAACTCGGATCAACATAAGATTTGGAGTTCCTCAGTGTAGAAATTAGGGTTCTATGAGATTTCTCATGGTCACCCCAAGATGCAGTGTAGGGGTTGATGCCCAAAGGCGTGGACCCTCGATATCCAGCCACAGCCGGCGCAACAGTTCGGTGGTGCCATCCAGGCCAAAGCAGCGGCGTTTGAGCAACTTGAGTGTTTGTTGAACCCTTCAACGAAACCGCTGGTCTGTCGTCCGTCGAAAGAGTTGAGGATGCCCTCCTGCCAGTGATACAGGGTATTGAGGAAGGTGTCAAAACCATGCAGGCCGGATGCTTTGCCCTGCTTGACCCAAAGTTGCAGTCGGCTTTGGACCGTGGCGCGATCCGGAATCTAGTCAAAAATGGCGCTCAGCAGGGTACGCGGCACGCGGGCGTGGGCCAAAGCCGGGATTTGTTGAAACAGCGCGACGACTTTTCCTGGCTGATCAGGACTCGGCAACCCACCATTTCCAGCGCACGTTGGCTTTCAACCCGTTGGGAATCGATTCCAGGAAAGACTGGATGGTCGCCTGCAACCGGTTAGGCGGTGCGCGCCACACCCGGAGTGGCGGCGCTGTCCAGCTATCGTGCGCTCAAGGTCGAGCTGGATCAACGGCCTATTGCCCTGTTTGCGGTCGATCTTGCCCCAGCCTCGCAGCCTGGTGTCGTTGCAAACCGGATTCATGGGCGCG
>RXIW01000087.1 GCA_003989065.1 Candidatus Competibacteraceae bacterium
TGACTGCCGGATGTACGTATTCGGTCACTGGCGTATCGACCCAGACCAACTGATCGATCTGATCCAGGTGGATGGTCGAATACCCCATGCTGCGCGGCATGGCAGGATTCATCTCCGCAATGACCAATTCAGCCCGTTCCAATGCCGCCGGGATCACATCGACCGAAATACCCAGGCTGACATAGCCGAATTCATCCGGCATCGATACTTGGATTAAAGCTACATCGATGGGAATACGCCCCAGCTCAATCAGTTTTGGAACCTGAGCGATGGAAATAGGCACATATTCCGCCAGCCCCTGTTTCACCGCCGCGCGGATGTCCGAATCGACGAAGAAGCTACGGTGATGGTACTTGGTGAAGGATTGGCCGTCGCGATGCGGTACGGCATCGGTGGTAATGAAATGCACCAGCTCAACGTCATCGGGGGGATTGGGCAAGCTTTCCAGCGCGGCTACCAAGGTTCGCGGTGTAGCGCAGGCGGTGCCGACGAACACATGCTGGCCAGGTCGAATCATCCGGACGGCTTTGTTGGCCGCGATAACCTTGTCGCAATAAGGAACGAGCGCTGGATGAAAAGATGGTTCCGTCATGTTTCATATCTCCTGATTTACAATAGATACTGTCCAATTCCCGCATAGATCGGATGCCAGATCACTGAGCGCGATGCGTTTCGATGGCATTCCGTGGCTATAAGGAACGATTCCGAACCGCCACAAGAGAAAAACCTGGCCGATAAGCGCCACATCAAAAGTGTCACAATATTCAATTCTAGGACAGCTGTTCGCGAAATAACGAGTTTTGAAAATCTTAATCATTCAAGCCGTGACATCAGCGAACAGCAAGATCAAGCGTCCAACCTTTTTCCAACCTGCCAGCGCTTACCCTTACCGTGCCGCATTCGCGGCCATGACATAACACGTTGAATTGCACTAGGTAAGGAGGATTGAACGATGCTGTACGCGAATCCCAATACGGCAGGCGCAGTAGTCGCTTTCAAATCGCGCTACGACAACTTCATCGGCGGCCGCTGGCAAGAGCCGGTCAAGGGCGAGTATTTCGACAATACCACGCCGATCACTGGCCAAGCGTTTTGTCAGGTTGCGCGCTCGACCCAGGAAGACATCGAGCTGGCGCTGGACGCCGCACACGCCGCCGCCGACGCCTGGGGGCAAACCAGCGTCACCGAGCGCTCCAACATCCTGCTGAAGATCGCAGACCGCATGGAGCAGCATCTGGAAACCCTGGCGGTGGCCGAAACCTGGGACAACGGTAAACCGGTGCGCGAAACATTGGCCGCCGATCTGCCGCTGGCCATCGACCACTTCCGCTATTTCGCCGGCTGCATCCGCGCCCAGGAAGGCTCCTTGGGCGAGCTGGACGCCCATACCGTGGCCTATCATTTCCATGAACCGCTCGGCGTGGTGGGACAGATCATTCCCTGGAATTTCCCGCTGCTGATGGCGGCTTGGAAGATCGCGCCGGCGCTGGCCGCCGGCAACTGTATCGTGCTGAAGCCGGCCGAGCAGACCCCCACCAGTATCCTGACCTGGATCGAACTGGTCGGCGATCTGCTGCCCGACGGGGTGTTGAACATCGTCAACGGCTTCGGCCTGGAAGCGGGCAAGCCCCTGGCCAGCAACCCACGCATCGCCAAGGTGGCGTTCACCGGTGAAACCACCACCGGCCGCCTGATCATGCAGTACGCCTCCCAGAACATCATTCCGGTGACGCTAGAGCTGGGCGGCAAGAGCCCGAACATCTTTTTCGCCGACGTGATGGCGGCGGACGACGAGTTCTTCGACAAGACCCTGGAAGGCTTCGTCATGTTCGCGCTGAATCAGGGCGAAGTCTGCACCTGCCCCTCCCGCGCCCTGGTGCACGAGTCCATCTACGACCGCTTCATGGACAAGGCGCTGAGTCGCGTCGCCGCCATCAAAATGGGCCACCCGCTCGACACCGACACCATGACCGGGGCACAGGCCAGCAACGATCAGTTGGAAAAGATCCTGTCCTACATCGACATCGGCAAGCAGGAAGGCGCCGAGCTGCTCTACGGTGGCCAGCGCAAGCAGTTCAGCGGCGAACTGGCAGGCGGTTTCTACGTGGAGCCGACCGTATTCGCCGGCCACAACAAGATGCGCATCTTCCAGGAGGAAATCTTCGGTCCGGTACTCTCGGTCACCACCTTCAAGGACGACACCGAAGCCCTGGCGATGGCCAACGACACCCTGTACGGGCTGGGTTCGGGCATCTGGACCCGCGACATGAACCGGGCCTACCGTTTCGGGCGTGGCATCAAGGCCGGGCGGGTCTGGACCAATTGCTATCACGCCTATCCCGCCCACGCCGCGTTTGGTGGCTACAAGCGCTCCGGCATCGGCCGCGAAACCCACAAGATGATGCTCGACCATTACCAGCAGACCAAGAATCTGTTGGTGAGCTACTCGCCCAACAAGCTGGGTTTCTTCTGATCCACGCTGTTAAGGAGGGCCGGGCGCAGGCGCGCCCGGTGCGCACCGTATGGTCCACCGCGTCGATATCACGCCAGCGGCGCAAACGCTGGTCGAACGCTTGCACGGCCGCTACGGGCCGCTGATGTTCCATCAATCCGGTGGCTGTTGCGACGGCAGCAGCCCCATGTGCTACCCGCGCGACGAGCTGTTGGTCGGAGATGCGGACGTCTTCCTCGGCTGGGTAGCGGATGAGCCGTTCTACATCAGCGCCGCGCAGTTCGAATATTGGGAGCACACCCACCTGACCCTGGACGTGGTGCCGGGTCGCGGCGCCGGCTTCTCGCTGGAAGCGCCGGAAGGCTATCGGTTCATCATTCGCTCGCGGCTGTACAGCGATGCGGAATGGGAGGCACTGCGCCAGCAGCCAGCGCTGCGGGGCCGCCAGCACAGCTGAACCAAGGTCCAAAAGTCGGTCTCCCGCCCGGCGCAGCGGGCAGGAGACCGCATCGCTCAGAGTCGTCCAGCGTGGAGCTGTGGGCGCGCCGATTCGGCCCAGTCCAGCAGACGCGCCCGCGCCAACTCACTTCCCGCCGTGCTCTCGGACAGATGCTCCACCAGCGCATCCGGCTGGGCACAGGCGTCCAGCGTCCGTCCCATCGCCGCATCGATGCAATGACGCCATTCTTCTAGTTCGGGTGCATTGGATCTGGACAGGAAAGGTCCCTGATAGAGCCGGCGCGCATCTTGGTGTTTCTTTTGTCGCAACAGCGTCCATAGCTCGATGAAATCGGCCCACACCGATGTCTGCAGCCGATAGGGTCGGGAGCTGAGCTGCCCGTTCAACAGGCGGCGCAGATGGGACAACTCGGCTTTCAAGGTGCCGAGACTGACCGGATGATCGCCGTACAGGGCCGCGTGCAGCGCGTCCAATGTCCAGCCGTGAGTATTCAGGGCCAGCAGGCACAGAATCTCCATCTGGCGCAGCGTCAGATGCACCGGCATGCCGCGCAGCAACGCCTTGCTGCGACCCAGCGCGTACAGTTCCAGCTCGGCCCTGGCCGGGGTGACGGGCAAATGCTGGGCGATCGAACGGGCCAGGTCGCTGGCGGCGGCCTGACCCAGCGGCGTATGCAGGTTCCAGGTGCTGGAGATATCCAGAATCCCGGCGATTTCATTGGTTTGCGGGTGCACGATCGGGGCGGCGTAGCACACCCAGTCATGCACGTAAGGGGCATAGTGCTCGGCGGAAAAGACGGTAACCGGTCGGCGCAGCTCCAGCGCCAGACCCACTGCGTTGGTGCCGGCCGAGCGCTCGTCCCAGCGACCGCCGGGGGTGAAATGGATGGTTTCGGCCCGGCGGCGCATGTGGTTGCTGGCGTGGGTCCACAGCAGACGACCTTGCGGATCGGCGACGCCAGCCAGCAAAGCGCCTTCCTGCACCGAACGCGTCAGCAACCCCAGCACGCATTCGGTCGCTTGCCGCAACGGCGATTCGCGCCAGGAACGCCAGGCCGTATCCTGATCATCAAGGGGCGCGCGCTCCTGAGTGGGATTGCAATAGTGCGAGCTACGCCGCCACGAAGCTGCGATTTCGGCGTGGATCGACTCCGATGGCGGGACCATGCGCCCCGCGACGAAGCCGTTCCAGGTCTTTTCCACCGCAAGGCGACGCTCGCGCAGTGAGGATATGACGGCCGTAAGCTTTCGCATCGTTATTCCTCCGGGTGGGAATGTGCTTCGTAATGAGCTTGGTATTTTTAGTCGCAATCCTTCCTTCATGGTAATTATGTAGAAAAACAGTAGGTTTTCCAGCAAGAACTGCCTCAATAGCGAGATCGGTGAAGCGGTATCGACCCGCCGCAGTCTGACTGCGCCGCGGTCCATCTGGCGGCAATCGCCATTGGACCGAATGTGCACACCCTATCGATGATGCCTTCTCATGTGAGAATTATTACTATTTGCATCTAGAATAAATTAATTGACACTTGTCGCCGATTTCAGCCCAAGCACATCACGATGCCACCCTCGACCATGCCCACCCCACTGCGTCTACTGCTGATCGAAGACTCGACCGACGACGAACTGATCATGCTCTATGCCCTGCGCGAAGCTGGCTTCGCGGTCGAACATCGCCGCATCGAAACCGAAGCCGAACTGCGCGCGGCACTGGCCGAGGGCCATTGGCAAGCTGTGATCTCCGATCATAACCTGCCCAACTTCAACGGTCTCACGGCGCTCAAGATCGTGCGTGACTGGGACAAATATGTCCCATTTCTATTCGTTTCCGGCATCGTGCGCGACGATGTGGGCATACAGGCCATGGCCGGCGGCGCCAACGACTACCTATTAAAGGACAACCTCGCCCGTCTCGGGCCGGCCCTGACGAGGGAGCTGGGCGAGGCGCAATCGCGGCAGGTGGGCCGTATCAACGCCGCTCACTACGAAAACATCCTCAATAACACCATCGACGCCATCATCTCGATCGACGAAGCCCATCGGATCATTCTGTTCAATCGGGGCGCCGAGCGGATGTTTGGCTATTACGCCGACGACATGCTGGGACAGTCCCTCAATACCCTGCTGCCCGCTCGCTTTGCCGTCACCCACGAACAACACCTGCGCGCCTTCGCCGAGAGCGGCCTGTCCGCCAAAGCCCTGAGCAACACCCGCGAACTCTCGGGCCGACGCCAGGATGGCAGCGAATTTCCCGCCGAAATCAATGTCTCCCGCACCGTGGTCGATGGTCAGACCACCTTCACCGCCATCCTTCGCGATATCACCGAGCGCAAAGCCCTCGAAGACGCCCTGAAGCATCACAACGAGGAGCTCGAAGCGCGGGTCAGCGAGCGCACCCTCGAACTGGAGCAGGCGCGCCAGGAAGCCGAACGGTTGGCCAAGGCCAAGAGCGATTTCCTGGCCAACATGAGTCACGAAATCCGCACGCCGATGAATGCCGTGCTTGGGTTGGCCTATCTGCTGGGACAGATGACGTTGCCAGCTGAGGCAGCCGAACTGGCCAAGAAGATCCATAACTCGGGGCAGTCGCTGCTCGGCATCATCAACGACATCCTCGACTTCTCCAAAATCGAGTCCGGCCGGCTGGACATCGAACGCGCGCCCTTCTACCTCGGCGACATCCTCGACAACCTCGCTACCATCATGGCGTCCGCGGCGATGGGCAAGGGATTGGAGCTGATCATCGCGCCACCGCCCTACCATGCCTGTTACCTGATCGGAGACGCCCTACGCATCGGCCAGGTGTTGATCAACCTGACCAGCAACGCCATCAAGTTCACGGCCTGCGGCCTGGTCGAGGTCAAGATCGCTCTGCTCGAGGAATACGACCACACGGTCAAACTGTGCTTCTCGATCCGCGATACCGGTATCGGTATGGACGCCGAAACCCAGGCCCGCCTGTTCGTACCCTTCGCCCAAGCCGACGTTTCCACCACCCGACGCTTCGGCGGGACCGGGCTGGGCTTGGTCATCAGCCGCCGTCTGGTCGAGATGATGGGCGGCCACATGTCTCTGTCCAGCGCGGTCAACCGTGGCAGCACCTTCTCGTTCACGCTCGATCTACCGCGCCAGGGCGCAAGTTCTCCCGGCCCGCAGGCCCTGCCGGATCTGAACGTGCTGGTGATGGACGATAATCCGGTCAGCCTCGAGGGGCTGGGCGCGACCATCCGCTCGATGGGCTGGACCCCGGAGCTGTTCGAATCGGGCGAGGTGACGATGCAGCGGGTGCTGCGCGACCGTCGCCTGCAGGGACCGGACACCGTCCTCCTGCTCGACTGGAAGATGCCCGACCTGGATGGCATCGGCGTGGCCCATGCGCTTTGCGAGAGTCTGCCGCCAGCGGCGCGTCCGATCATGCTGCTGGTCAGCGCCTACAGCCGAGAGCAGATCCAGGCCCAATCCGACATAGAATGTCTGGATGCCGTGCTCAGCAAACCGTTGGGACCATCCATGATCTACGACACCATCGTGCGGGCCCGCAACTTCCACCTGAACGGCGCGACGATGACGTCCAAGCCGCCCAGCGCCCAACGGCTGGCGGGCCTGCGCATCCTGGTGGTCGACGACAGCGAGATCAACCGCGAAGTGGCGCAGCGCATCTTCGGCCACGAAGGGGCTACGATCAGCTTGGCAAACGACGGCCAACAGGCGCTCGACTGGCTGGACAACCATCCGCACGCGGTCGATGTCATCCTCATGGATGTCCACATGCCGGTCATGGATGGTCTCGAGGCTACTCGCCGTCTGCGCCGCCAACCTGGAATGGCCAGATTGCCGGTCATTGCCCTCACGGCCGGCGCGCTGCAGGAGCAACGCGACACCGCCCTGGCGGCTGGGATGTCCGGCTTCATTCCCAAGCCTTTCGTGGTCGACAGCGCGGTCGCTCTGATCCTGGCCCTGGTCCGTGCCCCCGAAGGGACCTGTCCCGATCCGGTCCAGGCGCTGGTCGCCGAGACGACGGCGTCCGGCCAAGCTCTGCTCAACAGCGACTTCGGCCTGTCCCTGTTCAAGACGTTGCTGTCCTATCACCGCTACCTGCGTCTGTTCGTCCAGCAATATCAGCCGACGCTAGCGATCCTGGCCCAGCCCGAACCGGAGGCCGGATCGCTCGAAGCACTGGCGCACAAGCTGCGCGGCACAGCGGCCAATCTCGGTCTCGAACGCTTGGCGGCCAGCGCCGGCACGGTGGAAGTCCTGCTTAGGCAGAGGAAAGACGCCCGCGACGACACAACGCGCCTGCGCGACGATCTGGTGGAGACCCTGCAGGCCGTCGACGACTATCTTCCCGTCGAAGAACCCTCCACGACACGGCCGCCGAGTGCGGCGACAATCGATCACGAGTTGATCGCGCCGCTGCTGGCGCGAGCTCTGGCCGGCATGGCGACCTACGACCCAGAGGCGGTCGAACCGGAACTGACCCAGCTCGGCCACTACCTGCCGGCCGAATACCTGGCGCCGCTCAGCGCCGCGCTGGAGCGCTTCAGCTTCGACGAGGCCGAAACCGCGCTGCGTCAGCTGGCCGCCAAACTCGCTATTCCTCTGGAGAACTGAGCATGGCCCACAACCCCATCCTGGTGGTCGACGATGAACCGCAGAATCTGGCCGTCATCCGGCGGATTCTCAGTGGAAGCTACCCGCTCGCCTTCGCCAACAACGGCGCCACGGCCTTGGCCGCCGCCCGCAAGGTCGCGCCCAGTCTGATCCTGCTCGACATCCAGATGCCGGACATGGACGGCTACCTGGTCTGTCGCCAGCTCAAGGCCGATCCGGCCACCGCACATATCCCGGTGATCTTCGTCACCAGCCTGTCGGAGGTAGGCAACGAGGCCCAGGGTTTCGCGGTGGGCGCGGTGGACTACATCGCCAAACCGGTCTCGCCGCCGATCGTGCTGGCCCGCGTGCAAACCCATCTGTCGCTGGTGCAGGTCAGTCGCCTCACGCAAAGTTACCGTGACGCCATCACCATGCTCGGGATCGCCGGCCACTACAACGATACCGACACGGGTGTACACATCTGGCGCATGGCCGCTTTCGCGCGCGCGATCGCCATGGCCGACGGCTGGACCGAGGAGGATTACCGCGACCTGGAGATGGCCGCTCCCATGCACGACACCGGCAAGATCGGCATTCCCGGCGCGATCCTGCGCAAGCCCGGCAAGCTCGACGCCGAAGAATGGACGGTGATGCAGACCCACACCACCATCGGCTATCGCATCCTCAGCCAAAGCGACGCCCCAGTATTTCGCCTGGCGGCCGAGGTGGCGCTGCGCCATCATGAAAAATGGGACGGCAGCGGCTACCCCGATGGGTTGGCGGGCACGGCCATCCCGGAATCGGCCCGCATCGTCGCCATCGCCGATGTCTTCGACGCGCTCACTACCAAACGGCCCTATAAGGAAGCCTGGCCGATCGAGCGGGCCGTAGCCACCATCCAGGAGGGGGCGGGAACCCATTTCGAGCCGCGGCTGGTGGCGTTGTTCGAAACCGTCTTGCCCGAAATCCTCGATATCAAGGAGCACTGGGACTGTCAGGACGAGGGCTATCGACCATGATCCCTGCAAACGATGGCCAGCGCCGCCAGATCCAGCCCCATCACCGCCTCGGCGGTGGATCGGCGGCCACCGCGAATCCCCCTGAATTCGATTGGCAGGGCGCCGTTGCGCGCCTGGGCGGCCAAGCCACGACCTATGCCGCCCTGTCGCGCCGCTTCCTGGATGGCGTCGACGCTAGCCTGGCCCGTCTCTACCCCTTGCTGTGCGAGCCCTCGGCTGCTGCCGCCGAGGAGGCCGCCCAGCTCCTGCACTCCCTGCGCGGCAGCGCCCTGACTCTGGGCGCCATGGAGCTGGCCGAAATGACGCATGTCGCCGAAGCGGCCCTGACCGCGCCGGAGCCGCTCGAGCGAACGGCACTGCTGGCCCGGCTGAGCGACGCGATCGAGCGCGCCCTGACGACTCTGCGCAAGATCGTGGAGCAACTCGAAGCGGACGCCAACCCTTGAGCGGATGCGTCCGATCCACCGTCATCCATCCCTCCCCCGAGCCCCAGGAACCGGACCCACAGCCCATGCTCCCGAACCACTCGCAGCCCCCCTCGGACCCGCCAACCGCCCAGTCCGTTGCCACCATCGCCGGGCACTGGCTGAATCCGCGCCGGATCGGCGTCTATTCGCTGGCCATCCTGCTGCCCTTCCTGGCGCTGTTCATTCGCTGGCAATTACCGGTCGAATTCGGCGCGCGGCCCCTACTGATCCTGTTCATGCCGGCGATCATCCTCCCGGCATTGCTGGGCGGCATTCTGCCAGGGCTCATCGCCACTCTGGTCGCCGCCTTCTGCACGGCCTTCTTCCTGATTCCGCCGCAATACAGCCTGGCCATCGGCGCCAGCCACGACCTTTTCCAGTGGGGCATGCTGATTGGCAGCGGGATCATGGTCAGCATCATGGCCGAACATCTGCACCGCGCCAAACAGAGCCTGGACCAACTCAACGCCAGCCTGGATAACCGTCTGCAAACCCATAACGCGGCCTTCGAGCGGGCTGCCCACACCGTCGA
>RXIW01000088.1 GCA_003989065.1 Candidatus Competibacteraceae bacterium
GTTGCGCAGCCGGCCGGGTTGCCGGCCGCTATATATCTCGTCTGGCCATCGGGTCAGCCTGGAAACGGCGCTGGACTACGTGATGCGTTGTTGCACCCGTTACCGTCTGCCGGAAACCACCCGTCATGCCCATCGCCTGGCGTCGGGTTAGATGGTGGTGAGTCGGGGTTGGCCGCCCAGATACAGCAGGCGGTTGGCTTCGTCGAAGAAATCCGGTTGCGGCAGGATGTCGGCGCTGGGAAAGCGGATGATGAGGATGGCGACCCGGCGGTTGGGGCCAAGCTGGATTTCGTCGAAGTTCAGCGTGTTGGCGTTGTAGGACGAGCCTGGAGCCACCAGGGTGTTCATATGGTCCAGGGTCAGCGACACCTGGTTGCAGCACAGATGTTTTTCCGGTTCGCGCAAGGTAGCCACCACGCTGACGAGCTGGTCGTCGATCGTGGCCGAGTCGGCGTACAGTTGGCTCAGCTCGGCTTCGATTTCGCGCAGTCGCCGATCGATGGCGACCGGATTGCTCAGCTCCGCCGCGTGCGAATCCAGCAAAGGCTCCAGCGCGACATGGGCTCCTTTCAGCAGCTTGGTTTTCTTCTGCAGCAGTTGTCGGCGCTGTTGTTCGAGTTGTTGCTTCTGGGAGCGGACTGCCGACAAGCGCTCCAGCGCCGCCTCGATCAGATGGTCGAAGGCACGTTTCTTGATCTCGCGCCGGGTCTTGGTTTCGCTGCCAGCCAGGAAAGCGATCTGGTGCTGGTCGAAGTTGACGATGGTCTGGGGCACGTCGCGGCGGATCATGTTGCCATCGAGGGCGACGCCGAAAATGGTCTTTTCGGTCCGTTGCATGCGCAGCACGGCGTACAGATCCGACGGTAGCGTGCCGTTGAGCCGCTGACGATACTGGCGCAGATCCGGGTTGAAACTCAGGGTTTCCTGGAGATGGCGGGGCGAGGCGAAGAACGCCCGCAAGCGGGGATCGGTGGTGAAACTGTGCCGGCCGATTTCGACCGGCGACGGCATCTGGTCGACCAGGTCGATCACATATTCGATGGTGTGCTCCACGGCGTTCCACAGTTGCTTGCGATACTGGCGCGCCATGCGCAAGCGTGGATCGGTACCGTCCACGACCCGTTCGATCGCTGCGCGAATCAGATCCGGATCGAATTTGCCCGCTGATTTGGGCGTGATGGAAAACAGGGATTGCAGTAGGCGGAGCACCATGATCGCGACTCTTCAACTTCGCCGATGTCGCAGCCGGGCTCCACTCCATTGCGGAGGGAGGGCGGGAGGACCGGTGACAGGGGTGAAAGGACTCATATCCCAAGAATTATGCTTGGGATTTAGCGCAAGACAAGAGCAAATCCGAGTCCGCTTGCGCGGGCGGACCCTGAGGGATCGGAGGGGAGCATTCACTTCGGCATCGCCAGGCGGCGACCAGCGTTGGCCAGTCACCGCCACGGCGAGGATCGCAGGCTGAGGACAGAGCGTAGACCGGATGGGTTTAGGCTCCGCTACCCGGTGGTGGCGACCACTGATACAGCCAGGTTTCGGTCAGCGCGCCCTGGGCGTCGCGCAGATAGCAACGCAGATCGACCGGCTCGCTGCCGCTGGCGCTCAGATCGAAGTGGCAGCGCCACAGATCCGTTTCCAGGATCGGGCGGGCGGCGACGTCGCTGAGCTGGCCGCGCGAGGTCGTGATCATGACCTCTGGCTTGGCGTCCTTGGGCAACTGGTTCAGTCGACCGCCCTGGAAATCGATCACGAACTTGCGCGATGGAGTGCTGGTCTTCTGGCCGGGGATGCCGCCCTTGCCGATGCGGGTGGCCACGACCGTGGCGACCGCTGGTTGGGTCGGCGGTTGCGCCCCCCAATACAGCCGATACTGGAAGTTCAGTTCCTGGCCGGGCTGGATGGGCTTGGCCGGATTCCAGAAAGCCACGATGTTGTCGAAGGTCTCGTCGGCGGTGGGCAGCTCGATCAACTGCACCGCACCTTGTCCCCAGTGGCCGAGCGGCTCCACCCAGAGAGAGGGCCGTTTATTGTAGAACGCGCCGTCGTCCTGATAGTGGGCGAAGTCGCGGTCGCGCTGCAACAGACCGAAGCCGCGCGGATTGTCGTCCACGAAGGAGTTGACCCGGATATAGTGCGGGTTTAGCACCGGTCGCCAGATCCATTCGCCGGTTCCGGTCCACAGCGCCAGACCGTCCGAGTCGTGGATTTCCGGACGGAAATCGTCGGCGGTGCGACGGTCGTTCTCGCCGCACTGGAACATCGAGGTCATCGGCGCGATGCCCAGCCGTTCGATGGGGCGGCGCGGGAACAACTGGGTGTTGATCTCCATGATCGTGGTGTCGCCGGGAGTGATGACGAAGGCGTAAGCGCCGGTGATGCTGGGACTGTCGAGCAGAGCGTAGAGGGTGAGCGTGGTGGCGTCGGCGGTGGGACGCTCCAGCCAGAAGCTGCGGAAGGCCGGGAATTCCTCGGGATGGTTCATGGCGGTGTCGATCGCCAGACCACGCGCCGACAGGCCATACTGCTTGGTGGCCCCGACTGCGCGGAAATAGCTGGCCCCGAGGAAGGCGAACATGTCGCGGTCCCAGTCGGCGCGGGTGTTGACGCGGAAGCCGGCGAAGCCCAGATCGCCAACCTGGGCTGGAACTTTATCCTTGACCCGTGGACCGTAATCGAACATCTGGGTGGAGAAGGGAATCGGTCGGGCCAGGCCATTGGCGACTTCGTAAAGGCTGACCGGCTGGTGGAAATAGAGGCCGAGATGGAAGAAGCGGGCCTGGAAGGGCAAGTCACCGCCCGTCCATAGACTATGATCCTTGCGGAAGGTATTCAGCGCCTGGTAATCGTCGTAATCCATCGCCGCCAACCAGGACGGTCGGGCGTCACCAGGCAGAATATAGGGTGCATTGGCCAGCTGGCGCGCGGTGTCGCGTAGCCCGTCCCAGCTGAAGGGTTCTCCCTCGCCATGGGAATCGCCATCGGCAGCGGCGGCCTGGACCAATGGCATCGGCAGCATTCCGCAGGCAGCCAGTCCCAGCAGCCGCGTCAGGAATCCCCGTCGTTTCATAATATTATTTTAGCCTGTGTTGGAGTGGTTGAGGTCGGAATTATAGCGCTGCGCCCGGCAGCCCATGGTGAGTGGCGGCTGTCGTTGGGCCGGCGTCGTCGCCGCGGATGAGGGTGAACGCCGCGGTTCGTAGAGTGTGAAGCCCCCGGGTGCATTGCCCACCCTACTTGATCCAGGATTGTACCACTGATGAGCAAAACTACCTGGCCACCCCTGGTCGTATTCCTGTTGTCGCTGCTGTTCGGTGCTACGGCGGCAGCGGCGCCCAAGCCGGCTCCGCCGGGTGGGACCACCTCCACCGTGACCGCTCTGACCGTCGAGCGGGTGCAGGCCAAGCTCGACGCGCTGGCCACCATGCGCGACTTGCCGGAAAACGAACGCACCGAGGCCAAGGAGTTGTACCAGCAGGCCATTAGTCAGTTGCAGGCGGCCAAAACCTACGCCGACACCATGGCGCAGTTCCAGCAGCTCCAACAGTCGGCCCCGGCCGACACCGCCCGCCTGCAGCAATCCCTCACCGGGGCAACGACGCCTCCGCCCGCGCCGACCCTGAGCAGCGAAGATCTGAGCCAACAGCTGGTGCAAACCCAGGCCAGGCTCAGCGACGCCCAGAAGCGTCTCAACGATCTCGATCAGCAACTCACGGCGCAACAGGCCCGCCCCAAGGCGATTCTCACCGAGTTGAGCGCCCTGAAGCAGCAGGTTGCCGATCTCGACGGCAAGCTGCAATCGCCCCCGCCGGCGACGCTGAGCCCGTTGCTGGCCGATGCCCGGCTGGTGGCGCTGACCACCCAGCGGCAGGCGTTGAGCCAGCAGGTCACCATGCTGGAGGAGGAGCAACTGAGCTACGACGCCCGTCTCGCCCTGTTGAACGCCCAGCGGGCCGCGGTCGCCCAGGACGTATTATCGGCGCAGACGCGGGTACAGCAGCTGCAGAGCCTGCTCAACACCCGTCGGCGCGACGAAGCGACCGCGGTGGTGCAGCAGACCGACCAGGCCAAGCAGGATGCGGCGGCCAAACCCAAGGTGGTGCAGGACGCTGCCTCGGTCAATGCCGACATCAGCCGCCAGTTGGCCGATCTGGTGCAGCGTAGCGACGAGGTCAGCGCCAGCCAGGAACAATTGAATCGCAGTCTGGCGCAGCTGACCGAACGGATGCGCGGCATCCGTCAGCAACTGGGCATTGCCGGCTTCAGCGACGCAGTCGGTCCGATCCTGCTGACGGAGCGGCGCAAGCTGCCGGATATTCGCCAATATCTGCGTACCGCCGATCAGCGTCAGCGCAGCATCATCGAGGCCCGCCTGGAGCAATACCAGGCCGAGGAATATCTGCGCCGCACTCGCGCCATCGAGGATAACGTCGGGCGGCTCACCGCCGATCTCGATTCGAACATGCCCGCAGCGCAGCGGCAGGTGGTGGTCGAGGAGCTGCGGTCGTTGCTGACCGATCGGCAAGAGTTGTTGGAGAAGCTGGGCGGCGGCTACGCCAGTTTGATTACCCAGCTGGTGGCGGTCGACGATGCCCAGCGCAAACTGAGCGAGCAGGCCGAACAGTACGGAACTCTGATCGACAAGTACCTGTTGTGGATCCGCAGTAGCGCGCCGGTCAATGGCGAGTGGCTCAAGTCGCTGCGAGGGGCCGTGGACTGGCTGATCGATCCGGTCCATTGGCGTCTGGTAGGGCAAACCCTGGTGGACGGGGCGCGCGATCAGCCGGCTTCGGCCATAGCCGGGTTGCTGGTGTTCTTCGGGTTGTTGATTTACCGCCGTCCTCTGATCAGGCGGCTGGGTGAACGGGTGGACATCATTGGCGACGTCAGCCACGATCGCTTCTGGTTGACTTTGCGCGCCATCGGGATCACCGCGTTGCTGGCTATGCCCTGGCCGTGGCTGGTGGCCTGGTTAGGCTGGTTGCTCAGCGTAGCGAAGGATGAGGCCGGTTTTGCCCGTGGCCTGGCGCAGGGTTTGTTCGCGGGTGCGTTTTCAGCGACCATCATGACCTTCATTCGCCAACTGTGCCGGCCGCGGGGCGTCGCCATCGCCCATTTCGGCTGGAACGAGGAGGCGTGCCAGTTGCTGCGCCGCCATCTCAGCTGGTTCCTGTGGGTCGGACCGCCCAGCATCGTGATCGTCAGGCTATGCGAGGTGCAAACCGATACCTTCTACGGCGATACCCTGGGGCGGATCGCGTTTTGTATCGGTTCGTTGGGGTTGGGGCTGGTGGTTTGGCGAGTTTTCAGCCCGCACCAGCCGTTGCTCGCGGCGTTGACCAGCGGGCGGTCGAGTTCACTCTGGCGGTTTCGCTATCTGTGGTATCCGTTGATGGTGGGATTGCCACTGGTGGGGAGCGGGCTGACCCTGGCGGGTTACTATTACACCGCGCTGCAGATTCGCGGCCGCTTGATGTCGATGATCATGCTGCTGGGGGGCGCAATCCTGCTGATCAACCTGTTCCTGCGCTGGCTGAACGTCAGTCAGCGCCGACTGGCCTGGCGGCACGCCCGCGCCAAGCGTGAGGCGCAGATCGCGGCCCGCGCCAGCAAGGACGCTGTGCCAGGTCCCGGCGATGTCGCGCCGGAGCTTCAGCATCTGCCGGATTTGGATCTGAACACCATCAGCGAACAGACCCGCAGCTTGATCCGCTTCACCGTGATGATCGGTTTGTGGTTTGGGCTCTGGCAAGTCTGGGGAGGGCTATTCCCGGCCTTCACCATCCTGAACGACATCACCCTCTGGCATCAGACGGTGCAGACAGCCGCTGGGATACAGGTCGCCGACATCACCCTGGGCAGCGTGGTCGGGGCCGTGGTGTTGTTGTCGCTGGTCGGTTTTCTGGCCCACAACCTGCCGGGTGTGTTGGAACTGGTGGTTTTGCAGCGCTTGGCGATGGAGCCGGGCAATCGCAACGCCATCATCACCATCAGTCGCTATGTGATCGTCGGCGTGGGCTTGCTGGCGGCGCTGGACATGCTGGGATTGAACTGGAGCCAAGTGCAATGGTTGGTCGCCGCGCTCGGCGTCGGTCTGGGCTTCGGCTTGCAGGAGATCTTCGGTAATTTCATCTCCGGCCTGATCCTATTGCTGGAGCGACCGATTCGGGTGGGGGATACCGTGACCCTGAACACGCTGAGCGGCAAGGTGGCGCGCATCAACATCCGCGCTACCACCATCATCGACTGGGACCGCAAGGCCCTGATCGTGCCCAATAAAACCTTTATCACTGGGTCATTGATCAACTGGACCCGCGACGATCCCATCACGCGGCTGGTGATTCCGGTGGGGGTTTCCTACGATTGCGATCCGCTCCTGGTGCATCGGGTCCTGCTGGAAGTGGCGACCGCGCACCCGCTAGTGCTCAAGGATCCGGCCCCGGCGGCGCTGTTCCTGCGTTTCGGCGACAGCGCGCTGGAATTCGAGGTGTGGGTGTACGTGCGGGAGCTGGCTCACCGCCTGCCGGTGACCCACGATCTGCACAATCATCTCTTGCAGGCGCTGCGCGAGAATGGCGTTGAGATTCCATTTCCGCAGCAGGATGTCCATGTGCACGACGCGCCGGAGGGTTGGTGCGAAGCTCGCCCCTCGCCCGGCGCAAGCGAGGCGAGGGGAGCGACGATCGCAGTCTCGAAGCGGTCGAAGACCCCGATCGTAGAAGCAGAAGATGGTGGCGTCAGCTCTTCTTGATCTTCGCGATGATGGCGTTCATCACGCCTTCGCTGGAGGGAGAATCGACCGTCAACAGCAGACCTTCCTGACGGTAAAAGTCGATCAGAGGCGCGGTTTTCGCGTCGTAGGTGTCGAGGCGCTTGCTGATGGCTTCCTCGGTTTCGTCGTCGCGTTGCACGATCGGGCTACCGCACTTGTCGCACACGCCCTCGACCTTGGGAGGCTGGCTGCGGACGTTGTAGATGGCCTGGCACTGCGTGTTGACGCAGGTCCGCCGGGTGGTCAGGCGATTGAGGATTTCCTGGCGGGGCACTTCGATGTTGGCTACGACATCCAGGGTGATGTCCAGCTTCTTCAACAGCTCCTTGAGGGCCTCGGCCTGCGGGATGGTGCGGGGAAAGCCGTCCAGCAGAAAACCCTTGGCGCAGTCGGGTTCCTGTAGGCGGTTTTCCATGATGCCCATGATCAGCTCGTCCGGCACCAGATCGCCTGCCTTCATGAAGGCTTCGGCCTTTTTGCCTAGTTCTGTGCCAGCCTGAACGGCGCCGCGCAGAATGTCGCCGGTGGAAATTTGGATCGAGCCGTCGAACTGGGTCAGCAATTTGGCCACGGTGCCTTTGCCTGCCCCAGGGGCGCCTAATAGAATCAGTCGCATGGAAGGTGTCCTCATGATTGAACGATGGTGATTCAGCCCCGGTCGCGCGGCACCACCGTTCAGCGCATGATGTGTGATTTCCGCTCCCCCAAGGTTCGAATCACGCAATAGGATGCGCGATTCCGGGGGTTTTCTCAATGCGGCGACCCGTATTGGGCCATGCCGGGTCAATGAGGGTCTGGTTACCGACCATGGAAGCGGTAGCGGGAACGGCCCATCTTCTTGGCTTGGTACATCGCCATGTCGGCGGCGTGGATCAGTGTTTCGCCATCGTGGCCATCGTCGGGAAAGACGCTGATCCCGATGCTGATGCTGAGGTGGACTTCATGCCCCATGACCGACATGGGTCGCGTCAGCATGTGCAGGATGTGTTCGGCGACTCGAGTGGCGTCCTGCCCGCTGTGAGCGTTGGGTAGCAGGATCAGAAACTCGTCGCCGCCCAGACGCGCCAGCGTGTCTTCCTGCCGTATCGCGCCAAGCAGACGCTGCGCCAGCGATCGCAGACAGATATCGCCCACGGTATGGCCCAGAGTGTCGTTGACCTGTTTGAAGAAATCGAGGTCGAGAAACAGCAGGACGACCTTGAGGTTGGCCCGGGCGGCTGTCGCCAACGCCCGACCGAGCCGATCCAGCAGCAGCATTCGATTGGGCAGGCCGGTCAGGGGATCGTGGTAAGCCAGGCGTCGGATCTGGTCCTCGCTGCGCTTGCGTTCGGTGACGTCGCGGTAGATGCCCAGTTCGTGGATCTGGCCGCTCAGCTCCACCGTTCGGCTGGAGACCTCGAGCCAGCGCAAGCTGCCGTCGGATCGCTTAAAAGCAAGCTCCAGCAAGCTCCGGGCATCGGCGGGATGAGCGAGTCGCTGGGTCAGGTCCTGTTGAGCGGCCATCCGCGATTCCGGCGTCATGAAATCGAGCAGATCGTGCCCGATCAATTGGTAGGCGTCGTCCAGATCCAATAGATACGCCATATAGGGATTGGCGAAAGTGATGCGGCCTTGGCGGACGAGAGCGACGCCCTCCCGCATTTCCTCGAACAGCAGTCGCAGCTTCAATTCGCTGTCGCGCAAAGCCGCTTCGGTCTGTTTTTGACGGGTGATATCGGTATAGACGCCCAGCACCCCGGTAATGCAGCCGTTTTCGTCGATCAGCGGGGCCTTGCTGGTTTGAAACCAGAAATTGGCCCCGTCGGCGGATTGACCAGGTTCCTCGAAGTCGAGTTTGGCTTGCCCCGAGCGGATGACCTCCTGATCGTCGGCGCGGTAACGGGGGGCGTTGACCGGGTCGCCGGGGAGATCGAAGTCGGTCTTGCCCAGCAACTCCTCCATGTGCTTGAGACGGATATTGTCGAGGAAGCGGCGATTGGCCCCCAGATAGCGCGACTCCCGATCCTTCCAGAAAATGCAGATCGGGATATTGTCGAGCAGGGCCTGCAACATCCGCTGGGATTGCCGTAGTTCGGTTTCGGTTCGGTGCAGTTCCAGCAGCAGGCGGGTAGCGGCGGCGACTTGGTCGATCAACGCCAGTTCGGCGGCGATCGGTTCGCGCTTTTCGCGGTAATACACGGCGAAGGTGCCGGGTACCGAGCCATCGTCTTGCAGCAACGGCGTCGACCAGCAAGCGGCCAGTCCGAACCGGAGGGCGAGATGGCGATAAGCGGCCCAATAGGGATGGGTTTCGATGTCGCTGACGACGATGCGCCGTTTTTGGAAAGCCGCCGCGCCGCAGGAGCCGGTTTCAAGTCCGATTTCGGTGCCGTCGATCGACTGGATGTATTCTAAGGGCAAGCTGACGTTGCCGCCGTGGCGCAAGCGTCGGCCATCTTCGAGCAGCAGGATCGAACACAACGCCCCCGGCATCCAACGCTCGATGAGTCGGCACAGTGCGTTCAGGGCTTCGTTCAACGGATGGCCGACTCCCGCCAGGGTGAAGATCTGGGCAAAGTCCGCCAGGCTGGTTTCGGCGGTGCGCAGTCTGTCCTGGCGTGGAAGCGTGGGAGGGGGATGTAATGCCTGGGTTGGCTGGTCCATGCTGCATTGCGTCTCTTAAATAACCATCTGAAATTATTTTATAACTGTTCCTCGATATCAAGCATGCAGCGCCTATTTCC
>RXIW01000089.1 GCA_003989065.1 Candidatus Competibacteraceae bacterium
CGCCAGCGGGAACTTCAGTTTCCAATTGCACAGTCTGGAAATCGTGCAAGCGGGAATTCAACTGGCTGCGAAACGCCACATCGCCCGAGTATTCACGGCGAATCTGCACTTTGATCGGCTTGCCGCCGTAATTGCGAATCCGTTGCCGATAAAGTGTGTGCTGGTCCCAACCAGCCAACTGGCTGTTCAAATCCAGCTTGACCCCTTCTTCTCCCAGCTTGTGATAAAGATTGCCGCCCTTGATCTGGAACCAGAGATTATCGCGGTAAACCTTTTGCTTGAGCAGCTCGAACACCACCGCCGGATCGGGTCCCAGATTCAGTTCGATCTTGTCGCCGATGGGAACGTATTGGAGATTCTGGGTCGCCAGATAGCTCAGCCCGTCATGGCCATTGGCGCGAAATACCCGCATCATCCCATCCGGCAGCGGAGTCGTGCCCAGCTTCGATGCCGTATCGTTCTTCAGCAGATACAACCGGGTCAGCTGCTCACCGTATTCACGTGGCCGATAGCGATATTCGACCGTCATCGGCACCGCCTCCGCCTCGAAACTGCGCAGACGCTTGGCCCAGCCATTGGGCACGGTTTCGGTTCCATCGATGGTGTAGATGAAATACTCGCTCAGTCCTTCCTTGACGATGTCCTTGGGTGCTTCCATTTCCGCCACCGCGCCTGCCGCCATATCGGCGGCCCTCGCTTTCGCAGCCGGCGCGGGAGCCGCCATCATCTGCCGCGCGGCCTTCTGCCGCAAATTGCGATACTCCTCCTGCGGCAGCTCGTCCTTGACCCGCCCGACCGGCAGTTTGGCTAGCTCGGCAATCTTCTCGACCAAATTGATCGTCCCCACCACCAGACGCACTTGGGCATGGTCGTAATCCTCGCCCGACTGGTTGCGCACCCGCACGAAACTCTCCAGCCGCAGGGTCCGTTCGGCAGGGTCGGCGATGGCGACGTAGTCGGCGGCCCAGGAAATGCCGGAGGTGAAATAGCTGATTTCGATGGTCGCTTCGCGATCGGCGTCGCTCTGCACGTTCCAATACAGCGTCTGCGGCTTGTCGTGGGGGAACGTGGTATCGAGCACTTCCAACCCAGTCTTCGGCTCGCGGAACTGCAGCTCCACCGAGGTGGGATCGATCAAGGTATTGGCCCAGGAAAACTGCAGCGGATTGACGCCTCGCTTGAAGGTCACCACCCGTCGTTCCCGCACCAGGGTCAGATCCTCGGAGTTGTAGATGGTCAATTGCACGCTCTCCCGCTCGGGGACCGTTGCAAGATCGACGTTACGGGCCGGCAACGCCAGCGGCAGCAACAAGCCCAACAGACCCAGCAGACAACGAACGGTCGGATTGGAAATCATGGCGCTCACCATTCGTTATTCAGGGTCAGGCGAAGGGTTTGAATCTGCTTCTGCGCCGCGCCGTCGGCGGATCGGGCCGGCAGATTGACATGGAACAGTAGCTTGTCAGCGTCGCTCTTGTCGGGATCGGGATTGCGCAAGCTGCCGTCGCCCAGTTGCCATTCCGGATCTTCGCCGTTGTCGCCGCGAATCTGCTGGCGAATCTGGCGCACGCTCTCGGCGATGTCGAGGGTGACCGGCGTATCCTTGAAATTCTCGATTTCATACTTCACGGTCACATCGTAGCGGTACAGATTGCCGGCGATACGCTGCCGCTCGTTGCGATCGATCGTGCGCTTCACCGAGATGTCGCGGGCCAGGCCCAGATAGAGCTTGAGTTCGTCGTCGGGTGGCGTCAGCTTGCCGCGATCCTCGCCCAGAAAGGCGCTGCCGCCCTTGCCGTCATCCTGGAAGATGCGGACCTTGCCTTGCGGCAAGGCGTCCTTGCCGAGCTGACCACCGGCGTTCTTGATCACATAGTGCATCGGCACATTGAGCTTGTCCTGGGCGCGATCGAGATAACCGAACTCACTGGGATCGATGGTATAGGTCTTGCGCACCGGCACAGCCGCGAAACGGCCCAGCTGTACTTCCTTGGTCTCGTCCAAACCGAGCGGCTTGCTGAACCGTTCGCCGACGCCGGCCCAGAACTCGGCGGCGTCGTAGGCTTCGTTGGCGTTGTTATTGACCCGAATCAACTCGGTCAGATTCAGGTTCTTCTCGTCATGGTCGGCCACGGCCCGATAGTGGAATTCCTTGCTCAGTCCACCGAGCACGTAGCTGATGCGCACCCGCGCCGGACCCGAGGCGCTGGCCGCCACCGCCCAGACCAGCGCGGTTTCGTTGGGCGGGTAACTGACCGACAGCACCTGCGCTTCCAGCGGCGACTGATCGGCGGGCGGGGGCAGGATGCGCAACACCAGCGTATCGGGATCGATGCGGGTATTGGCCCAGGAAAAGTCCACCTGGTTGACCCCCTTGACCAAGGGAACGATGCGCTCCTCTTCGATCAGAGCCAGTTGCGGATGGTCGAGTTGAATTTCCACCCGCTCGCGCACCGGCAGGGTGGTCAGTTTGATGCGGGCCAGCGCATCCAGAGGCACGGCAACGAGCCCCAGGATAATGCCAAGCGGATATAGCCATCGAGTCGATATCATCGATCTTCACCTCCGTGGGTTGAACGTGATCGCTATCACCATAAACGCTCGGGGCCGGCTTTTGGGGTTACGGGTCAGGACGCCGGGTGGACTGGATGAAACCGTCCACCACAATCCGCGCCGCTGCCGCGATCACCTCATCGCGCCATGGAGCCTTGGGCTCATCTTGCGTGTAATAGAGGGCGACAACGATGGGCTGGCGCTGCGGTGGCCATAACACGGCAATGTCGTTGGTGACGCCGTAATCGCCCGATCCAGTCTTGTCCCCCACCGACCAATCCGCCGGAACCGCCGCCCGAATCCGCTTGGCACCCGTGGTGTTGCCACGTAACCACTCGTTTAATTGCTGCGTCTGCGCGGGCGGTAAGGCATCGCCGCAGCTCAGCGCCTGCAGGCTGCGCGCCATCGAAGCCGGGGTCGCCGTATCGCGCAGATCGCCGGGAGTACTGCTATTCAGATCCGTTTCCCAGCGATCCAAACGAAATTCGGCATTGCCGATGGAGCGGGCATATTCGGTTACGGCGGCGGGTCCACCGACAATTCCGATGAGGATATTGGCGGCGGTATTATCGCTATATTGCAATGCCGCTGCACAAAGATCGGCGACCGTCATACCATCGACGATATGCCGTTCGGTCATCGGTGAATAAGCGGCAAGATCACTCCGTTTGTAATAAACCCGGCGCTGCATCAAGCCATCGACCCGGCTACTGCGCGTCAATATTGCCGCAACTAAAATTACCTTGAACGTACTACACAAGGGAAATCGCTCATCGCCGCGATGACTGATCTGTGCGCCATGGCTCATATCGATCGCACAGACTCCGAGACGACCTCCCGCCGTTTTCTCCAGTTGCGCCAACTGCTCTTGCGGAGCAGCAGTCGCTGTGCTTTGGCCTGCGGTCGCCAGCGCCAACGGCAGGATTGCAGCAGTCCACAAAAAATCGCGCCGCGTCATCGCATTCATTGGAATCGACATACACTGCAAGGCGGATCAACCCAACTCGAAACTGGTTATCCCAAAGATCTTATGCAACGCCAGATCCGGGCATGACCCGATATACATTCGGGCGGTTTCGAACGATGGCTGCATGTCGTAAGATCGGGCCAGTTCAAGCGCCTGGACATTGGGTTCGGGAGTATCCAGATAAATAGCCGTCCCCACAGGGACTCTAGCAACCAGCGCATCGAAAAGCGTCGCCGCCAAATCCCGACTCTCGGCATTGAGCGGGCCTATCTTGTATCCAGCATGACAGGGGCGAATCACGCCATAGCCGCATAGCTCGGCATGTTCGAGAATACCCAAGGCGCAGCAACCAGGCTGATCGATCCAAGCCTTAAGAAAACGTTCTCTCGTCGTTGGAAAGAAGTGACTATCGTAGGCTGCCAGTTTGTCGAATTCGACGGTAGACAGTTCGACGACATTCGCCGAGAGAGATATCACGTTCTTGGCCAATCCAGCGAATCGAATATTTCTATGCGCCAGCCTGAATCCCGATTTCCTGTAATTCTCCTGTTGGGCCACGACCCCATCTAAACCGATCGTTCTGCCCTGTAAATATTCCAACGCTTTATTCCAGATTTGAATTCCATAGCCCTGGCGGCGAAATCCTTCCGCGACGATATACAAGCCGACGAAGCCGAACGATTCGCCATACTTGACCGCTGAAATGGTCGCGACCGGTCGACCATCGATCTTGCCGACGAGAAATCCACTGTGGTCTGCGGCATAAAAACAATCGACATCGCTCAATCCGGGATTCCATCCTTCACTTCTGGCCCAATCGATAGCGATCGATATTTCATTGCGCGACATGACTGCAATTTGGTATGCGGGTTGCTCATGCGCCATAAATCACCCTGATATCTGGATATGGACCTGATCATAGAATAGGTGATGTCCACCCTTTTTATTTCAGAGCACCGAATTTTTGCGCGAGAAAATCGACGAACAGTTTGACGCGATTGGGCACGAAGCGACCGCTGGGCAACAAGGCATGCAAGGGATATGGTTCAGTCTCCCACTCCGGCATCAGCCGAACCAAGGCTCCGCTGGCGAGTTCCTGCATCATTTCGATCGGCGTCCTCAGCACGATCCCAGCCCCTGCGAGAGCCCATTCCCGCGCCAGAGAGGCGTCGTCGGCACTGCGATCGCCACGGACTCGTACTTCGCTCCATACTCCATCGCGGGCAAAGCGCCAAGCCCGATAGCTGCGACCACCGCGACTGAAGATCAGACAGTTGTGCATCAGCAGGTCGGATGGCTTCTTCGGCTCGGGACGGTGGGCAAGATAGCTCGGCGCCGCCACCACGACCGGCCGGGTGGTGATGAGATGTCGGGCGATCAGACGCGAGTCGCTCAATTCACCATAGCGGATGGCGAGGTCGATTTCGTCGCGGACGATATCCAGCGTCCGATCGCCCACATTGAGTGCGACATGCACGCCGGGATGGGCGCGAATGAACTCGTCGAGCCATGGCAGCAGGATCGCCCGCGTCAGGTCGGAAGGCGCGGCGACGCGAATGGTCCCAACCACATCGGCGCGATCGGCCGTCACCTGCGATTCCCCCTCGGCCACCAGTTCAAAGGCCCGATTGGCGTACTCCAGCAGGATCTGCCCTTGAGGGGTCAGGCGCATGGCGCGGGTGGAACGCTCGAACAGGCGTGTGCCCAACTGGGTCTCCAGCCGCTTGAGCGTGGCGCTGGCTGCCGCCGGGGTAACGCCGATGGCCGCCGCCGCCGCCGTCAGACTGCCGGTGCGGGCCGTGTGTACCAAGACACGCAGGTCGGAAATATTTTCAATCTTCATTTAAAAGTATTGGTTTTCAATTTCTATTATCAAATACAGATTGTGATTCTAGAATATTGACTCATACAACGCCATGCCACTTGCAAGGAGTCTTCCATGAAAGCTGTTGGCTACCGGCAGTCACTGCCAATTGACAATCCTCTGGCCCTCGAAGACCTTGAAATCGCAGCGCCGGCGGCGAGGCCGCATGACATCGTGGTTCGGGTCAAAGCCATTTCGGTCAATCCGGTGGATACCAAGATCCGCGCACGACGCGCGCCGACCGAAGGCAAGCCGGAGATTCTCGGCTGGGACGCCGTCGGCATCGTCGAAACGTGCGGCGCGGCGGTGACGCGGTTCAAGCCTGGCGATCGGGTCTACTACGCCGGCGACATCACCCGTCCGGGGACCAACAGCGAACTGCATGCCGTGGATGAGCGCATCGCCGCCCTGGCGCCGCAGTCGCTCGACGACGAACAGGCTGCGGCATTACCGCTGACCAGCATCACTGCCTATGAGCTGCTGTTCGACCGGCTGGGCGTGCCGAAGCAAGGCGGCGCGGGCCAGACCCTATTGATCATCGGCGGCGCGGGCGGAGTGGGCTCGATCCTGATCCAGCTGGCCCGCGAGCTGACCCAACTGCAGGTCGTGGCAACGGCTTCCCGCCCGGAAACCCGGCAATGGTGCTTCGATTTGGGCGCACATGCGGTCATCGATCATCGCCAACCCTTGGCTGTGCAACTCGAGAGCGCCGGATTCGGCACAGTGGATCTGGTTGCGTCGCTGACCCAGAGCCAGTTGCACTTCGACTCAATCATCGAGAGCCTCAAACCGCAGGGCCACCTGGCTTTGATCGACGATCCGGGTCCGCTGGACATCATGAAACTGAAGCCCAAGTCGCTCGCGCTGCATTGGGAGTTCATGTATACCCGCTCGATGTTTCAGACCGAGGATATGAGTGAACAGGGACAGTTGCTGGCTGAAATCGCTGCGTTGATCGATGCCGGCCGCATTCGTAGCACGGTCAATTCCAGATTCGGCCGCATCAACGCCGAGAACCTGCGCCGCGCTCATGCACTGCTCGAAAGCGGTAAGTCGCAGGGCAAGATCGTATTAGCGGGCTTTTGATGGGCATCGGATCAACTGGGCGGTGATGTGATCGCCGCCCGGTTTTCGGTGCATCGGCATGCAGCAGTGCCAAGATCGCGACGCTCACGGATTCCAAGCATCCCTGAATACCACGCCCCGGCCTTGCCGGAAGTCGAACAATGCCCCATCCCGGTGGGACTCCACGTCCTTGTGTGGGGATGCACCCAAATCCGCCTGGATCTATACGGCAAATTACCGTACATTATCGAAAGGAGGAACCCCTCATGCCGACCGTACCCGCCACCGCCCGTCTGGAAGCCCGGATCAGCCCCGATATCCACGCCTTGCTCAAGCGTGCCGCTGAACTGCAAGGGCGTACCCTGACCGATTTTGTGGTGAGTGCCGCACAAGAAGCGGCGTATCGAACCATTGAGCAAACCGAAACGGTGCGCTTATCCCTCGCCGACCAGGAGTGTTTTGCCCGCGCATTGCTGGCGCCTCCCGAACCGGCTCCTGCCTTGCAACGCGCCTTCGCCCGCCGCCGCCAACTCCTCGACACGGAATGAGCACGGCACCGTTCCGGGTTGTCGCATGGGAAAGCAGCCATGATCGCACCACCTTCGACAGCGGCTCGGACGCGCTGGACCACTACTTCCGGCGGCAGCTCAGCCAAGACATTCGTCGGCGGGTCACGGCTTGTTTTGTCGCACTGACCTCTGAAACGCGCATCGCGGGCTTGTACACACTGGCATCAGCCAGTCTGTTGTTGACCGATCTTCCGGCCTCACTCCAGAAGAAACTGCCTCGCTACCCGACCGTGCCAGCGGTCCGAATGGGGCGTCTCGCCGTGGACCGTACATATCGAGGTCAGGGTTTAGGCGGTGCATTACTCGCCGATGCCTTGGCGCGCACGCTTCGCGCTGAAATCGCCGCCTATGCTTTTGTAGTCGATGCCAAGGATGAAACCACCGCTGCCTTCTACCAGCATCATGGTTTCTTGCGCTTGTCCGATTCTGGGCGCATGTTGTTTTTACCGTTGGCGACAGCGGGGTCAGGATCTCATCGGGAGATTGAAATCCTTATTTATGCAATAAAGTCCTAGTTAGATGGTAAACAAGCTGAAAAATATCTGGAGGACTAAAGTGGGACTAAAGCAACTTATAGCATGTATGATTCCTTCAATCGTACTAAGAATAATCCGCTTACAGAAGGAGTTGAAACAGTTAGGCACTGCTGAACAGGTAGAATGCAAAACAGATAATTTGCGATACAAACGAGATCTATCCTTAAGCGATATATTAAACTCTCGTGAAATAGAAGGCATGTGGTTCGACTCAGAGAAAGAGATTAAAAAACTAAGTATTCCAGACGGGACAGGTGGGGTTAATCCGGGCGATAGAAGAGCAATCTACTATTTAATCAGCGCCATTAAGCCAAAATCGGTATTGGAGATTGGTACCCATATAGGAGCTTCAACGATCCATATCGCGTCTGCACTCAGCAAAACTTCAGAAGAAAATGCAAACATAACAACGGTTGATATTGCTGATGTCAATTCGCGCACAAAAAAACCATGGTTAGAATATGGAATAACTCATTCACCAATTGAAATGATAGATAATCTGGGCTATAGGTCGTTTGTTGAGTTCGTTACAGATACCTCATTGAACTATGCAGCTAGTTGTCAACGTTCATTTGATTTTATTTTTCTCGATGGAGATCATTCAGCGACAACTGTGTATCAGGAAATTCCAGTCGCGTTGAACTTGCTTAATCAAGATGGAGTCATTTTACTCCATGACTATTTTCCAAACATGAAGCCCTTGTGGTCTAACGGGTCAGTGATTCCAGGTCCATTTCTGGCCACTGAGAGGTTACAGAACGAGGGTGTGAATGTGATAGTTTTACCTTTGGGTAGATTGCCGTGGCCAACCAAGTTGGAATCACACGTTACAAGTCTTGCATTATTACTTAGGAATTAGGCTCAATCTGGATTCCGGACTGTTGAGGATGGCTCGCTCTGCCGGCGAGCGGGGGCTACCCTGTACGGGTTCCGAACCACCGTGACGTGACCCAAGCCCCCCGACGAGGATCAACCTTCAAAATCTGCTGGACGATGTCAAGTGTTACGAAACCGTTCGCCGGTTGCGGTGGGCGGACGGGGTCTGTTGTCCGCACTGCGGCGCGGCGGCGATCACAAAGCAAGGTCGCGATCCCACGCAACCGGCACGGCAAAAATATCGGTGCGAACGGTGCCATCGTCGTTTTGACGATCTGACCGGGACGGTACTGGGGGGCCATCATCAACCGTTGCGTATTTGGATCTTATGTTTGTATTTCATGGGGTTGAACCTGTCCAACGCCCAAATTGCCCAGGAGTTGGGATTGAACCCGGACGACGTTCAGCGCATGACCGAGCAACTGCGCGACGGGATCGTCGCTCGCCAACCCGAACCGCGCCTGGCAGGGGAAGTGGAGTGCGACGAAGTCTACGTCGTGGCCGGTCACAAAGGGCATCCGGACGCGGTGAAAAAAAAGGCCGCCGGGGTCGGCGGCGCCGGCTGAAGGGGGCACGCGGGCGCGGTACCCTGGACAGCGAAAAGCCGCCGATTTTCGGGATGATCCAACGGGGCGGGGCGGTGGTGATCCGGATGCTGGAGAACGTCCGGCAGGTCACGATCCGGCCGCTGATCGAGCGGTTCATCGCGCCGGGAACCCGGGTGTATACCGATGAATACGACATTTACTGCCGCTTGCCAGAGTGGGGTTTCAGCCACCGGACGGTGTGCCACAGCCGGGGCGAATACGCCCGCGACGACGATGGAGACGGTTTTCATGAGGTCCACGTCAACACCGCCGAGGGGTTCTGGTCTCTGTTGCGTTCCTGGTTGCGACCCCATCGGGGGATTTCGCAAGAAAAACTGCCGCTCTAC
>RXIW01000090.1 GCA_003989065.1 Candidatus Competibacteraceae bacterium
ACCCCGCCGTAGCCGACCTTCAGCACATCGTCCAGCTCCAGATCCTCGACCGTGCCGGCATCCGCCGCCATCTGCATAATGGTGCTCTGGGCCTTGGAGTGCAGGATCAGCCGGGTCGAGTCAGCTTTAGGATCACAGCCGACAATCATTACTTTCTTTTCCAAGGCGGCCAAGCCCGCCACCAGGTTCTGGGTGGTGGTCGATTTACCGATACCGCCTTTCCCGTAAATTGCGCATTGCCGAATTGCCATTGCCGATTACCTCTGAAAGTCTGAAGAGTGAAGCTGAACTTCGCTGCTAGTGCTTCAATCTTCGTGCCAAACGAATGGCGCAACTTTGGACGAATATTCGGAAAACGCCTCATTGTTCAAATAAGTCAACAAGCTATAAGCAAACAACCAAAACGTAAAAATCATATCCGACGATGGCCAGAGCCTCCAAATCAGCCGCGACGAACGCGATCGTACGTTTGCGAACGAAATCACGACAAAAAGTACGCCAGAGAACGCCAAATTCTTTGAAAGATAGCCATCGTTATATATTTTTGTTTATTTCGCTCCACGCCATCGACGCAAGACAGAAAATAACTCAATTGTTTTCAACGACAAATAGCGATTTTATGGTTTTGTCGGAAAGACGCTGGCATGCCTTGTGCGATAGAGACCCCCGACGGTTCGATTGCGATCAGCAGCCGTAACCTTCGAAACCGAATCGCTAGCACGAGGAGCGCCAAATCATGCCCATGATTCTATTGGATTGCGATAAAGACATTCCGGAACGTCAACGCCACATCTATTTGAAAGCCCCCGGAGAAAGCACCAAGGACTTCCTGCCCATCGCCAACGTCGCCACCATTCCCGGCACGCTGTCGGAACGCGGCTGCGCCTTCTGCGGCGCCAAGCTGGTGATCGGCGGGGTGGTCAAGGACGCCATCCAGATGATCCATGGCCCGGTCGGCTGTGCCTACGACACTTGGCACACCAAGCGCTATCCCAGCGACAACGGCCATGTCCCGCTCAAATACGTGTGGTCGACCGACATGAAGGAAAGCCACATCGTGTTCGGCGGCGAGAAGCGGCTGGAACAGTCGATCAATGAAGCTTTCGACGCCATGCCGCACATGAAGCGGATGTTCCTCTACACCACCTGCCCCACGGCCCTGATCGGCGACGACGTCAAAGCCGTGTCCAAAAAGGTGATGCAGGAGCGGCCCGATGTCGACATCTTCACCGTGGAATGCCCCGGCTTCTCCGGCGTCAGCCAATCCAAGGGTCACCACGTCCTGAACATCGGCTGGGTGGATCAGAAGGTCGGTTCGGTCGAACCGGAGATCAAGAGCCCGTACACCATCAACTTCATCGGTGACTACAACATCCAGGGCGATACCCAGTTGCTGCAAACCTACTGGGATCGGCTGGGCATCCAGGTCATCGCCCACTTCACCGGCAACGCCAATTACGACGAGCTGCGCTCCATGCACCGCGCCAAGCTCAGCGTGGTCAACTGCGCCCGCTCCGCCGGCTACATCGCCAACGAGCTGAAGAAGCGCTACGGCATTCCGCGGCTGGACATCGATACCTGGGGCTTCAACTACATGGCCGAGGGTATCCGCAAGGTCTGCGCCTTCTTCGGCATCGAGGAACGCGGCGAAGCCTTGATCGCCGAGGAATACGCCAAGTGGAAGCCCAAGCTCGATTGGTACAAGGAGCGGCTGAAGGGCAAGAAGATGGCGATCTGGACCGGCGGCCCGCGCCTGTGGCACTGGACCAAGTCGGTGGAAGACGACATGGGCATCGAAGTGGTCGCCATGTCCTCCAAGTTCGGCCATGAAGAGGACTTCGAAAAGGTGGTGGCGCGCGGTCGGGAAGGCACCTACTACATCGACGACGCCAACGAGCTGGAGTTCTTCGAAATTCTCGAGAACATCAAGCCGGACATCATCTTCACCGGCCCACGGGTCGGCGAACTGGTGAAGAAGCTTCACATTCCCTACATCAACGGCCACGCCTACCACAACGGCCCGTACATGGGCTTCCAGGGCTTCGTCAACATGGCCCGCGACATCTACAACGCTACCCATAGTCCCCTGCTCGGCCTGGCCGCCACCGACATCCGTCGGACCGCCAAGGCCAAGCTTGCTCTGAAGGAGGTGGCGTGATGGATGCCCGGGCCGAAGAACTGTTCGACTACGTCCAGGAGCGCTGCCTGTGGCAATTCCACTCGCGCAGCTGGGACCGGCAGGAAAACATCGAAGGCATCATCACCAAGGGCATCGAGCTGCTCCAAGGCAAGACGCCAGCGGCCGACACGCCGAAGGATCGCTGTTTCCTGGCCGACGCCCGGATCATGGTGGCCGATTTCCGCTCGGGTTTTCCCTGGATCAAGGACGCCGACGCTGCGGAAATCCAGCAGGTGATGGAGCAACTAGCCCAGCTGCTCGTCGATGTCACCGTCACCCACTCCAAGAACCGCGAGCTTTCGCACCACCTGTATTGAGGCTTGGCGCTCCGCTGCGGCGGAGCCGTTCGAGAGGGACAGATCATGTCTTGTGAAATGACCGAAGTCCGTGCGCCGGAAGTGAACGCGCACGTCAAGGAGCGGGCCGGGACCATCAACCCGATGCTCGACTGCCAGCCGGCCGGCGCCCAATTCGCCGGTATCGGCATCCAGGATTGCATTCCGCTGGTCCACGGCGGCCAGGGCTGCTGCATGTTCGTGCGGCTGCTGTTCGCCCAGCATTTCAAGGAGAATTTCGACATCGCCTCGACCTCGCTGCACGAAGATTCCGCCGTATTCGGCGGCACCAAGCGCATCGAGGAAGGGGTGATGGTGCTGGCCAAGCGCTATCCGCAACTGCGGGTCATCCCGGTCATCACCACCTGCTCGACCGAGGTGATCGGCGACGACATCGAAGGCACCATCAATCTGTGCAACCAGGCGCTCAAGCGCGAATTTCCCGAGCGGGACATCTACCTGGTGCCGGTGCACACACCCAGCTTCAAGGGCAGCCACGTCAGCGGTTACGACGAAGCGGTCAAGGCGCTGGTCAAGACTCTGGCCAAGAAAGGTGAACCGACCGGCAAGCTCAACCTGTTTCCCGGCTGGGTCAATCCGGGCGACGTGATCCTGTTGAAATCCTATCTGAGCCAGATGGGGGTGGATGGCACCATCTTCATGGACACCGAGGATTTCGACTCGCCGATGTTGCCGGACAAGTCGATCAACACCCATGGCCGCACCACGGTCGAGGATCTGCAGAACAGCGCCAACGCCTGCGGCTCGATCGCCATGGCCCGCTACGAAGGCGCCTCGGCGGCCAAGCATCTGGAAAACGCCTTCAGCGTGCCGCAGATCCTGACCGCCAGCCCGTACGGCATCCGCAACACCGACCGGCTGCTGCAGAGCATCAGCGACCTGACCGGCCAGCCGATTCCCGATTCGCTGGTCAAGGAACGCGGCATCGCGCTCGACGCCATGGCCGATCTGGCCCACATGTTCTTCGCCAACAAGAAGGTGGCGATCTACGGTCATGCCGACCTGGTGTTCGGGCTGGCGCAATTCTGCATGGAGCTGGAGATGGAGCCGGCGTTGCTGCTGATCGGCGACGACAACACCCGCTACAAGAAGGACCCGCGGATCAAGGAGCTGAAAGAGACCGCCGCCTTCGACATGGAGATCGTGCTCAACGCCGACCTGTGGGATCTGGAGAAGCGGATCAAGGATAAGACCGTCGAGCTGGATCTGATCATGGGCCACTCCAAGGGCCGCTATATCGCCATCGACGCCAACATCCCGATGGTGCGGGTCGGCTTCCCCACCTTCGATCGCGCCGGGCTGTATCGCAAGCCGCTCATCGGCTATCGGGGCGCGATGGAGCTGGCGGAAACCATCGCCAACACCCTGTTCGCCCATATGGAATACACCAAGAACCGCGAATGGATCTTGAACACCTGGTGAGTTGAGTGCCATGGCCCGGCGGCGCCGTCGCCGGGCTGTCCCCGCAGCCGTCGCTCCAACCCGCACCCCACGTTTGAGGAGAACCCCATGACTGCCATCGGTCACGTCAAGATTGCCCTGGCTACCAACAGCCTGACGCATGTGGACACCTCGTTCACCTTTGCCAAGCACATCGTGTTCTACGATGTCAGTTACGACACCCGCGAGTTTCTGGACACGGTGCGTCTCGCCGCGCCGCGCCCGCCCCAGAACGCCGACGCCGATGCCGACTCCAGCACCGCCGCCGACTCCAGCACCGCCGCCGACGCCGGCAAACCGCGTCCCGGCAGCGGCCGCAACGGCGGTTGCTGTTTCGCCGAGGCCGCCCTGGCCGAAGGTAGCGACCGTCTCGCGGCGCAAGTGGATGTGGTGCGCGGCTGCGCCATCCTGTTCTGCAAGGAACTCAACGATCTGGCGGCCGTGCGCCTGCATGAGGCTGGCATCTTCCCGATCAAGATCGAACAGCGCCGCGACATCGACACGGTCATCGACGCCTTGCAGAAAACCATGAACCACAACCCGCCGCTGTGGTTGCGCAAAGCGCTGGGCTACGGCGTGCGCAATCCCGACTTCCAGCTGGTCAGGGCAGGGTGAGGTCATAGCGATGGCAGGCGCCGACGATCCCCTGCACCACATCGTCAAGATGCGCAGCTCCCTGCACGCCATCGCTGCCCATTTGCGTAGCGACATCGCCAAGGTGCCGGACCCATTGTTCCAGGACATGTTCGGGCAGGCGGCGACCGTGCTGGACCGGCTGATTCTGGCGCTCGACGCCTACGAGCAGGGGTACCGGGAGCGACGCTCATGATTCGGCTGGACAACGTCAGCATCCGGCGCGGGGCGAGCGAAATCCTGCATGGGGTCTCCACCCAGATTCCCACCGCCTCGGTCACGGCGGTGGTAGGACGCTCCGGGGTCGGCAAGACCACCCTGCTGGGCGCGCTCAATGGGTTGTTGCGCCCCAGTGCCGGCCAGATCTCGGTCAGCGGACTGGGGCCGCTCGACGACGCTTGCCTGGAAACACACCGCCGCCGCACCGCCACCGTATTTCAAAACCACGCCCTGATCGACCGGCTGAGCGCATTGCGCAACGTCCTGCTCGGTCTGGCCGACACCCGCCACCCCCTGTCGCTGTTGCCCTGGCCGCAGGCTCAGCAGCGCCAAGCTGCCGAAGCCTTGGATGAAGTCGGTCTGTTGCAATACGCCGGCACTCGCGTCGATCGGCTGTCCGGTGGCGAACGGCAACGGGTGGGACTGGCGCGGGCTTTGGTGCGGGCGCCGCGCCTGCTGTTGGGCGACGAACCGTTCGCCGCCGTCGATCCGAACCAGGCCCGGCAACTGGGCGATGCGATTCGCAGCCTCGCCACCCACCATGGCATGACCGTAATCCTGGTCATGCACCAGATCGACATGGCCCTGGCGCTGGCCGATCGGGTGATCGGGCTAGCCCATGGCCAAATCGCTTTCGATGGCCCGGCGGCCCAGTTTGACCGCGCTGCTCAGGCGCGGGTTTTTTCTCCCTCTGTCTCGAAAGGAGCTTGAAATCATGCGAAAGATCTTCCAGATCGCGTTCGGCCTGTTATGGATGGGCCTGATCTTGACCAGCACCGGGGTCTGGGCCGAAGAACGGCCCACCAAACTGGTCATCGGCCTGCTGCCGGGCGAATCCGCCCCCACCGTGATGCGACTGAACGAACCGCTGCGCGCCTATCTGGAACAACGGCTGAAGATGCCGGTCGAGTTGGTGGTCGGAGCCAACTACGCCGCCACCGGCGCGGCCCTGCGTTTCGGGCGCTTGGACATGGCCTATCTCGGGCCAGTGACCTACATCCTGCAGGGTCGCAAGGTCAAGCTGGACCCGATCGCGCGGCCTTCCCATCCCGGCGTCGGTCCGACCTTCAAGGCCATCATCATCGTCCCGGCCGACAGCCCAGCCAAGGGTCTGGCCGATCTGCGCGGCAAGGAAATCGCTTTCGGCGATCCGGCTTCGACTTCGGGCACCTGGGTGCCGCAATACATGCTGTGGGATGCCGGTCTCGCTCCCGGTCGCGATTACGTGCCGCAGAGCCTGGGCGCGCATGACGCCGTGGCGCTGGCGGTGCAGAACGGTCGAGTTGCCGGTGGCGGTCTGTCGCAACCGATCTATCAGCGTCTGCTCAAGGAAGGCAAGATCGACCCCGCCAAGGTGCGGGTGCTGCAGGAATCGCCGCCGATTCCCGAATACATGTGGACCCTGCGCCAGGGTATTCCCCCCTCGTTCCAGAAGGAACTGCAACAGGCCCTGCTGGATATGCACGATCCGGCCGCGCTGCAGGTGTTCCGAGCCGATGCCTTCGTGACGGCCCAGGACAGCGATGTCGATGTGGTGCGCCGCTGGGTGGCGGCAGTGGAAAAAGCGGCATCGTTGTAAGCATGGATTCTCGATGCGCTTGACTTCAGATCCCATCTCACTGCTGCTGGCGCAGGAGCGTCAGCAGTTCCGGAAAACGCTGGGCGGACAGCTGCTGTTCTGGCTGGCGCTCGGCGTCATCATCGCCAGCGCCGGCGTGTTCGATTTCAGCCGCTATACCGACATGCCGCGCACCTTCGGCGCCTTGCTGGCCGACTGTTGGCCGCCCGATTTCGAGCGCTGGCGACACTGGCTGCGGCCCTTGCTGGAAACCCTGGCCATGAGTCTGGCCGGCACCGCTCTGGCAACGCTGGCCGCCTTGCCCTTGGGCATACTGGCAGCCCGCCGGCTCGGGCCGGTCTGGCTGAGCTGGCCGGCGCGGCTGATCCTCAACATCACCCGCGCGATTCCCTGTCTGGTGTGGGGCATCATCTTCGTCGCTGCCGTCGGTTTCGGTTCCCTGCCCGGCGCGCTGGCGCTGGCCTGTCATTCCACCGGCATGCTCGGCAAGTTCTTCGCCGAAATCCTGGAGCACGCCGATCCCGAGCCGGGGCATGCCCTGGCCAGTCTGGGGGTCACGCCGCTGGGAGTGCTGCGTTTCGCCCTGTTGCCGCAATGCCTGCCGCGCATGCTCGATGTGGTGCTGTACCGGGCCGAGCACAACGTGCGCGAAGCCACCACGGTCGGCATCGTCGGCGCCGGCGGCATCGGCCTGGAAATCGTCACTGCCTTTCACCTGTTCGCCTACCGCGAGGCACTGGCTTTGCTGATCGTGTTGCTGGTGCTGGTCACCTTCATCGATCAACTGAGCAGTCTGTTGCGCCATACGCTGCTGGGCGCGCAGCGCGCCTGAATCCGCCACTTGAGGTATCAGCATGAAAATCATCGTGATTCTGCGCATGGCAGCGGACAGCGGCTACCCGATCCGGATCGAGGACGGCCAAGTCAGGCCCGACAGCCTGCGACCCGTGCTCAATCCGTTCGACGAAGCGGCCCTGGCCAAGGCCGTTGCCCTGCGGGCCGAGGACGACCGCCAGACCGTCATGGCGATCCTGATCGCCCCACCGGGCCATGAGCCTCTATTGCATCGAGCCTTCGCCCTGGGCGCGCAACGCGTTATGCAGCTGGACGCCGCGCCGGCATGGGAGCCGATCGACTATGCGCGCCGCCTGCGGCCGGTGCTGCAGCAGGAACAGCCCGCGCTGATCCTGATCGGGCGCGAGGTCTTGGGCGACGATCGCGGCGATACTGGAGCCATGTTGGCCGCCTTGCTGGACTGCAGCTTCGCCAGCGCCGCCTCGGGGTTACAGCTCGGCGATGACGAAGCGGTGGCGTGCTGCGAAACCGCCGATGGTGACGAAGACATTGCCCTGACCTTGCCGGCGGTGGTCAACGCCGAACTGGCGTTGGCCACCCCGCGCTACGTGACGTTGATGGAGCTGGCCGCCGCCCGCAAGAAGCCGGTCGAACGCGTGGCGGACGCGATGGCCAATGCGCCGTCGACCTTGACCACGCTGGCGCTGAATCCGGTCGCACCCCGCCCGCGCGGTGTTCTGCTGAACAATATCGCGGAGTTGGCCGCCATTCTTCGGACCGAACTTGGAGCCTCGTCATGAATATTCTGCTGCTGGCCGAACACGATGGCCAGATTCTGGAAAGCACCACCTGCTGCGCGCTGACTGCTGCCCGTGCCTGGCCTGAAGCCCGGATCGAGGTACTGGTGTGCGGTCATGAGGTCGGTCCGGTGGCCGAACAGGCCGCGCGGCTGGCCGGTGTCGCCCAAGTGTGGCTGGCCGATGCACCGCATCTGGCTCAACCTCTGCTGGAAGATCTAAGCGCGACCCTGGCCCTGGTGGCCGCGTCGGCCGATGTGGTGCTAGCGCCGCATAACCGTTTCTTTGCCAGCGCTTTGGCCCGTTATGCCGCCCAATGCGATCTCGGCATGGTGCAGGACGTGCTGGCCATCCCCGCGCCCGCGACCTATCTGCGCTTGCGACACGCCGGCGCGGCCCTGGAGACGGTGCGGAGCAGTGCAACCCAGCACATCTTGACGGTGCGCGCCAGTCGCTTCGCACCAGCGGGATATGGACCACCGCAACCCATCCAGCCCATCGCAGCGCCGCCACCTACGACACGGGCGCGGCGGCTGCGGACCACGGCAGTGGCGACCCGCGCGCCGCGTCTGCAGGATGCACGGGTGATCGTTTCCGGTGGGCGGGGTCTGGGGCCGCAGTTTTTCCCGGTCTTGGAACCTTTGGCGGCGGCGCTGGGGGCGGAAATCGGCGCGACGCGCGGCGCGGTGGACAGTCGCTTGGCCCCGCGCAACCGGCAGGTGGGACAAACCGGAACCCGGGTCGAGCCGGCGCTGTACCTGGCGATCGGCGTGGCTGGCGCGATCCAGCATCAGGTTGGTATGCGCAACAGCAAGACCATCGTCGCCATCAACAAAGATCCGCAGGCGCCGATCTTCGACATCACCGATTACGGGCTGGTGGCCGATCTGTTCGAGGCCGTACCGCAATTATTAGAAGCTTTGGCGCGCGATACTACGGCGCAGGCGTAGGGCAATCAGCTCCAAACCCGTTCAGGGTAGCTCTCTACCTCCGGCGGGACACATCATGACGGTTGGCGCGAGCACCTCAGCGTGCCAGTAGCACTGACCGTCTATGTAGCACTGGTGTGGTTGATGGCGTGAACAACCGTGGTACCCCAACCAAGGGATGGCACGGTCGTCGTGTTCGAATTTACCCCTTGAAGCAACTATCGGCCTTCCTGATTGGCCGCGAAAGCAAGTCTGATCGTGGTGGACGATCGCGACTTGCTGGTTTTTCATCCCTTTGATTTCAGGCCCCGTTACCGATTATTCCAGCC
>RXIW01000091.1 GCA_003989065.1 Candidatus Competibacteraceae bacterium
TTAGCGAATTTTATGATGAGGCATCGTTCAGGTAGGGAAGTTGGTGATTTCTATCCTGAAGATGGTATAAAAACGATGAAACTGCGTGCGCTAGCCAGCTGCAAGTAGCCGGTTAGCCTCTCGCTCGGGTAGCATGCTGGCTGTCGTCTTTATTCGTATTGGAGATTTTGCCCATGGTCACCCACAAACCCACCGATACCGAGGCCCACACGGCCAAGCGGCATGACTGGATCGCCGAAGCGGCGTACTACCTGGCCGAACGCCGCGGGTTTCAAGGAGGGTGCCCCATCGAAGATTGGCTATATGCCGAACGCGTGTTTGACCAGCACGATGCGCAGGGCCTGCCATCGCCGCGCATGGCCCTGGTATTCCTGGACCGCCGCTCGACAGACGAGGGGGCAGGCGGCTGAACGTCAACATCACTCCTGGGAGATCGCTACGATGCCTCAACATGTTTGCAACGGCGCCACTCTGAAATGCATGTTCGCCGTTCCACCGGGGGTCAGCACTCTGATCGTGCTGCCGCAAAATCGGATGTTGACCAGCAACCAGCCGGCGGCCAACATCATGGATCATGTGCCGATCGTGAATATTCCAACCTTCGGCATGTGCATCTCCCCCACCAATCCAGCCTTCGTATCGGCGACCGCTGCCGCCATGGGTGTCCCGACCCCGGTTCCTTGCGTGCCAGCCACGCCGGCTCCCTGGGTGACAGGAGCACCAACCGTATTGCTGGGCAATTTTCCTGCCCTGGACAATATCTCGACCCTGGCCTGCGCTCTCGGAACGCCCGGCTGCATCATGGTCATGGTGCCCGGCCAACTGACCGAACAGATCCCCTGAACAAGCTCATCTCGCTTTTTCAACCGGGCCCATCATCGCAACCGGCGTCGTCCACAGCGGTCGCGCCGGTCCTGCCCCGCCCTTCCTGCGCAAACAGCGCAATGCATTGTTCCCGCAACCACTGGTTGGCCGGATCGTGATCGACGCTGACATGCCAATACAGGTGCACATCCAGCGGCTGGGTTGGCAGTGGAAACGGCATGATCCGGTTGCCGAACTGAGCATTGGCGATGCAAGCGTATTGTTCCGGCATGGTCAGTAACCAATCGGTCTGACTGACCACTCGGCAGGCGGCGAAATAATGCTGGCAGCGCAGCCCGATCCGCCGCCGATAGCCTTCCCGATTCAGCTCGAAATCCTCCAGTCCCCGCCCCTGACGACGCGACGACACCAGGATATGGGTCTGGGCCAGATAGTCGGCCAAGGTCAAGAGGTCCCGCAACGCAGGATGACCGGTCCGAGCCATGACGATCAGCCGATCCCGCGATACCCGGGTCTGACGAATCGCATCGCTGGTCGGCAAAGGAATATCCAAGGCGAGATCGAGTGCGCCGGCGGCCAATTCGGCTTCCAGGGTGCGGCGGTCGGTGCGCGCGCTGATCAGCTCGACCCCCGAGGCTTGGCATTCGATGCTGCGAATCAGCGCCGGCAGAATGGTGGCCTCGAACACATCGCGCAAGCCCAGATGAAACTGTCGCCGGGTCTGGGCGGGATCGAACCGCTGGCTCTGACGCACGCTCAATTCCAGGGTCTGCAAGGACTGCCGCACCGGGCCGATGAGATTGCGGGTCAGCGAAGTGGGGACCATGGCCGAGCCCTGGCGCACGAACAGCGGGTCCTTCAGCAATTCGCGCAAGCGTCCCAGCGCATGACTGAGCGCCGGTTGACTCAGCTTGAGCGCCTGGCTGGCTCGGGTAATGTTGCCTTCCCGATAGATCGTATCCAGCACGACGAACAGGTTCAGATCGACGCGACTGATATGCATGAAACGAATTATAGAGTATTAGAATTATTCATTTGATCGATTAATATCGGCTGGGTACGCTGCAGGCATACCCCGATCAGAGACCCGCCGATGGATTTCGCCTATTCCGCCCGCGCCCGCCACTATCTCGAACGCCTCCAGGCTTTCATGGCCGAGGAGGTGATGCCTGCCGAGCCGCTCTATCGGCAGCAACTGGTGCATGGTCCGGACTGGCGTCAGTGGCGGCAACCGCCGATCATGGAGCAATTGAAGGCCAAGGCTAAAGCCGCCGGCTTGTGGAACCTGTTCCTGCCGGAAGCAGGCTATGGCCCCGGCCTGAGCAATGCCGATTACGCCCCGCTGGCCGAACTCACCGGCCGCACGCCGATGGCCCCGGAAATCTTCAACTGCAACGCACCGGACACCGGCAACATGGAAGTGCTGGTCAAGTACGGCTCTGCAGCCCAGCAGCAAACCTGGCTCAAGCCGTTGCTGGCCGGCGAAATCCGCTCGGCATTCTGCATGACCGAACCGGGCGTGGCCTCCAGCGACGCCACCAACATGCAGGCCACCGCCACGATCGAAGGTGATGAAGTGGTGCTAAACGGCCGCAAATGGTGGAGTTCCGGCATTGGTCATCCTCATTGCAAGGTGGTGATCTTCATGGGGCTGACCGACCCCGGCGCGGACAAGCACCGGCAACATTCGATGGTGCTGGCACCCCTGGAGACGCCCGGCATCGAGATCGAGCGCATGTTGCCGGTATTCGGGGCCTATGACGGACCGTTCGGGCATGGCGAAGTCCGCTTTACCAACGTCCGCTTGCCGTTGGATGCCATCATCGCTGGCCCTGGCCGGGGCTTCGAAATCGCCCAGGGCCGCTTGGGACCGGGTCGCATCCATCATTGCATGCGGGTCATCGGCGCGGCAGAACGGGCCCTGGAGCTGTTGTGTCGCCGGGCATCCAGCCGAGTGGCTTTTGGGCAACCACTGGCCCGACTCGGCGGTAACCCCGATGTGGTGGCCAACAGCCGCATGGCCATCGAACAGGCACGGCTGCTGACCCTGAAAGCGGCCTGGATGATGGACACGGTCGGGGTCAAGGGAGCGATGAGCGAAATTTCGCAAATCAAAGTGGTCGCGCCCGGCATGGCCCAGCAGGTGATCGATGCCGCTATCCAGCTGCACGGCGGCGCGGGCCTGTCCGATGACTTCGCCCTGACCGCCCTGTATGCCTATGCCCGGGTGCTGCGTATCGCCGACGGCCCGGACGAGGTGCACCGCAAGCTGATCGCCAAGCTGGAATATCGCAAGCAGTACGCCGCATCGGGCCAGCCGGCCTGAGTTTCTTCCTCCTTCCCCTCAGCTCCGCTTCCTCTGGAGGTGAGGGGCGCTTTGACCCCGTCGGTGCAACCATCATGAAGAATGCTACGGAACAACTGATCGACCGGCCTGGTTCGGTGCGCCAGGGTGAAGAGCTCGATGTGGCCAAGGTCGATGCGTTCGTCAAGGCCCATCTGGCCGAGCTGCGCGGTACCCCGGAGATCCGCCAGTTCGCCGGCGGCGCCTCGAACCTGACCTACCTGTTGCGCTATCCCGATCGCGACCTGATCCTGCGCCGGCCGCCGTTCGGCCACAAAGCCCAGTCGGCGCACGATATGCTGCGCGAGGCTCGGATCATGACCGCGCTCAAGCCAGCCTATCGCTATGTACCGAAGGTCATCGCCCGTTGCGACGACCCAACCGTCATGGCAGCCGATTTCTACGTGATGGAACGCATCAACGGCATCATCCTGCGCCAGAATCTGCCGACCGGTCTGAACCTCGGCGCCGAAGAAATCCGTCAGCTATGCCTGAATGTCGTCGATCGCATGATCGAGTTGCATCAGGTCGACTATCAAGCCGCTGGTTTGGCCAGTCTCGGCAAGGGTGAGGGTTACGTACGCCGCCAGGTGGAAGGCTGGATCGACCGCTATCGCAAAGCCAAGACCGTCGATGTGGGCGATTTCGAACCGGTCATGGCCTGGCTACAAGACAAGATGCCGGCTCAGGATGTCGCCACCTGCCTGATTCACAACGACTTCCGTTTCGATAACGTGGTGCTTGATCCCGCCAACCCATTCGAGGTAATCGGGGTGCTGGACTGGGAAATGGCCACGCTCGGCGATCCGCTGATGGATCTTGGCAACACCCTGGCGTACTGGGTGCAGGCCGACGACGACGCCTTGTTCCAACAGGTGCGCCGCCAGCCGACCCATTTGCCGGGCATGCTGACCCGGCAGGACGTGATCGAGTATTACGGCAGCAAGACCGGCTATCGGGTCGACAACTTCGATTTCTACGCCCTCTATGGTCTGTTCCGGCTAGCGGTGATCGTGCAGCAAATCTATTACCGCTATTTCCACGGCCAGACCCGGAATCCAGCCTTCGCCGGTTTCGGCCATATCAGCCGCTATCTGGAAAAACGCTGTCTGCGGCTGATGGCTGCGTCGAAGCTGTAATCCAGACTGCGAGCATGGGCGCAATTCATCTGGTGCGTCACGGCCAGGCCAGTTTCGGCGCCGACGACTATGACCGGCTGTCGCCGTTGGGTGAAGAGCAGGCGCGGTTGTTGGGCAGCTGGATCCAGGACTGCGGTTTCAAGCTCGACCAGGTCGTGTTGGGTACGGCTCGCCGCCATTGCCAAAGCGCGGAACAATGCCTGGCTGCCTACGGTGCGGGACCAGCTAGCCAGGATTGGCTGGTCGATGCCGGCTTCGACGAATTCGACCACCATGAAGTGGTCATCCGTTACCGACCGGATCTAGCCGAACCGGGCGCACTCGGCCGCTTTCTGGCGCAGTCCGCTCATCCGCACCGCGCCTTTCAGAGCATGTTCACCATGGCTGTCGCCCGTTGGGTCGGTGGCAAACAGGACGATGACTACCGCGAATCCTGGCCAGCATTCCGCCAGCGCTGCCGGGCCGGTCTCGACCGGTTGTTGGCGACGGCCGACCCCAGCCACGCGGTGTGGGTATTCACCTCTGGTGGCGCCATCAGTGCCCTGCTGCAAAGCGTGCTGGCCATTCCCGATACCCGGATCTTCGAACTCAACTGGACACTGGTGAACAGTGGCGTCACCCGGTTGCGCTACCGGCCGGGTCGGGTGAGTTTGGATTATCTGAACAGTCAGGCCCATCTGGAGCGGCAGCGCCGGCCTGCTCTCATCACCTATCGCTAAATTCTCTGCAAGGAAATTGATGATGATGATTCCCAACCCCTTCGATCTGCGTGGCAAGATCGCCGCGGTCACCGGCGCCAGCCGTGGCATCGGCCAAGCCATCGCCCAACAGCTTGCCGCGCAAGGCGCGCATGTGATCGTTTCCAGCCGCAAGCCGGACGATTGCCAGAAAGTGGTCGACGCCATCCAGACTGCGGGTGGATCGGCCGAAGCCATCGGCTGCCACATCGGCGAAATGGACCAGATCGGCGCGTTCTTCCAGACCGTAGCCGAACGACATGGCCGACTCGACATCCTGGTCAACAATGCTGCCGCCAATCCTTACTTCGGCCCCATCGTCGATACCGACCTGGACGCTTTCCAGAAAACCGTAGACGTGAATATTCGCGGTTATTTCTTCATGTCGACCCATGGCGTCCGGTTGATGGCGCAGAGCGGCGGCGGAGCGATCGTCAACGTTGCTTCGGTCAACGGGGTGATTCCTGGTCCCCTGCAAGGCATCTATTCGATCACCAAGGCCGCGGTGATTGCGATGACCCAGGCGTTCGCCAAGGAATGCGCGCCGCTGGGCGTGCGCGTCAATGCTTTGTTGCCCGGCGCAACCGACACCCAGTTCGCCGCGGCGCTGATCAAGAACCCGGCGATCTTGAAACAGGCCCTCAGCCACATTCCCGCCAACCGAGTCGCCCAGCCGGAAGAAATGGCCGGGGCGGTGTTGTATCTGGTTTCACCGGCCGCCAGTTACACCACCGGCGCTTGTCTGCCGGTCGATGGCGGCTATCTGTTGGGCTGAGCGCGGAAAATGACGATGAACCCATGGCAAGATCAGGTCGCGGTCATCACCGGCGCGGCGGCCACCGTTATGGCGCTTCCCGGCCGCGCTGCTTGGCGGCGTCCTGCATGAAATGATTGATGTCCTGCTCGAACTGCTTCAGATCCTGGGGGCGAGTCGGCACTTGCGGCGGTTCCCGCGTCGCCGCTTGACGAGAGGGCTCTGGTGGAATCGGTGGCGGCGAGTGGCTCAACCATTTCACCAGCGTCAGGCCGATCACGGCCACTACCACCAATAGCAATACCATACGCATACTTGTCCTCCTCTGCTCAACCGCAGAGTGACGCCGTGCGCCACTCCGTCGTTTCGGACCGATCCGGAACGCCCGCTATCGACGCCAATATTCTGAAACGCGCTTTGGGAACGTTTTCACCGCCGCCCCTGCCGAAGCGCATCGAAGCTGACATTTCATCCGGAGAGAGTTCCATGCTACAGGTTTATGGCTGTCCCAATACCCGTTCCACCCGAGTCGTCTGGGCGCTGGAAGAAGCCGGGGCCGAGTATGACTATCATCTGATCGAGCTGCGCGCGGGCGCAGGCCACCGGCCGGATTACCTAGCCATCAACCCCGGCGGCAAAGTGCCTGCCCTGGTGGATGGCGATTTGATCCTCACCGAATCGGCGGCCATCTGCACCTACATCGGCGACCACTTTCCGGCCAGCGGACTGACGCCGCCGGTGGGATCGATCGAACGCGCCCTGTACGATCAATGGTGCTTCTTCGCGATGAGCGAACTGGAACAACCGCTGTGGACCATCGCCAAGCATCGTTTCGCCCTGCCGGAAAAGCGGCGGGTGCCTACGGTGGTCGATACTGCGATCTGGGAATTCGCTGTAGCGGCCAAGATTCTGGCCGCCGGACTGGGCCAGCGGGAATATCTGGTCGGAGACCATTTCACCGCTGCGGACGTGCTGGCAGCCCATACCTTGAAATGGGCCAGAGTCTATCAGCTGGAACTGGGTCCGCTGGACGCTTACGCCGACCGCTGCTTGACGCGTCCGGCCTTCGCCCGCGCCAAACAGCGGGAGCAAAGCTGACCGGCGGGAATCGTTTGCCCGACCTGCCTTGCTCCCGCGGGCGTCAAATCGCGTAGTCGGGCGGAGCGCCCGGTATTTCGATACTGGCCAGCATCGAGCCGTCGTACTGAACGGCAACGGCTTTGCCGACCCAGTCCTCGCCAAACAATGCAGCCAAGCCATCGGCCAGCTGGCGGGAATCCGCTTGCAGTTGGTGCTGACGGTGGCCCGCATCCAGAATCAGGGTTGCGAGAGTGCCGTTGTCGGTCACGTCGGCGATGGTTCCAACGAGGTACATCATGGCGCTCACTCCACGTGGGTGGTTGGATGATGGATTGTTTTTTTCAGCCGGCCGGGCGAATGCGGGCGGGCTATTGCAAGACCTTGGCCGCGACGGAATCGCCATGAGCGGTCGCGTTTTCATCCTCCCGTAGGCAGTGCACCAGTCCCAGGGCGCTTTGGATGTGGCGGGATGCGGCGGGCAACTGATCCTCGGGCTGTGCTGCTAGAGCCGAGGACGCCAGCACCGCGGCGACGCTCACCAGAAACGACGGTGGATCCAGCCCGGCATCGTGGGCGTAGGCCAGGATATGGGCGCTGGCTTCCTTGGCACAGGCTGCAACCAGGGTGCTGACATGCTGCTGGTCTGGGGTCATGGATAAGCTTCACTCCTGGGTTCGATGGTCGGTGGTCATTTGCCGGCGGTGGTCGTTATCACCCGGTGTCGGGTCAGTCTTCGCGCCGTGGGGCCAGCTGGTCGAGGGCCAGCCGGATATCCTGGTATAGATCCAATAATCTTTGATAATCAGCGTCGCTCAACGTTTCCCTGACTTGGGCCAGCGCCTTGATCGCGGTTACCAGACGCTGCCCGTTCGCTACTGCTTTGTCGATGTCAGGCTTCGAAGGAGCTGGAGTCGTCTTGCGGGCGCGGGTCGCTCGCACGGTCGTCAATTGCCCGGTCTTGAGCTCTTCCCATAGTCGCAGCTGTTCGGTCGGTTCGTCGAGTCGGGCCAGCTCGATCAGAACCGATTTACGCAAGGTCAAGGTGTCGGACGTCCGACACTCGGCCTTGATCTTGGCAGGCAGGGCATTGAGCCGCAGTAGCTCGTTGACCGTCACCCGGCTTTTGCCGATGGCCCGTCCCAGTTCCTCCTGGCTGTAGCGATAGCGCTCCATCATGGTGGACAGCGCCTCGGCTGCTTCGATTGGGTGCAGATCTTCCCGCTGCAGATTTTCGATCAGAGCGATTTCATCGGGATTGCCCTGGGTCACGATGGCGGCGATGGTCGTCCTGCCCAGCAGCTTATGAGCCCGGTAGCGCCGTTCTCCTGCTACCAGGATATAGGCGTCGCCCATGGTTTCCTTCACGGTCACTGGCTGAATCAGCCCGTATTTGTCGATAGAGGCCGCCAGTTCCTGTAAAGCGGCTTCGTCGAAGGTCTTGCGGGGCTGATCGGGATTCGGCATCAGCCGGTCGAGATCCACTTCCACGATGCGGGGCAAATCCGGTGAGGTTGCGAAAAACATCGACCGTGTCAGTTTGCCGTGCAGGGTAGACGGCCTATCGGGTTTCGCCATATGTCATCAGTTCTTCGGCCAGTTGGTGATAGACCTGTACGCCCGGCGTGTTGGGAAAGGCATCCAGGGTTGCCCGGTTCATGGCTGAGGATCGATCGAAACCGGTGCTGCGGTGCACTGGTTCGAACAAGCGGATGCGGGTCGCCAGAATCGCCCCCAGCTCGGCCAGACAGTCGTTGTCATGCACATTGCGAGCGTTATACAGGGTAGGCAGTACCCCGAAAATTGCCAGACGGGTGTTAAGCCGCTTGCGGATCTTTTCCACCGTGTCGAGCAGCAGGGGAATGCCCATGATGGAAAGATAATCGGTCTTGACCGGGATCAGCAGAGTGTCAGCAGCGGCTAGGGCGTTGACTGTCAGCAGGGTCAGGGAGGGGGGGCAATCGATCAGGATGAAGTCGTACTGTGCTCGAATTGGTTTGAGCTTGTCGCGGAGCACCGAAGCGCTGTCCCATAGAAGTGTCAATTCGGGCTCGGCTCCTGCTAGGGAGATGCTGGCCGGGATCAAGTCCGGATTTCCATCCTGGCCGGAGAGAATCAAATCCGTCAATTCCCGCTCTTTCATCAGCGCCCAGTAGAGGGTCAATTCCCGTTTTTCCAGATCGCGTGGACCGTGACCGTAATAGATGGTCAAGCTGCTTTGTGGGTCCATGTCGATCACCAGTACCCGTTGGTCCCGATAGGTCAATGCGCGGGCCAGATTGACGGTCGAGGTGGTTTTGCCCACACCGCCTTTCTGATTTGCCAAAGCAAGTACAGTTGTCACAAGTCTTTTTCCT
>RXIW01000092.1 GCA_003989065.1 Candidatus Competibacteraceae bacterium
GGGATAATCGCCGAGGCGCCGTCGGGACCTGCTTTGACGGTAAAGGGGTATGGCTTGGGGGCATAGGACACTTGAGCGCCGGTGGCGGTACCCGCACCGGTACGGGGGGTACCCGCAAACGGACTCAGCGCCACATAGTCATCGGGCAAGCCGGCGATGCTCTTGGAGGGCCTTCTCTCCGATCCACCCGATGCCCGGCGCTCGGTGTTCGCTTGTGCCTCCAGCCGGTCGGCAAACCCCGCCATGCCCGGTAGCTGCCGGAGTGATTCCAGCGCACCCGGCGCCAGTTGTATCCCACCCGGCGTCGTGGCATTCGATGACGTCGGGTTTGCAGGGGCTTTGGGATTGAGAACCCGATTGGCTTCAGGTTGATGGGCACTGGGACTGCCCGGCGTCCCCGGAGCGCCTGGATTGACATCCGACGCCAGCTGTTTCCGCAACGCCTCCTGTTCGGTTCTGAGCCGATCGATTTCGGCGCGCCAGGTCGCGCCCGTCGGCGTGGCGGCGGCGTTCTTGAGCTTCTGATCCAAAGCGGCTTTGGCTTCGTCGAGTGATTTTTTCAGGCCCTCGATTTCCGCCTTGGACTGCTGCTCGAGATCGTGGGCGGCAGCGCGCGACTGTTGGGCGAGTTGATCACGATCGATGATGCGCTGGTTTTCAGCCTGATTGAACTGATAGCGCATGTCCTGAAGCAGCGCCGTCATTTTTCGCAATTCGTCAGCGTAGGTCGGATCGTCGCCGCGCCGAACCGACGCTTCCACCGTTTTGGACGCTGGAGGAGAGAGACGGGGACGTTCGAGCGACGCCACCAGAAAAACACCACTCACAGTGGCGACCGCGAGCCCGATGACGGCCAGCTTAGCGATCGAGAGAGAGGGCAGTCCCATGATCGAATGCTCGGTTGAAAGGTTGAGAGGTGATCACGACCCAAACGCTTTGGTTGTGGCCGCTGCCGCGCGGCCCGAGCATCGGATGGAGCGCAGCGGCAAAGAGCACATCGCCGCGAAAGGCGCGCGGATCGAACGCGACCTCTGCCGCACTGCGATTGAGCGCACCCAGGACCGTCACATACCGATCGCCCGCTTTCCATTGCGCCAAGGGTTGCAGGGTCAGCGCGCTGGATTGCACGCGTAGCCAGGCTTGGGTCTTCATGGGCCGCACGGCGACCCGTATCGCATCCAGCTGGGGAATCAAGCGCCTGGGGCCGGTAAAATGCGCCAACGCAAATCGCGACAGGGTGACGTAATTGGGCTTATCCGAGGACGGGGCGCCCGCGCCCTGTTGCAAAAATTTGGGAATCAGTTGGGCAGCGGCCTGTTCTCGCTTGGCGCGATCATCGGGTGTGTGGGCCTTGGCCAGGGCGGCCGCATCCAGCACCGGATCGGTCAAGACGATCCGCCCCGACGCGACCCCATCGGGCCGTGCGGTCACATCGAGTTGATAGAGCGAGCCGCTGACCGACGTGGCCAACACTCGGGTGGATGCGAACGGCGTGTTGGCAGTCCAGTGCAGATGGCCGGTGGGGGTCAGAACGATGCGGGAATGCTGCTCGATCTCGCGCGGCACACTGATCTCAGCGATGGGCTCAGGGAAATCAATGCGCTGCTCAACCTGCACTTTTAATCCGATCGGGATCGGATCGCCCTGCCACATGATCCGCGTATCCGATGCGGCATCTGTCGCAGAGGTCGGGACCGGGTCCGGTGGTGAAGCCAAGGCCGGGGCCGAGTCCACGCTGGACACTGAGGTCGGGGTCACCGCTGCGGCAACCTCGGCAGCCGATACCTGCCCGTCGCCCGCATGGACCGCGAAGGGGCACAGGGCGATAACGACGGACCAGGCGATTATTTGCGAACAGACCCAAGTTTTCATCAAAATGCCCTCACTTGGAGCCCGCCGGCGGCAGATTCGGTGGGAGCCGCGGTTCACGACCCCCATTCGGGGTCTGGGTATCCTGATCGGAACCTACCGGGCGCGGACCGGGCGGGATGTAGCAATCGAATGCCAGTTGGTACGCGTTTTTCTCCAGCGGGACGTCGTAGCGCACGATCCGTACCGGGTAGTGATAACGCCGGTTGCGGGTTTCCACGCCCTTGACGTGCTCTTCCAGCAGGTATTCGATCTGTACCTCCCAAACGTTGGGATCGAGGCGGGTGACTTTGAGTGGATCGAAGATTTCATCGCCGGTCGGCAGCAGCTTGCGCGAGCGAAATTCGTAAACGCTGGCATTGCGCTGGCGGTGCATCGCAAGATCTTGATAGCAGCTCGGCGTCAGGTAGTCGTGCAGCCGCGTCAGATTCTTGACGTAGTCTTTCCCGCAGTCTTCCGGGCAGTAGTTCAGTGCCTCCATCATCAATTTGGCGAAGGCGTAGATGTAGGACGGCGAGACCTCGTTAGGCCGCACGAACTGCGGCCGCGTGAGATCCGGTGGGACATACACGTTGAGCAACGAGGGAATGCGTAAAAACCCGATCCCCAACAAGGCCAGCAACGCAACCAACAAACCGATGATGCGATTCCGAAACCGCAATTCCTGTTGGCTTTGCCCCAAGGCGGTTTTCGCGACGGACACGGGAGCCTCCTCTCATCAAGGGCGCGATGCAGGGCGCACGCTGCGCGCAGACTTCGCGGGATTCCGCGAGAACTGATAGACGAGACCCGCGCGAATGAACGCGGGATGCCAGAGGGCTTTCTTGTGCCGCTCGTAGTACAGCGGCTTGCCTGCCCGATGGCGATTGATGTGGTTCAGGAACATCCGGGTCAACACCAACCAGACGAACAAGCCGGGTACGAACATGAGCACCGGGATGGATGACACGGCCATCAACCCTCCCGTCAGCGGAAGGCTGATGGCGGCACTCCGCCAGATGCAAGCCTTGATCTCCGTCCAGGTGCAACCGAAGTACACGATCGGCTCCCGGCGATTCAGGTGGGTCAAGACCTGCAACGGCTTCATGATCAACCTCCGATCGTGATCGTCGGATTGATCTGAATGGTGGTCAGCCAGGTGTAGACCAACACCGCCAGCACCACCCCAACGATCACGACCCCCATGATCATGCCGAGATTTTTCATGAACAGGCCCCAATCGCCCATGCGGCGAGCCTCGGACAGGGTGGTAAAGATATCGGTAATGCCGCCCACGACGCCGAAGCCCAGGGCGATGAAGGCGGCGCTCAACACCACCATGGCCAGAATGGTGACCACCTGCTCGAGGAAGGGCTTGCTGGTTAAACTGCTGGGCAAAATTTTGTCCAGTGCAAAGGACGGCGAAGTGGCCGCGGCCATATCCGGGATCAACAACAGTCCCAGGACACTGACGACCAGCACTGCGGGCAGGATAGATGAAGCGGTCGGTTTTAAGGGGACCCGCTTCGCCGGCAACAACTGCAAGAGGGACAGCGTCTTCATTGGTAAAACACTCCCAGTGTGGCGATCAAGAAAAACAAGGCCGCGATAACCCACAGCAACGCGGTGGGCGCGCGGTACACCACGCCTTGCATCGCGTCGCGTCCAACCTGGAAGATCCAGGCCAGCACCAGCAACCCACCGACTCCTGCACAGATCACCAGCAGCGAGCCCGCCAGCGTGGGCGCCGAGACTTGAGTTGCGTCATGAAACGCGCTCAGAACTTCATCCAGCGTGGTCATGGTGAGTGCCGCTGGGTCAGAGAGGACCCGTCTGGCGGAGGCGGCGCATGCAACACCGCTTCATGCGCCTCATTCAGATAGGCCGCGCTACGCGTGCGCGTGAGACGTAGCTGCTCCAGGAGGGCGCGATAATGAAACCGAATGGGCGCGTCATCCCGCTGATAGCGCGCGGCCAGACGCTCGGTGTGCTCGATCAGGTAATCCAGTTCGCGCACGAGCGCAGCGATATCTTGTTGTTGGCGGTGCTCCGAAGCAGCCGTCTCGCGCGAAACGGCCACACCGGGCATCAGCGCCACGCCGACTAAAAACCAAGCGCCAACAACCGTCTGCGAAGAGAAACAGCGGGAGAGAAATAAAGCGAAGTGAACTCGACCCTTCATCGATGATCTCCTGCAGCGAAGACACGCTGGACGCGTTCGACATAAGCCTGGGTTTCGCGATAGGGGGGAATTTGGTTGCCGTACTTCAGTACGGCGCCTTCGCCAGCGTTGTAACCGGCCAGGGCGAGACGACGATCCTGGTGAAAATAATCGAGGAGCCAGCGCAGATAGCGGGCGCCGGCCCGTAGATTCGGTTCCGGCTCGGTCCGCCGTTGCCGCGGCAGGCCAAAGCGCTCGGCCGTATCCGGCATCAGCTGCATGAAACCAGCGGCGCCCTTGGGCGAGACGGCTGTGGGATCGTAGGCTGACTCAGCGGCGACCATGGCCTGGATCAATACCGGATCGACGCCTTCCTCCCGCGCCACACGATCGATCAACGGTCGCCAGAACCGGGCGCGCGCCGTACGCATGGCAGCCCCTCGAACGCGCTCCGCTTCGCTCGGCGTGATCACGGTCATCGTGCGTTGCGTCAGCACCCACTGTTGTACGGCCGCATTCACCGTCACTCGCGGTGCGGTGGCTGCCAGCAAAGGCAGCTTCGACCGAGGACTCCAGGGCAGGCCCAAAGGGCCGACATAGAGCGTCAATCCGGCCCGTGAGGCGGCCACCAACACGGCGGCCAGAGTGGCGCGATCATCGGCAAACACCGTCTCGCACTGGCTTTGCTGGCAGAGGCGCACGGTCCAGGGCCACGGTGTGGGGCTGGAGGCAAAACGGGACTGTCGGCCGGCGTAGTGCACAGCCTGGGCATAGAGCGCGTCAGCCGAGAGCCCATAGCGCGCCGCAACCACCTGGTATAAATCCGGCGGCTCGGCCTGGACGCACAGGCTGTGCGCAGCCACCACGGCCCCAAGCGCCATCCAGGCCAGACGCCGAGTTGGCAAGGGGCGCGAGGGTCTCGTTTTCATGGTTTTTATTCCCCAATCAGACTGCGCTCGCGCGCCAGTTCGCGATCGCGGGCGTCTTCCGCTGTGCGGGAGCGGTCCATCAGCCGACGTTCATCGGCATCGAGCATCGAGGCCAGCATCTGGCGTTGCCGTACCCGCTGGCGGTAACGGGCATAAAACCCTTTTACCCGGCGTACGTAGGTCTGCGTTTCGCGGTAGGGGGGAATGTGGCGACCGTACTTCAAAACGGCGCCTTCGCCGGCGTTGTAGGCCGCGATCATCAAGTCGAGATTGCCGCCGAACATCTGCGCCAGAACCTTGAGGTAACGGATACCGGCGCGAATGTTCTTGGCGGGATCGAAGCGCTCGGCAGCGGTCAGCCCAAACCGTGCCGCTGTTGCCGGCATCAACTGCATCAGACCGGCCGCCCCCTTGGGCGAACCAGCCATCGGGTTGTAACTGGATTCCTGAGAGATGACGGCATGCACCAAATCGGCATCGAAATGCTCACTGAGCGCGAGGGTATCGATGAGGGGGGTTAGATCGTGCTGACGGCGCAGAGCAACAGCGGACAGCGCCATGGTAGACAGGGGAACGCCGCGACTTAAATCGCCGAGCGCCGGCGCGGTGGTCTCGGCATAGGGTCGTATGCCATCGCTGCGCATCCCCCGGCCGGCGTAACGATCCAGCGGCGCGGGGGGCGGCTCGGTCGAATCGGAACAGGCCGACAGCAGCCCCAGCATCGCCAGGGCGATGCTCACGCTGCTGCACACGCCTCTTGCGATCAGCATGGTTACAGCGTCCCGACTACCGCGCCGTTGCGGCGCAATAACGTCACAGGAGGATGCGAAATATCGACACCGCTGAAGATCAGCGGGTCGAAGCGCCGAGGCTCAATCCGCCCGCGCGCGTCCGCATTGAGACGGCCCAGCGGTCCGCGTTCCAACCAGGCTACCAGGGCTTTTTCATCGTCGAACTTCCGCCCGTACAACCGGATCTTCACCCCGGCGACGGGTAGGACGCTCTGGATTTTGTCGTAACAGGCCGTCTCACAGCCAGGCTCTACCAGGAGGTCCACACGATCGCCAGCGTGCAGCGCGACCGATTCGGCGGGAGCCGCCGCCGGTGTCACCGGCCTGACCGGCAAGCCCGCCTGCGCGGCGCCGTGTCCCGCACGCGCCGCTTGATAACCTGGCGAATTCGCCACTTGTGGCAAAATGGAAAAATCGACCGGCGCTTCCAGCCCGTAGCGCTTCAGCTGCACGCTTGCTACCAGATTCGCGAAGCGGGTCTGTTCCTGGATCCGTTCACGCTCGGCCTCCAAGTACAGCCCGGCATAGCGCGCCCGCTGGACCGGGTCAGTCTCGATGATCCCCAGCACCATGACCGGATCGAGGTGCGCATAGAAGTAGCGCCCCTCCAGCTTCATATAGCGCCGGTAGCCAGCGATCTCTTGAGGAGACAGCTTCCAGTGCGCGGCCAACGCCTGGTCGCTGGCCGCGCCAAACTGGGTGTGTTCGATGGTGGTCGCCGACAGAGTGGATTGCGCGCTCAGCGGGAGCGGCAGGCTCGCCACACTGAGCCATAACAATCCGATCAGCGGTTTCCTGGGCGTCATGAAGTGATTCATCCGCAATCCCCACCAGGACACGCGGGAGGAAGCGACTGACGTGGCGTTTCGACCACCGTCCGCTGCCCCGGAGAAGCCGGCATCGCTGATCCCATGGGCGAATTCGCGGGAATGCTCCAGTACGTCCGCCCGACCCACGGCGCGGTGAGATCCCGTTGCACATAGCGGGATGGTGGGGCGATCTGGCAGCCGATCAGATTCACCACCGGCACACAGAGCAGGATGATTCGATATCGCTTCATCGCTGGCCACCCCGGCTCCAGTCCGATCCGCCCCCTTCCGGAACGGTCGAAGACAGCATCGTCGCCGTCCCTGCTCTTGCCCGATACGCCGGTTGCACTTCAAAGCTGATCAGGCGGTCCACCGGATCCTCCACCATCCGCCAGCCTCGCCCGGCCAGGCGTTCCAGCACCGTGCCCAGCGCCCGCGGACCGATCTCCCGCTGATGATCCGGGTACGGCTGTTCGTACAGCCGTCCGATTTCGGGATCAGTGGCGCCCTCACCGGCTAGCCGATAACCAGTGCCCTGCAGGATTTGAATCAGCCCTTCCAGTACGGTACGACCTTGCACGTGCAGGTAAACGACCTGCTGGAGATCGGTACGCAGGGCGGGTTCGCGGATGATGGCGTAACCCTGGTACAAGGTATCGGAGCTATCGCTGGCGTCGGTGGCCTCACTGACCGACAGTGTCAGCAGCACCACCATACCCATCCCCCATGAACGCGCTGTCGAACCCATGGCGATGACCTTATCCATTGAATGAAATATATACTTTATATACTCAAATAAAATCAAATAGTCAACATATATAAATAATATTGGGCTTTATTTAATATATAAAATTAATAATATTAATAAATATATTTATATAAATATAAATTATGAGCTCAAAAATATGGACACGTCATTCAAAACGGGGCCAGCGAAACACCCGCTTAACCCGACGTTCTAGGAAACGTGAGCGCAGTCTGTGACAATAGGGTGATACTTCATAAGAATCCGCTTAAAGACACGGCATGGCCTTATCCCTGGAACACCTCACGCAATTGCTGTTAGCCACTCTCAACGACGTCACGCGCATCTCGGCTTTAGTGGATACGACGATGCAGCAAAGTGATCATCCGGTCTTTGAGCTATCACCCGATGGGGTGATCTGGTACTTGAATCGCGCGGCGTGCACAGCCATCGGGTTGGACCCGCAATTGGCGGTAGGAACCCGTTTGGTCACCTATGTCGCCGATGGCCTCATGACCCAACGGCGATTGGAGGCGCTGAACCAACAGCCCCAGGTACAGTCCTGGCTCGACGCTTGGCAGCGCGAACAACAGCTGGTTCCTTGTCAGCTCACCGGCTTTGCGATCCCACGTGCACTGGCCAGCGAGCGCCCGCGACTCATCGTCTGGGCCGACTCCGGGCACGCGTCGGCGGACGGACAGCCCCTCATGGAGGACGATCCGTCGACCGATACCCTCATCGCAGAGCACCAGCCGGTCCGCGCACAAGATCTGGATCCTTTGCGTCAAAAACTGGAGCTTGGGGTCAACCGATTCTGCGAGCTCTTGGGGATAACTCCCGTCACCTGGTATGCCTGGCGTCGGAATCCGGAGACCCCGATTTCCAGCCGTTCCGTCGCGCTCCATATGCGCTTATTGGACGCCTTTCCGGAACTGGCACGGTTAGGCGCACAACCTTTGGATCTACAGGAGGCTCTTCGCGCCCAGCGGGGGATCGACTTAACCTTTACCGAGTTGGCGTTGCTGCTGGGCGTGGAACGACGCGCGGGCTATGCGTGGTCGCGAGGCTATGCGGCCAGCGAGCCAGTACAGGCACTGACTGCGTCCTTGCTTTATCTGGTGCTTCATAAATCCCGGCAGGATTGGGAACGCTACCAACGCTTGCTTGATCACCAGGCCATGCAGGAAGGTGTCGATCTCAAAACGACCAAGTCCTGGTCAACAGGGGGTATTCAGACGAGTCCAGACGCGTCGGACTCCGTACCGGCTCGATCCGGTCGGGGCCGGCCCTTCCGCCGACAAACCCCGACCTCTGGGCCGGACGCCACC
>RXIW01000093.1 GCA_003989065.1 Candidatus Competibacteraceae bacterium
CATATCGATCTGGCCGATCTGCTGATTTGATAAGGATCTCTTGACTTATATTTTGTAATCGATTACAAATATTACCGCGTAGACTATAACTACAAAAATGATTATCCAATGAAAACGATTACTAGATCCTGCATCCGGGTCGACGCGAACGCCGCCACCAAAGACGAAGCCATCTATATCGCTGAGCAATTGCTGGCAGATGCCGGCTATATCGACAGCCTGTTGAACCCCGTGATACATCCGCCCGCGAGGATAACCCCCATGAACAAGACCACACTTTCCCTAGCCATCGCCGCCGCCCTGGTCACCCCGCTCGCCGCCAATGCCGACACTATTCTGTACGGTGAAGCCCGAGTATCGGTGAATTACATCGACAACCACATCCAAGGTGTCGATACCTACTGGGATGTGGTCGATGACGGCTCCAAACTGGGGGTGAAAGGCACCGAAGATCTGGGAGGCGGTCTGAGCGCCCTCTACCAGTGGGAATTCAGCGTCGACATGACCGAAGGCGGGAATTTTGGTGGCCTCAATCAAAAATTCTCCGGTCTCACGGGTGGCTTCGGCACCTTGACTCTGGGCACCCAGGACACGCCGTACTGGAAAGTGCTCAACGTGATCGATATCTGGAACAGCTCCAAGGTACTCAACGGCTCGACCTATTTGGGGGGATCGGTTACCCCGGAAACCAACGTGAGCGGTGCCCTGTCCACCCTACCCAATAACGTCGATTACCAGACACCGATCTTCAATGGCTTCAGCGCCGAGGCGATGCTGGTGCTGGATAGCAACGCGGCGAACACGATGCTGGGTTCCCCGAATATCTCGAATAACATCGATATCTGGAGTGTCAACTTCAAGTACAACCAGGGTCCGTACTTCGCCGGGCTGACCTACATCCAGCTCAACGGCGGCAACAACGTCGATCTCGGCAACGGGCGAACTGTCGACCTTGATCTGGACAACTGGGGTCTTGGTTTAGGGTACAAGGCCGATCAATGGCTAGTGGGCCTGATTTACGAGCAAGGCAACTTCAACAACGTCAACTTCGAGCGTCAGGTCCGTGTGGATGGTGTGCCGCTCGCCACTGGTTCCGACGCTAAAAGTTGGTACCTCACTGGCCAGTACGCCTTTGGCAACAACACCATCCGGGCCGCCTACGGCCAGACCGACACCGGCATCGACGGCCAGAGCACGATCGACAACTACCGGTTGGGTTACCAGTACAACTTCAGTAAGCGGACCTGGATTTGGGCCGAGTACAGCGGCCGTAGCGCCGATACCCCCTTCTACAGCGATCAAGACGTGGTCGCCGCCGGCACCCGGATCTTGTTCTGACGCACAGCGAGTGTTGAACCCTTGGTTGGTGGATACCGCGCCGAGCCTTGGGCCGTATCCCCGTTCTCAGAATCGGTTGCAGGAGCATCACGGCATGAACTTGTGTGACACGTATTTAGCACTCGGTCTCAAGCGATCTGATGACATGCTGGTTTCCACCAAAGTCTGCTCGCGCTGCCAAAGGCGCGTGACCGAGTATCGGTTTACGGCCTGTGAAGGCTTTGCCATCACTACCTACCACTGCATGGAACATGGTGACGTAATCCCCGTGCGTGATAACCCTCCACCCCACTATCCCTAAAATCCTATTCCGTCGAGGTGCAAACGCTCATCGAAAGTCGAAGAGGGGCGAAAGGCCGCACGGGGGCATGGCCTGATGTCAGAGGGTTACTCGAACCAAGGGGACAGATCAGGGCTGTTCAATGCTAGACAAGCAGCTAATTCTATAGACTTTTCAGACGAGAGGATGAACTGATGCTGTTGCCGACTTATCTCGCTGCGATCCCTGATCCCCGCCGTGCCCAAGGTCGGTGGTATCGCTTGGAGCATGTGTTGTTGTTCAGCATTCTAGCAATCCTGTCGGATGCCACGTCGTACCGCAAGGTTCTTATCATATCGATCTGGCCGATCTGCTGATTTGATAAGGATCTCTTGACTTATATTTTGTAATCGATTACAAATATTACCGCGTAGACTACAACTACCAAAAGGATTATCAAATGAAAACGATTACTAGATCCTGCATCCGGCTCGACGCGAACGCCGCCACCAAAGACGAAGCCATCTATATCGCTGGGCAATTGCTGGCAGATGCCGGCTATATCGAATCCGGTTACATCGACAGCCTATTGAGACGCGAACAGGTCGCCAACACCTTTCTCGGTAGTGGCGTCGCCATTCCGCATGGCATGATCGACGATCGCCATCTCATCCATCACACCGGCATCGCCATCCTGCAATTGCCAAACGGGGTGGAGTGGAACGCTGGCCAAAAAGCCTATCTGGTGGTGGCCATCGCGGCCCAATCGGACGAACACATCGGTTTACTGCGCCGGCTCACCCGCTTGATGCAGCAACCCGATGCTATCGATGCGCTGGTTCACGCCCACAATCCTCTGGTATTGATGACGGCTCTTGGCGATGCCCCCGTCCCGACCGCCACGCCCGCACCAGAAATCGCCTCTGCTTGGCCTGCCGACGCCGAAGCAGCCTGGACCGTGGATTACCCCAACGGCCTGCATGCCCGTCCCGCTACCCGTTGGGTCGAAATCGCCAAGCGTTTTCCTTGCGAGCTGCGTGTCTACAAGGACGCTGAGTTTGCCGACGCCAAGACCCTGACCGACCTGCTCGCGCTCGGTATCACCTGTGGCGTTACCTTGCGACTGGCTGCGCGTGGTCCGGATGCCTTGCGCGCCTTGAATACTCTGCTTGACACCGTCCGTGGGTTGTCGGCGGTGGAACAGGCCGATGCCGAGCGCGCGCGCCAAAACGCCTTGGCCGTCCGTAAAACCAAGCCCGATTGGACCCCGAGCGGCGCACCGCGCACTCTATATGGTTTGGGCGCCAGTCCGGGATTGGCGGTCGGCAAACTGGTTCGCCATGTTTCCCCGCACATCGACGTCACCGACCAACCCGGTGATGTGGTGGCTGAAGGCGAGGCGTTGGAACAGGCGCTGCTCGCGGTTCGCGCCGAACGCGAGGAATTGGAAGGGCGCACCCGCCAGCGGCTCAGTGCTGCCGAGGCCGCCATTTTCGCTGCCCAGCGCGAATTGCTGGCCGATCCGGTGCTGACCCGCGATGCGCTGGCCACGATCATGCAGGGCCATGGCGCCGCCTGGTCCTGGCAGCGGGCGTTACGGGCGCGCATCGATAAGTTACAGCAGGTGAGCGATCCATTGCTGGCAGCCCGCGCGGTCGATCTGCGCGATGTCGGCGAACGGGTTCTGGCCCAGTTGCTTGGTATCGAACGTCAGCAACTCGCCCTGAGCGAACCGTCGATCCTGGCGGCGGACGACCTCACCCCATCCGATACCCTGCACCTTGACACCCGCCATGTCGTGGGGTTGGCGACCAGCGTCGGCGGTCCCACTTCCCACACCGCGATTCTGGCCCGGACGCTGGGTTTACCCGCCATCGTGGCGGCCGGTCCTGCTTTACTGACCGTGCCCGAGGGTGGGATCGCCGTGTTGGATGGCGGTAGCGGTTGCCTCTATGTCGATGTGAGCGAGGCCGACCAACGCAGCGTGGTCGAGGTGATCGCCCGCCAGGTTGCCGCCCGCGAGAGCTTGCGCGCGATCCGCCATTTGCCGGCGACCACCACCGACGGCCATACGGTCGAGATTGCCGCTAACGTCGCCAACCCGAAACAGGCCAGCGTCGCGCTGGACGCCGGCGCTGAAGGCATCGGCTTGATGCGCACCGAATTCCTGTTCCTGGAACGCGATAAGGCGCCGGATGAAGAGGAGCAATATCAGGTCTATCGAGAGATGGTCGAGGTCACGGCCGGACGCCGACTGATCATCCGCACCCTGGATATCGGCGGCGACAAGCAGGTGCCCTATCTCGACTTACCGCGCGAGGAAAATCCTTTTCTCGGCGTGCGCGGCGCCCGGCTGCTGTTGCAGCGGCAGGATTTGCTCTATGCGCAGTTGCGGGCGCTCTATCGCGCTGCGCAGCACGGACCACTGTGGATCATGTTCCCGATGGTCACTCACGTCAGTGAAATCGAAGCCTTGCGCGGGCACTGCGAATTGGCGCGCGAACAGGTGAAAGGGCCTGAAGTCAAGCTCGGCATCATGGTCGAAGTCCCGGCAGTGGCGGTGATGGCCGATCGCTTCGCCGCGATGGTGGATTTCTTCTCCATCGGCACCAACGATCTGACCCAATACACACTGGCGGTGGATCGTCAGCATCCCGAACTGGCAGCCCAGGCCGATAGCCTGCATCCGGCAGTGCTGGCGCTGATCGATGCGACGGTACGCGGTGCACAAGCCGCGGGCCGCTCGACCGGCGGCGGTTGGGTTGGGGTCTGCGGCGGTTTGGCGGGCGATCCGCTGGGTGCGCGGATCTTGACCGGTCTCGGCGTCGATGAACTGAGCATGAGCGCCCAGGACATCGCTCCGGTGAAAGCCGCCCTGCGCGGCGAATCGCGGGCGTCGATGCAGGCGCTGGCCCAACGCGCCCTGCGCGCCTGCACTGCTGCGGAGGTTCGCGCCCTATGAATCCTTTGAATCCGTTTGCGGAATCTCCGCGTGTGGTCACCGTCGCCCTCAATCCAGCGCTGGACCAGACCATCGAGGTCGCCGATCTGCGCCTCGGCGCCGTCAATCGCGCCCTGCGGATGCAGGTCGATGTTGGTGGCAAGGCGGTCAACGTCGCCTCCTGCTTGTCCGATTTCGGGATAAACGCTGCTGTGACCGGCCAGATTGGCCGCGACAACGCCGCACTGTTCGAGGAATTGTTCCAGCGCAAGAAGATTGCCAACCACTGTTGCTATTTGGATGGCTTGACCCGGATCAACAGCAAGCTGGTCGATATGGTCAGCGGCGAAACCACCGATCTCAACATGCCGGGGCCGGAATTCACCCCTGCCGCCGCGACCGAATTGCTGGAGCAACTGCTGCAGCGCCTTGATGCGCTGGTCCAGCATGCACCGTGGATCGTGCTGTCTGGCAGCTTGCCACCGGGAATGCCCGTGGATGTCTACGCCACGATCATCCAGCGCGTGCAAGCGGCGGGCGGCTCGGTGGTGCTGGACACCAGCGGCGCGTCCCTGCAGGCCGGGCTGGCGGCCGGTCCCCGGATCGTCAAGCCAAACCGGCACGAACTGGCCGAGCTGGTCGGTCGACCGCTCGATACTCTGGAATCGCTGGTCGCCACCGGCCGAGAGTTGTTGGCCGGCTCATCGGCACTCGAACTGGTCGCGGTATCGATGGGTGGCGATGGCGCGTTGTTTCTCACTCGCAAGCAGGCGTTGCGCGCCTTACCGGCGCGAGTGCGCGTGAGCAGCACGGTCGGGGCTGGCGACGCCATGGTGGCGGGACTGGTCGCGGCCCAGCTCGAAGGCTTGTCGTTGGCCGATGTCGCCCGACTGGCCACCGCTTTCGCCGCCGCCAAGCTGACCCGGCTCGGCCCGCATCTGCCACGCCCGGCCGAGGTCCGCACCCTCGCGCGGCAAATCGGCGTGGCATCCATCGACTGAGTCGATCTTGAATATCGCCCCGGAACATAAAACAACAGGAAATCCAACCATGGCCAAACTCGTTGCCGTTACTGCATGCCCAACCGGCATCGCGCATACCTTCATGGCCGCCGAAGGGCTGGAACAAGCCGCCAAAGCGCTCAACCATGCTATCCAAGTCGAGACTCAAGGCTCGGCTGGAACGCGAAACACCCTGTCCGACGAGGACATCGCCGCGGCCGATGTCGTCATCATCGCAGCCGATACGCGAGTGGATACCACCCGGTTCGCCGCGAAACCGCTGTACGAAACCACCACCGAGCCAGCGATCCGCACCGGCGCCGCCGTGATCGAAGCTGCGCTGGCCAGCATCCCCACACCGGCTGCACCGGCTGCACCGGCAGCGGCGGGGCTGAAAATCGTCGGTATCACCTCCTGCCCGACCGGCATCGCTCACACCTTCATGGCGGCCGAGGGATTGGAGCAAGGCGCCAAGAGCCTGGGCCATGCCGTCAAGATCGAAACCCAAGGTTCGGTCGGTGCCAAGAATACCTTGACCGCGGAGGACATCGCGGCGGCGGATCTGGTCATCATCGCCGCCGACACCCAGGTCGATAAAAGCCGATTCGCTGGCAAGCGCCTCTACGAAGCCAGTACCAAGGCGGCCATCCACGATGGGGCCGAACTGGTGCGCAAAGCAATGACCGAAGCCAAGGTTACGGGTGGCGTGGCGAGTGGCGCCAGCTACGACGATCAGGTCAAACAGGCCAAGGCCCAGCAGGCCGCGGCCCGCACCGGCGCCTACAAGCATTTGATGACCGGCGTGTCCTACATGATTCCTTTCGTGGTCGCTGGCGGTCTGCTGATCGCGTTCAGCTTCGCCATCGGCGGCATCAATGTGTTCCAGGACGCTAACCAAGGCACATTGGGCTGGACTCTGTTTCAGATCGGCGCCAAGGCTGGCTTTACCCTGATGGTGCCGATCCTGGCCGGTTTCATCGCTTATTCGATCGCTGACCGACCTGGCATCGCGCCCGGCATGATCGGCGGCATGATCGCCAGTACGGTGGGTTCGGGTTTTCTCGGCGGCATCGCCGCAGGTTTCATCGCCGGCTACGTCGTCCAGCTTCTGAGCGACCACATTCCGCTGCCGCGCACCCTGGCGGGCCTCAAGCCGGTGCTGATCCTGCCCTTGCTTGGCACGCTCATCGTAGGGCTGTTGATGTATTACGTGGTGGGCGAACCGGTTGCCGCCGCCCTGGCTGCGATCACTGCTTGGCTCAAGGGCCTGCAGGGTAGCAACGCCGTCTTCCTCGGGCTGTTACTGGGTTCGATGATGGCGTTCGACATGGGCGGTCCGGTCAACAAGGCGGCCTATGCTTTCGCCACTGGGCTGATTACCAGCCAGGTTTATGCACCGATGGCGGCGGTGATGGCAGCCGGCATGGTACCGCCGTTAGGTTTGGCCCTGGCCGCCTTCCTGTTCAAGAATCGATTTTCGCTGGATGAGCGTGAGGCAGCCGGTGCGACCGCCGTGCTGGGCATATCCTTCATCACTGAAGGCGCGATTCCCTACGCTGCCAAGGATCCCTTGCGGGTCATCCCGGCTCTGATGATCGGGTCAGCCGTCGCAGGTGCCATTTCGATGGCGGCCGGTTGCGAGCTGCGGGTTCCGCATGGTGGCGCATTCGTGCTGTGGATTCCGAACGCAGTGACCCACCTCGCGCCCTATCTTGCGGCGATCGTGATTGGCACGCTGGTGACCACCATCGCGCTGTTCTTCTTCAAGCGACCGCTCGGGGCCAAGGTTACGGCCCAAGCCAGCAACGCGTAAGCCATTTTCCTGTGGTGGCGGGGTATGGAATATGGAATCCATTCCTCCCCCTTCCCACGGTCGGTGCAGATTTCGACCGTGGGTTTTTTACTATCATGACACAGAGCGCACGTGAGACTACCCTATGAAAATCGCCGTATTCAGCAGCAAATCCTACGATCGTCAGTCGCTTGAACGCTATAACGTGTCATTCGGGCACGAGCTGACATTCTTCGAGCCGCGGCTGTCGTCCAATACGCTGGCACTGGCGCGGGGTTTTCCCGGCGTGTGCATCTTCGTCAACGATGCGTGCACCGCTGCCGTGATCGACGAGCTCGCCCAATACGGTACGCGCATCATTGCCACCCGCAGCGCCGGCTACAATCAAATCGACTTGGCGGCGGCGAAACAGCATGGAATCCTGGTGGTGCGGGTGCCGGCCTATTCGCCCAACGCGGTATCGGAATTCACCCTGGCGCTGATTCTGACTCTGGGGCGCAAGATCCATAAAGCCTACAACCGCAGCCGAGAGTTCAATTTCGAAATCGCCGGGCTGGAGGGGTTTGAGCTACGCGACAAGACCGTGGGGGTGTTCGGGACTGGGAAAATCGGCCAGATGGTGATCAAGAACTTGAGCGGCTTCGGGTGCCGCATTCTGGCCTACGACAAGTTTCCCAACGACGAGGTGAAACGATACGCCACCTATGTGGACGGGCCAACCTTCGCCCGTGAATCGGACATCATCACTTTACATTGCCCGCTAACTCCCGAAACACACCATATCCTCAATCAGGAAACCTTGCCCTACCTGAAGGATGGCGTGTTTATCGTCAACACCAGCCGTGGCGCCCTGCTCGATACTCGCAAAGTGATCACCTTCCTGAAAAACGGCAAGATCGGCATGCTGGCTATCGACGTGTACGAGGAGGAGGCCGATTACTTCTATCAGGATCTGTCCGACAAGATCCCGACCAACGATGAATTGGCGCGACTGCTGACGTTTCCCAATGTGCTGGTGACCTCGCACATGGCGTTCCTGACCGATCACGCCCTGCGCAATATCGCCGAAACCACCTTGGGCAACTTCGCCGAGTTCGAACGCACCGGGCAATGCGCCAACCAGGTCGGATGACTGAACTCCATCGAGACTGACGACCGCCTCGACGGGAGCCAAGGTGTTCAACACGACGCTGGCGATTTCCGCGCCAAGATACGTTCTTGGCGTTCTGCCGAGCG
>RXIW01000094.1 GCA_003989065.1 Candidatus Competibacteraceae bacterium
AGCCATACCGCCGACCTTGGGGACGGCGATGATCGGGTATCGCGGCGAGAAAGGTCGGCAAGAGCATCAGTGCATCCTATGATCTGAAAAATTCGTAGAATGCATCAGTTGAGAAGCATTGAACAGCCCTGATGGTTATCCGTTGGTTACGATGGAAATAACCCGGCGTGTGATGACCAATATCGAGAAACCCGAAGGCACACGCGCTCCGATGGGACAGTTGGTCCGGATGCGCGAGTATCCTTCCGCGACGTTCAGAGACGTTACTGCCCCGAACGCCGACACGCTTTACACCACCGCTTGGCTGGACGTGGGCCAAGAACCGTGGGTGCTAAGCCTGCCGGATGCACAGGACCGTTATTATCTCTTCCCTATGCTCGATGGCTGGACAGAAGTATTCCAAGTACCGGGCAAACGCACGACCGGCACTGGCCCGCAGACCTATGCGATTACCGGCCCCGGCTGGAAAGGGACGTTACCAGAGGGCGTAAAGGAGTACAAATCACCCACCGCCATGGTCTGGCTACTGGGCCGCATCTACTGCACCGGCACACCAGAAGATTACGCGGCTGTTCACAAGCTGCAGGATGAGATTTCGCTCGTTCCGCTCAGCGCCTACGGCAAACCTTACATCCCGCCGCCCGGCAAAGTCGATCCATCCATCGACATGAAAACCGCCGTGCGAGATCAGGTGAACGCACTCAGCGCCGACGAATATTTTGATTTGCTGGCCAAATTGCTGGCGAACAATCCGCCCGCTGCTGCGGACAAGCCCATCCTGGAAAAGATGGCCAAGATCGGAATCGTTCCTGGTCAGCCATTTGATCGCAGCAAACTCGCCCCGGCGGCCCACGAAGCGTTCTCCCTCGTACCCAAAATCGCCAATGAGAAGATCATGCTTTGGGTGAAGGAAGGCATCGTCGAGGGCGATATGAAATTGGAGAACGGCTGGCTGTTCACCACCAAAACCGGCAACTACGGTGTGAACTACCTTCAGCGTGCCTTGATCACCGCCATCGGATTGGGGGCGAATCGTCCGCAAGACGCCGTTTATCCCACCTCGGAAGGACCCTCCGCGATCAGCTCGTATACCGGCGAGAAGAAATACGTGATGCACTTCAACAAAGGTGAACTCCCGCCCGCTCAAGGTTTCTGGTCGCTCACGATGTACGACAAGGACTATTTCTTCGTCTCCAACCCCCTTAACCGCTACAGTATCAGCCCCCGGCAAAACCTCAAGGCCAACGCTGATGGCTCGGTGGACCTCTATATCCAGAACGAAAACCCCGGTCCCGACCAGGAATCGAACTGGCTCCCAGCTCCGAAGGACAAGTTCATCCTCATGATGCGGCTCTATTGGCCGAAGGAGAAAGATCCCTCAATCCTTGATGGCTCATGGAAAATTCCACAAGTCAGGGCCGTGGAGTAAACCTTTCGGTGATCAACCGCGCGGGCTGCTCGCAAAAGCATCCCGCGAAGCGTGGCAAGGCCAGCATGACACAAATTTAGACCACATGACGAAAATCAATAACTTCGGGCAACTTTTGAAAGTCACCCAACTTTTATGGACTAGGGCCACTGAGTGGCTATACTCAATTTGCTCTTTTGTAATCGTTCAGACCTCTCTCCCAACCCCATCCCGCTGGAAAGAGGAATGAATGGTTACGCTCTTTTCAGTTGACATCTCTACTGATAATTACCAACTTCACGCAGGAGTAGAGTGATGAATCGATCCATTATGCTGTCCGTACTTGCCTTGGGCTTAACTTTCGCCGCCGGGCCGGCGAGTGCTGTCGTTTATTGCAAGACGGTGGGCGTCCCAAAAGGCTGTGTAGCTCGACCCGTCACCACAAAGCCTGTCGTTTATTGCAAGACGGTGGGCGTCCCAAAAGGCTGTGTAGCTCGACCGATACGCTGAATAGCTAACCCGCGTTCACAGCACTATCTCCCGCTGTCGGATCTACCCTCTGTTGGGCACCTCGAAAAATTTGGTTAGGATCTCAGTAAAACAGGCAAAGCTAAGGAACTGAAGGCATTAGTCTCGCGATGCTTGGGTTTCGCGCCGATCCAGAAGGTACCTTTTTGCCCGGAGTCGCTGTTGACGGCGATTCCGGACACACCACGAGCATCAGAAGGCGACCACACCGCACGCCTTAAGACTGCACAGGCGGCGAAGATTGTAGGTGGCGGCTTTCCCCGTGAGTTGGAAGGTCGCTCGATCCAGACCGATGCCCTGTAGCCGTTTTCCGCCCATCTGCGCCAAGGTGGCGAAGACGTGTTCGACCCGGGCGCGGACCCGCGCAATGCGGGTGTTGCGCCGCCCCTGACAGGCGGACCATGGTTTGCCTTTCCGAGCCTTGCGTTGGATGTGTACCTGCCAACCTTGAGGCGATGCTTGCGGCCCCCATCGACATAGCCCTTGTCGCCATAGAGATCACGTAAGAAAGCGGCCCGACCGGCAGCCGGGCCGCTCTTGCCGTCTACCGTCAATCGATCGAAGTGATCAGGCGATGGCGTCCGGCCGTAGCCGTGGTCGTGACCTCTTCCTCTTCGTTCCAGCCTTCTTCCGCCATACGATCGAAGCGGTCGGCGTCGCGCTGGCGGGCGCGGGCCCGATCGACCCAGGACAGGCCACCCTGCGCCAGGGCGAAGCTGACCTCGTTGAGCAGATCGACGATATCGTGACCCGCGTCGACGATGACGGGCTGCACGCCGAGCGCCATCAACCGCTTGATGGACGAATTGCCGATGGAAGCGGCGTAGACGGCGGCGCAATCCTTGACGAAATCCAGCTTGGCCAGCACCTTGTCCTCGGGCGGATGATCCAGTTCGCCGGGCTGGGGAGCCATCTCCTCGCCAGGCACGATGATCTGGCCCGCTTCGAGCGCCTTGTCCTTGTTCTCGCCCTTCATCACCGCGTACTGAAACTGACCGATATGGACCAGCTCGGCATAGCCGGGCGACACGTCATAGACCACCAGGCGCTCGGTAGCGCCGAAATGCATATCGACATGAACGTCGTCGCGCGACGCAAAAGCTACCTTGATCATCGTTCCACTCGCTCCTCGGCAAAGTAATGAAGGGTCGGGCGAGGTGCTGCCTCGGCCGTTTGGGGAGTCGCTTCGGCGGGCCGGGGCGGCGTCTCGGCGAATTGGCGCAGCTTCGAGCGGTAGGGCCGCTTGGCCGGCCGCGACAGGGTCAGGGCGTTGACCAGATCGAACAGCAGTTGCCGGGTGCCGCGATAGCCGATCCATTGTCGAGCCTGCGCCCCGGCCAGATCGCTGAGTGGATAGCCGGCCCGCAACAGCCCACAACCCAGCCGGGCGGCGATATCGACGCCGTGGGAATTGGTGACGATGAGATGGGCCTGGCGGGCACGGGCCTGGCGTTCCAGATCCTCCAGATCGCCGACCATGACCGTGCGGGCCGCCAGCCGCTCCAGCACCGGCGAGGCGGCGGCTCCAATCGCCGCGATCACCTCGGCCCCCTGTCCGACCAGGGTATCGCACAGCATCGCCAGCAGATCGGGATCGGCGGCCACCGCCACCCGGGCCGCGCCCAGCGCGAATTGACTGTCGACCATGGCGTCGAGCACCTGCGCCCGCTGCCGCTCGATGGCGGGCGGCACGGCCTTGCCGGACAGCCGGGCCAGAGTGAGGGTGAAATCGTCGCAGGACTGCAGGCCGGTCAGGTGGGGAAACCGATAGTCGGGCACACCGGTGCGCGCCCGCAGGGCATCGGCCGCGCCATCCAGCGAGCGACCAATCACCAGGGTGGCCGCCGCACGATTCAGATTGGCCAACTGTTCACGGGTTGCGCCGCCGTAGGTCAGGGCGGAAAACCCTTCGTGGATCAGATGGCCGTCCAGCGAGTCGGCCAGATCGGGCACCACGATCGGGGTCAGTCCGAATGCTTCCACCCAGGACTTGAGGGCTTCGATATCGCCCGGCGTCAACATGGACGACGCCAACAGATTGACCTGGTTGGGGAGTTTGGCGTTGGCGGCGGCCGCGCCCACCGGCACCAGTTCTTCGATGATGGCGCGCAGCGCCCGAGCGTAGCCGGTCTCCAGGCAGCCCAGCGTATCGGAGGCGCTGACCGGCACCACCGCCACCTGCGCCCATTCCGGATAGCGGCTGCGGAACGCCTTGAGGCTGTGGGCGATGTCGGCCCCCTGAGTTTCGGTCAAACCGGTGGTGATCAGGCCGACCACCTCCGGATGATGTTGGGTGCAGATGGTGTGCAGGGCCTGCACGATGTTCTCATCCGCGCCCATCACCACGGTGGTCACATCCATCGCAGTGGTCTGCAGCGCGATCGGCTCGCGAAAATGGCGCATGAAGAACAGTTTGCTGAAGGCCGCGCAGCCTCGCGCGCCGTGTTCCAGCGGCATGGCCCGTTCCAGGCCCAGGAAAGCCAGGGCCGCGCCGACCGGCTGACTGACCTTGAGCGGATTGACCACCAGCGCCTTGGCGCGTTGTACGACATCGATCATGAGCGTTCTCCTTCAACGACCGGCCAGGGCCGTCATGCCGGTTGCGACCGGCGCATGCCAGGGCGCGGGTTGCCGCACCGCCTGCCAGACCGGATTGTTCAGCGACGCGGCCAGTTGCTGGGCCAGCTCCACCGCGCCGGCATAACCGGCGTAACCGATGTCGCGCACGTGATCGACATCGAGAAACGGAATGCGGGCCTTGAGGGTGGGATAGATATAGCGGTCGCCGGCCACCAGCAGATCCGCGCCATAGTCCATAAAGGTGTTGAGCAGCGCGGTCTGGTCGTTGTTAGCGATCATCCGGGCCTTGGGACCCATCAGCGCCCGGATGCGGGCCTTGTCTTCCTCGGTCGATTTTTCGGTGCCGGCAGCCACCACCTTCAGCCCCAACTCCTGCATCGCCCCGACCAGCGACCAGGATTTATGCCCGCCGGAAAACACCAGCACCCGCTTGCCCTTGAAGCGTTTGCGCGAAGCCGCGGTCCAGGCCCAGGCATTGGCTTCCTCGCGGGCGATCAGGCGTTCGGTGCGTTGGGTGAGATCGGGATCGCCCAGCAGAGCGGCGAAGCGGCGAAGCGCCTGCGAGGTGTTTTCGATGCCGTAGAAACTGCCCTCGAAATAGGGAATGCCGTAATTTTCCGTCAGGGCGCGGGCGACGTTGAGCAACGCCTTGGAGCACACCAGCATGCTGACCCTGGCCCGATGCATGGTCTGGATCTCGGCGAAACGGGCATCGCCCGACAGGGTGCACAGGATGCGCATCCCCAGTTCGTCGAACAGCGGCGCCACGTTCCAGAACTCGCCACCCACGTTCCACTCGCCGATCAGGTTCACATCATGCACCCGACGAAACGCGGTGCGCGCCTTGGCCGGCAGCGGAGCCGGTTCGCGGGTACCGATCACCTGCTTGAGCAGCACTTCGCCGGCGTAGCGGTTGCCCAGATTCTTGCTGCCGTAAAACCCGGCGCAATCGACCGCAATCACCGGCACCCCCCAGCGTTGGGTCGCATCGCGGGTCACCGCTTCCACATCGTCGCCGTGCAGAGCCGGCACGCAAGTGACGTAGACGAACACCGCCGCCGGGCGAAACTGCTCCACGGCCCGGCGAATGGCGTGGAACAAGCGTTTCTCCCCACGGCCCATGATGACGTCCATCTCCCCCAGATCGGTGGTCATGCCGGTGCGATACAGCATCGGGCCGGACGAGCGCGAGCCGCGCCCGTCCCAGGAGCTGCCGGAACAGCCGATGGGGCCATGGACGATATGGGCGGCGTCGGCCACCGGCAGCAGGGCATTGCGCGCCCCGTCGAAAAAGCAACCACCCTGCGTTCCACCCGGCGTCATGCGGGCGCAACCGGATTTGCTCTTACCGTTGTGCTGGCAGGCCGGTTCGTTCTGGAGTTGTTGCAACTCGCTCGAGTTCATGGCGGTTTTCCTTGTTTCGGCTTCAGTCTGGAAAGGGCGGCGGGCTGGCGCCAACCGTCAGCGAAATGCCCGGTAGTTGAGTTTGTATTTCTTCATGCGCAAGCCCAGGATGCGGCGGGTCAAGCCGAGGTGATTGGCCGCCTCCGTCATGTTGCCGTCGTGCAGCTTGAGCGCCTCGACGATCATTTCGTATTCCACGATCGCCAGCCGCGCCTCCAGGCCGCCTTCGCAGGACACTTCGGAAATCAGCGGGGTTTGCAGCGAGGGCGGCAGGTTGTAGCCGTGGATGACACCATTCTCGGCGGCCAGAATCACCGCCCGCTCGATCACGTTTTCCAGTTCGCGGACATTGCCCGGCCAGTGATAGCGCATCAGCATGTTGAGCGCCGGGGTGGAAATGCGCTTGATGTCCACCCCCATTTGCCGGGAAAACTTGCTGACGAAATGGTCGGCCAGGGCGATGACGTCGTTGCCGCGTTCGCGCAGCGGCGGCACCGTGATCGGATAGACGTTGAGGCGGTAATAGAGATCTTCGCGAAAGCCGCCCTTGGCTACCATGTCGGCCAGATCGCGATTGGTGGCGGCCAGAATCCGCAGGTCCACCTGGTGGGTGGTGTTGCCGCCCACCCGCTCGAAGCTGCGCTCCTGCAGCACCCGCAGCAGCTTGGCTTGGGTGGGCAGCGACAACTCGCCCACCTCGTCCAGAAAGAGAGTGCCGCCGTCGGCTTCCTCGAACCGGCCCTTGCGCTGGCTGTGCGCCCCGGTGAACGAGCCGCGTTCGTGGCCGAACAGCTCGCTCTCGATCACGCTTTCGGTCAGCGCGGCGCAGTTGAACTTGACGAAAGGCCCGGTCGCGCCGACCCCGTTGTAATGGATGGCGCTGGCGACCAGCTCCTTGCCAACCCCGCTTTCACCCAGGATCAACACCGTGGTTTTGGTGCGGGCGATCTTTTCGATCAGGCCATACACCTCCCGCATCGATTTGGAATTGCCGATGATGTTGGAGGGCTTGAATTTCTCTTTCAGCGCATTGCGTAGATTGCAGTTTTCCTTTTCAAGAGCGGCATTGTGAACCGATTCCATGAGATAAAACTCGACCGCTTGTGCGGTCATGGCCGCCAGAATGGAAACGATTTCCACATCCAGATCCAACAAGCGTCGATTGTCGTAAATCCGTTCGGCACTGATAGTCCCCATGATCTTCTGGCTGCGCATGATGGGGACGCAGATGAAGGAGAGCCTGGCATCGGAAATCGCATCACGCGCCCGGGTCCGATTGAGAAAATTCGGTTCCTCGCTGATTCGCGGAACGACGATCTTCTGGCCATTTTCTACGACTTTTCCGGTAATACCCTCGCCCAGATGATAAATGCCACGGGCGGCTTCTTCATCGGTCAATCCCAGACTCTGATGGACAAAAATACGGCCGGAAGCCGTATCGTAGAGACTGACCATGCCGCGCACCACTTTCAGATAGCGCTGCATGATCTGCAATAAGGTATGCAGAATGATTTCCAGATTGCCACTCTCCGTGACAATCTGGCTCATCTCCCGAATCATCGGTAAAAGATTGGTGCGGCACTCGCCCAAATCACAGCGGGCCGATTGATCTTCGACGTACATGGCCAGATCGCGATAATCCGACAGGCCCATCCCCTTGCCCATCGGACCCAAATCGGATGCACTGATATTCATCGGATATCCTTATATATAGAAGTATATAACGATTGGCAGCACATAACCCGTATTCCGATCGACCAATAAATAAAATCGAAACAGTCGGTTAGGAAAAAAGTCCGAAAACTGCCGCGCTATCGGCCCAAGGCCATCGCGATCCCGTCCACGACGTCGATTCGCTCACACCACCCAGCCCAAGACACCTGCGCTGGCACTGCCGATGTTGGGCTGAGCGGGTGGCGAAACGAATGCGGCAAGTGGATACCAGCACCCGTCAGGCAGCAGCCAACTGGGCTTCTTCTGCTGCGGTCTTACCGACGATGGATTCGTCTTCACTATCCATGATGCCGAATTCCATCAGCAGATCTTCCAGCTCGTCCATGGTCAACGGCTTCGGAATCACCAGCTTCTTGTTGTTGACGATCTTGTCGGCCAGGCTGCGGTATTCGTCGGCCTGGTTGGATTTGGGATCGTATTCGATCACGGTCATCCGGCGAATTTCCGCGCGCTGCACCACGTTGTCGCGCGGCAC
>RXIW01000095.1 GCA_003989065.1 Candidatus Competibacteraceae bacterium
GCCCCTCTCCCATTGCAGGATGAGGGGTACAAAAAGCTGGCTCAAGCCAAGCGCTTGAGCCAGAACCCCATTGGTTTCGGCGATTCGGTCGTTTCGTCCAGATCTTGCCACAAGAAGGTAGTGTGCAATTCCGGATGCTTGACGAAACCTTGCTGATTCCACAGTGCATCCAGTGGTGTGTAGTCGGCTGGTCGGCGTGGGTGATCGACTGGACGTTCCACCGCACAAAAACAGGCCCAATCGAAGCGGCCCAGGGTCCGGACATGTGCTTCACGCTCGACGAAAAAGCCCTTGCCCAGTCCCCTACCCCGATATTCGGGCAGCAACACCGACTCGCCGTAATAGAACACCCGTTGCGGGTCGTAGCCCTGCTCCAGAAACGGTTCGATCAGATCCGGAGTCTCGGCCGTCAGCGGCAGACCGCTGGAAGCGCCTACCACCCGACCGTCGTCCTGCGCCAAGACCATGACGCTGTCCGGCGCGTTGACGTAGGTCTGCAGATAGTGCTCCTCGTAACCCAAGCTGCCTTGGTAAAGATACGGAAACTCGCGAAACACCTGGATGCGCAGGCGGGCCAAATCCGGCAACCAAGCATTGATCGCACTGCCGGAAAAGCGTTGCAGGTGGAGAGAGGACGCCATAGATGGAGAATCTTGAATGCTGGACACCTTGAAAACCTCGTTACCGAAAATTGGCTCTTTCTAAATTAAACAGTTACATTGCCAATTTCGCAACAATCGTGGTTTCCAAGGCGCCCTTTCTGATCGATAAATCGAGTGTTGCAGCTGCTTCTTACAAGGCCAAGCAACTCCTCCCGCAATACTTGACGTAACGCCTCTGTCGTAACCGGTACAGCTTCTGGCGCAATGGCAGCGCGCAAAGCTTCGTTGATCAGCGTTTGGTAGCCTCTACCCTCATGACTGGCCCGCCCTCGAAACACCGCCAACACATCGTCATCAAGATAAATCGTAATCCGAGTTTTTCCCGTTGCACTGATCAGGATAGATCCTTGCCGGGCGTGATTAATGCTGTTTTCGGTTTGCACGATCAAACCCTCCGTATTGTTTTCTCAAAGAACCATCCTACCTGTGAAATGCATTTTTCGATGAAATCGAAATCAGCTTCACTCAGAGCACATTAAGGAAATCCCCTTATAATAGGCACTCGTGATTTACCATAATGCAGCTAACAAATCGGATAACTAATGGGCTATACATACCATCTTCAATACCTCAAAAACAGCAACAAAATCATATATAAATGACATACATATGATAAAGCTGGTATAATTTTATAATACTGACAATCAAAAACAATACTATTTTTCAAAAAATAAACGTTTTTTTGTATACATACAAGATAAATATACTAGACCCTCATAAGACATTATTGATTGATTATCCGGATTTTATTTTATACAAAAATTTTACCATCGACAGACAAGAAGACTCCATATTTACAGATATAGAATTATTGTTATTAGGACTAAAACACAGTCGCTATACAAAAACACTGGGCATTTGATCGCCACTCGAAATCACAGTCTTGGAGACCCAAACATGACATTCACGATAGATCAGCTACAGAGGAAATGAACAGGGTCGAATGTACATGGATGACCCTTGATGAGATGAAACTGGCGATAGCTCTAGCTGGACTACCACAAAACTGGGGTCCGAAATATCGAGTTGCTACGAACGGCAAGGGCATGAGCCGTCCGCCCGAACGACAAGCTGACGCCATCCGGTCGAAACAGGCTGATCATCCACACGCTACCGACAGTGATAACTTGCGAATTCGGTTACCGATTCGTCTATAGTAAAAGAGTGTCGAACATTGACTTGGCGTCTCGACGATCCCTTATTCCCTTATTCCCACCCTCGAACGCGGAGTAGCTTGATGTTTCCCCAAATCAAGACCATTCTGTACACCACGGCCTTGGGCAGTCACACCCGGCCGGTGTTTCGTTTCGCGGTCGACCTGGCTCAACGGTACGACGCCCGCATTGTCCTGCTCCATGTGGTCGAACCGCTGAACAACTCGGTACGCTTCCTGATGGAATCCTATCTACCGCTGGAAAAGGTCGAAGAGCTGCATCGCGAGGCCACCAGCGGCATCCTGGAAAAATTTCACCAGCGCCTCGAAGCCTTCTGCAGCGAAGAACTCGGCGCTACGCTGGCGCAAACCGACCTCATCGCCGAAATTCGCGTCGTCAACGGCGCGCCCCACGAAGTCATCCTGAGTGAAGCCGATCGCTGCGCCGCCGATCTGATCGTCATGGGCTCCCATTCCGACTCTGCCCGACGCTTCGACTTCCTCGGCTCGACCACCCGCAGGATCACGTACATGTCCAAACGACCGGTCCTGATCGTTCCCGCCACCGATGGTCCCCACAATGAATGGCCCGACGCGCCGGCCTGAGCCGCTGCGCCGATATGGCTACCCCGGAGCCAAGCGGCGTCTGAAAGTGGGGATCGTGCTGATCGCCTTGGCCAGCGGAATAGTCATGGCTGGTGACAACACGATCTACACTTGGAAAGACGCCAACGGCAACGTGCACTACGGCAACCGCCTGCCGGAGAATCAGCCTGCCCAACCGGTCGAACTCAACGCCCGCCCGGTCACGGTGCAGCCGACCAACCGCATCTACACCTGGACCGATGCCGAGGGCGAGGTTCATTATGGCCCTCAGCCGCCGCCAGACACTCCGGCACGGGAACTCAAGGAAGACGACAGTTCACTGTCCACGATTCCTTCCAGCAACCTGCGTGAAGGCGAGAAGCAACTGTTGCGGAACATCCAGAAGAACCAGTAAGCGACCCTGGCTCAGCGGACGCCCCTCCTCCATCATCCACCCCACGCACCTTCATGACCTCAGACGATTACTGCCAAACCCGAGCGGCGCAGAGCGGCTCGGATTTCCACTACAGCTTGCTGAATCTGCCGCTGGCGCAGCGCCAAACCTTGACTGCCATTCAAGCGTTCTACTGCGAAACCACCCAGATCATGGTGGAATGCCGGGATCGAGGCGTCGCCCATGCCAAACTGGACTGGTGGCGCGCCGAACTGGGACGCCTGTTCGCTGGGAAACCGCAGCACCCGGTCACCAACGTCCTGCAACCACAACTGGCAGCCTTCAATCTGCCCGAGGAATATTTCCGCGAAATCCTGGATGGCGTGGCGATGGATCTGGACTACGACGCCTATCCCCGCTTCGCCGAATTGACGCTGTACCTGCACCGGCTCGGCAGCACCCCGGCCCTGCTGACAGCGGAAATCCTGGGTTATCAGGACCGGCGGGCGACTCCCCGCTTCGCCCACGAGGCTGGGGTTGCGCTGTTGCTGTTCGAACGGCTGTACGAAGTACGCCAGCACGCCCAGCACGGCCGGTTCTACCTGCCCGAGGATGAAATGCGGCGCTTCGGCGTGCAACCGGGCGATCTGCTAGCAGCGCAGACCACCGATCGGGTCCGCGCCCTGTTCACCTTCCAGGCCGAGCGCATCGCCGACTATCAGCATCGCGCGCTGGCCGCTCTGCCGGAAAACGACCGTTATACCCAGTGCAGCCTGCTGATTCGCCTGGAATTGGCCCAGGCGTTATTGGCGGAAATCGCCGAGGACGGTTATCGCCTGCTGGAACAGCGCATCAGCCTGACCCCCTTGCGCAAGCTGTGGCTGGCCTGGCGCTTGCGCCGCCGCGAACGGCATCGCTATCGGCATCCGGCGGCGACATAGTAAACTGTTCAAAACTGGTTCCGTCCCGTCTGCCATAAGGAGCCGCTATGAAGGACTACCAGCCTGCCGCTGATCTGCTGCAAAACCGGGTCATCCTCGTGACCGGGGCCGGGACCGGCCTCGGTCGCACCATCGCTCACTCTCTGAGCGCCCACGGCGCCACCGTGATCCTGCTTGGGCGCACCATCCGTCAACTGGAGCGGGTTTACGATGAGATCGAACAGGCCGGCGGTCCGCAGCCGGCCATCTACCCGATGAATCTGGAAGGCGCGACCCCCAAGGATTACCTCGATCTGGCCCAGGTGCTGGAAACCGAATTCGGTCGGCTGGACGGGCTGTTGCACAACGCCACCCTGTTCGAAGGTCTGACGCCGATCGCCAATTACGACCTCGAACTGTGGTACCGGACCCTGCAGGTCAGCCTCAACGCCCCGTTCATGCTGACCCACGCCGTGCTGGGCCTGCTGAACCGCTCGACCGACGCCTCGGTCGTATTCACCGCCGACCGGGTCAGCGAAATCGGACAGGCTTATTGGGGCGCGTATGCGGTGGCCAAGGGCGGGGCCGAAACCCTGATGAAGATCCTGGCCAGCGAGCTGGAAACCAATACGCCCATCCGGGTCAACAGCATCGATCCAGGCCGGATTCGCACCGGGCTGACCCTCAAGGTCTACCCCGGACGCGATCCGGCTGAGTGGCCCGCGCCGGAAACGGTGTTGGACGCCTATCTTTATCTGCTCGGGCCAGACAGCCGCGGCGTCACCGGCCAGATCTTGCGCGCCCAGGCTTAACCGGACGGCGCGGGCCAGATCCCGCTCCTGCGCCATCGTTGCGCGGCCGCGACGGCGCAGTCCGACCCGGCCCGGCGCTGCGGCGCGGCGTTTCCGCCGATGCCGATCCCGGCCCGGCCCGGCGCGAACCGACCGTCGGTCCGCGTTTCTCCTGACGGGAGGATTTGGCCTGTCCCGCTCCGGGCGCAGAGCGTTCTCCGCTAGCCCATGGACTTTCCTCCGTCCGCGCCAGGCGACGACCGGACGGCGACGCCGGCTTCATCCGCCCCCTGGGCATAGGCTCGGGTTCGGGCGGCGGCGCGGCCGACGGGATACCCGCAGCCTGCAACAACTCATCGGTCTGCGCCTCGTCCAGTTCATCCCAACGACCCGGCAGCAAACCCCGGCGCAGGGCAATCGGCCCATAGCGCACCCGAATCAGCCGGCTGACCGTGACGCCCTGCGATTCCCATAGCCGACGTACCTCGCGATTGCGGCCTTCGCGCAGAATGACGTGATACCAGTGATTGGCGCCGTCGCCGCCCGCTTCGCGCATCTCGTCGAAACGCGCCACGCCGTCCTCCAGCGGCACACCTTCCAACAGGCGCTGCAGGATTTCGGCGGCAACGTCACCCAGCACCCGCACCGCGTACTCGCGTTCGATCTGGGATGACGGATGCATCAGCCGGTTGGCCAATTCGCCGTCGTTGGTCAGCAACAACAACCCCTGAGTATTGAGATCAAGCCGACCGACCGTGATCCAGCGCCCATCCCGCAGCGCCGGCAACCGCTCGAACACCGTGGGGCGACCTTCGGGATCGCGGCGGGTCGTCATCTCGCCGACCGGCTTGTAATAAGCCAATACCCGCCGGGTGAAGTGCTGGGCAATACGGACCGGTCGACCATCGACCTGGATTTGATCGGCGCCGCCGACCTGCATGCCAATTTGCGCCGGCGCGCCGTTCACGGTGATCCGGCCCTGGCGGACCCAGTCCTCGATTTGGCGGCGGGAGCCCAACCCGGCGCGGGCCAGGAATTTTTGTAAGCGTTCAGACATCGGGAAATTCCGTTTGAGGGGATGAAGCCGGGAACTGGGCAGTGGGCGCGGCCAGCGCAGCGCCCATGGCGTCCAGATCGCGGGGGGCAGCCAGCGGCGGCAATTCGCCCAGACTGCCCAAGTTGAAATAATCCAGGAACTCGCGGGTCGTGGCGTACAGGGCCGGGCGCCCGGGCGCTTCGCGATGGCCGATCACCTTGATCCAGCCGCGCTCCTGCAAGGTTTTCATGATGCCACTGCTCACACTGACCCCGCGCACTTCTTCGATTTCGCCGCGGGTGATCGGCTGGCGATAGGCGATCAATGCCAGGGTCTCCAGCAGAGCACGGGAATAGCGGCTGGCGCGTTCTTCCCACAGCCGCGACACCCAAGGTGCGAAGGCGGCGGGCACCTGCAGACGAAATCCACTGGCCACTTCGACCAGCTCCAGACCGCGTCCGCCATAGTCGGCGGCCAGTTCGGTCAACGCCGCGCGCAGCACCGTCCGCTCGGGCCGCTGTTCATCCGGAAACAGTTCGAGCAGCCGTTCCAGGGTCAGCGGCTCGCCGGCCGCCAACAACAGCGCCTCCAGGATGATCTTGAGTTCCGGCATCGCCCAGGCTCAGCCGCGCCGACGGACGTGAATGGGCGCGAACGGTTCGGCCTGCACCAGCTCCAACAGTCCTTCCCGCAATAGCTCCAGCACGGCCATGAAAGTCACCACCACCCCCATCCGCCCCTCCGCCGGGCGAAACAGCGCAGTGAACAGCGTGAAACGCAACGCGTCCAACCGTTCCAGCACCTGGGTCATTCGCTCACGCACCGACAGGGTCTCGCGTCGGATGTAGTGGCTGGAGAACAGCTCGGCGCGGGCCAGCACCCCGCGCAGGGCGTCCAGCAAATCGGCCAGCTGAACCGGCGGCGGCAGACGAGTGACGTCCCGCTGGGCCGGTTCGGCGCAGGCGGCGAACACGTCACGCTCCATCCGCGGCAAGGCGTCCAGCGCTCGCGCCGCCTGTTGGAAGCGTTCGTACTCCTGCAGGCGGCGCACCAGCTCGGCCCGTGGGTCGGTTTCTTCCGCCTCGGCTGCGGGTGGGCGCGGCAGCAGCAGACGGGATTTGATCTCCGCCAACCAAGCGGCCATAACCAGATACTCTGCCGCCAGTTCCAGTCGCAATTCCTGCATCAGCGCCAGATAGTCCATGTATTGTCGGGTAATGTCGGCGATGGGAATATCGCGGATGTCGAGATTCTGACGCTGAATGAGATACAGCAGCAAATCGAGCGGCCCCTCGAACGCCTCCAGGAAAACCTCCAGGGCATCCGGTGGGATGTAGAGATCGACGGGAAACCGGGTGTAGGGTTCGCCGCCGACCTTGGCCAGCGGCAGCGTGTCGGCACTATCCATGCTCAAGCCCGTGCGCGCGGCCGGTTGACGCTCAGCGCACTTCGAACTCGGCGCGGCAACCCTTATCCACCCATACCCCGCCCCGGTCATAACCCCAGGAATTGTTCAATCGACACGGACTCTTGCTCAACTGCCGGATCAGCCGCACGCCATCCCGAACGTGCGCCCGGCAATAGCGATAGCCATGGCCTTCGGCATCGCAGACGAAGCGGCGACCGCCGCCATAACCACCGTTCGGGCCGCCGCCATA
>RXIW01000096.1 GCA_003989065.1 Candidatus Competibacteraceae bacterium
GGTTCGGATCAGCGGAACCACGATGGCGATGAAGGTCAACGGCAAGGCGAAATCCAACGGCCAGTCGGTCGGCAGGCGGGCGCCCAGTAGCACGCCGGCGGCGGTCGACAACTGCCAACCGCTCCACAAGGCCAAGCCTGCTCCCAGGTAGAACCAGTGACGATGGGGGTGGGTGTTGTCGTCTATCGGGTGTCGGCTGATCGCTGCGAAAGCCTCATCGGTCAAGAGATAAGCCAGAGCCCATTTCCAGCGTTTTGACAGGTGGGTAGTGTGAGGGGCTAGGGTAGCGCTGTAGAGCGCGTGACGGAGGTTCAGAAGCCCGATTTCGGCCACTATGACGGGGGTTGGTGCCCCGGCCCCAAGGAGCTGGCAAAAAAGGAACTGCGCCGAGCCTGCGAATAGGATGATCGACATGGCCAATGCCGCTGCTGGATGGAGTCCGGTGGTTAACGCTAGAACGCCGTAGATGGCTCCGAATGGCATGACTCCGATCAGCATTGGGAGGAGGGCTTTGACACCGGCCCAGAATTCTTGCAGGGGGGGGTTGGACATGACGAGGGTGGTGGGTCTGGGGCGGTGTGATGTGTTGGTGTGTGTGGGTTGGACAGCGGCGGGTGGATGTTAAGCCAACCTTCTGGCGACGTCATTTCTGGGAGGGTTGAATTTTAGCTGTGGTGGAGTCGGGGTTGTAGGGAGTGGACTTGTAGGGGGTGGTCGATTTCCAGCTGTGGTGGGACCGGGGTTGCTGAGAGTGGACTTGCAGGGGGAGTTTGGATTTCCAGCTGTGGCGGGACCGGGGTTGCTGAGAGTGGACTTGCAGGGGGAGTTTGGATTTCCAGCTGTGGCGGGACCGGGGTTGCTGGGGGGTGTGGGGGAGAGTAACTTTTTTGTTAATCGCAGCGCGATTTTGGCTTTGTCGCTGTTGTCTTTTTTAGTAGTTTTAATAATTAAAATAGAGCAAGTTTCGTGCCAACATCAATGTTATAAAAATCAATAAGTAACGCGTGCTAAAGGGGGGAGAACGCGGGGAGTTGGTGCTAAAGGGGGGAGAGCCAGGGGAGTAAAGGGGGGAGAACGCGGGGAGTAAAGGGGGGAGAACGCGGGGAGTAGATAGGAGAGATGTGGTGATTTTTTCGCCAAAGGGGGGAGAACGCGGGGAGTTTTTTTTTCTAAAGGGGGGAGAACGCGGGGAGTAAAAACGGAAAAAATGGCCGAAATTCGGCTGATCATAATCGATACACTTTGCGGGTTTGACCCCCATCCACTACTATCCGGTGACTGAAGATCCCAGGTTTCGGAAGGCACCAGGGCATGAGCACCATCCCTCAGGTATTGAGCAACGACATCCGCAAGCCAACGGCGCTGGTGCACTTCGAGCGCTCGCTTTCGCTGGTGGAACAGAAGGTGATGACCCTCATCATCTTCCATTGCCAGGTCTCGGAACGGGACGACAGGGGTTTCTACTACATCAAGAAGAACTTCATCCGGGAGTTCCTGGGCTGGGACGACAGCAACAACTACCCCCGCATCTACGAAGCGTTTCTCGGGATCTACAACAACTCGGTGCATTGGAACCTGCTAGGGGTCGATCGCACCTTCAAGCGGGTGATCTGCCGGCTCATCGTCAGCCTGCTGGAACCGTCCGAAACCGGCCAGTTCATCGGCTTCAAGCTGCATCCCGATCTGGAGCCGGTGATCAAGGATCCTAAGGTGTTCGCCAAGCTCAAGTTGGTGATGCTGGTGCTGTTGGCCAAGCCGAAATACGCCTATCCCCTGTACGAGCTGTTCGCGGACAGCTACTCGCGCGGACAGCTTTCGTTTCGCATTTCGCTGCCGATGTTGAAGGACTACCTAGGCATCGCTGGAGAAAGCTACCGCATATTCAAAGACTTCAAGACTTGGATACTGAAACCGAGCCTCGACAGCATCAACGGCGTTTCCGATTTCCTGGTCAACTACCAGACCTATCGAATCGGGCGGACCATCGGTGGCCTGGTCTTTTCCCTGCAGAAGCAGAGCTGGCAATCGCCGCAGCTGGCCGGGCCGCTGCGCGAGCTGCAGAAATACTACGACCAGCTGCCCTTGATCGAAGTCATCGAAAACCAGGCGCTGGCCTCCGGCGAAGAGCAGGAATTTACCCAGGATCTACAACGATATGGCCTCACCGAGGCCGATGCGCTGGCGATCCTGGAGCAGCACGGGTTGGAAGGGGGAATCGAGATCCGCGATTACGTGTTGAGCGAGATCGAGCGGCGGCGGGGCACTCCGGACGAAATCCGCCATATCGGCGCCTACTTGGCGCGCTGTTTCCGAGAAGGCTTCGGCAAGCGCACCTTCGAGGAGCGCGAACGCGAGCGACGCCGGAAAAGCACCGAGGCCATCGTCAGTGCGCAACGACTGGCGCGGGAAAAGCGGCAAGCCGAAATCAACGATCTCGCCCATGCGTTCTGGATACAGCAGGTTGCGTTGGCGGAAGAGGCGCTCGCTCAGATGACGGCGACGGAGCGGGAGCGTTTCGACCAGCGTTTCGTTCAGGCCAATCCAATCTGGGCCAGAAAATACCAGGAAGCCGGCCTAAACGCGCCGCTGCTGCGCACGGCGTTCTACAAATTCGCAGTGGAGCGTCTGCTCGACGCCGGGCAGAAGGATATCGTGGCCTTTGCCCGCGCCAGGGGTGTTTCGCTCGAAACCATCAATCTGTTGCAAACGATGACGCACAGCGGCTGAAGCAGTCGACGACCTGGCGAGATTTCATTGACGCGAGATAGGCTTAGCCGAGCACCGCGTAGGCGCGGATATCAGGCGGCGACGCCAGCAGCGGCGACACCGCAGCCACGGTCGCCTGAAGATGCGGCGAGGCGAGATGGGCATCCAGCGCCGCCTGATCGGCCCATTCCTCCACAAAGGTGAAATCGGTGGGCTCGTGAGAGTTACGCAGCAGGGTATAGCGTAGGCAACCCGGTTCGCGGCGGGTCGGTTCGAGCAGGCCCAACAGCAGGGTCTGCAACTCGGCAACCGTATCCGGGCGAGCGGTCACGCGGGCAACGACATGAATGGTGGCAGTCATGAACACCTCGACAAATTTGGCGGGTTTCCGAACGATTTCGAGCAGGCGATCTCCCGGCTTCAAGACCGTGGCGATAGCCGGGGTGTCTCCAGATGGGAACGGAATACGATCGCTTTCAATTCTAGATCGTCTACCCGGTTGCGGCTCGATAGGCGGTGAAAAATGCCGGCGACTGTGGAACACTTAGTCACCCTGTTGCAAAGCGAGAAGTGCGGATGTCCTACGATATCAATCTCATTCTCGACCGGTTGTGCGCCGCGTTCCCGGCCGTGCTCGATCGGCGAGCCCCCAAGCCGCTGAAAATCGGTCTGGGCGAAGATCTGCTGGCGCAGGCCGGCGTGCATCCCGCCCTGCTCGATCTGACCCGCACCCAGATTCGCCGGGCGTTGAAGGTCTACACGGGCGCTCCGGCCTATCGCAAGGCGGTGGCGGCGGGCGGTCCGCGCTACGATCTGAACGGACAGCCAGCTGGGGAGATCACGCCCGATCAGCAGGCTTTCGCCAAGACGCCCCGGCGCAAACCCGCACCGGCCGCGCCCGATGCCGCCGAGCCGGCGACTCCTCCCAAATCGTCCTCGGCCAAGCCCTACCTCAAGCTGACCTTAAAGCGGCGCATCTCTTCCGATCACAGCGAATAGCGCCGAATCGCGCCCAATGTCGCCAGAATCCTTTCGCTGGCCGGAATATTCCCCGCTGCGCCCCCACCCCGAAGCGTCGACAAAACCATGACCGCTTTCCTTTCCGGTGCCCGTGCATTCGAGCATCGTGATTTCGCCCTGTATTGGAGTTCGCGCTTTCTCTCGGCCATGGCCACCCAGATCCAGGGCGTAGCAGTCGGCTGGTGGGTGTACGACCTGACCCGGGATCCGTTGGCGCTGGGGCTGGTGGGACTGGCCATTTTTTTACCAGCGATCGGGTTGGCGCTGGTAGCCGGCCATCTGGCGGACCGTTTCGACCGCCGCACGATCCTGCTGTGCTGTTACGCCGTTTCCACAGCGGCCGCGGCCGGTCTGTTGTTCTGCGCCTGGAACGATGTGCAACGGGTCGGGCCGATCTATGCCCTGGTGCTGGTGTTCGGCACCAGTCGCGCCTTCGCCAATCCAGCCAGTCAGGCCATCGTGCCCAATCTGGTGCCGCCCGAACATCTGAGCAATGCCATCGCCTGGCACGCCCTGGCCTGGCAGACCGCCACCGTGGTCGGTCCTGCCCTGGGCGGTTTGCTCTACGCCTTCGGCGAACCGGTGGTGTTCACCACGGTCATGCTGAGTTTCGGCCTGACCTTCGTGCTGCTGTTCGGCATTCGCCATCGGCTCATCCAGCGCGCTCACGAACCGGTTAGCTGGACCAGCGTACTGGCCGGATTTCGGTTCATCCGCGCCCAACCGGTCGTGCTGGGGGCGATCTCGCTCGATCTGTTCGCGGTACTGCTGGGGGGCGCGACCGCTCTATTGCCGATCTACGCCCGCGACATCCTGCTGGTCGGCCCCTGGGGGCTGGGGCTGTTGCGCAGCATGCCGGCGATCGGCGCGGTGCTCATGGCTCTGTGGCTGGCTTATCGACCGTTGCAACATCGGACCGGGTTGCGCCTGTTCCAGGCGGTGGCCCTGTTCGGCTTGGCGACCGTCGGCTTCGGGCTGTCCAGCCATCTCTGGCTGTCGCTGATCTGCCTGTTCATTCTGGGCGCGGCCGACATGATCAGCGTGTTCATTCGCCAAACGCTGGTGCAGATCGAAACCCCCGATCCAATGCGGGGCCGGGTCGCGGCGGTCAATACCGTTTTCATCGGCGCGTCCAACGAGCTGGGCGAATTCGAATCCGGCACGGTGGCGGCGCTGATCGGCACCGTGCCGGCGGTGGTGGCGGGTGGCATCGGTACCTTGCTGGTCGTGGCCCTGTGGTGGCGCTGGTTTCCAGCGCTGCGCAACCGGGATTCGCTGGTGAACGGATAGCCCATTCGGCGCATCCCGGTCGTTCGGTTCCGATCGCGGTCAGCCGCGCAGTGCGTCCTGGTGAGCCAGGAGCCAATCGTAGGTGGCAGCGATGCCGTCGCGCAGGGCGATGCGGGCCCGCCAGCCGAGCGCGCTGAGCCGGGACACGTCAAGCAGCTTGCGCGGCGTGCCATCCGGCTGGCTGGTGTCGTAGACGATAGCACCGGGATAACCGATCACCTCGCCGATCAAGGCAGCCAGCTCGCCGATGGTGATGTCTTCACCCCAGCCGACATTGACGATGTCCTCGCCGTCGTAATGCAGCATCAGGAACAGCGCGGCATCGGCCAGATCGTCGACATGCAGGAATTCGCGCCGCGGTGTGCCGGAGCCCCAGACCGTGACGGTCGCCGCGTTGTGGGTCTTGGCATCGTGAAATTTGCGGATCAGGGCTGGCAACACGTGGGAAGAGCTCAGATCGAAATTGTCGCCGGGGCCGTACAGATTGGTGGGCATCAGGCTGATGGCGTTGAAACCGTACTGGCGGCGATAAGCCTGGCAGGTCTTGATGCCGGCGATCTTGGCGATGGCGTACCACTCGTTGGTCGGCTCCAGCGGCCCGGTCAACAGGCAGCTTTCCGGCATCGGCTGCGGCGCGAATTTGGGATAGATGCAGGACGAGCCGAGAAACAGCAGTTTCTTGACGCCATGACGCCAGGCCGCATCGATCACGTTGAGCTGAATGGCCAGATTTTCGTGGATGAATTCGGCCGGATAGGTGGCGTTGGCGTGGATGCCGCCGACCCGGGCGGCAGCCAGGAAGACGAATTCGGGCCGCTCGGCGGCGAAGAATGCTTCGACCGCCGCCTGGTTGCGCAGATCGAGTTCGGCGCGACTGCGGGTCAGCAGTTGCGCATAACCCGCCTGCTGCAAGTTGCGGAAGATGGCAGAACCCACCAGGCCACGATGACCGGCGACGAAGATGCGGGCGTTGCGGTCCATGGTCTTACTCCCGGTGCTCGAAAGCACGGTAGCCGGCGGATTTGATCAGCGCGTCGCGTTGGGCCAGGCGCAGATCCTCGCGCGCCATTTCGGCCACCATGTCGGCGAAGCCAACCCGTGGGGTCCAGCCCAGGCGGTCGCGGGCCTTGCTCGGATCGCCCAACAGCGTTTCGACCTCGGTGGGACGGAAATAGCGCGGATCGACACGGACCACGGTGCGACCGACCAGGTCGCTCAGCGATGCCGGCAGACCGGCAACCGCCGCATCGACGGCGACCACCGTGCCGGTTTCGGCGACGCCTTCCCCAGCCCAGTACAGAGTCAAGCCTAGTTCGGCGGCGGCCTGTTCGACGAATTCCCGCACGCTGTGCTGTTCGCCGGTGGCGATGACGTAATCGTCGGGCTGATCCTGCTGCAGCATCAACCATTGCATTTCGACGTAATCGCGGGCGTGACCCCAGTCGCGGCGGGCGGACAGATTGCCCAAATAGAGGCAATCCTGCAGGCCGAGCGCGATGCGTGCCAGGGCTCGGGTGATCTTGCGGGTGACGAAGGTTTCGCCGCGCTGGGGGCTTTCGTGATTGAACAGGATGCCATTGCTGGCATGCATGCCGTAAGCCTCGCGGTAATTGATGGTGATCCAGTAGGCGTAGAGCTTGGCGACGGCGTAGGGACTGCGTGGATAGAAAGGCGTGGTTTCCCGCTGCGGCGTTTCCTGCACCAGACCGTACAGCTCCGAGGTGGAGGCTTGATAGAAGCGGGTTTTTTGCTCCAGGCCGAGAATGCGCAGCGCCTCGAGCAGCCGCAGCGCGCCGAGCGCGTCGGAATTGGCGGTGTATTCCGGCTCTTCAAAGGAGACCGCCACGTGACTTTGGGCCGCGAGGTTGTAGATTTCGTCCGGCTGAGTTTGCTGGATGATGCGGATCAGACTGCTGGAGTCGGTCAGGTCACCATGATGCAGGATGAAACGGCGATCCGCTTCGTGCGGGTCCTGGTAAAGATGATCGATACGGTCGGTGTTGAACAAAGAGGTACGGCGTTTGAGGCCGTGAACCATATAACC
>RXIW01000097.1 GCA_003989065.1 Candidatus Competibacteraceae bacterium
GTCTGGGCCTCTACGATAATGCCCTTAACTTCGACCAACTGCTGGCCTACCAAGGACTCTAGCGTTGAACAGCCCTGGCCTACACCCAAGCGCTCAGGATTTTCGATACTGTGCGCGGCGGCGATTACCACTGGGTGGGCAAAACTCATGAACGTTTGGCGGAAGTCCATCGCCGTCGTCGGGAATTCGGTCCAGCCCGCAGCCAAGCCCAGGCTGCGATCGAGCTGAATCGAAGTCTTTTTGGCGAAGGGCGCATCCTGGCCGAGTCGCTGATGCTGCTGGCCACCATCGAGACCGAGGCGGGGCAATCGCAGCAGGCATTGGATCTCTGGCGGCAAGCGAAGGAGATGCTGCTCAACGATCGGGCCACCCTGGCGCAACTGCGACCGGAAGATTTCGACGGCTACCTGACACTGCTGTTTGCATTGGCGGATAGCGCTGACACAACCCAACGTAACGCCTTGCTCGACGAAGCCTTTATCGTCTCGCAATTGGGCCAACGCCCGGCGGCGGGGAGTGCCGTCACCCAAATGGCTGCGCGTCTTGCCGAGAAGGATCCGGCGGTGCGAGACGCTGTGCGGCAATTGCAGGATACGCTGAAAGCCCGGCAGGACGCCCAATATGCGCTGGGGCTGGAACAAAGCAAACCCTTTCAGGAACGCAGCAGCGCTCAGGAAGAGGTGCTCAAAACCCAATTGCGCACGGCCTCGGAACAGTACCAGCAGCAGGAAGAACGCCTACTGGCGCAGTTTCCGCGCTACGGTCGTCTTGTCACCCCGACCCCGCTGAACGCGGCAGCGGTCGCCAAACTGCTGCGGCGTCATGAAGCTCTGCTGCGCATATTGCCCGGCAACGATGCGAGTTGGGTGTTCCTAGTCAAGGCCGACGGCAGCTTGCAGGCCATTACCGCCACATTGTCGGCCCAGCAATTGACCGCGCAGGTAGAACGGCTGCGGATTGGCGTGGATGGTCGTTCCGGTCAACTGCCGGATTTTGATCTCACACTTGCCCATCAGTTGTATCAACAGTTGCTGGGACCGTTGGACCCGGCACTCAGCGACATCAAGCATTTGATCGTGGTTCCGGCCGGAGCTCTGCTGAGCCTGCCGCCGGCGCTGCTGGTGCGTCAACCGCCACCGGCTCCTCACGATTACCAAGCGGCGGCCTGGTTGATACGAGACATGGCGCTCAGTCTGTTGCCTTCGGTAGTCGCTCTGGAGCAGTTCCGCCAGTTGGCTGGCGCTTCGCAAGCTCGTCAGTCATTCATCGGCTTTGGTGATCCCAGCTTCTCGATAGCACACGATGCGCCGACCGACGAGGAAAGTACCGCAACCGGTCAGGCGTGCCGAATCACTACCGCTGACATCAGTCGCCTCGCACCATTGCCGGAAACGGCCAACGAACTCCGCAGCTTGGCCAAAACCCTGGGCGCTACATCGAGTCGGGTGGTGCTGGGTCGCCAGGCTACCGTTTCCAGTGTGGAAGCCAGTTCCTTGGCACATTACCGCATCGTCGCTTTCGCTACTCACGCACTGCTAGCCGGAGAACTGGATTGCCTCTCGGAACCAGCCTTGGCCTTGACCCCGCAAACTGGCGCCAAGACCGGAGATAACGGGCTGTTGAGCGCTAGCGCTATCGCCGAATTAAAACTGGATGCGGAATGGGTGTTGCTATCGGCCTGCAATACCGCCGGAGCTGGTAACAGTCTGGGTGGCGAAGGGTTATCCGGTCTGGCTACGGCATTCTTCTACGCCGGCAGCCGGGCACTGCTGGCATCCCACTGGAGTGTGGTTTCGAAACCCACCGTATTTCTGACCACCCATACCTTCGAGGCATTTCGCAAGACCCCTGCCAACGGACGGGCAGAAGCGTTGCGCCAAGCACAACTGGCTTTGATAGAGCAACCGAATTGGGCGCATCCGATTTTTTGGGCCGCGTTCACACTGATCGGGGAAAGCAGTCCGTCGCCATGACATTCCGATCGACCTACCGACGACGACCCGTGCGCAAAACTTGGCTCAGGACTGCGATAACGACATGAATACACAGCGATGTAATGCTTTTGAATTTGGAATGCGGATAGCCGCGCTGGCCTGTATAGGTCTATTGCTGGCACTCCTACCAGATTGGAACCATCCCGCAATGGCGCAGGCAAGCTCATCCGTCAGCTTGACACCCTCTAGCTATGGCTTTGGCTCGGTGGCGGTTGGCGGCAGTGGAACGACGAGCTTTACGGTACATAACGGTTTGCTAGCCGACATCGATCTCGGAAATGCGCAAACATCGGCTCCTTTCTCGGCGATCAGTAGCTGCGGACGACTGGCTCCAGGTGCATCTTGCACTATTCAAGTCAATTTCGTGCCGACCGCATCCGGTAATTTTAGCGGAACGCTGAGCATTGTCTGGTCGCAAAATGATCTGCCGCCACCTCCACCCGGAGAACCAGCACCGGGCGGAACTCTCACCTCAAGCCTGTCCGGTACAGCGACCTCATCAACCTCACCACCGACACCACCGCCTGCGCTCGTCGCCACCCCGGATAGCGCCACCACGGCGCAGGGTGTTCCGGTGGTCATCAACGTGCTGGCCAACGACTCCGGCGGCACGCTGCCCCTGACCGTCATCTCGGTGACCACGCCCGTCCATGGCACCGCCACCACCAACGGCAGCACGGTCACCTATACCCCCAATGCCGGTTACTCCGGCGCCGACAGCTTCGGCTACACCATTCGGGACAGTAGCGGACAGACCGCCTCTTCCACCGTCTCCGTGACCGTCACGCCATCGACCGTCCCGACACCACCGCCTGCGCTCGTCGCCACCCCGGATAGCGCCACCACGGCGCAGGGTGTTCCGGTGGTCATCAACGTGCTGGCCAACGACTCCGGCGGCACGCTGCCCCTGACCGTCATCTCGGTGACCACGCCCGTCCATGGCACCGCCACCACCAACGGCAGCACGGTCACCTATACCCCCAATGCCGGTTACTCCGGCGCCGACAGCTTCGGCTACACCATTCGGGACAGTAGTGGCCAGACCGCCTCCGCAGGCGTTTCTGTAACCATCACTCCGGTTACTACGACACCGCCTGCGCTGATTGTCACGCCCGACAGCGTTACTGTCGTACAGGGTTCCTCGGTCACTATCAACGTACTGGCCAACGTTTCCGGTGGTACTCCACCGCTATCGGTCGTCTCGGTGACCTCACCTGCCCATGGCACTGCGACCACCAACGGCAGCACGGTCACGTATACCCCCAATGCTGGTTATTCCGGGACCGACAGCTTCAGCTACACCATTCAAGACAGTAGCGGCCAGACCGCTTCCACCTCTATCTCCGTGACGGTCAAAAGCTCACAGAAATTGCTGGAGGATGCCGCTAACACACCTAACGCTGGAGCTATCGCCCGCACCATCAATAGTATTTGCAGCAATCAGGCCAGCAGCACCCGTTTCCGACAGGACTGCAACACCTTGATCAACTCGGTCAACGACAATGCGATCGCGGTGGGAAGCGCGCTGGATCAGATCACGCCGAGCGCTGCTGGTGACGCGCCGGCAATTTCGCAAACCAATGTCCAGACACAGATGGTGAATATCCGCGCTCGTCTGTTCGATCTACGCAGCGGGATTTCAGGCGCCAACTTCGACCAATTGCGGATTAATCGGGGAAGTCTCCAACACGGTGGATGGAGCCTCTCCGGTCAGGATTTACGCCATCTACTGGCTAGTCTAGGAGGTGGTGGTCCCAGCGCCGAGTTGAATAACGACTTCGGCCCGTTCGGGATCTTTGCCAGCGGCACCGTGAATTTGGGAAGTGGCGACAGCAGCACCAATCAAGCGGGATTCGATTTCAGGACCTTTGCCCTGACAGTAGGTACCGATTATCGCTTTACCGACCAATTCGTTCTGGGTTCCGCTTTGTCGTACGTGGCAAACGATAACGACATCGACAGCAATGGCGGCCAATTGGATACCCACGGCTACAGCCTGACCCTGTACGGCACCTATTTCTACGACGACCGCATTTATCTCGATGGCATGATCGATTACGGCTGGAACGACTACGACCAGCAACGGAACGTGGCCTACCAGCTGCCGGATGCCGACATCCAGCAACGATTTGGCAGCAACTACGGCGGCCAGCAATTCTTCGCCGATCTGGGTGTGGGTTACCAGTTCCACCGCGATCAATGGACGTTCAATCCCGAGATCCGCCTGAGTTATTTGAATCTACAGGTGGATTCCTACCAGGAGCACGCCGATGCCGACGGTCCCGGATCGGCTTGGGCCGTGGCGATCGACGAGCAGAAACTGCAATCGCTGACTTCCAGGCTTGGCGGAAAAATCAACTATCTCATCGATCAACCTTGGGGTGCCTTGCAACCACAGGTGGAATTCAACTGGCTGCATGAATTCAAGGACAACGCTAACTCCATCACGGGCCATTTCGTCGAGGGCGCAACAGGTCCCGATAGCCTGTTCTATCTATTGACCGACACGCCAACCCAAAACTATTTCGAACTGGGTCTAGGGCTCTCGGCGCGGTTCAATAAAGGTCCTAATTTTTTGATTCAATACCGGACCTTGCTCAATTACGACGTACAGCAAAACGCTATTACCGCGCAACTGCGCTGGGAGTTCTAACGAGCGTCCGCGCGATCCGCTCCCCCGCGAAGAAGCCGAATCGAAAGGAACTTCAATGAACAATCGCCACATGCATGTTTTGCTGCTCCAGCTATTGAGCCTGATCCTGGTCTTCGGATTGGTTACATCGAGTAGGGCAGAGGATTCCAGCTCGAAGAACGATCCACATGCCGAACGCCGCACTACCCTGACCGATCTGCCGCAGGCAGCGCAATACACCGTTTCCGCCCAGTTTGGCCGGGACGATTCGGCCTATCACCTGGATGCCCATGCAGCGGTTCCCCAGGCCCGTAATCCCCGTCAGGGGCTGACGGCGCGCTTTGGTCCGACCGAATTTCAGGTGCACGCGGGCGAAATCGAGTGGCATCTGACCCTGGCCGGCTGGGGCCGTAAAGAGGCGTGGCAAGCGCCAAGTGCGGACGCCGCGCCGCATCTCGATGTCAACCGGGTGGAATATGCTCATGGCGATCTCTCCGCCTGGTATGTCAATGGTCCGCTGGGACTCCAGCAAGGTTGGATAGTGCGCGAACGTCCGGCTGGCGAGGGCGAACTGACTCTGATGCTACGCTCGCAAGGACTGGCGGCCCAGGCCGAAACCGACGGTCGTGGATTGAATCTACGCGATGCCGACGGCAAGACCCGCCTGCGCTATGGCGGTCTGCTGGCGATCGATGCCAGCGGCCGTGAGCTACCGGCGCGGTTCACGGTCGAGGGCGAACAAGTGCGGCTGGCGGTGGACGACACCGGAGCCGCTTATCCCTTGACCATCGATCCATGGGTGCAGGTGGCAAAATTGACTGCTACCAATGGACCAACTACAGATCCACTGGCCGGCTATTTGGCAATTAGCGCAGACGGCAACACGGTGGTTGCTGGTGCGCCTGGTAGCGATGCTGGAGGTCAAGATCGTGGCGCGGCCTACGTGTTCGTCCGCCCCTCAGGGGGTTGGTCCGATACCGCCACAGGGACTGCCAAATTGACTGCCAGTGACGGAACAAAATTTGACTCACTCGGCGATGCCGTGGCGATCAGCGGGGATGGCAGCACCATCATCGTCGGTGTGCCCTACAACGCTGCGGGAGGTTATCAGCGCGGCGCGGCCTATGTGTTCGTCCGTCCGGCAAGCGGCTGGGTCGATGCCATCGAAACCGCCAAGCTCACCGCTAGCGATGGGGCAGACGACGACTACTTTGGCAAGGTTGTGGCGATCAGCGCGGAGGGTGGCACCGTGGTCGCCGGTGCTTCTGGCAACGACGTGAGTGGTTACAACAATGGCGCGGCCTACGTGTTCGTCCGTCCGGCAGGTGGCTGGGGGGGCGATGCTACTGAAATCGCTAAGCTCACCGCCAGCGATGGCGCAAACAGCGACCGCTTGGGTGAGGCTGTAGCGATCAGTGCGGATGGCAGCACTGTGGCCGCTGGTGCACCTTACCGCTATGTGAGTGGTTACAACAATGGCGCGGCCTACGTGTTCGTCCGTCCGGCAGGTGGCTGGGGGGGCGACGCTACTGAAATCGCTAAGCTTACCGCCAGCGGTGGCGCCGCCTACGACTATCTAGGCGAGGCTATAGCAATCAGTGGAGATGGTAGTACGGTAGTCGCTGGCGCGAGCCACAACGGCACAGGTGACCGTGGTGCCGCCTATGTGTTCGTCCGTCCGGCAGGCGGTTGGTCCACTATTACCCAGACTGCCAGACTGACTGCCAGCGATGGGGCTAACAACGACTATCTAGGCGGGGCTGTGGCGATCAGCGC
>RXIW01000098.1 GCA_003989065.1 Candidatus Competibacteraceae bacterium
GCCGATGGATCGCTTCTGCATGGCGAGAGCGGCAGTTAATCTGGCCGGTGGGGCCGGGTGCAGGAAGTCGTGCGCTGGGGCGAGACGGATTCGGTTGCGCGGGGCGGACGACACGGACGCCGACCCTGCGCAACCGATCGGAGAGCGGGCCGTCAGATCCCCAAAGCGCCGCAACGGCCCCACTTGGCCGGTTCCCAGGGCGTATTCGGGTTGGCGAACAAATAGCGGAAGTTTCCTTTACTGGTGAAGCCCAGCCCGTATTTCTTGATCTTACCCTGTTCCAGCTTGACCGTTCTCGACGGTTTGATGTGTTTGTCGGCGTTGCCACCTTCGCCCCATTCCACGATCTTCCAACTCACCTGATCCTTGTCGATGGCGGCGATGTCTTCGACCAGGGCGATGTGCTTGTAATGATGATCGCTGGTGACGGTGACCAGCACGTCGCCGTCGCACAGTTCGGCAATGGCGCGGCGCGGCTGCAGGGGAATGTAGGGCGCGGTGGCCAGCTCGGCCGCGCCCCAGCCGCTTTTCAGCTGTTTATGCTCGCTCCACGCCATCAGCGTGCCAGGCTCGCCCTGGGCCCATACGCCAACGGAGATGGCCGGCGACAGATTGTGATAGTTACCGACCAGACCGTTGCAATCCAGACCGAGAAACTGCTTGGCGTACTGGTCGGCGCTGGGGGCGACCTTGCCGATGCCGATCCGCTCGCAGCGCACCGCCAGGCGGATCACGTCGGCGATCTCGCTGGGCGAGCCTTTGCCGCGATAGGCGCGATTGATTCCAGGCTTGTAAAAAGTCTTGGTGGAATCCATCACGTCGCTCTGTGGAAAATTGAAGGCCGCTTGCAGATGTTTCACCCCCAGGATCTTCGCGATGGCCGTCAGCAGGGTGCTGCGTTCGGCCTCGCATTCGCTGCGGGTGCCATTTTGATAGCGGGTGATGTTGACCGACGTGAACAGCTTTTGCTGCTGGTCGCTGATCAGCAGACTGTGATAGCCCAGGGCATATTGGCTTGGCTTGATTTTGGGCAGGCGCGTGGGCAGTTTGGGGTGGCCGACGGCGTGCACGATTTGGGTGGCCAGGGTGTGTAGCGACATGCGAAACCCTCCGCGAAAATAAGCGAACAGGTGATGGGAGGCAGGATTGCCGCGTCCGGGCACGCGGCAAAGGCAACGGGCGACGCTGGTTCTGGGCGTTCGCGCCTGCGTGAACGCGAACGGCTCTCTATAAAGATTAGTGATTTACTGGGAAATAGCTATCCAGCGCCGGGAAGTTTGCCCGGTTGGGCCGGGGCGTCGTCGCCGTGGACCGATGGGGCGATCTGGATGTGAAGGCGCTACGGGCGGATCAGTAGCCCACCGCCAAGCCGCCGACCTTGCGCGGATCGGCGAAGCCGAACAGTCCTTGCGGAGTGCGGACGATGCTCTCGGTAGCACCCATCGCGTCCTTGATTACGACCTGATGGCCCATCCCTTCCAACAGGCGCACGGTGTCCGGGCTCAGTCCCTGCTCGACCCGTAATTCGTCCGGCCAGCCCTGATGATGGATGCGAGGGGCCAAGGTGGCCTCGGCGATGTTCATGCGGTGGTCGATGACGTTGAGCAGGATCTGCAGCACGGTGGTGATGATGCGACTGCCGCCGGGGCTACCGGTGACCAGGACCAGCTGGCCGTCCTTGAACACCAGGGTCGGGGTCATCGAACTCAGCGGCCGCTTGCCGGGGCCGACCGCATTGGCGTCGCCGCCGACCATGCCGAAGGCGTTCGGCACCCCCGGCTTGGCAGCGAAATCGTCCATCTCGTTGTTGAGCAGGATGCCGGTTCCTGCGGCGACGATGCCGGAACCGTAGGGGAAGTTGAGGGTATAGGTGACGGTGACTGCGTTGCCCTCCCGATCGACCACCGAATAATGGGTGGTCTGATCGCTTTCGAAGCGCTGCGGTTGGCCCGGCTTGATCGCCGCCGCCGGCTGCGCCTGGTTCGGATCAATTTTTGCCGCCAGTTCCCGGCCGTAAGCCTTGGCGGTCAGTCCGGCGACCGGCACGGACACGAAGTCGGGATCGCCCAGGTATTGGCTACGGTCAGCATAAGCCCGCTTCATGGCTTCGGCCATGCGGTGGAGCGTGGCGGCGCTCTCCGCTCCCAACTCGCCCAGGGGCCAAGTTTCCAGGATATTCAGGATCTGGATCAGATGGACGCCGCCGGAACTGGGTGGTGGCATCGACACGATCTGGTAGCCGCGATACGTTCCTTGCAGCGGCACGCGGACCACCGCTCGATAGTTTTGCAGATCGTCCAGAGTGATCAGACCTTGGTGCGCCTGCATGTCGGCGACCAGTCGTCGGGCGATCGGCCCCTGATAAAACGCTTTGGCGCCCTGTTCGGCGATCAGGTTGAGCGCGGCGGCCAGTTCCGGCTGGGCCAGCGTTTCACCAGGCGAGTAGGCGGAGCCGTCCGGTTTGAAGAACGTCTTCATGCTGGCCGGCCATGGGGTCATGCGCGCACGGGTTTCCTGAAGCGATTGCGCCAGTTCCGCGCTGACCGGAAAACCCTGTCGGGCCAGCCTGATCGCGGGCGTGACCAGTTGTCGCCAGGGTAGATGGCCGTGACGTCGATGGGCGAGCGCCAGTCCCGCGACCGTGCCCGGTACCCCGGCTGCCTGATGGCTGTAGCGGAGGCGGGTTTCGTCGACCTCGCCCTGTTCGTTCAGAAAAACCTCACGGCCGGCGGCGGCCGGCGCGGTTTCCCGGAAATCGATCGCTTCGCTGTGCTTGGGCGCGGCGGCGTAGATCAGCATGAAACCACCACCGCCCAGATTGCCGGCCTGGGGTAGGGTAACCGCTAGGGCGAAGCCAACGGCCACCGCCGCGTCAACGGCGTTGCCGCCCTGCTCGAGGATGTCGCGTCCAATCTGGCTGGCCAGTGCTTCCTGGCTGACCACCATGCCGTGGCGGGCAAAGACCGGGTGAATGCGGTCGCGAGCGGTGTAGATCGGCGGTTCGGCCCAGCCCGCGGGCAGCAGCAACAGGCACAACAGCCCGAACAGGGCTGGTCCGAGCGCGCGAAAGGCGCTCGAGCCGGGGCGCATGAAGGAAAAGGCGAAGCCGATGGAGTTCACAGGGGGCGGGCCGGCCGGGTCGTCGCCCACTCCCGGCCACTGCCGCTCAGAACAGCTTGAAGACATAGCCCAGGATCAGGGCAGCCGATCCCAGCAGGGAGAGGATGCCTACCGCCAGCGCCAGATTGGCGCGCGAGGCGGCGGAGCCGTCGGACGGAGCCAGTCGGGACGCTGCCTGCTGGATCGAGCGGTCGGCGGTTTCGCGGGCGATGGTCTCGATTACCGGTTGGATGCCGGACCGGACCATCTGCACCAGCTGCTGCTTGAATTCGGGGGTGCCGGTCGCGATTCCCAGCGTGGCCTGGCTGTGACGCTTGACCTGACTTTCGATTTCCTTGAGCAGTTCGTCCCGGTTCATCTCCAGGCCGCGCGCCACGTTGCGCTGCGAGACGCCTTCGCTGACCTCGCGCGCCGCCTGTTCGGCCACGACCCGCGCGCTTTCCTGTGCGGCGGTGCGGGCCGTGCGTTCGGCGGTGCCACGGGCGATTTCGGTGGCGACCTGTTTGGCGGCTTCCTGAGCGGCGCGTACTGCGGCGTGCGCGGCTCGCCGACCCAGATCTTCGGCTACACCGCGCGCGGCCTGGATGGCGACTTCACGAGCCAGATTGGGCACCAGCTCCTGGATGATGTCGCGCGCGACCTTCTCGGCGGCTGCCCAGGCGGTCCGCTCGGCGAGCTGCTCGATATCGCCGACGTCGGCCGTTTCGGCCATGGCCGGACGTTCGACCACGGCCCGCTTTTCAGGCATGGACGGGCGCTCGACCACAGCCGGTTTTTCGACCACCTTCGGCAATTCAAATGGCGTCGCCGGTTTTTCCACTTCGATGGCGGCGGTGCCGGCGTTGACCATCTGTAGCAAACCGTCCAGCTGTTCGGAGGTGTAGGGTTTGGAAAGAAATCCGACTGCTCCGCTGTCCTGGGCATCCCGCTTGTCTTCGTCCGTGGCATTGGCGGAGCACATGATGATCGGCACCGCGCCTTGCGGTTGCTGATCGGTGATGGCGCGGCTGGTCTCGAAGCCGTCCATGCCGGGCATCATGACATCCATGAAGATGATGTCGGGCTTCTTGCTATCCAGGTACTTGATGCAATCCTCGCCCGATCCGACCCAGTCCACCTCGATACCGCGCTCGTTCAGCAGTTTGCGCAAGGTCAAATGGGCGAATTTGGAGTCATCCACCACCAGCGCCTTTTTGATGTTCATGCAGGTCTCCTACGGCACGAGAATCGATTTCGTCGATGATGCGTTCAGTTTAACGGCTAAGGGCAACTCAAAATATTACGAATATCCACTTAAGACCAGCTTGCGGCAACCAGGATCGGGACTATGGTTATGGTCTAGTCGCGACCCGATTATTTAGCGGCGCGCGTCGAATGATTCGCACGAAAACACTCTAAAGATCCTTAACATCGATACTTTAGGCCAGATTCACTGGAGGAACCATCATGAAGAGAACTTTGCTCGCCCTGATCGCCCCGCCGGCCGCTGTTTCGCATTATGGCAGTGCCGCCAGCACCGCCGCACCCATCGGAGTGTTCTGGTTGGCCAGCCTGGCCGGCATCGGCTATGGTGTCGCCGGCGGCACTTTGGGCAGTCTGGTCGGGGCGGGTGGTCTGGTCGCGCTCAGCGCGCTGCTGTGGTTGGTCGCCACGGTCTGGGCGCGGCTGGTGATTCGCGGGGTGGAAAGCGACCTGCTCCATCACCAAGATAGCACACACGATCATCAGGTCACACCGCGATCCGACGAGGCTGACCCGTTCAGTCAGCTGCGCAGCGAATCCTGAGCGGGTCTGGATAACGGGCCCGACGAAACAGGGGAGGCTGATGGCCTCCCCTGTTCGCGGTCAGGGACTCTCGTCCGCTGCTTCCTTCGCCCGCGGCAGCAGGTCCTCCCGGCTGACGCCCAGATACAGCGCGGTGGCGCTGGCGATGTAGATCGACGAATAGGTGCCCACCACGATGCCGACGATCATGGCGATCGAGAAACCATGCATCACGGTGCCGCCGAAGAAGTACATCACGATGACCGACAGCAGGGTGACGAAGCTGGTCATGGTGGTGCGCGACAAGGTTTCGTTGATCGACAGATTCATGATCTCCTGAGTCGATCCCTTGCGTCGCTTGCGGAAATTTTCGCGGATTCGGTCGAGCACCACCACGGTGTCGTTGACCGAGTAGCCGATCACCGCCAGCACCGCCGCCAGTACCGTCAGGTCGAAGTCGAGCTGGAACAGCGAAAACCAGCCAATGGTGAAGACCACGTCATGGACGGTGGCGGCGATGGTGCCGACCGCCAGTCGCCATTCGAATCGGAACATGACGTAGACCAGAATGCCGGCCAGCGCGCCCAGTGCCGCCAGTCCGCCCTGCTCCACCAACTCCTCGCCGACCTGTGGACCGACGAATTCCGCCCGCGCCAGCGTAGCGCCCGCGCCGCCCTCGGCGCTTTGCAGGGCGCTCAGCACGCTGTTGCTCAGGGCAGCGGCGTTGCTTTGCGCTTCGCGCGGCGGAATGCGGATCAATACGTCGCGGGAGGTGCCGAAGTGCTGGGTCTGGGCGTCGCCGAAACCGGCTGTGGCCAGGGCCTCGCGGACCTTGGGAATTTCGACCGGTTGCGGATACTGCACCTCGATCACCGTGCCGCCGGTGAAATCCAGTCCCAGGTTCATCCCTTGGATCAACAGGGAACCGAGCGCGATCAGCACCACGGTGATGGACCAGCCCATCGCCAGCTTGCGCCAGCGCATGAAGTCGATCTTGGTGTTATAGAAATCAAAACGCCACATCGCGGTTTACCTCGCGCTCAGACCGACAGTTTTTGCAGCTTGCGGCCGCCATAGAAGAGGTTGACCAGTGCCCGCGAGCCGGTGACCGCCGTGAACATCGAGGTCACGATACCGATGCTGAGCGTGACCGCGAAGCCCTTGATCGGGCCGGTGCCGAAGCCGAACAACATGATCGCCGCAATCAGGGTGGTCATATTGGAGTCGAGGATGGTGTCGAAGGCTCGGTGGAAGCCGCCATGGATCGCTGCCTGTGGGCTGGTGCCGTTGCGTAGCTCTTCGCGGATGCGCTCGTAGATCAACACGTTGGCGTCCACCGCCATGCCCATGGTCAGCACGATGCCGGC
>RXIW01000099.1 GCA_003989065.1 Candidatus Competibacteraceae bacterium
CAAACGATTTGGCAACACCGTTATTGGGAACACCAAATCCGTGATGAGCGGGATTTTGAACGTCACTGCGACTACATTCATTACAATCCGGTCAAACATGGCCTTGTGACATGGGTGGCGGACTGGCCCCATTCGAGCTTTCATCGCTTTGTCGAAAACGGTGTCTATCCGCCTGACTGGGCAGGTCGTCCTGAGCTGACTGTTGCGGCGGGGTTTGGGGAATGATGTCGGGCAACGCTCCGCTCATGCCCGACCTACCGCTACCGCTACTGACCGTTGCGGCGGGGTTTGGGGAATGATGTCGGGCAACGCTCCGCTCATGCCCGACCTACCGCCCTGTCTGAACCGACGGGTTGCATCACTCTAGCCAGGTAGCCAGCCAGGTAGGTCGGGCACATCTTGTGCCCGTCATTCGCTCCCCCAATTCCATGAACCTGTCGGGCAACGCTCCACTTTTGCCCGATCTACCGCTACCCGCTCTTGGTAGGCAATTGTTTGGAAAATCCAGCCTTGATCAATTTTGAGGCAGTAGGTCAATGCTCGGCATACAATGCAGCATAGTTCCTCTTAATCACCCAGCAAGTCTTATTTGTATTGATAACGTAAATACATATTGCTAAGCTTTTTGCATGGACATTGAATTCGTGCGGCACGGCATTCGTTTTGTCGCCAACCATGACAAGGCGCAAAACAACTTGTGCAAGCATGGGGTGTCCTTCGAGCAAGCGGTGGAAGCCTTCTTCGATCCATTCCTGAAAATCATTGACGCCAGCCGACGTGATGAAACTCGTGACGCTATCGTTGGCCGCGACGACATCGGACGTCTGCTGTTCGTTGTGCATCTGTTGATTGAAGACGACAGCATCCGCTTGATTTCGGCCCGTAGAGCAACCCGTGAGGAGCGTCGGCTTTATGAAGATGACTGATCTGAAACAGCGGCTGCGCAAAGACCGTCCGATGACATCCGTTACCCTGCGTATGCCGGAAGATGTGATCGACGATCTCAAGCGCGTTGCACCCCTGCTGGGCTACTCGGGCTATCAACCCTTGATTCGCGCCTATATCGGCCAGGGTCTGCGCACCGATCTGGCTCGTCTGGAGGATGCACCCATGACCCGCCTATTGGAACACCTGAAGGCTCAGGGCGTGCCCGAGGCAATGTTAACCAAAGCGTTGACTGACCTATCAGCCGAGTAGCTGGTATGCCGGACGGACCTGCTCCGCAAGCGTGCACTGTCTGAACCGACCGGTTGCATCACTCTAGCGTCAACACCAAACGCTTGCCCAAGGCCGCTGCCGCTTTCTCCAATTGGCGCAGAGTGGGGGAGTGACGGGGATTCTCCAGTCGTTGCGCCGAGGGCCAAGAGGTTTGTAGCGAGCGAGCAAGCTCGGCCAAAGATCGATTTCCCCGCGCCCGGCGGATCAGCAGAGCTGCCTGCGTCCTGGCGTCCGGAGCGATTAGATACATACCGTCGCCAGCGGGAGAAGGATCGGGAATCGGTTTGTTTTCGTCCAGCATCCAGCCCAGAATCCCCGACAGCGCCTCACTGGCGTTGAACAGCGCCTCGTCCAGTGTTTCGCCGTCGGTCAAAGCGCCTTCCACATCGACAAAATGTATGGAGAAGCCGCCGCTTTCTTCGGGTTCCAATATGGCCGGATAGCGAATTTACATCGCGTGCCTCATTTAAGATTGATCCCGGTTTGTCGCGAGATACCAGCTATCAAGCCGGGTTTCAGATCGGGCTTGCCGTGGATGGGAATATATCATTATTGATATATTCTTAATCGCTTATCCATGCTGCTGTTGGTGTCCCATCAGCTTCCCGGCCTCTGCCACTATTTTGGTGCATCCATTGGATGCGATGCACTTTTATGAGGCAAAATAGCGATCATCGTTCCTCGGGCAGGCCATCGGGGATGATCATGCAGGCGTCTACTTGACAGGGTCCGAAACGATGTTTGGGCCATAATTGAACAAGGCATATTTTTTGCCGCTCTTGGGCTGTCCATTCTGCTTTTGAGAGATTGATCATGGCTAAAGAGCAGCAAGTCGGCAGTGTCAAATACCAGAAAGTCGATGAAGGTTATTTTGCCAAGCGACAACTGCGCCGTTACGCGGGCGTATGGTCGTTGTGGGCGTTAGGGGTAGGTGCGGTGATTTCCGGCCATTTTTCCGGCTGGAATTTCGGCTTGATGAGCGGTGGTTTCGGTGGGCTGCTGATTGCCGCCATCATCATCGGCATCATGTACGTGGCGCTGAGTTTCAGCCTGGCGGAGATGTCGCCGGCCTTGCCGCATACCGGCGGTGCCTATTCCTTCGCCCGTTCGGCGATGGGGCCATGGGGCGGTTTCATTACCGGCTTGGCCGAGAACATGGAATACGTGCTGACGCCGGCGGTGATTGTCTTTTTCATCGGTTCCTACCTGCAAGGCATCTTCGGTACGCCGCCGGAATGGCAACCGCTCTGGTGGGTGCTGGGTTATATCGTTTTCGTCGGTCTGAACCTGTTCGGCGTGGAATTGACGTTCCGGGTTTCGCTGGTCGTGACCTTGATGGCGTTGGCGGTGCTGGCAGTGTTCTGGATCAGCGCCATTCCCCATTTCGATTTTTCACGCTGGGCGCTCAATATCGGCGTCGGCCCGGGCAATACGCCGGTGGAATTGCCAGACGGTGGCGGTGAATTCATGCCCTTCGGTTGGATGGGCGTTCTCACCGCCATGCCGTTCGCCGTGTGGCTGTTCCTGGCGATCGAGGAACTGCCGCTGGCGGCGGAAGAGTCGCACGATCCGGTGCGCGATATGCCCAGGGGCCTGCTGCTGGGGATCGCAACCCTGCTGTTTTCGGCCTTCATGGTGATCTTCCTGAACTCGGGCATCGGCGTCACCAAAGACGGTGCCAGCGGAGCATTCTATCTGGGTAGTTCGGGCGAGCCTCTGCTGGATGGTTTCCGCGTCACCTTCGGCGACTACGCCAATATCCTGGCGCTGCTGGCGGTGATCGGCCTGATCGCCAGTTTCCACACCATCATCTTCGCCTTCGGCCGGCAGATCTATTCCCTGTCGCGCGCCGGTTATTTCCCCCGCTTCCTGTCCCTGACGCTTGGCGATCGCCAGACCCCGTATATTGCTCTGATCACTGGCGCGTTGCTGGGTTTGGCGGTGATGATGGTGATCTGGGTGGTGGCCGGCGAGAAGGCCGGTGCGGCGGTGATCGGTGGCACTCTGCTCAACATGGCGGTATTCGGCGCGATGATTTCCTATGGTTTGCAGGCCATCTCCTTCATCCTGCTGCGCCGCTGCATGCCGGATATCCCGCGCCCCTTCGTCAGTCCGCTGGGCGAGGGTGGGGCGTGGCTGGTGCTGGCCATCGCCACGATCACCCTGGTCATGCAATTGGCCGATCCGGTATACCGCATCGGCGTGGCTGGTGCCGCCGCCTGGTACGCCGCCGGTATTCTCTACTTTGCCCTGTTTGGGCGGCATCGTCTGGTGCTGTCGCCGGAAGAGGAATTCGCGCTGAGCCAGGGCAAGGCGGGTGAAGGGCTGACCGATCTTTCGGGCGCCGTGGCGGCCGAAGCCGACGCTTGAAGCCATCGTGTCCCGCTCCCTCCCAACGAGGGAGCGTCTATCCGGTCTTCGAGAAATTGATCGCATGGATTACACGCAAGCCATTGGCGTTCGTCGCTACCGGTTCCCGGACCTGAAGACCCTGCTGGCCCGCGCTTCGCCGGAACGTTCCGGTGATCAGCTGGCCGGTGTGGCCGCCCACAGCGCTGAGGAGCGAGTGGCGGCCTGTCTGGCCCTGGCCGAAGTCCCATTGTCCCGCTTTCTGGAAGAGCCGCTGGTGCCCTACGAAAGCGACGAGGTGACCCGCCTGATTCTGGATAGCCACGATCGGGACGCTTTTGCGCCAGTGGCGGCGTTCACCGTGGGCGAGTTGCGCGATTGGTTGCTGGCCGAGACCACGGACCCGGCGGCGCTGACCACTCTGGCACCGGGGTTGATTCCCGAGATGGCGGCGGCGGTGTCCAAGCTGATGCGCAATCAGGATCTGATCGCGGTCGCCCGCAAGTGCAGGGTGACGACCCGCTTTCGCACCACCGTGGGTCTGCCGGGGCGCTTGTCCACCCGGCTGCAACCCAACCATCCCACCGACGATCCCCGTGGCATCCTGGCCTCGGTGATCGACGGCCTGCTCTATGCCAATGGTGATGCCGTGGTCGGTATCAACCCGGCCAGCGACAGCGTGGCGACCACGCGCAGCCTGTTGCAACTGCTGGATGATTTGCGCCAGGCCCATGCCATCCCGATGCAAAGCTGCGTGTTGGCCCATGTCACCACCCAGCTGCAAATTATGGAACAGGATGCCGCCGCACCGGTGGATCTGGTGTTCCAGTCCATCGCCGGCACCGAGGCCGCCAATCGCAGTTTCGGTGTCACCCTGGCCTTGCTGCAGGAGGCGCTGGAGGCGGCGCGGAGTTTGCGGCGCGGCACGGTGGGCGATAACGTGATGTATTTCGAGACCGGGCAGGGGAGTGCGCTGTCGGCCGATGCCCATCATGGCCTCGATCAGCAGACCTGCGAAACTCGCGCCTACGCCGTCGCCCGTCGTTTCGAACCATTGCTGGTCAACACCGTGGTCGGTTTCATCGGTCCCGAGTATCTCTACGACGGCAAGCAGATCATCCGCGCCGGTCTGGAGGACCACTGTTGCGGCAAGCTGCTCGGGGTGCCGATGGGGGTGGATATCTGCTACACCAACCATGCCGAGGCCGATCAGAACGACATGGATACCCTGTTGACCCTGCTCGGCGTGGCGGGCGTCAATTTCATCATGGGGGTGCCGGGGGCCGACGACATCATGCTGAATTACCAAAGCACCTCCTTTCACGATGCCCTGTATCTGCGCGAAGTGCTGGGGCTGCGGCCAGCGCCGGAGTTCGAAGCCTGGTTGCAGCGGATGCAGATCGTGACCGCTGACAACCGGCTGGCCTCGCGCCGGTCGAACGCGGCGCTGCTGAGTCATCTGCCGGAGGCGGTATGAACGGCGATCCTTGGCAGACCCTGCGTCGTTTCACCGACGCCCGCATTGCCTTGGGGCGGACGGGCCATGCTTTGCCGGCGGCGGAGGTGCTGCGCTTTCAACTGGCCCACGCCCAGGCCCGCGATGCGGTCGGTCAGCCGGTGGATTTTGCGCCGCTGGAAGCTGGTTTGCGGGGGCTGGGCTATGCGGTGACGACCTTGCACAGTCAGGCCGGCGATCGCGCTACCTATCTGAAGCGGCCCGATTGGGGGCGGTTGTTGGACCCGCTGTCGCAGCGCCAACTGGTCGAGTCTGGCGCTGGATCGAATCGTCCCGAAGTGGTGTGGGTGATCGGCGATGGTTTATCCGCCTTCGCTGTCGAGCGTCACGCCGTGCCGGTCATGGAGCAGGCCGCGCCTCGGCTGGCGGCGGCGGGCATTGCGGTGCATCCGACCGTGTTCCTGGCGCGGCAGGCGCGGGTGGCGTTAGGCGATGAGATCGGCGCGGCGCTGAACGCGCGGTTGGTGATCATGTTGATCGGCGAGCGACCGGGCCTGAGTTCGCCGGACAGTCTGGGGATTTATCTGACCTTCGAGCCTCGGCATGGCCGCCAGAACGCCGAGCGCAACTGCATCTCCAATGTGCGCCCGGCAGGTCTGAGCTACCAGCAGGCTGCGGTCAAAGTGACGTGGTTGGCGCGGGAGGCGCTGCGGTTGGGTCTGACCGGGGTCGGTCTCAAGGATGGCAGTGATGACCTTGCGTTGGAGTCGCAGTCCACGCCACCGCCAGCTTTGGACCACCAGGGGTAGCACCATAAGCTGCCTAACGTCGGAATTCACCAGCCTTGCGTGGTTTTATGCGCAAGGTCCGGTGGAATAGTGGGTTGGGCACCGTTGTCATACTGCATCAACTCAACCGGGGCGCCATTGACTTCGATAAAAGCCACCGTTAGCCCTTCACTTGGGCTGTTGGGAGCGATTAGAACTTTTTGCCCTGCAATCGCGGTGGCTAGATCATCCACCACAAAGGCGACATGGGGTACTGATTTGACTAACTCTGGGTATGGCGCATCCGGCCAATATCTTTGCCACTGGATTCCAAACGGATTGTTGAGATGGTCGCTAACCGT
>RXIW01000100.1 GCA_003989065.1 Candidatus Competibacteraceae bacterium
AGTCGGGTAGCGAGATAGGTTTTCGCAGGGCGAAAACTCTTCTATCTCGCCAAGGGGCTGCGCCCCTGTGGAACCCCCGCAGTGCTGATTTTCTGTGGACAATCGTCCGTCCGGTCTGGGTCTTCCGCAATCGTGCGGGCAGACTGGAACCGTGGCGATTTACAGTTTGCATTTGCGCAGTATCGGCAAGACCACCCACGCACCCCGGACGGCGGGCGCGCATCTTCGCTACATCACCCGCCCCGATGCCCGCGCCGACCTGCTGGCCGGACGGATGCCAACCGAGCGCCACGCCGCGCGCCGATGGCTAGACCGGGAAGAACGGCAGGACCGGAAGAATGCCCGCGTGATCGACAAAATCACCGCTGCCTTGCCGTGTGAGCTGGACCCCCTGCAACGGCGCCAGCTGGTCATGGTCTTTGCCGAGCGGGTGACGCAAGGGCGGGCAGCGTGGTTTGCGGCGATCCACCAGAGCGGACGGGACGCGCACAATCCCCACGCCCATATCGTCATTCGTGACCGCGACCCGGAAACAGGCCGCCGGGTGGCGCTGTTGTCGGAGAAAGGGGCATGCCGGAACATCCGGCTGTTGTGGGAACAGGCCGTTAATGCCGCGCTAGAGGCTCAAGGAAGCGCGCAGCGGGTCACACGGCTGTCTTATGCGGCCCGAGGCATTGAGGCGCTTCCACAGCGCCACAGAGGCCCGCAGCGGCCACAGGAGGGGCGGGAGGAGGAAGACAGGCCGGACGCTTCCGCCCCGGCCTCTACGGTCTGCCTTGCGTTTGAAACCGCTTCCGGCAAAACGCCACAAAAGCGGCGTCTGGGCGCTTGGTCGGCTCTTTCTTTGCGATCCACTCCCGCCATTCCTGTTCGAGGTGGTACACATCCCACCCCGGTGCCGCCGCCCTTGCCTTCGTGAAAGTTTCTGGCTTGAGAAACGGGAATCCGATTTGTCGTTCGTCGGTGGATAGTTTTCGATTGCGATTAGTGAAGGTCACCATATCGGCATCCATCGACACTGCATAATCAGGCAGATGATCGGTTTGTAAGAGTCTGCCGAACAAGCGCCGAAATTCGCGCAGCGTACTGCTCGATCCGGTTTTTTTATGCAGCTTGGCAAGGCCGATTTTGAAAGAAGGATCGTCGCCGCAATGCTTACGCGCCAGTTCGTAGATGCGCCGCTCAATCGGCTTTCTCAGGCGGAAATAATCGCGGCTGATGGTCAGAAGTTCATTTGACAGGATGGCGTTATAAAACCAGTCAGAAAGCTTGATTTCCGCAGCAATTACCCGCCCGTCTTTGTCTTCCTTGACCGCCCGCCAAGCGTCGATGAGGCCGAAACCTTCCTCGATGATTAAGCCGCCTGTTTTGATGTTGGTCTGGATACGTGTTCCTGAAAGACGCTCTAGTGCAGCTTTAAATCGCTCATAAGAGCGCCCGTTCGTTAGCCTATTGGTTGATACAAGAAGATCAAGAGCGGTAAAGCGTAATGTTCGGCTTGGTGTGTGTCCGCGTGCAATAGCAGCTCTTAGATAGCTAGCGCAATAAAGCAAAACATCCTTATCGTGGATTGTTGGTAAACCGTCATAGCTTGGTTTGATCGTGATGGTGTTGCCGTTGTGCTCGTAGTGCAGGACGCGCATATCCGGCTTGGTAGAGAGTGAAAAAACCGGGTGTTCCATGCTGGCCATGTCGTCCTTGAAGCAGGGCAGCGCGTCGAAGATGTCGCAGACGAAGAAATCTTGGTTTTCGTGGCGGATGGGTAGCAGCGGTTCCATGTGGCCCCCTATACGTGCTTTCACACACAGTATACGTGCGTTCACACACGGTCAACCCATCCACGTTCATACGTGCCTTTGCACACGTTCATACGTGCCTTTGCACACGTTCATACGTGCCTTTGCACACGCCACCTATTTTTTTTATTTTTTAAATCAAAATCTTACGGCACATTTTTTTTGCTTAACACTACACTAACAATATTTAACAACACAGGGGGCGGGCTGTGGATAACTTTTTGGCATGTTCACCAAAACCCAAAAGACGGTTCGGCAAAGGGTGGAGGCCGGACGATTCGAGGCTAGCCTGAAGCCTTGGCAGAGGCTCAAGCCTCCCAAAAGGCATTCGGGGGGAGAACCTGACGGGTCGAGGGCAAAACCCCATACCCAGTTTGGGCGGTAGGAAAAAGAAATGGCAAAGATTGGCAAAAATTGCCATACTGGAGTGAATAAGGCTTTCAGGAGGAGTAAGGCTATGACCACACTCAACATTTCACTACCGGACCAGATGCGCAGTTTCGTTGAAAGTCAGGTCAGCAAAGGGTTCTACAGCACCGCGAGCGATTACATCCGGGACTTGATCCGGGATGACCAGAAGCGCAAGGATCAAGCGAAACTGGAATCGCTTCTGCTTGAAGCCCTGGAAGGGGGCAACCCCCAAGAATTCGCCCCGGAGTTTTTCGACCGGCTGCGCGAACGCGCGCGGCAGGCGATCAAGGCTAAGGAAGGCAAGATGTCGTGAAACAAGGCCACGTCTACCGGCGAGCGAGCGCCGAACGAGATATTCTCGAACACTTCGAGTATCTCTTGAGAGAGCGCCCAGACGCGGCTTTGCGTTTCGTGGAGGCTGTCGAGGCGGCTTTCGAGCAATTGGCCGGCATGCCCTTGATCGGGGTCGCTCGACCGTTCAGCAGGCCGGGGTTAGGTGATATCCGGATGTGGCCAGTCCCAGACTTCGAGAAATTCCTGATTTTCTATCGACCGTACCTGGATGGAATCGAGGCTGTGCGCGTGATCTACGGGATGCGCGATATTCCGGCAATCATGGACGATTGGGAATACTAATTTCCCCCTAGGAAGCCCGTAGAGGCGTTTTCAGGCTTTCCCCCTCAGAATCCCCCATGCCCGAGCCCAACGCCCCGCTACGGCCTTCTGTGAGGCCGTAGCGGGTTGATCGGTAAGCAACGCGGTCAGCTTGGCTTGTGCCGCACGCCGTTCCTCGGTTTCGTCGTCCAAGCGGCGGCGTAGATCGTCCCGTTCGCTTCTCAACAGTTCGATTTGTTCACGTAACAGATCATGTTCACGCTGTAGCGCACTGTCTTTTTTGTCTTTTTGCGGTGTTCTGGTTTGTCCGATTGAGACAGTTTCGGACGTGTCCGAGAGTGTCACGCTGCCATAGGCCCGTTCCAGCTCGGCCACATCGACATACGGCTTGCCACGACCGTCTTTGCCTACGGAGACTTTGCCTTCCTGAATGTCGCGGTACAGCGTGCTTCTTGCGACACCGACCGCTTTTGCCGCTTGATTGATATTCATCCGCATGGTGTAGCGCTCCGTCCGATTGAGCCTCTTTCGGACAGTAGCACAGTGTCCAGAGCGGGCAAGCCACAAAAAAAACGGCCCGCGTGGACTATGAAAACCCACGCGAGCCGTCATCACCATCGGCGGCCATCGGGTTCCCACCCTGTACCGCCACCCAGCCTTAGCATGTTCAGCATCACCGGAGAACAAATATCCGGGGGGAGCGCGAGGGGGGAACGCCCTCGCAGGGTCACCGCGTGCCGGAAACGATCCAGTGACCCGCAACGGTTCAGGGCAACCACGGGACATCCCAGCACCAACCCGACCCATGGGAGGGCGCACTTTTGGGTTTCTGCGAAACCCGCGTGCGCCTCATGACCCCGGCAACGAGCGACGATCCAACCCCGGTGCAAACCTTAGCCTCAGTCGGAAAGTGCGCACTTATACATCGCTAGCGCGATGTGTGCGCAGCCCGGCCACCGGGTCTTGCAGTCGGGTAGCGAGATAGGTTTTCGCAGGGCGAAAACTCTTCTATCTCGCCAAGGGGCTGCGCCCCTGTGGAACCCCTACCGCGTCCGGATGGCGCGGCAATCTATCCTTGACTGACTGGCAAAGAACTTCGATGGTGTCTCCATGCCGAAAGAAATCGCCGTACCGACCCAACCGGATTTTTTCGTCGCTTACCTGACGGACCTTCCTTGGAAAGATCAACGGGAGACGATGGAACGCCCGTTTTTCTCGCTCTCGAAAAACAAGCGCACCGAGCCCATCGAGTACACCAGCCCGGACGGGAAGGTTTGGGTGAAAGTGTCAGCAAGCATGGAATACGGCATGGCGACCATTTGGGACGCGGACATTCTGATCTGGGCAGCGTCGCAGCTTGTCAACCTGATCGAGCAGGGCCATACCGAGATTCCCCGAACTCTCCGGTTCGCGCCGTATGACCTGCTGAAAGCTTTAGGGCGAGATCCAAGAGGAAAGCGGAGTTACGAGCTTTTACGAGCAGCGCTTGATCGTTTGACACACACCGCTGTGAAAACCAACGTCCGTTCGGACGGTGTAAAAAAAACGGCTAGCTTTCATTGGCTAGATAGCTGGAAAGAGATCGTTGACGAGCGCACCAAACAAAGCCGGGGTATGGAGATAACGCTTCCCGACTGGCTGTATCGAGGCGTCCTGATGCGCGGCGGGGTATTGTCCCTCCATCCCGACTACTTCCAGCTTACGGGCGGGTTCGAACGGTGGCTGTATCGGGTAGCCCGCAAGCATGGAGGGATGCAGGACAGCGGGTTTTTTATTTCCCTGCCGACCCTGTATGAGAAATCCGGGAGCGATGGACTTTACCGCCGCTTCAAGTACGAGCTGCGGAAAATCGTGGAGCGGGACGAGCTACCCGAATATCACCTTGCATGGATCGAGGAAACGGCGGGCGGCGAACCGAGCCTCCATATGGTCCGCCGCTCCAAGCTGCACCCGACCGACCCGGCGTTTCGATGGGAGCACAAACGCGACCGACGTACCCCCATCGAGTGCCTTTGAGGGGGTTCTAGGGCGGGGCGAAAATCATGCAGAAATTGTGAATAAGCTGCATTTTGCCTGTGGATGGCGTTGGTACATCAGGAACGCAAAGTGTTGGTACATCAGGAACGCTTTGTTGGTACATCAGGAACGCTTTTCGCCCGCAAGCCCAGTCCCTACAAGGCTTCCCGGACCCCTTAACGGTTTAACTGAAATACTTCGTATTTGTTGTTTAACGCCAAACCGCCCACAACGAGGCTGGTGGAAAAATCGCCAACGGGGCTAAAAGGAGTTCGCTTCGCTCACGTTTTTTTGACGGGGGGCAACACCCCCCGAACCCCCCTGGGCAATAGGAAAGAAAAAATGGGGGCGGCAAGAACAACAACGGCGACAACCGAACCCAAAGGCAAAAGGCGGTTTAGCAGGGGGGTGGAAGCCGAATGGTTCGAGGCCAAATTCTGGCTTTTGTGGAACCTTGTACCTCAAGGCATCCGGGAGGAGGGTTCAAGCAGCCATGGAGAAAACCTTCACCTTCCACACGAGCGGTAAGAGGGGGAAAAGGTTTTTTGTTGAAAACACTACGCCATTGGCGTATAAATAGAACATGGAGTTTATCGAAACCCCCACATTTACCCGCGCTGTCTTGGCGCTATTGTCGGACGAGGAATACCGGGTCCTACAAAATTCCCTTGTGGAGTTCCCGGAGCGCGGCGACCTCATCACGGGCGGGGGTGGCATCCGCAAGGTCCGCCACGCCGCCAAAGGCCGGGGAAAGAGCGGCGGGGTGCGCGTGATTTACTACTGGGCCAAGGAGAAGAGCCGAATCTACATGCTGATGATCTACCCGAAATCGAAGAAGGACGACTTGAGCGATCAAGAAACCGCCCTTCTCCGTAACCTCGCAAAGGAGCTTTGACGATGGAAAAGGCACTTTTTGACGATTTGAAGCAAAGTCTGTTGGAAGCTGGCGCCATCGCTCGCGGCGAGGCGAAGCCCTCGCGCCGCTTCGAGGTCGAAACCCCGGACGTGAAAGCCGTCCGCGAGCAAACAGGGCTTTCGCAAAACGATTTTGCCCGGCTGCTCTGCGTCAGTGTCAGGACGCTGCAAAACTGGGAGCAGAACCGCCGACACCCCACCGGACCGGCTTCCGCGTTACTCAAGATCGTGGCTTCGGCTCCTGACGTAGCCTTGAGATCCTTGCACCTCTGATCGGAATAGCTCCTCTGCGCTCCTAGGAAGCCCGTAGAGGCGTTTTTAGGCTTTCCCCCTCCATATCCCCCATGCCCGAGCCCAACGCCCCTCTACGG
>RXIW01000101.1 GCA_003989065.1 Candidatus Competibacteraceae bacterium
ACCAAAGCGCAACAGGGTTTCGACCATCTCGGGAAACAGGGTGACCACGTCGATGCGCACGGCTGTTCCTTGCACGGTGCCCCGCGCTGCGGTTTGATGCAGGCGACGCGCCTAGAACTCCGGATCCCAGTCCACCCGCAGCAGGCGCGCATCGAGATCGATCTCGACGACCACCGTGCCGCGCACGAAAGGCAGCAGACGCTCACGCGCACCGTGCACCACCAGGACATCGTTGGCGCCGGTCGCGAACAGATGATCAACCGTGCCCAGTTCGACGCCATCCAGGGTCACCACTCGCAAACCTTCCAGGTCAGCCCAGTAGTACTCACCCGGTGCCAGAGGCGGCAATTGCGCGCGGCGTATGGCGATCTCGCTGTCCAGCAGGGCAGTTGCCTGATCACGGTCATTACAGCCGACGAACTTGAGCACCACACCCTCGCCGTGCGCGCGGCCCGCCTCGACGGCAAATTCCCGCCAGCCTTCAGGGCGCTGCAAAAACAGCGGGCTATAGCGGGCAATGCCCTCGCGCGGCGCGGTATGGGAAAACACCCGCACCCAGCCCTGCACGCCAAACAGGCCCGAAACCCGGCCGAGCACGACCCAATCCGCAGATCTTTCCGTCATCGCGGCACCGCTCCCGGCGCGCTCCGCCTAACAACCGCCTTAGGCCTGCGCCTGCCGCTTGCGCGCTTCCGCCATCAGGCTGCTGACCCGCACGGACGGCTGCGCACCGGTGCCCAGCCAGTACGCCAGCCGTTCCTGGTTCAGGCTCAGGCGCTCATCCTGACCGCTGGCGATCGGGTTGAAGAAACCAATGCGTTCAATGTAACGACCGTCACGCCGGTTGCGGCTGTCGGTGACTACTACGGTGTAGAAGGGGCGCTTCTTGGCGCCGCCGCGGGACAGGCGGATGGTAACCATGCGCTGTACATACCTCGTGCGAATTCCGATACGAAAAGGCCACCCGCAGGGGGCAGCCGGAGTAAGCGGGCGATATTAGCCGAAATTTCGCGTATTTGAAACTGTCCAGCGTACCGAAAGATGAAAATCAGGGCTTGAGCGGCGGCAGACTGCCCATCGGCAGCTTGCCCTGCAAACCGCGCAACATCTTCATCAGCCCGCCGCCCTTCATTTTCTTCATCATTTTCTGCGCCTGATCGAACTGCTTGAGCAGGCGGTTGACATCCTGGATCTGGGTGCCGGAACCGGCGGCAATGCGCCGCTTGCGCGAGCCCTTGATGATGTCGGGGAAACGGCGCTCCTGCGGCGTCATTGAATCAATGATCGCAATCAGGCGCTTGACCTCCTTGTCAGCGGCCTGATCCTTGAGTGCGGCCGGCGCGGCGTTAAAGCCCGGCATCTTGTCGAGCAGGCTGGCGATGCCGCCCATGCTCATCATCTGCTGCATCTGTTCACGAAAATCGTCCAGGGTGAAGCCCTTGCCCTTTTGCACCTTCTGCGCCAGCTTGAGGGCCTTTTCCTTGTCGACCTTTTGCTCCATCTCCTCGACCAGACTGAGCACATCGCCCTTGCCGAGAATGCGCGAAGCCACCCGATCGGGGAAAAAGGGTTCCAGCGCGGTAGTTTTCTCGCCGACGCCAAGGAATTTGATCGGCTGGCCGGTGATATGCCGGATCGACAGGGCCGCGCCGCCACGGGCATCACCATCGGTTTTGGTCAGCACCACGCCGGTCAGGGGCAACGCGGCGCCAAATGCCTGCGCGGTGTTGGCGGCATCCTGACCGGTCATGCTGTCGACCACGAACAGGGTTTCGATCGGATTCAGCACCGCGTGCAGACGCTGGATCTCGGCCATCATCTCGGCATCGACGTGCAGGCGACCGGCGGTATCGACAATCAGCACGTCAAAACCCTGCCGGCGCGCCTGGTCGAGCGCCTGGCGGGCAATTACATCCGGTTCCTGTCCGTTAGCGCTGGGGAAAAATTCCACGCCAACCTCGCCGGCCAGCTTGCGCAACTGCTCAATCGCGGCCGGTCGATAGACATCACAACTGACCACCAGGCTTTTCTTGCGCTGGCGCTCCTTCAGCCAGCGGGCCAGCTTGGCCACACTGGTGGTCTTACCGGAGCCCTGCAGACCGGCCATCAGCACCACTGCGGGCGGCTGCGCGCGCAGGTTGAGTTCAGCGTTGGCCTCGCCCATGGTCCGCACCAGCTCTTCATGGACGATCTTGATCAGCACCTGACCCGGCGTCAGACTGAGCAGCACCTCCTCGCCGATGGCGCGCGCACGCACCCGCTCAATGAACTCGCGCACCACCGGCAAGGCCACGTCCGCTTCCAGCAGCGCCATGCGCACCTCGCGCAGCGCGTCCTTAATGTTGTCCTCGGTCAGGCGACCCTGACCACGCAGATTCTTGACGGTGCGCAGCAAGCGCTCACTCAGATTTTCAAACATGCGGGATTCAGCCTCGACGCTAGCGAAATCGGCGGCAGCCACCTGCCATCAATATGGACCGATTCAGGAATAATCAGGAATTATAGGGATTCGACGCATCCCTGGCGCAATCCAATCAGCACCGGCGCGCATAACGACATTCCGCGATCCGGCCATTTTAGTGATAATTCTGTTCTCCTTCCGTCTATTCGTACAACTCGACCTTCATCATGAACGCGGTCATCGGCGGCCTGGCCGCCCTGCTTTACCTGTTTGCCGGCGGTTTGCTGGCGCTGCGCCTGGCTCAGGTGAGCAGCCAGACCGGCGGCATCACCAAAGGTGGCCCGCTGGCGCTAGGCTGGAGCGCGGCGCTGCTGCACACCCTGATCCTGGCCCAGACCGTGTTTGAACCGGCCGGCCTCAATCTGGGATTCTTTAACGCCCTGTCCTTCACCGGCTGGCTGATTGCCGTAGTGCTGCTGGCCGCAGCCATGGTGCGTCCAATGGAAAGCCTGGGCATTGTCGTGCTGCCCTTTGCTGCCCTGACCCTGCTGTTGGGGCTGCTGTTTCCCGCTGAGCGCATCGTCGCCGACAGCAGTCGCTGGCCGCTGGAACTGCACATTGTCATCGCCATTCTCGCCTATTCGCTGCTCACTCTGGCGGCACTGCAGGCAGCGCTGCTGGCCATCCAGGATCATCGCCTGCGCCATCGCCATCCGGGCGGTTTCCTGCGCGGCATTCCGCCTCTGACCGCCATGGAAGCGCTGCTGTTTCAGATGATCGGCGCCGGCTTTGTCCTGCTCAGCATTACCCTGCTCAGCGGCCTGTTCTTCATCGAGGATCTGTTTGCCCAGCATCTGGCGCACAAGGCACTACTGTCACTGATCGCCTGGGGCGTCTTTGGTGTGCTGCTCTGGGGACGCTGGCGCTTTGGCTGGCGCGGCCGTACCGCCATTCGCTGGACGCTGAGCGGTTTTGCCTTTCTGGTGCTGGCCTATTTTGGCAGCAAGCTGGTGCTGGAGCTGATCCTGCGCCGCTATTAGGCCCGGCCAGGTACCAGGTGTCCATGGCTTGACGGCTCCGGCAGCAATCCGTAAAAGCCATTTGTCTCCACCGCTTATTTCCACCGCGAGGGTGTTGCGACTTGGATGATTTTCACATAGGCGTGCTGTGCGTGGCGCTGGTGCTGCTGATTGGCTGTTCCGCGTTTTTTTCCGGTTCCGAGACCGGACTGATGACCCTGAACCGCTACCGCCTGCGCCATCGCGCCAAGGCCGGGGACAAGGCCGCGCAACGCGCCAGCCGCCTGCTCGAACGGCCCGACCGGCTGATTGGCCTGATTCTGCTTGGCAACAACTTCGTCAATATCCTGGCCTCGTCGCTGGCGACCGTCATCGCCCTGCACTTTCTGGGCGATGCCGGCATTGTCGCCTCCACGGTTGCCATGACCCTGATCGTGCTGGTGTTTGGCGAGGTCGCGCCCAAGACCCTGGCGGCCCTGCACCCGGAGCGCATCGCCTATCCGGCTTCGGCGGTGCTGGTCCCGCTGCTCAAGCTGCTCTATCCGCTGGTGTGGCTGACCAACCTGGTGGTCAACAGCCTGCTGCGCCTGTTCCGGGTCACCATTCAGACCTCCAGCAGTCCGCATTCGCTCAGCGCTGAAGAATTGCGCACCGTGGTGCTGGAAGCCGGGGTGATGATTCCCAAACGCCATCAGGCGATGCTGCTCAGCGTCCTGGAACTGGAGGATATCCGCGTCGAGGACATCATGGTGCCGCGCAGCGAGCTGGTCGGCATCGATCTGGAGGATGACTGGCCGGCAATCGTCGGGCAGTTGACCCGTAGCCCCTACACGCGCCTGCCGGTGTATCGCGACAGCATCGAACAGGTGGTGGGCTTTCTGCATCTGCGCAAGGTGCTGAATCTGATGACTCAGAAGCCGGATTTCAATCGCGCCGACCTGGAAAGCCTGATCCGCGAGGCCTATTTCATCCCCGAGGGCACTTCGCTGACCCGGCAGTTGCTGAGCTTTCAGCAGCAGCGCCGGCGCCTGGGCCTGGTGGTTGATGAATACGGCGATGTGCTCGGTCTGGTGACGCTGGAGGATATTCTTGAGGAGATCGTCGGTGAATTCACCACGGATCCGGCCACGCCGCTGCACAGCCGCAATCCGGTGGCGCGCGCCGATGGCGGCTATGTGGTCAGTGGCCGTACCCCGGTGCGCGCCCTGAACCGCGCCCTGGGTTGGGCCTTGCCCACCGATGGTCCGCGCACCCTGAACGGCCTGGTGATGGAGCAGTTGGAAACCATTCCCGAGCCGGGCGCCCGCCTGAATCTGGCCGGCCACCCAACCGAGATCATCGAAATCGCCGGCAACTGGATCAAGACTGCGGTGATCTGGCCCAATCCCGAGTCGCCGGATTAACTGCTGCTGCTTGTCGGGCATAGCCCGGCGTGCCCGGTTGCGCTGCCCGCCAGACCCAATCCTCGATACCCGCATCCGGTTGATATTCGGCGACGGCTTCCCGCAGCAGCGCCCGCACCCCGGCATAGTCGAAGGCATGCGTGGCGCGATCGAGCTGCTCCAGCCAATCACGCAGCACCGGCCACGGTGCATAGTCCTCGCGGGCGCGGCGAATCATCGGATGCTCGGTTGGCAGATCATCAGCACTGATCAGCAGCTCCTCGCGCAGCTTTTCACCGCTGCGCAAGCCCGTAAACTCGATCGTGATATCACCCTCGCCCTGCGCATCGCGCACACGCAGACCCGACAGCTGGATCATCCGCCGCGCCAGGTCGATGATCCGCACCGGTTCGCCCATGTCGAGCAGGAAGACATCGCCACCCTGGGCCATGGCACTGGCCTGGATCACCAGTTGCGCCGCCTCGGGAATGGTCATGAAATAGCGCTCGACCTCCGGGTGGGTCACCGTGACCGGCCCACCCTGGCGAATCTGTTCGCGAAACAGCGGCACCACCGAGCCGGAAGAGTCGAGCACATTGCCAAAGCGCACCATGCAAAACCGGGTTGCGCTACCCTCCCCGGCCAGCCCTTGCAGAATCAGTTCCGCCAGACGCTTGGTCGCGCCCATCACATTGGTAGGCCGCACTGCCTTATCGCTGGAAATCAGCACGAAGGTCTCGACACCGGCGGCCTGCGCAGCCTCAACGGCATGCAGGGTACCAAATACATTGTTGCGCACCCCTTCGATCGGGTTGTGCTCGACGATCGGCACATGCTTGTAAGCGGCGGCGTGGTAGACGGTTTGCACCGCGAAGCACTCCATTACCACCTGCAGGCGACGGCGCTGCACCACCGAGCCCAGCAGCGGGACCAGTTCCACCAGTGGCGGACCCATGTTGACCCGCATGGCGCTAAGCTCCTGCTCAATGGCGTACAGGGCGTACTCGGAACGTTCAAACAGCACCAGCCGGCGTGGTCGCAGCGGCAGAATCTGCCGGCACAGCTCGGCGCCAATCGAGCCACCGGCACCGGTCACCAGTACCGTTTTGCCCGTGACCCGCGCCCGCAGCAGCGCCGTGTTGGGCTGCACGGAGTCGCGGCCGAGAATATCCTCGACATCGATCTCGCGGAATTCGTCGATGCGCCGCGCGCCACTGGTCAGCTCCGCCAGGGTGGGCAAGGCCAGCACCCGCACCG
>RXIW01000102.1 GCA_003989065.1 Candidatus Competibacteraceae bacterium
AACTCTGGGTATGGCGCATCCGGCCAATATCTTTGCCACTGGATTCCAAACGGATTGTTGAGATGGTCGCTAACCGTCATTTTTAAGTGAGGTAGATCGATTTCACCTTCAAATCGCTCCGTTGTGGGAATGCCAATGTGGTTGTATTTCATCAACGGTCACCTGGTTTCGATAGTGATACCCAACGATGGAGTTAAGCTGCCGCGCGTAGCGCCGTTAGCTTGAACGACTTGTTAGCCATCGCGGTCGGTAGCGTTCTGCGTTGAGAACTGGCGGATTAGAGCAATTTCCTCAGGCGGTATCCCGAGAGATTCCAGAAAATCCTGATGCGCATCAGGCGACATCTTCTCAAATTCCATATGCCATTTGGCCATTCCTTCTTCGTTCAATCCGGTGGAAGCAAGTAACGTAATCCACTGGTCCTTAGTCATTGAACGGCTTTTCCGCAGAACTTGCGCATCGCCGAGCAATTGAGCAATGACGTGTTGCTGCTGTCGGAGTCTTGCGATTTCCTCGTTGACCTTCTGCAAATGACGTTCCAGTACGACCGGAGCCGATGCGTCATCGGCTTGCACTAGCCTTCCGATGACATCCAACGAGAGCCCCGCGTCGCGATAGGTCATTATCCTTTCCATCCGCTGCACATCACCTTCGGAGTAAAGGCGGTAGCCGGACGAACTGCGTGCTGACGGCGAAAGAAGACCGATTTGGTCGTAGTAGAGAAGCGCACTACGAGACAGCCCAATTAGTTTTCCAAGTTGCCCCACTGTATACATACCGATAATTCCTTGGTAGGGGAAGCCCAGCTCCATGCAGCATAGGCTCCCCCATGTGCATCAACCAGCCTGCGAGGAGTTCCTGACGCTCGCGATATCCTCTGTGGAAAGACCGATCCATTGCAGGAACGATTGATGTTGAGCCGGATAGCGGCGTTCAAACTCGCAGTGCCACTTGTGCATCATTGCTTCATCCAACCCAGCGGCTTGAAACAGTTCTATCCATTGCTCCCGAGACATGTTGGAGGCGCTCATGTGATTTCTCCCAAATGTTGATAATTGACGGCACCATGCCGTCAGCAACCAACTCTGGAGTATCAAGTAATAGACAGGTCAAGCGGCAGTATGGATTTTTGCGGCCTGCCGTCACCGATTGCGTAACGCGAAGAACCGTTGACACAATCGAGCTGACCTTGTAGCCCGGTCTGTGACAGTAGGTGTCTACGGCAATGACCACGTCAGCACCCGTAGCGCGAGCGGCGTGGACTGGAACGACTAGGGCTACACTTCCGTCCACGAGTTCTCCGTGGGTGATCGCACGGGAAGAAAAACACCAGGGATCGCTGCCGAAGCCCTCACAATCTGGCCCGCGTCGCCTTTCGTCAACGACTTGCTCGTCACTGAGGCGCAGGCCGTCAGCAAGACGACGCCGACAAGCGCAGATGCCAGATGCACGAGGTGCGCATCAGTTCAGGCGAGCCGCATGGCGCACTGATTCCGCTGTCTGGCCGGTCCACTCATGAAATGCCCGAAAGAACGAGTTCGGGTCTTCGAATCCCAACAGGAACGCGATTTCGCCGCCTGAGATGTCTGTCTTGGCCAGATAGTGTCGGGCCAGGCCCTCGCGAGTCCGGTTGAGCACGGTACGAAAGCTTTCCCGCTCGTCGGTCAGGCGCCGCTGCAGCGTGCGCTTGCTCAATGCCAGACGTCCGGCCACCGCTTCGATGGTCGCTTCGCCGCTCGGCAGTAGTTCGAGAAGCACCGCGTGCACGCGTTCCGCGGTCGTCGCTGTCGAGGCAACTTCACCAAGCCGCTGACGCAGTTCGGGCTCGAAGATCTGCCACATGGCTTCGTTCGCGGTCAGGAAGGGGCGCGTGGCGTCGTGCGATGCGAACGTCACGCACGGCAGTTTGCCTGGCACCACCCGCGCACCGAAGAACTCGGCATAGGCTTGCACCTCCGGTTCATCGGGCAGCCGCGGCATGGCCACGCGTAGTACCCGGACCGGCTCACGCGTGGCCAAGCGAGCCAGTCGCACCAGGAAGGCCAACTCGGCTGCCATCAGCGAAAACGGAACCTCGTCCTCGGCTTCCAGCCATCGCGGCGTAAGGGAAAGATCGCCGCCGGCCGCGCGCGCAACTTCCAACTTCATCGGCGCAATCAGCTCTTTATATTTCGCGAGTCGCCGAGCCGCTTGCCACAGATGCGCACTGCACAGTGCCGCAAAGATGGGCGGGACAAACGACTCCGTCGTGATCGCCTGCACCACACGCAGCGGAAAGAGCGTGTCGCCGGCCTCTGCTTCCACGCTTTGCCAGAAGCGGAAATACTCCGGTGTGGTCAAGCTGGAGCCGGGCCGCGCCAACAAGTCCTGGGGCAAGTTCGCTCGGCGCAGGACGTGGTCGGCCCGGATGCCAAGATCCTTCAGCAGAGCCCGCCAACCGATGTCAACGGCGAATGATCGGGTGTGGGTCATGCGTTGCGAAACTGGCTCATGATGATGCGATCGTAGAGCCGGTCGCCGAAGTACTTGCGGATGAACATCAACAAGCGGGCGAATCGGCCGGCAACGTAGCGTGTCTTCGGTCGAGAGGTCTCGACAGCCTTGGCGATCGCATCGGCGACAGCGTCAGGGGAAGACATCGACACCGTCGGCGCGGAGTCGGCGATGGCCCGTGCAAGGCGACTGTAAGCACCGTTGCCCGATCGCTGCAGCATGGGATCGACCATGACCTTGCCGAATTCCGTGGCAATGATTCCGGGCTCGATGATCACGACATCGATGCCGAACGACGCAAGCTCGATACGCAGGCAGTCGCTGAATCCTTCCACGGCATGTTTCGTCGCGTGGTACCAGGCGCCCAGTGGGGTGTAGACCTTACCGCCCATCGAAGAGATGTTGATGATCTTTCCAGATTGCTTTTCCCGCATTGCCGGAAGGAGCAACTGCGTGAGACGAGCCATTCCAAATAGATTGACCTCGAACTGGTAGCGTGCATCTTCGATCGACGTGTCTTCGACCGCTCCGTACATGCCGAAGCCCGCGTTGTTTATCAAGACGTCGACGCCGCCGTGGGTGGATGTGATGCGCTTGACGGCTGCAGCCACCTCGGCATCGTCGGTGATATCCATTCGCAGAGGGATGGCCCCGAGATCCTGCAGATCGCGCATTGCTTCGATGCGCCGAGCTGCAACGTAGACGGTATACCCTTTTTTCCGCAAGAGGCGTGCGGTGGCTTTGCCGATGCCGGAAGATGCACCGGTTACAAGAATGATGCTCATGGACTGGACCTCGCTTCGAGTGGTTGGGTGTCCAGCACTGTAGCTAGGAAGGCGCGCCAGATCACTAGCCAAGAGCGCCATCTCACCAGCCAAATGCGCCAAAGTATCGTTGGCTGCATAACGTCTGAATTAAGCCGCGCTGCGAAGTGGCGTCGGCTTGAATGAATGGTTAGATTTTTCTGGCACGTACAAATAAAACGTCTCCAGAAGCAAAGTCACTTTCCTGAACAAGGTCTGATTTTGTTTCAATCACGGAAAAACCCGCTGCTAAAAGTAAAGATTCCAGTTTCTCCACCGTGAAATAGTGATCCCACAGGATGTAGGTAGATGGTTCGCCTGAATCCGGGATAATAATATATTTCTGCCCCCAAACCTGCTCTTGTGCAAAATGCTGACACTCTGACAGCACGTAACAGGGGAATTTTGACCAAAACCCATTGGCATTTGCCCTTTCCCAAGAGCGTCCTGCCATTTTAGTTTGCGAAATACCCGCACCAAATACATCAAAGACCAGCACGCCGCTTGGGGTAAGTAACTGATGGACATTCAATAAAAACGTTTTTTGTTGTTCGTTTGTCAGTGCGCTGAAATCGCAATAGATACAGGTTGCCATATCAAAAGCGCCGGCATCAATTTTGTTGAGGTAAGATTGATGCAGATACCGAATAGCTAGCCCTTGTAATTTTCCTGATTCAATAGCATGGTTAATCGCAGATTCATTGATATCCACGCCAACAGTCGCCCATCCGCGAGCGGCAAATTCCTGAGTATAAAGACCTGGACCACACCCAAGATCGATGATGGAACCTGTGCCCGACTGATTCTTGAGAACCCAATCAACGGTTGCTGTTATTGTTTTTGGCTTGCGGCTTGCTGCATCAGAATCTGGATTGAGATGCGCTTTCAGCAGTTGCTCGCGAACATAGGAGTTCGACCAGATGTTTGCATTTCCTGTTTCGTATAGTTCCATCAAGCTTCTCGAAAAATCTAACGTTGGAGTTCACTCGACTGACGCCGCCCGATTATCCACATCTTATTAAGATGACGATAAATAAACAGGTTGTACCATGCTGTAAATTCTGAACCTATTTCGGTAAACATATTGCCGCGTTGAGAATGCTTCGTTTGTAACCTCGGGCGAAGCTATCTCCGCTTAATGCCTCTACGCTATCCATTCCCAGTTATTGATCGTTCTCTTCGGCGATTTCGATAGGCGGATTGGGAAGAGAACAGCCTCCGACATAAATGCCATCTTCGGATGCATCCAAATGCCATTGCAGGGGAAGCCCCTTTTTTATCAACGGCACCACGGGTGCCAAATCGGTAACCGCCGTCTCGTTGAGGTTGAGAAATCGCAGTTTTGCCAAGCCGGCCAGAGGGGTTACATCGGCGACTGGCGTCTCCGCGACATCGAGTCCCCGCAATTCCGTCAACCCGGCCAAGGGATCCAGGCTGGCGACCGGTGTCCTCGCGGCGTTGAGCCTTCGCAGCTCCGTTAACCCGGATAGGGGGGACAAGTCCGTAACCCGCGCACCCGCAATATCAAGCTCTTGTAGATGCGCCAGTCCGGCCAGGGGAGACAAGTCGGTCACGTGATTGCCGCGGAGTTTAAGCACCTGAAGTTCCGTCAAACCGGCCAACGGGGACAGGTCGGCGACTTGCGTGCTGGAGCTATCGAGCATCCGTAGTTCCGTCAGCCCGGCCAGTGGTGTCAGGTCGGTGACTTGCGTGGCGCAGACATTGAGCCTCTGCAGGTGTCTCAACTCGGCCAGGGGGGACAAGTCGAACACATTTGTCCTTAGGAGATCAAGCCAACGCAATTCGGTCAATTGGGCCAGCGGTGCCAGATCCGCCACTGGCGTGAACGCGAAAAAGAGTTCCTGCAATTCCGTCAGCCCGGCCAGGAGGGACAAGTCGGCAATCTGCGTACTTGAAATCTCAAGCCTTTGCAGCCGCGCCAGCCCGGTCAGCGGGGACAAATCGGCGACCTGTGTGCTCGAAATATTAAGCCTTTGTAGCCGCGCCAGCCCGGTCAGCGGGGACAAATTAGCGACCTGCGTTCTCCAGACAGTGAGACTTTGCAACCGCGCCAGCCCGGCCAATGGCGCAAGATCGGCGACGGGTGTCCAGTCGACCCTGAGCGCCCGCAGTTCCGTCAATCCGGCCAGGGGGGACAAATCGGCGACCTGCGTGTTCATGAGATGGAGGGTTTGCAAACCCGCCAGCCCGGCTAGGGGGGACAGGTCGGCGACCTGTGTGCCCGTGAGGTCAAGGGTTTGCAAACCTGTCAGCCTGGCCAGCGGAGACAGGTCCTGTAGCTTAAGTCGACTGGCAAGAGTACCGTTCAACCAGAGCTTCTTCAGGTGTGTGAGGCTGGAAAAGGGATTGCCGGACGCCGTGGGCGCTAGGAGGAAGATATTATTCTCGGTACCGGAATTCGTGGAGTCTTTCAGCACATCCCCGTCCCACCAATGCCGTGCGAACGACAATTCCTCCAACCAGGTCAATTTCCCAAGCTCCTTCGGTGCTTCGGTTAATCCGCAATTCCCCAGATCCAGAAACGTCGCGCGAGTTTTCTTATTTTC
>RXIW01000103.1 GCA_003989065.1 Candidatus Competibacteraceae bacterium
CGCCTAGAGCTGAACGACCCTGCGCACTGACCCACAGGAGCACCACGCCATGACCACCCTGGAAATTCGCGCCATATGGGACGATGAAGCACAGGTCTGGTATTCCGTCAGTGATGAGGTTCCCGGCCTTTGCGTTGAGGCGAGGACGCTGGATGAGTTGATCGACATCGCCACAGCGCTGACCCCCGAATTGCTCGAAGCCAACCGCATGACGCCGGTTGATCCGGTTCAGCTTCATATCACTGCGGAACGAACGACGCTGGCCAAGGCCGCTTAATGGCGGCGCTGTATGCGGACCTTGTGAAGCGCCTGAAAGCGGGAGGCTGCTGGTTTGTCCGTACAGGCAAGGGAAGCCATGAAATTTGGTTCAGTCCGGTGAACGGGAAAACCTTTACGGTTCCGCGCTCGCTATCGGCTGTCCCCTTGGCCAATGCGATTTTGAAGCAGGCCGGGTTACCAAAAGCTTTTTGACTGGCTGACTGCTGGTGTGGAACGCCGGCCCCGCGCACTGTTGAAAAAAACATTGACAGGATTGGCAAAATAAATTACCGCCGAGCACCTGCGCACTGACCGAGTTTTCCGCCGGGTGCGGATAACTTTCCACAAAGCACAAAAAGTTACCACCCCGAATACCGATTTTATTTTTTGTTTTATAACAAACACTTAACTAACACTTAAAGATTGTGTTTGATAAAATCTAAAAAGCGTTTATCGTTCTTCATCACATAAATGAACACCCCCCAATCCCCGAAAGTTTGGCGACAGAAGGGATTGAGGGGCAGCAGCACGACCGGCATGGAAGCGCGGCGTGTTGATGTCCGGCATTTTGAAGTTTCACCCGCCTGAACGTCAACCCGCCGCGTCGTCCCAAGCCAACTTTATTTAGGGGCTAGCGATGGCGGAACAGCAAAAAATCAGTCTTGTTGATGCGGCGATTGAGCTGCGCGCGCAACACGGCATAGCCGTTTCCTACCAGATTCTGTGGCGGCACGCGACCGATGGGGTATTCCCCACTTGCCGGGTCGGTGGCCGTCGCTTCGCAACAGCGTCGGTCGCTGAAATCGCCAAGGCGATCCGGTCGCGACCTAGCAAAGCACCCGGCCCACAGCCGATTAAAGCCCGCTAGCCCCTGGCGCTGGGCATGACCCCGACCCCATCCCCGCTGCCGGCCTACTGGCGGCTTCCGCGTGCGCGCTATTCCTGCGGGCACAAAAAAACCCGCTTTGACAGAGCGGGTTTTCTGGCAACTGGGCTGACCGGCCCAATCACGACCGAGATTCAATATGACCATTGTATCGAACGATTCCCAAAAAATCACCGCTGATTGCGATCTTTCAGCCCTGGCTGAAGCGATCTGCGAAGAGCACGCCTTAGCCGAGCGGCACGCGGAACTCGCTATTCACCGCGCGAAGCGTGCGGGCGACCTGCTGAACACAGCCAAGGGAAAGGTTGCCCATGGCGAGTGGCTACCGTGGTTGTCCGCGAACTGCCCGCGTCTGCCTGCGCGGACGGCAAGCGGCTACATGCGGTTGGCTAAAAATTGGGAGCAGGTAGAAGCCAAATCGGCAGACTCTGCCGTTTTGACGATCGATTCCGCACTCAGGTTGTTGTCCGAACCTGTCACCCCCACGCTTGGTGACCGCGTAACCGCTATCAACGAACGCGCAAACCAGCTTGGAGAGTGCATGACCGAGGTTGCCCACCTGGTTCGCAAGATGCGCGACGGCATCGGCTCGCATTTTGGCGGATTCGAGCAATGGTGCGCCAAAGAACTTGGGCTTGACCCGGCCTTGCGCGACATGCTGCTAGACCCTTCCCGCCGCTGGCATCCGAGCGCCATGGACGAAGAGCAGCACACATTACTTTTGTTCTGGGTTCTGAGAAGGGAAGGCTATTCAGAGACTGAAGCTCTGGCGATTCTTTCTGAAGAGATCCGGCCATGAGCGCCACCGCAAACCCTGTCGCTGAAGCCGCGGTCATCGCTGGACTGGTGAACTGTGGAGACCCAGAGATTATTGGACGCTACGCCGTCGATCACAGCCTTTCGGTGGATGACTTCACCGTCACAGCGTTCCGGGAAGCCTATAAATCCGTTCTGGCCATGGCCTATAACGGCAGCCGCGTGGACATCCCGATTCTCGCCCAGCGCCTTGATCCCCACGACTTAGCCGCCGTCCAGAGCGCTTGCATTGAGCACGTCAGCGCCGCGAATTTCGGCATTTATGCGCAGATTCTGAAGGACTGCCGGAAGGCTCGGCAGGAGCAAGCGGCACGCGACCGCCTGGCCAAAGCCGTTGCCGATGGCGCACCGCCATCCGAGCTAGCGCCGCTGTTGGATGCCGTTCGCGCCAGCCATTCCAATTCCGCCAATTCGCCGCCGCCGTTTGGCGGGTTTGGCGAGAATGAGCTGCAAGCCGCCAGGCTTCACCCCAAGTGCATCGTTGAAAACTACCTGTACGCTGATCTTGCCCTAGTCGCCGCCGCTGGCGGCACCGGCAAAACCACCTTGTTGTTGTATGAGGCCGCCTGCATCGCGCTGGGCCGATCCCTCTGGGGCAACCGGGTGGTGACCCCAGGGCGAACCCTGTTCGTAACTGCCGAGGATTCCCGCGAACTGTTCGCGGCACGCTTGCGGGAGATCATCGAGGCGATGGGCCTTGACGAATATGAGCAGCGCATCGTGCGGGAAAGCATCGATGTCTGGGACGTGTCCGGCGACATGGTGCGCCTGGCCGAGCTGGACGCTGGCGGCAATATCGTGCTCACCGATCTACCTGATCGGATCATCGAGGCGTACCGCAATACTGGCTTGGCGCAGGTTGTTATGGACCCCTGCATCAGCTTCGGCCCTGGCGAACGGATCGTGAACGACGGCGAACAGGCCATCGTCACTGCCTGCCGCCGCGTCATGCGTGGGTTGGGGTGCTGTGTTCGACTAATTCATCACTCAGGCAAAGCCAATGCGCGGAATGGCAACCTAGATCAGTACGCCAGCCGGGGCGGTACGGCGCTGCCGGATGGCTGCCGGATGGTAGCGATCCTATCTAGCGTCACCAGCGATAACGGCCATTCCGCCGCCAATCCGCCGGACGGCTGGGACCTATTGCCCGGCGAGTCTGGTTTCATCCTGGCCCGCGCCAAGCTGAGCTACTGCCCACCGCAACCGAACCTCTGGGTTCGCCGCCGTGGGTACGCCTTCGCGTACTTCGTTGAACAGCCGCGTGACGCCAAGGCAGCACTAGGCCGCGACGCCGAGAAGGTGGCGGAATTCCTGGCGGATGAGCTGACCCATGGACGCCGTTACACGGCCAACACGCTGGAGGCGATGGCAGGCAGCACGCTCAAGATGCCCCGTGCCCACCTGCGTTCGGCCCTGGCCGCCCTGGAGGCTGCCGGGCGACTTGAAGAGCGGGAGCTGCCATCCGACCAGCGACGTGGGCGACGAAAAACCTACCTGCACCCCGTCCGCTATTCCGCCGAACCGGTTGGCGGAATGGAACCCGAAAATCCGGCCGATTCCCCTGTTGGCGACCCTAATCCGCCGACCTCTATTATTCCGCCGCCCTATAGAGAAGAAAGAAACGGCGGAATAGACGCCGTTCCTTCTTCCCCTGACTTTCTCCAATCCGCCAAACAAAACGGCGGAATAACGGCGGAATGGCGGAATAGAGAAACTGGCCTTACCTGCCCGGATACGCCAGCAACAGGCGAAATTGGCAACAATTCGATTTCGCCCCTATTCCGCCAACCCCACGGCGGAATAACGGCGGAATGGCGCGATAACGAAACCGGCATCGATTTGCCCGCCATCATCGCGAGCCGCCTGGCCCAAGCTAGCGGGCTGGATCTGGACGTGATGTTGTCCGGTCGGCTGACCGAATCCGACTGGGCAAAGCTGGCCGATGGTGCTGCGGACCTGGGTCGCTGCCTGCCGGAAGAGCAAAAGCCGCTGCTGGCTGGGCTGCTGGCGCGGATCGATGCCGTCGCCCAGGTGCGTGAGGTGCGGCCATGAGACGCCTGCACCTAGTACCACCCACAAGCCCGCGCCGGTATTGCGCCGTGTGCGGCTATACCCTGCCAGTACAGGCCCGCCCTGAGCATCGCCTTTGCTGGACTTGCTGGCGTTGGTGCGTCGCGGGTGACAGCCTGCGCCGTGCGGCCCAAGCGCTTCGGGAGACCCGCCCATGAACGCCATCATCACCCGCTTGGCCGCGGCCTCTGGCGTGCCCCAGCGCCGGCTGGTGTCCGGCACCCTGAGCGCGTCCGACTGGATCGCGTTGATGGCCGCCTATCACCACCTGGCGGCCGATCTGGACGCTGCCGAACAGGATGAGCTCGACACCCTGCTGGACCGGCTGGAAGCCGGTATCCCGATGGAGGTTTCCCCATGATCCGCTGCCTACTGACCGGAACCTTGCACGGTGACCCAGAAAGACGCACGTCGAAAACCGGCAACCCCTATTGCACGGCCCGGATGAAGGCCGATGCCAGCGACGGAACTGCGGTCTGGTGCAGCTTGATCGCGTTCGGCGACGTGGGCGAGCGGCTGGCGACCCTCAAGGGCGGCGCTGCCATCAGTGTGAGCGGCCGCGCCAAGCTGAGCGCCTGGACGGGCAAGGATGGCACCCCCGCTGCTGGCCTTGACGTGACGGTCGATGAAATTGCGGCAGTGCTCAAGGGGAAGCCTCGCCCCAGGGATGCCGCGCAACCGGATCGGCGCCCGCCAGTGGCTGCTGGGTTCGATGACATGGACTATTTCCAGGTATGACGGCCCTGATCGCCCGCCTGCTGGTGGCCCGAGAAACCGGCTACGCGCCACCCGACTTGATTGACGCGGTGTAGCGCTAGACACTGAGGCCCACGCCGCTCTAGTGGCCTTGCGTGCGCAGTATAGCCAGTCGATTGATAGCCTGATCAGTGACTTGCTGACTGGGAAGATACCGTTACCGGGTAACGCTAAGCCGTTACCACGTAACAGACCGCAGAGAGAGAAACCGTTACCACGTAACGACCATCTGTTACCGGGTAATGGGCCGACAGACCGCGCCACCCTGGCCAAGATAGGTCGCCAGTGGCGTTTGGAAGGGGCGAGCCTGGAAGAGATAGCCGAACGCTTCAATACGAACGGCTGGACCCCGAATCGGATACCGAAGCAGGAGGGAAGCCGCCCACGGTCTGACTCTCCCCCCTTGTGGACGCTCAAGGCGGTCAGCCAGTTGCTGACCCGTGATCATCCGTCCCGGTAGTCATCGCCTCGTTAGCAAGGTCAGGCCATGGATTCTGTGGGGTTCGACGACCATAGGCTACAAAAAACTAGAATCTGGATGTTTTTCTAAACCAAGATTTTTCGTTGCTTTTTGTATTTAACAGGAACGCACCAAATTTTTTATCACTCTCAATCGTATGTTCTGTAAGCCACTGTTTGAGAAACAACAGTAAATCATGATTTGTTAAATCGGGGTCATGCTCATACTTATTGATGTATCCACAGACAGTATCATTCAAAGCTTTATGCTGTTTCTTATGTTCTTCAATATCCGGATAATTTGAGATATTCATTACAATTTCTTCAGTAGCGAAGTGTATTATTGTATATTTTACAAGTTTATCGATAACCGCTTTCCTATCCTCATTCCCAAGTGTTTCATTCAATTCATTAAATATATTTAGTAATTCTTTATGTTGATCATCGATTTCATTAATACCAACGCTAGAAATATCTGACCATTGAATAAATTCTTTCATGGGAATTTTCCTCTGCGACTGTTTTT
>RXIW01000104.1 GCA_003989065.1 Candidatus Competibacteraceae bacterium
CCTGAAAGCGCTCCGGTCAAAGCCGCCGAGACACCTGAACCCACACCAACCAAGACCGCAAAACCCGCCGTCAAAACCACCCGGGCCTCCACGACCGCCCAGGCGGAAAAGCCAGCCGCCGCCAAGACCACGAAGCCGTCCTCTCGCGCTAAGGCGGCAAAAACATCGGCGGCCGCTTCGGGAGCGACGGTCGTCATCGCCAAGTACGATGTCGGCCATGGCAACAGCCTGTTCATCCGCGGTGAAGGCGCTGGCCTTACCTGGGAAGCCGGGGTCAAGATGGAAAACGCCGGCAACGATGTGTGGGTGTGGACCACCAACGCCGCATTCTCCGGCGCTTTGGAGATCAAATTCCTGATCAACGACGCCAGCTGGTCGGTCGGCGACAACATGACGGCCCTGCCCGGCGAAACGACTACACTGTACCCGGCTTTTTAGCGCAATCGATCATACCCGACCATCGGTTGCCCGATGGTCCGGTTGGCCTTATCGCCCACATCAGCCCTCCCGTTGCAGTCGGATGAACTCCGCCAGCGAGCGTGTCACGCAATCCTCAATGGCCACCCCAGCGAAGTAGTTACCGGTCAATGCCAGACGCTGGCCCGCCAACAGCCGGTCCACCGCACCGATCCACTGGCCATGGCCAGCCCGCAACGCCGGTAACCGATTGGTCTTGCTCACGACATGCGCTGTCTTCAATCCATCGACCGGCAATTCCAGCACCCGGGCGATACACGCCCGCTGACCCGCTTCATCCAGCACCCCAGGCCGGAAATGAAAGGTAAAGCCTCGCCACGCTGGGTCTGGCGCGGTGTCGCGCGACACCACCGAATAAAACGCCTCATCGCGACCGATCAGCCCCGCCAGCGGCGGTAGCCGCAGGCGCGATCGCGGCAGCGCAACCCCAAGCGATTCCACCGTCGCGGTCGAAACCTGGGCTAATTGCTGGGCGAGCTCCGGGAACGCCGTCTGCAGCAGGCTGGCCGCAACCGCCACTGGCACGGCAAGGGCCAGCGCCGGGGCCGTAAAGCGGCGATCAGCGGTGCGCACCACGAAGTCTCCGCCATCGCGGTCAATCGCCTGCGCCATCTGGCCACGCTCGACTCGAATTCCCGGACGCGCGGCGATGATCTCGGCCATGCTCTGCAACCCTCCCGCCAGGGTGAAACCTCGCGGGACATCCTTGCGGCGGGGACGCGGCCGGAACAGGCCATCGGCCGGGAATCCGCCAGACGGCTGGCAAATCACCGCATCGAAGGCCGGCGCAAACACCGCCGCGTAATTACGGCGACCGACAATGCGCCGGTAGTAGTCGGCAACACTGCATCCCGTCTTGCTCGCTCCCAACAACCGTAGGGGCGCGCCAAGCAACTCGATCCAGTGCAATTGCGAGGGAATGGAATGGATCGCGCCGCCCGCGAATAGGCGAAACGGCAGCCTGACGCGCGGTTGCAGACGATCGAGCGCCTGGGCGGCTTCCAGGATCGCCAACAACTGGCCATAGGAATTGAAGCTGCTGTGCGCGCCCAGCTCCAGCCAGAAGTCAGCCAAGTCACCACCAAAGCGCTGGGAATGCAGGCAACCGCCGACCCGCTGATCCTGTTCCAACACCCACGCGTCCAGACCGGCGGCGGCGGCGTAGTGGGCCATGCTCAGGCCACTGATGCCCGCGCCGATGACCAGAAGATCGCAATCGGCCATGATGGACTCCCATGTAATGGACCGGAATGGTCGGCGATTCTCGACACCGGCAACGGAACGGTCAAGTCAGCCAAACCGTGCTAGGTTTGCCGACATCATTCTCCTTAGCCTTGAGCAGCTGATCACATCCACCCCAAAGGAACCGCCATGAACATCACTTCCTGTTTCGCCAAAGACCTGTTCCAGGGCAAGACCGTCTTCATCACCGGCGGCAGCAGCGGCATCAATCTCGGCATCGCCCGCAACTTCGCGGCGGTGGGGGCGAATCTCGGCATCGTCGGCCGCTCGCAGGAAAAACTCGATGCGGCGGCGGCGGAATTGCAGGCGCTCGGGGCGCGGGTCTCGACCCATTCGGCCGACGTGCGCGACTATCCAGCTCTGCAAACCGCCATGCAGCATTGCCGCGACCAGTTGGGACCGATGCATACTCTGATCTGCGGAGCCGCCGGCAACTTCCCGCTGCCCGCCGAGCAGATCAGTCCCAACGGCTTCAAGTCGGTCATGGATATCGATCTGCTGGGCAGCTTCCACACCTGTCGGGCGGCGTTCGAGCAGCTCAAGGAAACCCAAGGCAACATCATCTTCATCTCGGCTGGACAGGCGTTCATGCCCTACGCCTTCCAGGCTCACGTCGGCGCGGCCAAGGCCGGCATCGACAACATGATGCGCAATCTGGCGCTGGAATGGGGCCGCTTCGGCATCCGCTGCAACAGCATCGCCCCTGGTCCGATCGAAGGCACCGAAGGCGTGCGCCGACTGGTCCCGGAAGGCAGCACCGATGCGCTGAAGCGGATGATTCCGCTGGGTCGCTTCGGCACGCCTGACGACATCGGCCAGCTGAGCGTCTTTCTGGCCTCGCCCCTGGCCTCTTACATCACCGGCACGCTGGTGGTCGCCGACGGCGGCCAGAACCTGCCGGGTTCGGGCGCCTGGACCCAACTGATCTTGGCGGAAATGGCGAAGGCGCGGTAATGGAACGCAGAGTGGCCAGCGCACAAAGGGCGCTGGCCCTTGCGATCATTCCAGCCGATTGGCCAGCTGCGACACTCGATCCATTCAGTGTCGGAAACCTGGTATCACGCCCTCTTCCTTGCGCGGCATCTGCAGATGCCAGCCGCGCTCCGCCAGATTCCGCAGCACCTCCGCCGTATCTTCCTGCGCCAGCTTGCGCTCCGGATGCAGATCCAGATCCATGACGTACGTCGGCGGACCGATCAGCTTCAACAAAGCTTCGGGGAGACGGGAAAAATCGTCCTTGTCCGCCAGATAGAGGTAGGTATTCTGTTTCCGCAAGCTCTTGTAAATGGCGCACTGCATTCGGGCATCTCCAAACGGATGAGTTGAAAACGACAGGATATAATGACAGGAGAACCCGGCGACAGAGTGGACACTGCCGGCGACCCACACGGGCGTGGGGTGGACATCGATCTTCGCGCCGTCGCTTCGCGGATCGCGTTGCGAAGCGGCAACCCAGGCCCCCCATCGCCCCAAGCGCGGGTCGAACCATTCCCGACCGGTTGACCCTATAATACCGGCACCTTTAAATGGCTGAGCGTCGTTCCATGGCTAAAATCAATGAGCTGATCCAAGGTTTTCAACGTTTTCGCGTCAAGAGCTTCGAACCCAACCGGGAAGCGTACAATCGGTTGGCCATGCAGGGGCAGTCGCCGCGCGCCCTGGTGATCAGCTGTAGCGATTCGCGGGTCGATCCGGTGATCCTCACCGATTCCGCGCCCGGCGAACTGTTCGTGGTCCGCAACGTCGCCAATCTGGTCCCGCCCTACGAAACCTCGGGCCGCTACCACGGCACCAGCGCCGCTCTGGAATACGCCGTTTGCAATCTGGAAATCCCCAGCATCATCATTCTGGGCCATTCGCGCTGCGGCGGCATCCACGCCCTGTTGGAAGGCTACGGCACCAACCACGAAGGTGAAGGCTTCATCGCGCCCTGGGTCCAAATCGCCGCGCCGGCCCGCGACGAAGTGCTGCGGCGCTGGCCAGACGCCAGCAAGGAATTCCAGCAGCGAGCCTGCGAACGGGCCGGCATCCGCACCTCCCTGACCAATTTGCTGACTTTTCCATTCATCCGGCAGCGGGTGGAAGACGGTCGCCTCAATCTGTATGGCTGGTACTACGATCTGGAAAACGGCGAACTGATGCAGTACGACTTCGAAAAGGATCGGTTCTACGATCTCTATTTCGGTCCGATGCCGACGGACGCATCCTGAAGGCCAAGACCCACTCAGCCGCCCTCGACCTTGATCATTGCCACGCCCATCGACGCAGACCTTGGCCCATCATGCCCTGGCCGGTGCGGCATCGACTGCGACCAAACCCGCGACCGTCCGGTCAACGGGACAGCGTCCGGCGTTCCCGCCGCCGTCACCGGCTTTTGACCTCCCCTTCACGACTCAACGGACTTTCCCATGACTGCAGCCCCCAAGCTCCCCATCCGTCGCGCCCTGATCAGCGTCTCCGACAAGACCGGGATCGTCGATTTCGCTCGCGCCCTGGCCGATCTGGGCGTCGAAATCCTCTCGACCGGCGGCACCGCCCGCTTGCTGGCCGATAGCAACATCCCCGCCATCGAAGTCGCCGACTACACCGGCTTTCCCGAAATGATGAGCGGCCGCCTCAAGACCCTGCATCCTCGCATTCACGGTGGCTTGCTGGGTCGCCGTGGGGAAGACGACGCGGCGATGGTCGAACACGACATTCCGCCCATCGACCTGCTGGTGGTCAACCTCTATCCCTTCGAAGCCACCATCGCCCAGCCCGACTGCACCTTGGCCAAGGCGATCGAAAACATCGACATCGGCGGGCCCACCATGCTGCGGGCCGCGGCCAAGAACCACGCCGCGGTCACCGTAGTGGTAGATGCCGACGACTATGGCCGGGTGCTGACCGAAATGCGGGACAACGACGGCGCAGTCGGTCCCACCACCCGCTTCGATCTGGCCACCAAGGTGTTCGAGCACACCGCCCGCTACGACGGCGCCATCGCCAACTACCTCGGCTCGATCCAGGCCGACGGCGAGCGCGATCCATTTCCCCGCACCTACAGCATCCAGTTCGACAAAGCCCAGGCCATGCGCTACGGCGAGAATCCGCACCAAGGCGCGGCGTTCTACGTCGAATCGCGTCCGCCCGAAGCCTGCATCGCTACCGCCTCCCAGCTGCAAGGCAAGGAGCTGTCCTACAACAATGTCGCCGACACCGATGCCGCACTGGAATGCGTCAAGAGCTTCAGCGCACCGGCCTGCGTGATCGTCAAGCACGCCAATCCTTGCGGCGTGGCGGTCGGCGCATCCATTCTCGACGCCTACGACCGAGCCTATCGGACCGATCCGACCTCGGCTTTCGGCGGGATCATCGCCTTCAACCGACCGTTGGATGCGGCCACGGCCAAGGCCATCGTCGAGCGGCAATTCGTCGAGGTGATCATCGCCCCGGCCGTGATGCCCGACGCCCTGACGGTAACCGCCGCCAAGCAGAACGTGCGGGTGCTGGCCTGCGGCAACTGGGACTATCAGAAACGGGCGCCCGGCTGGGACTACAAGCGAGTCACCGGCGGCCTGTTGGTGCAGGACCGCGACTTGGGCCAGGTCGCACCGGCTGCGCTGAAGGTGGTCACGCAACGCCAGCCCAGCGGCACGGAAATGGCCGACCTGCTGTTCACCTGGCAGGTGGTGAAATACGTCAAATCCAACGCCATCGTCTACGGTCGGGATGGCATGCTCCTGGGGGTGGGAGCCGGCCAGATGAGCCGGGTGTTCTCGGCCCGCATCGCCGCGATGAAGGCCCAGGAGGAGAAGCTCGACCTCAAGGGCGCGGCCCTGGCTTCCGATGCCTTCTTCCCGTTCCGGGACGGCCTCGATCTGGCCGCCGAATACGGCATCACCGCCGTCATCCAGCC
>RXIW01000105.1 GCA_003989065.1 Candidatus Competibacteraceae bacterium
TGGCCTGGATGGCCACCGGTTGACCGGGCTGGAAGTTACGCAGCGAGGTGGCTTCGACGTCGATTTCGTTGCTGTAGACCCAGAGATGACCGGCGCGCAGGCGGCGGTCTTCGTCTTTGCGCAGGCGGAGGGGGGCAAATTCAGTGTGGGAATTCGTAGCTGTGGCGGATGTGGACATGGTCGGCAGGGTTTGAGATAACGGGGTGATCGGTCAGTATAATCAAACCCATAGATCAGCGAGCGAAAAAGTCACCGCTGCGAAGGGCGGAAAACGGACGGGATCGTCTTCCTTGATAGCGCCAAGCAGCAGCCAACGACCGTCGTGCAATTCGAAGGCTTCCAGGGTGCGGGCCAGCGGATCGACCAGCCAAACATGGCCGACGCCGTAGCTTGGTTCATCGATTCACTCCACTGCTCCGGCTCCTGCCTGCTGCGACAACCGTTCCCAGTCTTCCAAACCACTGCCGCCGAGTTGTTTCGCCAGATTTTCCAGATTCATCAGGGCCTCCGCATAACCGATTCCCTTGGCAATCTGGTAGGCTGCAACAAAGCAAGCAAGCGCCTGTTGATGTTAATTTTTCTGCCAATAGATATGGCCTATATTGAACAACGTTGGACATAACCCGGCTCGGTCGCCGATGGCCCGTCTAATGGCCAGCGACTCCTCCAGATAGCGCAGCGCCGTGTCGTAATCCCCGCGCGCCTGGTAAATCTGCGAGAGGTTGTTGAGGGTGGTGCCTTCGCCGGCCCGGTTGCCGATGGCCTGACAGAGGGTCAGCGACTCCTGCAGATAGCGCAGGGTGATGTCGTAATCCCCGCGGGCTTGGTAAATCTGCGAGAGGTTGTTGAGGGTGGTGCCTTCCCAGTCCCGGTCGCCGATGGCTTTGGTGAGTTTGAGCGATTCTTGATAGCGATCTAGCGCTTCATCCTGTTTGCCAAGGCTATTGTAAAGGAAACCCAGTTGATTCAGGAGACGGACATTGTTTTTTTTTACTTGCTTATCTTGTTTAGCCAAGGCTTGTGAAGTCCGCAATAACTCTTCAAGTCTGGCGATCTCTTTTTCTTTATCAGCCCAAGCAAGTGAAGCGAGAGATGTGGCATTATGATTGCCAAATGCCGCGATACTTTCTGTTTTCCAAAGGCCACTATCCGTCTGAAATTCATAAACGCCGGAACGCCATGCCCAAAAATCGGGAGCGCCGCGCGCAACATAATCCAGAGCAAAATCAGGCAACCAAATGAGTAACGCTGCTGGGATGGATTGTCGGAGTAAATCTCGCTCGTGATTGAGTCTCCCTAGCACCGGTGAATTTTGGCTTTGCTTCCGTAATGAGTTTTCCAGCCCATAGACACATACTGCAACCGGTGCTTGGTCAGAATTCCAACGTAACCTGATTTCATCTAACAGACTGATAATTGGTTTTTCCAGCGAGATTTCGAGAATGTGCTGATCGCGTAACCGATCCAGTAACGAATGTCGTAACGTCTCCTGCTGGGCTGGATGATTGCACTTGATGAAAGCCAGCCGAAATTCGCTATCCCAGCGCACTACGCGCTCGATTTGGTCGAGAACCGAATCGTTATCTACTTTTTCTATGCGCGGCTGGCGTTTTTTGGGCATGGCTTAATTGTGTCGGGATCTGCTGGCGCGTCTTGGAGACTTGAATTTTTCCAATGCTTTCACTGCTGGATTGACGACGTACCATACTTCTCCATTCAGGTATTCCAGCACGCTGAGATTATAGAGCAGCATTTGATCGTCTTTGCTGCCCGGTAATTCTCTTGTCTTATCGATATCCCGCAAGGTCTTGAAAAAATCAGGATGATTCAGGGCACGCTCGAAGTCGTTGCTGATCCCCCTGACTGCTTGTTCGATAACACGTTGAGTCAACGGTAGATTGCCTGCTGCTGTGCAGGCGGAGCGAATCAGAATAAGCAGATTGCGAAGGTGCCCGCCACTCATGCGGCACAGATAATTCCAGGCTTCGAGCGAATCGAAAGCGCTCGTCCATTGGGTGACACTCGCTGCGGTAAGGCGTTTTAAGATTATTTTCCGCAGTGCGTCCATTCCATCTTGATTATCGTTGCCATCCCGATTGGCGATTTTTACCATCGGTAAAACCGCCGGATCTCTACCGAAAACATTCATGAGCGCCGTTGCGCTGGGCGAATACACCATCGAGATTGGCAAGGTGTAAACGATATGGCAGCGAAGGGCGTGTAACTGAGAACCACGATTGAGGAATAGCCGTTCGTGGGTCGTGATACCGCCTTCCAAATCACGTAATACGATACGATCCAGATTATCGACGATCAGCACAAGATTACGGTATCCTTTATCCTTGAGTCGGATTGATGCCTCGTCAAATAGATCGTTGGCTGCTTGAATGAGATTGGAAACATTCGGTTCCAATGCCTTGCGGATTTCGAGACGAGCATCAGGGCTACTTTTGATCGTTGCCGTGAATTTGGCAATTTGGGCATCCAGCTCCAGTGTCTCAAATTCCACTTCGCTGCCGAGAAAGCGCTTGAGATCGCCGATGAAGCGACTCAACCAAGTCGGGCGCAACTCCTCATTGACCCGCTCCCGAAGTGCTTTGCTGACTTGGCGAATGATGGCGAGCAGCAAATCCGGAAAATCGACGTCATTGACGTCGATGTCTTCCTGGTCGGCTTCAAAGTAAACGACGAAAAACTTTTCTTCATCGACTGGTGGTTCCGCCAAATTTTTCTGCAGGCGAAGCAGTTCGGTCGATTTGCCGCCACCACGGTGACCGGAAAACAGCAGGTGTAGCGGCGTTTCCGACCAGCGGATGGCATTCGTCAATTGCGCGATCAAGTCACCTTCGCCGCGTGTGTTTTCACAAGGCACATAACGTGGATCGCCAGGTTTCAGCGGCGTTGCCGGGTCGCATTGCCGGTATACTCTGGCGATATCTTGATCTTGCGCCATTCGATTGACCTCCGTTTAGGATACGCAACTCATTTTGCTTATAGTATGCGCCTACTCCAGCAGAAAGGACGCGATCATGCCTTGGCTGAGAGTTGACGACTTTTCCATATCGATATCGCTTTTGATGCCACGAAGTCGTTTGGGCAGTACAGCAGCATAGATTCTGGGAATCGCCAGTCCACCTTGAACGATTCCTTGGCGAGATCGGCACAGCGATCCACCCCGCAACCCAGGAGGCCATCGCCCCATGCCCAAGATGCGCACCAGCTTTCAAGGTTTGGTTCGGCTGCTGGCCAAGAGCCTGTACCCGGAGCCGGACGTGTTCATCCGTGAGCTGTTGCAGAACGCTCACGACAGCATCCAGTTGCGCAGAGTCTATGACCCGGAGCCGGTCGGCGAAATTCGCATCAATGTGGACGAAGCCCAGCGCACGCTGAGTTTCAGCGACAACGGCACCGGCATGGACCGGCAGGATATCGAAGAATTCCTCAGCGTCATCGGCAGCACCGGCACCGGCAGCCGCGCCCGCGAACTGGCCACTCGCGATGTGGCGGTCGCCACCATCGGCCAGTTCGGCATCGGTCTGCTGTCGGCGTTCGTGGTCGCGGAACGGATCGAGGTCTACACCCGCAAATCGCTGGCGCTGCACGCCTGGCACTGGGTCAATCACGGTGGCGAGGACTACCGGCTGGACAGCCTGCCGGGCGACGGGCAGCCGCCGGGCACGCGGGTGGTGGTCACGCTGACGCCGGATCGGAGCGCCTTTCTCGATGGGCGACTGATCCGCCAGATCGTGCGGCGTTACGCCGATTTCCTGCCCTTTCCCATCCTGCTGAACGGTTTCGGCCCGATCAACGCCATCGATGCGCCATGGCATCAGCCCGGCTGGGGCGATCCGGCGGAACGCGAGCATTCGTTGACGAGCTTTCTGGCCCAGCGCTACACCGATGCGCCGTTGCTGGTGATTCCCATCGACCTACCGCAGCCGCGCGCCTTAGGTGGCCTGTTCGTGCCGGCCCGCTACGCACTAGGCGGGCAGGGGAGCGGTGCGGTGGATCTGTTCCAGGCCCGGATGAGCATCCGCCCGAACGATCACGAATTGCTGCCGGAGTGGGCGCGTTTCGTGCGCGGCGTGATCGATTGTCCTGATTTGCAACCGACCGCCGCCCGCGACAACGTCATGCGCGATGCCGTCTGGCACGCCTTGCGCGCCGCTCTGGGCGAAGCGATCGTCACGGCCTTGCTCGAACTGGCCCGCTGCGACCGGCCACGCTTTCTGCGCCTGTGCGACTGGCATCACGACGCCATCAAGGGCATGGCGGTGCAGCACCCGGAATTCGGCGCGGCGGTGCTGGGTCAATTGCCGTTCGAGACCCAGCAGGGGCAATTGACCCTGGCCGACTATCTGGCCCGACAGCCGGTGACCGCCGATGGCAGACAAGCCCTGTACTTCTTCACCCACGAAGCCGATGCCAATCAGTTCTACGCCCTTTGTCAGGCCAGCGGCCTACTGGCGATCAACGCCGGCCGCCCCTTCGACGAGGCGTTGCTGCGCCGTTACGCTGGCGAGCATGCCGAACAGATCGAACTCAAGCCGCTGGATCGGCTGGATGATCCGGCCTTGTACTCGCATCTGGAAGCGGTGGAGCAGGCGATCTATGGTCGACTGGAGCGGGCATTGGAGCGGGCGTTGGCTGAGCGGGATGTGCAAGTGCGGGCGCAGGTCCGCCGCTTTCAGCCGGACAGTCTGAGTGCAGTGTTGCTCGATGGCCGCCGCATCGCCGCCTTCGATGAGATGGAACGGACGCTGGAAAAACCGTTCCTGCTGGACGGGTTGGCCGAGCTGGCGGGCGAAGTACGCGACCGCTTGCGCCAGCAACCGCTGAGCTTGTTGCTGAACGCCGCCCATCCACTGGTACAGCGCTTAGGCGATGTGGCCGATCCCGACCAGCCGCGCTATCGCCCGATCCTAGCCGGCCTGTATTACGGCGCTTTGCTCAATGCCCGCCATCGCCTGACTCCCGTAGCGGCCCGTCGCTTTCATGGCGATTTGCAGCAGTTGCTGCTCGAACATCTGGCGCTGTGGCCTCAAGCGAATCCGCCTGGTCCATGAGCCAGGCGTCGCCAGGTAGCGGTCGGGCGCGGGGAGTGCTGCGGCTGCGATGGGTTATTGGGCAGGCGGCTGATAGTCGGGCACTTTGTTGTGAATCGGCGGCGTGCTTTGCAGGTAGTGGAACATCGCCCGCAAGTCCTCGTCGCTGAGGTTCGACATGGCCTGCCACGGCATCGGCGGCATGATCGGACGACCGACTCCGCCGTGCTTGCCGGTCTTCATGGCTTGTACGAACTCAGCATCGGTCCAGCTGCCCAGGCCGGTTTCCTTGTCCGGAGTCAGATTGGCGGCGTAACTGATACC
>RXIW01000106.1 GCA_003989065.1 Candidatus Competibacteraceae bacterium
CCTTGGCCTTGGCCTTGGCGCCGCCTACGGCGCTGTGGCGGACACCGGTCCGCGCAATCATGCGCAGGGCCAATATGAGGTCGCGACGACTTTCTATATTGTCGCGGTCAGTGACGATTTATCGGCGATCGCCGAACGCTTCGGTGTTTCGGTCGATGAACTGAAGCAGCAGAACAAGCTGGCCTCGAATACCATCGATGCTGGCCAGAAATTGTTGATTCCGGGTGCTGCCAGCACCGCTGGCCCCGGCAACGCCAGCGCCAGCGGCTACAAGATGACCACGCCCATCGCGGCGGGTATCGTCTTGCCGGATCGGCTGGAATCCTCCATCGGCGCGCTCAAGCTGCACGATGGTTACCCCGACTCCGCGACCGTCCAGAAAATCTACGACAACCTGGATCGGTCCCGCGCTCTGCAGGCTTACCTCTTGGCGCTGCCCATCGTCAATCAGGCTGCGATGCGTGAAATGCTCCGCCAGTATGGCCCCGACAATCAGACCGACGTCATCTGGGAGAACCTGGTGGACTCCCGGACGGTGGAGCTGACGGCGAACGACAACACCATCTACAACTTCATCTGGATCGATACCCACAAGGGTCCGGTGGTCCTGGATGTTCCGCCCATGTCGCTGGGCGCCATCGACGACTTCTGGTATCGCTGGGTAGCCGATATCGGCATCACCGGGGCCGACAAGGGTAAGGGTGGCAAATATCTGATCCTGCCGCCGGGCTACAAGGGTGAAGTTCCGAGCGGTTATTTCGTGGTGCGCCCCAGTACCTACGGTAACTGGGCACCCTTCAGAACCTTTCTGGTAGATGGCTCGACCAAGCCCGGCGTCGAGTCGGTGAAGAAACACCTGAAGATCTATTCCTTGGCCGACGCGGCCAATCCGCCGGCGATGAAGTACGTCAATCTTTCCGGCATCCCGTCGAACTTCGTACCGCCCACCGACTATACCTTCTGGTCTTTGCTGGACAAGGTGATTCAGGAAGAGCCGAGCGAAGGTTCGGATCCGACCACGCTGGGCCTGTTTGCGTCGATCGGTATCCAGAAGGGCCAGCCCTTCAATCCCGATTCGCGCATGAAGAAGATCCTGGAGGATGCCGTCACTATCGGCGCCGTCACCTCTCGGGCGATCGCCTATGAGATTCGCGACTCGGACGCGTTCATTTATCCCAACAGCAAGTGGCGCAAACCCTTCTTCGGTGGCTACAAGTTTGAGATTGCGCCGGGCGTGGCCAATCTGGATGGAGCAGCCTTCTTCTATTTCCTGGCCACCGGCGTCACACCGGCGATGGCAGTCAAGATGGTCGGTGAAGGCTCGCAGTATCCCTGGTCCTGTCAGGATGCGAACGGCAACCCTTTCGACGGTGGCAAGATCTACAAACTGCATCTGCCGCCGAATATTCCGGTGAAGGACTTCTGGTCGGTCATCGTCTATGACATCCAGACCCGGTCGATGCTGCAGACCGACCAGCGCTTCCCCAGCGTGAGCAGTCAGAACAAGGAAGTAAAGACCAATGCCGATGGCTCGGTGGATGTCTATTTTGGCCCCAAAGCCCCGGCGGGAATGGAAGGCAATTGGGTGCAGACCATCCCTGACAAGGGCTGGTTCATGATCCTGCGCCTTTACGGTCCGCTCGAACCCTGGTTCAACCAGACCTGGCGGCCAGGCGAGATCGAGCTGGTCCCCTGACATCCAGCCTTGCATGGGGTACGGCATCTTGACGCTGAACCTCTACAATCTGAGGTTCAGCCCATACTTCGAGGATCGAAAAATGTCGGAAATGCAAAACAATTCGGAGATTGCCGCCCTGACTCCGTCAATGGCGTCGCGCCGTCGTTTCTTGGCGTCGTTGATGGCAGCAGCGGTGGGCCTGGGTTTGGCCGCGTGTTCGACGGCTCCCATGTCGCCGAGTCAGGCTCAGGAACAGCGCGCCGATATTCGCGCGATGACCAACGAAACCCTGGCCGAGCTTTACCGGCAGTATCCGGCGGCGCGTAGGCAGATCCAGCAGTCGGCCGGCTATGCGGTCTTCAGTAATTTCGGCTTCAAGGTGCTGTTCCTGGGCAGCGCGACCGGCGAGGGACTGGCCGTCAACCAGGTCACGCAGCAGGAGACCTTCATGCGGATGGTCGAATTGCAGCCCGGTTATGGCTTCGGCGCGCAGCAATTCAAGTTGGTGTTCGTGTTCCAGACCCCGCAAGCCTTCCAGCAGTTCGTGACTTCGGGCTGGGAATTCGGCGGCAACGCAATGGCTTCGGCCCAATCCAACACCCAGCAGATGGGCAACCAGATGGGGGCGTCGGTCTCGCCAGGGGTATTGTTGTACCAGTTGAGCGGAGCAGGCGCGATTGTCGGGGTCAGCATCACCGGCGCCAAGTACTATCCGGATACGAATTTGAACTGACGGCGCTCGGTCCATCATTGCCTATGCGTCGTGTGTGAAGATTCCCCGACTCCGATCGCCATCAGCGCCATCGAAGCCCCGGATGGCGACGCCGTTGCCGGCAGTTGACACCAATGCTGGGATCGTGCGTTTCTCGGTTGCCTACTTTTTGGCGGCCTTGGTGTTGCTGTATGTCACGGCGCCATTCATCCAGGGGATGCAGAACGGTGTTTTGATCGAGTCGGTGTTGATGACGCTGGTGTTGCTGTCGGCGGTGCTGGCGGTGAGCGGTCGCCGCGGGGTGCTGATCTGGGCCATCGTGTTTGTGATACCGGCCCTGGTCGAGAAATGGGTGGATTATGGCTGGCCAGATTTGCTGTCTCCGCAAGTGTCGCTGTGGACGGGCCTGGTGTTCATCAGCTTCATCGTGCTGCGATTGTTGAATTTCATCCTCAAAGCACCGCAGGTCAATTCCGATATTTTGTGTGCGGGCGTCGCAACCTACCTGTTGTTGGGGCTACTTTGGGCCTTTGCTTACCGATTGGTAGATCGGTCGGTGCCCGATTCTTTCGCTTACACGGTGGGTCCGTTTGCCAGTCATTCGCTGCAGGGTTTCAACAGCCTGTACTTCAGCATCACCACGCTCGCGACCTCAAGCTATGGTGGCATTTTGCCGGTGTCGGGATTGGCGCGGATGCTAGCGATGAGCGAATCGATGGTTGGTTTGCTCTATGTAGCCTTGCTGATTTCCCGGTTGGTCGCGCTCTATTCGACCCCCAATTTTTCCGGGGATGCGAATCCCGCGCTGGAGTCGAACCGCGACTCGACTGAAGGGGCAGGCGAGCCGATGAAACCGTTGCCCGTTTCGCCGAATGATTCCGATGAAAAATCCTTGCCAGGAGAGGGTTGATGCGAATGACGTTCGTGCGCTGGAAAAGCAGCGGAATGCTTGGCTTGCTGGCGGTAAGTGCAATGCTCGCCATGCCGGCCCAGGCGGAACTGAGCGCCGAGGAACTGGCCAAGATGGCGCAGAATCCGGTTGGCAATCTCATCAGCGTGCCGTTTCAGGACAACGTCAATCTCAATGTCGGTCCGGAAAAAAGCACGCAGAACGTCTTGAACATCCAGCCAGTCATCCCGATCGATCTGAACGCGGATTGGAACATCATCACCCGCACCATCATCCCGGTCATCTCCCAGCCCGCGTTCGAGCCCTGGGGAGATCGCACCGATGGCATCGGCGACATTCAATTCACCGCCTTCCTGTCCCCGGCCAACGCCAATGGCTGGATCTGGGGGGTGGGTCCCATCGTTCAACTGCCGACCAACAGCAACGATCAATTGGGCAACGACCGCTGGGGATTGGGGCCGTCCTTCGTGGTCTTGCATCTGGCGCATGGCGATCCGTGGGTCTACGGCGCGTTGACCAACAACGTCTGGTCGGTCGGTTCGGGCGACGACGCCCCATACAACAACTTTCTGCTCCAACCGTTCTTCAACTACAACTTTCCCGGCGGCTTGTATCTGGTCAGCGCGCCCGTCATTACCGCCAACTGGAAGGCCGACGACAGCGACCGTTGGACGGTGCCGCTCGGCGGTGGCGTAGGCAAGATCTTTCACCTTGGCAAATTGCCGGTGAACACCCAGTTTCAGGCGTTCTACAACGTGGTGACGCCGGACGATGGTCCCAACTGGACCTTGCGTCTGCAGGTGCAATTCATGTTTCCCAAATGAGCCTTGCCGGGCTCATGTCGACACGGCGCATGGCGGATGTCATCCAGCATCCGAACGGACGTGACGGCTGTTCAGTTCCCCTTGCCAACCTTTGAGGAGAAATCAGAGATGAAGGGTAAATTCCGGCGAACCACCCTGGCGTTCGCCGTACTGACCTCGTTGAGCGCCGGTCTGGCGTTGGGCCAAGACCAGAGCGCAGCGCCCTCGACTCCACCGGCTGCAGCGGCTGCACAGGACGAGGCCCCGGCGGCACCGGCTGAAACCGCCGCCACCGCCCCGGCTGAAACCACTGCCACTGCGCCGACCAAAACCCGCGCCGCCGTGCCAGGGGAGGCTATGCCAGCCGATGCTGCCGCCAAGGCCGTGCTGGCCGAAGAGCCAGCAGCCCCGGCCGAGACTGCGGCGGCTTTGGCCGCTGCGCCAGCGGCCAAAGCCACGCCGGCCCCAGTGATGGAGCAGGGCGCCCTCGACCTGGTGAAAAAGATGAGCGCCAAGCTGGCGGCCACTCCGGCCTTTCTGGTCCGGACCCGCAGCGCGCTCGAAGCGCCGGGCGGCACCGGACAGTTCCTGACCTTCTTCACCGAATCGGTGATCGCGGTCAAACGGCCCAATCAGCTGAGCGCCGAGATTCGCGGCGACGCCCCGCCGTTCGATTTCTACTATAACGGCAGCAAGATGACCGCCTACGAACCGACGCGGAAACTCTACGCCACCACTGACGCGCCCAAGACCCTCGACGAACTGCTGCCGTTCGCTGCGAAGACGGCGGGCATCCTGCTGCCATTCGAAGACGTGCTCTACAGCGATCCCTACGCCGCCCTGACGCAGAATCTGACCAGCGCCTTCTATGCTGGCTACTCGGTGATTGGCGGCGTGCGCTGCGAGCATGTCGCACTGGCCACGCCGGAGATCGCCGGAGAGATCTGGATCGACGCCAAGACCGATCTGCCTTGCCGGGTCGCCGGCATCCTGCTCCATGTTCAGGATGCCCCGCGCTTCTCGGTCGAATACTACGACTGGAAGCTGAAACCGAAACTTCCCGAGCGGTTGTTCACCTTCACTCCTCCGGCTGGCGCCAAGGCAATCGACTTCGGCGCCGTGACTGGGGCAGGCCACTGACCACCGCGGAGACGACATCATGCGGACAC
>RXIW01000107.1 GCA_003989065.1 Candidatus Competibacteraceae bacterium
TGGCGGAGCGGACGGGGCTCGAACCCGCGACCCCCGGCGTGACAGGCCGGTATTCTAACCATCTGAACTACCGCTCCGGTATCCGAACCGTGGTGGGTGCTGAGGGGCTTGAACCCCCGACCCTCGCCTTGTAAGGGCGATGCTCTCCCAACTGAGCTAAGCACCCCGGGAAAGGTTTAAGACTTTATCATGTCCTTAAGCGTTTTACCAGCCTTGAACACTGGAATTTTACTGGCCTTAATCTCCATGGTTTCCTGGGTCTTGGGGTTGCGGCCTGCGCGCGCGGCCCGCTCGCGTACCGAGAAAGTACCAAAACGGGGCAGCACCACGGAATCGCCACTTTTCAGCGCCTCGCCGATCACCAGCAGCAGCGCGTCAACGGCCTTACCCGCAGTGGTTTTTGGCAAATCAGCAGCCTGTGCAACGGCATCAACCAGTTCGGTTTTATTCATGATCCCTTTCCTTTTGCGTTTACTGGCGTGGCTCGGATAAACCCGGGACAGGGGGGCACATCCGCCCCGGATCAATTGAATCACTATGATTTCGACTTATAGCCGGGCCCTGCGACCAGTGTCAACCAAGGGCCGCCGGTCCGGACCTAGTGCGCGCGAACAATTTCCGGCGCGCTGCCGGATTTCGCTGACGGTTCCACAGCACCGGCACTGGCCGACTCGCAGTCCTTGGGCGCCGGCAGGGCCTGCAGGGCAATTTCCAGCACCTGATCAATCCAGCGCACCGGCCGCACATCCAGCCTGGACAGGATGTTTTCCGGGATTTCGGCCAGGTCCTTGCGGTTTTCCTCAGGGATCACCACTGTTTCCAGACCCCCCCGGTGCGCGGCCAGCAGCTTTTCCTTGAGGCCCCCGATCGGCAGCACCTCGCCGCGCAAGGTAATCTCACCGGTCATGGCCACACTGGCCCGCACCGGCACGCGCGTCAGGGCCGACACCAGCGCCGTGCACATGCCAATGCCGGCGCTTGGGCCGTCCTTGGGCGTCGCCCCTTCCGGGACGTGAATGTGTACATCCAGCTTCTGATGGAATTCCGGATCGATGCCAAGTGCCTCGGCGCGGCTGCGTACCACGGTCATCGCCGCCTGAATCGATTCCTGCATCACTTCACCCAGCTGGCCGGTGTGAATCAGCCGTCCCTTGCCCGGCACCAGCGCCGCCTCGATGCTCAGCAGCTCGCCGCCGACCTCGGTCCAGGCCAAACCGGTCACCTGCCCGACCTGATCCTGCTCCTCAGCCAGACCATAGCGGAAACGGCGCACGCCCAGATACTTTTCCAGCGATTCGGAATCGACACAGGTCTGCGCCGCAGTCGGGCTGAGAGTCACTTCCTTGACCACCTTGCGGCAGATCTTGGCAATCTCCCGCTCCAGGTTGCGCACGCCAGCCTCGCGGGTATGGAAGCGAATCACGTCACGCAAGGCCTCGGCGCTGATCGCCAGCTCATCCTTGCGCAAACCATTACCGGCGATCTGCTTGGGCACCAGATAGCGCAGGGCGATGTTGAGCTTTTCATCCTCGGTATAACCGGGAATACGGATCACTTCCATGCGATCGAGCAGCGGCGCTGGGATATTCAACGAGTTGGCAGTGGCCACAAACATCACATCCGACAGGTCAAAATCCACTTCCAGATAATGATCGTTGAAGGTGTTGTTCTGCTCCGGATCGAGCACCTCCAGCAGCGCCGAAGACGGATCACCACGGAAATCCATCGACATCTTGTCGATCTCGTCAAACAGGAACAGGGGATTGCGTACCCCAACCTTGGCCAGATTCTGCACGATCTTGCCGGGCATTGAGCCGATGTAGGTGCGGCGATGGCCGCGAATCTCAGCCTCGTCGCGCACCCCACCCAGCGACATGCGCACGAACTTGCGGTTGGTCGCACGGGCGATCGAGCGCCCCAGCGAGGTCTTGCCCACGCCCGGCGGCCCGACCAGGCACAGGATCGGTCCCTTGAGCTTGCGCGCCCGCTGCTGCACTGCCAGGTATTCGAGAATGCGTTCCTTGACCTTCTCCAGACCATAGTGGTCGGCTTCCAGAATGTGCTCGGCGGCGGCCAGATCCTGATGAATCTTGGTGCGCTTGCGCCAGGGCACATTCACCAGCCAGTCGATGTAATTGCGCACCACCGTTGCCTCGGCCGACATCGGCGACATCATCTTCAGCTTGTTCAGCTCGGTCAGGGCCTTGGCCTTGGCATCCTTGGGCATGCCGGCGTTCTCAATGCGCCGGCTCAGATCCTCGACTTCATTGGGCGCATCCTCCAGATCACCGAGTTCCTTCTGGATGGCCTTCATCTGCTCGTTCAGGTAGTACTCGCGCTGGCTCTTCTCCATCTGCTGCTTGACGCGCGAGCGAATGCGCTTTTCCACCTGCAGGATGTCGATCTCGCCTTCGACCAGCGCCAGCAGATGCTCCAGGCGCTCGCGCAGATCGCGGATCTCAAGAATGCGCTGCTTCTCGTCGAGCTTAAGCGTCATATGCGCAGCGACGGTGTCCGCCAGGCGACTGGGGTCATCGATACTGGATACCGAGGTCAGCACTTCGCCGGGGATTTTCTTGTTGAGCTTGATGTACTGCTCAAAGGTGCTGAGCAGGGAACGCATCAGCACATCGCGTTCCTGGGCAGCCGCCTCGTCGAGAATCGGCTGCAGCACCGAGACCTCGGCAATAAAACAGGCCTCGGTTTCGGTAAAACGGTGCAGGATGACGCGCTGGCCACCCTCGACCAGTACCTTGACCGTGCCATCCGGCAGGCGCAGCAACTGCAGGATGTTGGACAGGGTCCCGACACTGTAGATGTCATCGATATTGGGATCATCCATCTCGGCACTGGTTTGCGCGACCAGCACAATGCGCTTGTCGCCCTTCATGGCCAGATCCAGAGCATGAATGGACTTTTCCCGCCCAACGAACAGCGGGATCACCATGTGGGGATACACCACCACGTCGCGGAGCGGTAATACCGGAATCGATGCGCGACTGGCGAAACTGTCCAACGGGGTTTCATTCTGCGGCATGATAGACCCTCTGCGGTTAAGCCAGACGTCGTGAAGGTGTGGGCACGGCCGGTTGGACAGCGCCTACCCAGGGACCGGCCACGCGATTCATCCGCGCCTGGTACGCGCACGGTCCGCGGGTGGTCAGGAAAGGCGCCCGGTGCCGTGGCACCGGACGGTCGGCAAGCGGTTACTCGTGAGCGGCAGCGCGCCGCTCGGTTTTCTCGTAGATGAAATACGGCTTGGCGTGACCGGCCACCACAGTATCATCAACCACGACCCTGCTGACCTGCGATAGGCTCGGCAGGTCGTACATGGTATCGAGCAGGATGTGTTCCAGGATGGTGCGCAGGCCACGCGCGCCGGTCTTGCGTTCCATCGCCCGGTGGGCGATCGCCCGCAGCGCTTCATCGCGGAACTCCAGCTCGCTGCCCTCCATCTCGAACAGTTTCTTGAACTGTTTGATGATGGCGTTTTTCGGCTCGGTGAGGATGCGCACCAGAGCATGCTCGTCCAGCTCAGTCAGGGTCGCGGTCACCGGCAGCCGGCCTACGAATTCCGGAATCAAACCGTACTTGATCAGATCCTCGGGCTCAACTTCCATCAGCACCTGACCCACCGAGCGGCCATTGTCCTTGCTCTTGACTTCGGCAGCAAAACCGATGCCGCCCTTATCGGAACGGCTGCGGATCACCTTGTCGAGACCGGCAAAGGCGCCGCCGCAGATGAACAGGATATTGGAGGTATCCACCTGCAGGAATTCCTGCTGCGGATGCTTGCGCCCGCCCTGCGGCGGCACCGACGCAATCGTACCTTCAATCAGCTTCAGCAGGGCCTGCTGTACACCCTCGCCGGAGACGTCGCGGGTGATCGAGGGGTTATCCGACTTGCGCGAGATCTTGTCGATCTCATCGATATAGACGATGCCGGTCTGAGCCTTCTCGACATCGTAATCGCATTTCTGCAGCAGCTTCTGGATGATGTTTTCCACGTCCTCGCCAACATAGCCGGCTTCAGTCAGCGTGGTGGCATCGGCAATGGTGAACGGGACATTGAGCAACCGCGCCAGGGTTTCCGCCAGCAGCGTCTTGCCGGAACCGGTCGGACCGATCAGCAGGATGTTGCTCTTGGCGACCTCGATGTCGCCGCTCTTGGCATGGCCCGTGCGCTGCAGTTCCAGGCGCTTGTAATGGTTGTAGACCGCGACCGACAGGACTTTCTTGGCGCGTTCCTGGCCAATCACGTATTCATCGAGAACCTGATTGATGTCGTGTGGCTTGGGCAGCTTGCTGGCGACAGCGGGCGCATTTTCTTCCATCTCCTCGCGGATGATGTCATTGCACAGCTCGACGCATTCATCACAGATGAACACGTTCGGACCGGCAATCAGCTTGCGCACTTCATGCTGACTCTTGCCACAAAAGGAGCAGTACAACAGCTTGTCGTCGTCGCTCCTGTCACTGCGGTCTCTACTCATAATCCCAACCTCGTCGTCGCACGGTCATTGGATCCGGCATGGCGCGCGACTGCGCCACGCGCCGCACGTTGCGATCTTTCCAGAATGCCGCGCCCCGGACCGTGTGCGCACCGGTGCCGGGGTTTGCCCTGCTGGTCCTCATTCACAGTCATCGCGCGTCCGTGTCAGGAGACGCTTACGCCTTGTCCAGGGCTGCTGCAGCGGTGCGTTGGCTTAATACGGCATCAATCAGGCCATACTCAACGGCTTCGGCACCGCCCATGAAGTTGTCGCGATCCGTATCGACCGCGATCTTCTCAACTGGCTGGCCGGTATGCTTGGCTAGAATACGGTTGAGCCGATCCCGCACCAGCAGGATTTCCCGGGCGTGGATGTCGAAATCAGTGGCCTGGCCCTGAAAACCGCCCAGGGGCTGGTGGATCATGATACGCGAGTGCGGCAGGCAGAAACGCTTGCCGGCCGCACCACCGCTAAGCAACAGCGCCCCCATGCTGGCCGCCTGACCGATGCACAGCGTGCTGACATCGGGCTTGATGAACTGCATGGTGTCGTAGATTGCCAGACCGGCGCTCACCGAGCCACCCGGCGAGTTGATATACAGGTAGATATCCTTGTCGGGGTTCTCGG
>RXIW01000108.1 GCA_003989065.1 Candidatus Competibacteraceae bacterium
ACTCGACCGTGAAACCGCGTCGCACCGATGATCGTGTGAGAGTACTCATGCTAAAGTAGGTCACCGCCAGGCTCCTAATCGCTTAGCCCCTAATCCATGATTAAGGGGCTATTTCATTTCTCGTCGCTGAATTCCGGCAACAGCTGCTCATACTCGGCGATCACCTGCGCCCCCAGCAGAATGATGATGCCGATCACATCCAGCGTCATCAACACGATCACCACTCCAGCCAGTGATCCATAAACCACATTGACCGCCGACAGGTTGGCGAAATACCAGACCATCCCGTAGCGAACGGCTTCCCATAGCAGCCCCGCCGCAATTCCGCCAATGAGGGCATGCCGCCAAGGTAGCTGGCCGGTTGGCATCAGCCGATAGATCAGGGTCAATACCCCGATTTGGCTCAGCAGACCAATCAGATAGAGCAGAGCCACCAACAGACCATTCGATGAAAAGCGCCAGTCGAATAACTGGATATCGCCAGCGATCAGGGTTTGCATCACCCCGATGACCAAAGCTACGGCCAGCAGCCCGAATCCCAGCAACAACACGTACAAATACGGCAGCAGTAGCGAGGTCAGGAGATTGCGGCTATGGACGGCATGGCGATAGGCGAAGATGACCGCCATGGCGTTTTCCAGGGTATTGAACGCGGCGGAACTGAAGAACAGCAAGGTACCCGCCATGGTCCAGCCCACCACGCTGCGATGCCCGAGGAACTGCGCCACCTGTCCGAGGATCAGCTCCGATTCGCCTGGCAACAGCTGTTCCAGGTAGCGATGAAACAGGGCCAGAAGCTGGGATTCGTCGATGACATGCGACAGGACGACCAGTAGCAAGATGACGAGGGGGACCAACGATAGTAGAGAGTAGTAAGCGATCGCAGCGGCGAGCAGGATCCCTTGATTGCGCCGGAAACGATGCAGAACGCGTCCGATGAAAGCGAGCGGCTGGTGGAGAACAAAATGGACAGGCTGTGGCATCGATGAGTGCTCTTGCAAGTGGGAAAACACAGCAATGGGCAGGCTTTGATGCGGCTGTGGCCGCAATTTCTTATGGTGCGATGGTATTGGCGCAGCGAAACAGCCAGGATCGGCTCCGCTTAAGGCGGCGTATCCTGTTGGAGCGCTGGCCAAGCGGCTGCCAGGTAGTGGAACATGGACCAGAGCGTCAGCACCGCCGCGATCAGCAGCAACCCCAGGCCAACTTCCAGGGTTGGGAAGAAACCCAGCGGCTCCCGGTACAGCAACAATAGCAAGGCGACCATTTGGGCGGTGGTCTTGGTCTTTCCCACCATGGATACCGCCACCCGGCTGCGGTCGCCGATCTGCGCCATCCATTCTCGCAAGGCCGAAATGGCGATTTCGCGACCGATGATGATGACCGCCGCTACAGCCATCAGCGGCGTGGCGATGGTCTGCACCAACAAGACCAGAGCGGTCGCGACCATCAATTTGTCGGCGACTGGATCCAAAAAGGCGCCAAAGGCCGATATCTGGCCAAGTCGCCGCGCCAGATAGCCATCCAGCCAGTCGGTCAGCGCTGCCAAGCCGAAAAGTGCGGTGCACAGTACGTTGGCGCTGCGGAACGGCAGGAAGAATGCGCCCACGAAAACCGGGATCAGTGCGATGCGTAGCAGAGTCAGTAGGGTGGGCAGGTTTAGTTGCATGGTCGATGCACGATCAGCCTTCACCGTGGAAGGTGTCATAAATTCTTTGGGCCAATTCGACGCTGATTCCATCCACCCGAACGATATCCTCAACCCCAGCTCGACCCAATTGCTTCAGGCCGCCAAACTGCTTGAGCAGCGCCTGTCGGCGTTTGGGGCCGATACCGGAGATGCGGTCGAGCACGGAGCTGGTGCGGGACTTGGCTCTCCGCTGGCGATGGCCCGTAATGGCGAAGCGATGCGCTTCGTCGCGAATTTGCTGCACCAAGTGCAGGGCGGCTGAACCTGCAGGCAGTATAAAGGGGCGGTTTCCCTCGAACAAGTAAAGGGTCTCCAATCCCGGTTTGCGATCAGGTCCTTTGGCGACGCCGATCGTCATGACGCCGACAATATCCAGCTTTTCCAGCACATCACGCGCCTGCGCCAATTGTCCTTTGCCGCCATCGATGAACAACACATCGGGCAGAGCGTTCTTCTCCTCCTGCAGGCGGGAATAGCGCCGGCTGAGCGCCTGGTGTAGGGCGGCATAGTCGTCGCCGGGCGTAATACCTTCGATATGGTAGCGTCGATAATCCGATTTACGCGGTCCTTCGGCGCCGAACACCACGCAGGAGGCAACCGTCGCCTCTCCCTGGGTATGGCTGATGTCAAAGCATTCCAGGCGTGACAGGGCATGATCGAACCCCAAGGCTTCCCGCAAGGCTTCCAAGCGATGCTGCATGCCGGCCTGGCTGGAGAGCCGCGCCGCCAGGGCCTGTTCGGCATTGTGTTGGGCCATGGTCAGCCAACGCGCCCGTTCGCCGCGCACACGGCTGGTGATGGCGATTCGTTGACCGAGCCGCTCCTGGAATGCCTGGCTCAGCAGGGCAAGGTCCGCCAATTCGTGGCTAACCAGCAACTCGCGCGGAGGCTCGTTCTGGTCGAGATAATGCTGGGCCAGAAAAGCGCTCAGCACGGCTCCAGCGTCGGCGTGCTCGGGTAAGCGGGGAAAGAAAGGTTTGTTGCCCAGCAGGCGGCCATCGCGAAAGACAAACACTTGCACGCAGGCGACTTCGCCTTGCACGGCACAGGCGATCACATCGAGATCGCCGCTGGCGCTTTCCACATGCTGGGCTTGCTGGATTTGCCGCAGCTCGACGATTTGGTCGCGGCAGAATGCTGCTGCTTCGAAGTTCAACGCGGCGGCGGCGGCTTCCATCCGTTGCGCGAGTTCATCGATCAATTGTCCGCTCTTGCCTTCCAGGAACAAGGTCGCTTCGCGCAACTGATGTTGGTAAGTCGGTGGATCCACCAAGCCGACGCAGGGAGCAGTGCAACGCTTGATCTGATATTGCAGACAAGGCCGGCTGCGGTTGTTGAAGAAGCTGTTCTCGCACCCGCGTAAGCGAAATATTTTTTGCAATAAATTCAAGGTGTCGTGGGCAGCGCTGGCGTTGGGATATGGTCCGAAGTAGCGCCCAGGCGCTCGTTTGGCGCCACGATGGAGGGTCAGGCGAGGAAATGGATCGGCGGAAAGATGAATATAGGGATAGCTCTTGTCATCGCGGAGCAAGATGTTGTAGCGAGGCTGGAATTCCTTGATCAGGTTGTTTTCCAGGATCAGAGCCTCGGTTTCGGTATGGGTAACCGTGACTTCGATGGCCTGAATATTGGATACCAGACTGCGCGTCTTGGCGGAGGCATGATTTTCCCGGAAGTAGCTAGCGACGCGCTGCCGAAGATTATGGGCCTTGCCCACATAGAGCACCCGACCCTGCCCATCCAGCATCCGGTAGACGCCTGGCAGTGTGGTGAGGGTCTTGAGAAAGGTTTTGGCGTCGAAAGCGGCCATGTCGATTGTGGGATGCCGTTCAATTTTTCTGTATATCGGCGCGATTACCCAAAAAAATCGCCGGCGTCAAGCCGGCGATCGTTGTTTCGTTTCGAAACGGGCAAATTTAGATGCTATCGCGCCGGATGTCGTATTTCTCCATCAAGCGGTACAGTGTCATGCGCGAAACGCTGAGCTCTTGGGCAGCCCTGGCGATGTTGAAACGGGTGCGCAACAAGGTGGCATGAATCGTTTCGCGATCGGCCGCCATGCGAGCTTCGTCCAGGGTAATGAAGCCGCGATTCAGCGAACGCCGCTCCAGCTCCAAATCATTAGGAGTAATATAAGGCCCTTCGCTCAACAAAACGGCTCGGCGGATGCGATTCATGAGTTCCCGCACGTTTCCAGGCCAATCATAGCGGCTGATGACTTCCAGCGCCTCGCGACCGAGTCCTTTGGCCGATGTCCTCGTCTCTGCAGCGAATTTGACGAAGAAATGGCGGGCCAGCAACTCGACATCGGCTTTGCGTTCGCGCAAGGCCGGCGCCCGCAAGTGCAGCACATTCAGCCGATAGTAGAGATCCTCACGGAACTGGCCATCCCGCACCGACTGTTCAAGGTTGGTGTTGGTGGAGGCAATCAGCCGTACGTTGGCGGGGATCGATTTAGCGCCGCCCAACCGTCGAATCTTCTTTTCCTCCAGGAAGCGCAACAGGTTGGCCTGCAATTCGGGAGCGAGATCGCCGATCTCATCCAGGAACACCGTGCCGCCGTTGGCGGATTCGATATAGCCGATATGGCGCTCGGTTGCTCCGGCGAATGCCCCTTTCTCGTGTCCGAACAGCTCCGATTGGATCAGATTGGCGGACAGGGCTGCACAATTCATCACCACGAAGGGCGCAGCCGCCCGGGAAGAGTATTCGTGGATGGCGCGGGCCGCCTGCTCCTTGCCGGTGCCGCTTTCGCCGGTGATCAAGACCGGCACATCGACCTCCGCCGCTTTTTGAACGCCGCGGAACAGGGCCTGCATGACGGGGCTGTTGCCAACCAGCCCATATTGCGATTCAAGTTCTCGTTGCTGGCGAAGAGTCGTTTCGGTCAATGTTGCCATTCCATACGCATGCCCAAGCGTTACGACTAACCGCTGAGGCTCGATCGGTAAAGTATGATAGTCATAACAGCGTTCGGCGATCAGGGCGGATAAGGATTTACGATCGATGCACTGATGGGATAACGCCATGATCCATTGCATCTTGCGACGCGCCAGAATCAGATCTGCCACCCACTGGAAGGACCGCTCGGATTCGCAGCTGAATATGATGGCCAGCCCCACTTCGAAGGCGTGTTCAGTGAGCAAGGTCCGGGCTATCCCGGCTTCCTGCGCCCAGTAAATCTCCCAGTCGGCCGCCGTTATCTTTTGGAGCAGTGTCTCATCGACGGCTGCCGTGCTCAAAATAAGAAGTTTTCGCATTGCGATCTTACTGCCTCCTTGTACCTAATAGACCCGGATTTGCCGTTACAGCATTTCCAGATGGATTCGATTGTAGTGTTTTTAGAGCCTGTTCATGATCTTTTGAGTGACAATACGAGGAAAGCCAAGACGACCATTTGCAGGCTGGTATTGAGTTTGC
>RXIW01000109.1 GCA_003989065.1 Candidatus Competibacteraceae bacterium
CATTCAGATGATGGCGAGTCCAAACTAAGAGCTACTGCCGCACGCTTGAGAGCGTATCCAAGTTCGCCTCTATAATCAGCCCATAGCCCTAAGTGCAGTGAAGCAGAATCCAGGATATTCAGCGCGCGCTTCCGGGATTCTGCTTCACTACATCCATTCCACCTCGTGGCAAATCCATGCTTATGATGGTGTGAAATCCCTTCGGTTCTTCATCGACCACTGGCCCGCCTCCCTGCAGCGGGCTGACACAGCCGGTAGTTTCAACACGGCTCGTTGATCAACAAGGCCACCGGGAAATAGCGAAACACCTCCCGTAGCCACAGGGCTTCTTCGCCCTGCACTATTTCGCCAGTCAAGGTATCACGCCAACGCAAGCGAGAACCCGCCGGCGGTAATACTCGTGTTTCATGCCAAACCGATTCACCCAGCGGATATCGGCCATCATCGACCAAGCCACTCGAAAAGCGGGGCGCTACGATCAAGGCACGCCGCTCGCCCTGTTCGCGGGCAAACGCAACCACATGCGACTTGAGACTGCCGATGACCGTCAATTTCTGATAGGCACCATGTTGGAACAACTCCAACTCCGCCCGTCGGGCTAATAAGGCGCGATAGATCAGAAACAGCTTGATCCGACCATCCTCCGGTGCAGCTAGCAATTCTGCAATCAACGACAACAGATTGCCGCCAGCACTTCCCTTTAACAATTCGAGCAGGGCACTTCGGCGTTCAAAATCCACAGGTCGTCGATTATCCGGATCGACCAAGCTGAGATCCCATAACTCCGTACCCTGGTAAAAATCGGGCATACCAGGAACGGTCAGTTTAAGTAACGTCTGACTGAGTGAATTCAAGATACCATGGTGCTGGATACGGCGCTGGAAGGGCAGAAAAGACGGCATGAACGGATTATCCGTACCCAACTCCACCACCCGGTCAGCAAAAGTCAGCAACGCTTCCTCGTATTGGCTGTTCGGTTCCAGCCAATTGGTATGGACCTTCGCCTCACGCGCGGCTTTGATCAGATAGGCTTTGATTCGCTCGATGAATGTCGGGTATTCAGTCCGATCGAATGGGTAAGCGCCCAGTAAAGTCTGATAGAGCAGGTACTCATCATCGTTCTCGGGCGCTGCCCGGTTGCCGATCTGGATCTTGCGTGACAGGTTGATCTCATGCCATTCCCACAAACGACACTCCCACTCGTCCGGCATCTCCGACAGCACATTCAAGCGGGCGCGCACATCCTCACCGCGCTTGGTGTCATGGGTGGCGGTCGCATTCATGGCATGTGGCCAGCATGACATGCGATGCAGATTGAAGGCGTGAAATTCGTCGAGTTCGATACCAAACCGCAGCGGCCCCGTCCCCACTTCATTGAGCGACAGCAAGCGGTTATAGACGTAGAACACGGTATCTTCCACGCCCTTGGCCATCAACGGCCCAGTGAACTGTTGCAGGCGCATGACAAAATGCAGCCACTGGTCTTTATCCTCGGGCGCCATGTGCGCATCGAACTCCAGACGCAATAGCCGCCCGATGAATTCCAATTCGTTGCGGAAGTTAGGAATATTAATCCGAGCTTGAGCAATAACTTGCTGGATGTATTCTTGATCGGCTCGGCTGATTCCGGTACGGCCGATATAGCTGCGATAGACCGGAAACAACACCATGATTTCGATCAACGCCATCTGCAGGCCGTACAAGGTAAAGTCGCTGGTGTAGCGATAGCGCTCGGAAATGCGCTTGAGCAGGTGCGCCAGATTATCGATATCGCCAGCCAAGTGCTTGTCGACGATCATTCGTTTATTGTCGTCGATCAAGGATTCATAGGAGGTCGAATTACCAATGAAGGCATGGTAGATCCGGGTAAATTCCGCTTCGGTGCTCGGCTGGCACAGCAGACTATTGATCATGCCGAGGGAATCGTAACCACTGGTACCCTGGCACGGCCAATTCACTGCCAATTCCTCGCCATGCTCCAGGATTTTTTCCACCACCAGGTAAACATAGGGCGCTCGCTCGCGCAGGCGATGGAGATAACTGGCTGGATCGTAGAGTCCGTCGATATGGTCGATACGCAAGCCGTTGATCTTCCGCTCGTCCACCAACTTCAGAATCAATTCGTGGGTGGCATCGAAAACCTTGGCGTCTTCGATCCGCAACGAAATCAGGCTATTGATCGTGAAGAAGCGCCGGTAATTCAATTCTTCGTTACCGACTTTCCAATAGGATAGCCGGAAGAACTGCTCATCGAGCAGACTGTCGAGCAGATCGAAACTGGTGGGGTTGCCCACTTCACCGTTGAAAGTGCAGATGTTCTCGGTGATGAATTCCTGGACTTCGGGACTGTCGTTCCACAGCTCCCAGAGCATTTGTTTGAGGAAAGAAATCTGATCGTAACGCTCGCGGCCTTCCTCGCCGGAAGGAATGTATTTGAGCAGATAAAGCACGCCCAGGAACTTGACGAAGTGCGGATGACTACGCCCCAATCGGGTGCGCAGTTGCCCCAAATCATAGGTCAGGACCCGATAATAGGATTCGATCCGGATCGGAAAGCGGAACTCATAGTAGTAAACGGCAAGTCCCTGCTGGTTATAGCGCAACTGCAACTCGCCGCTCTCCAGGCAGTCGCCGTAGAACTTGCCGAGGAATGGCGCCAGCACCCGGCCTCGAATGCCCTCGTAAAGATGGTTCCAGTTGATGTCGAAGAAATCGTGATAGCGCGAATCCGGGCCATTTTCCAACACATCCACCAGCATTCGATTCTGGCTGTCGAATGCCATATGATTGGGCACGATATCCTGCACCCAGCCGATGTCGTATTCCTGCAATACCCGACTGAGCATCTCGAACCGTTCCATGCCGCCCAGCTCGGGATTGATGGCGTTAGCGTCCACCACATCGTAGCCATGCTGACTCCCGTGGCGCGGGGTGAGAATCGGTGAGGCATATAGATCAGATATGCCCAGCTCGGCCAAGTAGGGAACGATGGCCATGGCGGCATCGAAGTCGAAATCGGGGGTGAACTGCAGGCGATAGGTCGCGACGGGAATACGCATCATGAGAGGCTCCTTGGACTCATCGGTCAGGCAGGAACGCCAGTGGCGTAGACCGCCACAGCATACGGAGGAAGAGCCAGCAGGGTCGAAAGCGTGCCGTCGGCTAGCTGCATCGGTAACTTGGAGCCATCGCCCCCCCACTCGGCATCGGTTGCATCCAGTTGCTTACCCCATGCGCCCACTCCCGGCGCGACGACCACGGTCACCGGCTCGGCGGCGAAATTCAGCCATGCCACCACCCGGTTAGCGTCGCACCAGCGCCGCACTTCCAGCACGGCCGGGGCGATGACGGTCGCGGCCAAACTGGCGTTGTCCAGGCAGGCCAGCGCCGGCCACGCGCGCCGCAGTCGCAATAGCTCGCGGTAAAAGGCGTGCAACTGACCGTGTGACCCGGTCTGGCGCAGCTCCCATTGCAGCTTGGAAGCCGTGAAGGTGGTCTCGGCCTGGGGGTCGGGCGCTTCACCGGCAGAATGAAAGGCGGCAAATTCCTGCTTGCGACCTTCCCGCACCGCTTCGATCAGGGCCGAATCGCCATGACTGACGAAATACAGGAATGGCCGCGGCTCGCCGTACTCCTCGCCCATGAACAGCAGTGGCACATACGGCGACAGCAACACCGCCGCCGCCGCCAGCTTCAGCGCCGGAAACGGTAGCAAGCCCGCCAAGCGCTCGCCCAGGGCCCGATTACCCACCTGATCGTGGTTCTGGCTGCACACCACAAAGCGCCAAGCCGGGCAACCGCTCGGGTCGCCGCCATGCCAGCGCTGACGATGCGGGGAATAATCCCAGGCATAGACGAAGGGTCGGCGATAGACCTGGGCCAATTGCTCCAAGGCCCCGAAATCCTGGTAATAGCCGTAGCGCTCGCCGGTCAACACAGTGTGCAACGCATGATGAAAGTCGTCGCTCCATTGGGCATCGAGGCCATAACCACCGATCGCTGGAGCACGCACCAACCGTGGGTCGTTGAGATCGCTTTCGGCAATCAGATAGCAAGAGTGCCCCAGGCGTTGGCTGCAAACCGCTGCCATTTCGGCCAATGCCTGCAAGATATGCCGGGCACCGAAATCGTAGATGGCATGCACCGCATCCAGGCGCAGGGCATCGCAATGACAGGTCTCGAACCAGTAACGTGCGTTGCCGATCACGTACTCCCGGACGCCGGCGCTGTACGGACCATCGTAGTTGACGGCATCGCCCCATGGGGTGCGGTAGCTAGCAGTGAAATAGGTCCCCAGCCCCCACAGGTAATTGCCTTCGGGACCGAGATGGTTGTAGACCACATCCAGAATCACCGCCAAGCCCTCGCGGTGACAGGCATCCACCAATCGCTTCAGCCCCGCGACGCCGCCGTAGCTGTGCTGCACCGCCCAGGGAAAAACCCCGTCGTAACCCCAATTGCGTTCGCCGGGAAACTGCGCCACCGGCATCAGCTCCACTGCCGTCACCCCCAGCGCCCGCAACTCCGGCAAGCGCGGGATGATGGCGTCGAACGTGCCTTCGGGCGTGAACGCGCCGACATGCAGCTCGTACATGACCCATTGTTCCAGCGCCGGAGATCGCCACTGGGCATCGGTCCAGGCGAACGCTTGGTCAACCACCTGCGAGGGTCCATGGACCCCCTGCGGCTGGCAGAACGAAACCGGGTCGGGGCGATCCGTCTCCCCATCCCAGCGGTAGAAATAGCAGGCACCGGGCTCAACCCCACTGACCGTCGCGCGCCAATAACCCTGCTCGTCGCGACTCATGGTCACCAGCCGGTCTTCGGGTGCGACCAGATGCACCGCCGCTTGCTTCAACAACGGAGCCCACAAGGCAAAAGCACATTGATGGCCGCCGAGGTAATGAGCGCCCAAGGCATAGTCATTCATGAGATTCGAGCCTCGCAGGTATTGCGACGAGCGGTGCATCATCCACCACTCCTCGACTGTTCACGGATGGATCGGCGGGGCCGCTCCGCACAGCGATTGTCACAACATCACCAGCGAACC
>RXIW01000110.1 GCA_003989065.1 Candidatus Competibacteraceae bacterium
CAGCCGGAGCACGGTCTGGGCCGGGTGCAGCTGGATATCTTCGAGCGGACGGTCGAGCATCAACTGCGCGATCCGACCTTCATCACCGCCTATCCGACCGAAGTGTCGCCGCTGGCCCGGCGCAACGACGCCGATCCTGCCATCACCGACCGGTTCGAACTGTTCGTGGGTGGACGGGAGATCGCCAACGGCTTTTCCGAGTTGAACGACCCCGAGGATCAGGCCGAGCGCTTTCGCAAGCAGGCCGAGGCCAAGGCCGCCGGCGACGACGAGGCCATGCACTACGACGCCGATTATGTCCGGGCGCTGGAATACGGTCTGCCGCCGACGGCGGGCGAGGGCATTGGCATCGACCGGCTGGTGATGCTATTCGCCGATGCCCCGTCGATTCGCGACGTGCTGCTGTTTCCGCACCTGCGGCCCGAGTAGCCCAAGTCACAGGAAACACCGCTGGGCATTCGGCCAACGCCAATGCCCAGCGGATCGGTTTCAGCTCAGATTTCGACCAGCGTCCCCAGCTCGACCACCCGGTTGGTGGGGATGTGGAAGAAATCGGTGGCGCTCTGGGCGTTGCGCAACATCCAGATGAAGTAAAGCTCGCGCCACAGCATCATCGGTGGCGACATCTTGGGCACCACTACTTCGCGGCTGACGAAGAACGAGGTAGTGTCGAGGTCGAAGGGCAGACCTTTGGCGCTGCAACCTTCCAGCGCTTCCGGCAGATTCGGCTGTTCCATGAAGCCGTAGCGCACGAACACCCGATAGAAGGTGTGACCGAGATCGACGATCTCGATCCGATCCTGGGGAGCGACCGACGGTATTTCGGCTGTTTGCACCGTCACCAGGATATTGCGGGCGTGCAGCACTTCGTTGTGCTTGATGTTGTGCAGCAGGGCCGAGGGCGCGCCTTCGGGCCGACTGGTCAGATAGACGGCGGTGCTGCTGACCCGTTTCAGAGCCGATTTCTCGATCGAACGAATGAACTGGTCGAGCGGCATGGTCAGATTGCCCATTTCCTGGAACAGCAGGTGGCGACCGCGCCGCCAAGTGGTCAGGGTGGTGAAGGACGCGATCGCGATGACCACGGGGAACCAGCCACCTTGCAGCAGTTTGATGGCGTTGGCAGAGAAGAAAGCGAAATCGATCAGCAACAAGGCACCGAGCAGAGGTGCAGCCAGCCAGGGGTTCCAGCGCCAGGCAAGGATCGCGACGAACGAGACCAGGATGGTATCGATCATCATGGTGCCGGTGACTGCGATACCGTAGGCTGCCGCCAGGTTGCTGGAGGACTGGAAGCCGAAGACCAGCGCCATGACCGCAACATAAAGCGTCCAGTTGGTAAACGGTACGTAGATTTGCCCTTCTTCCATATGGGAGGTGTGGATGATCCGCATGCGCGGGAGGTAGCCCAGCTGAACCGCCTGCCGCGCCACTGAGAACGCCCCCGAGATGACCGCCTGCGAGGCGATCACCGTCGCCGCCGTGGCCAGTAGCACCATCGGGATCATGGCCCAGTCAGGTGCCAGCAGATAGAAGGGATTCTGGATCGCTTCGGGATGCTTGAGCAACAGAGCCCCTTGACCATAGTAATTCAACACCAGCGCCGGCAATACGAAGCTGAACCAAGCTGCCCGGATCGGGAATTTGCCGAAATGCCCCATATCGGTATACAGCGCCTCGCCTCCAGTCACCGCCAGCACGATCGCGCCGAGTGCGAGGAAGCTGGCCCAAGGATGACGGAACAGGAACTCGATCGCATGCAAGGGGTTCAGCGCGGCGAGCACGGCTGGTGTATCCAGGATGCTGAGCACGCCCAGAATGCCGAGTACGCCAAACCAGGCGCACATGATTGGGCCGAAGAAGCGACCGACCGCGCCGGTGCCATGTTTCTGGATCCAGAACAGGCCGGTCAAAACCACGGCGGTGATGGGTAGTACGAACTCGCGGAATTGCGGCGCGACCACATCCAGACCCTCGACCGCGCTGAGCACCGAGATGGCCGGTGTGATCATGCTGTCGCCGTAGAACAGGGCGGCGGCGAAGATGCCCAACATGGTCACGAACCAAGTCGCGCGGGAATTGCGGGTCAGTTCGGTCACCCGGGCCAGCAGTGCCAGACTGCCACCTTCGCCCCGATTGTCGGCGCGCATGATGATGGCGACGTATTTAAGGGTGACTAGCGCCATGATGGTCCAAAAGATCAACGATAGCACGCCGAGGATGCTGGTTGGTTCCACCGCCATCGGGTGATGCCCGGCGAAGGTTTCCTTGAGCGCATACAGCGGGCTGGTGCCGATGTCGCCGAAGACGACCCCAATCGCGCCGATGATCAGCGCCGACGAACGACTCTTATTCTCATTGGCGGACATCGCGCTGTCCTCCCGGTTTGTTGTTATTTGCGTCTTGACCGGCTTTGTCGCTTGTCACCGCGACTAGCGATGATGCGTCGCATCATATGTTGCGACCCAGGCAAAAGCAATGATCGAATTTGTTCTAATCAATTGAATTTATTTGATTAGTCGGGCGGCCCAGACTCGGTTTCAGGGCTGCTCTGGCGCGAGGTTTGCTTGATGCAGTCGCTATTCGGCGGACAAGACGCGACCGCGGGCGAGTCGGTCGATGGATTGGTTGTCGTGGAGACAGGCGAGGAAGGCGGGGACTACATCGCCAGATCTCCGGAAGCTGGTGTGGCCTCCGGAAACCCGGCGCTGTTTCGGTTATTGCGCGGTCGCGAGGGGTTGCCTCAGTGGCTGATTGGCGATCGTGCTGCGCATCGGCACGACATCGCCGTGCTCCGCGCAATAAGCGCTTTTTTGGTCGCGCAGCGCCACGACCGGTCGTTTGCAGTGCGGGCACACTGTATAAACCTTATTTGCAGCTGTCATGAGAAAAGTCTCCGTTGATTCATCATTGTCCTGTTGGACAGCAGTTGGCGGAATTTGTTTTGCAGTGCAACATAATTTTGTTGCTGTATAGCGAAAATTTTGTATTTATGCAACTTTTGTATCTGATTTTATCAATCGGTCCGCAGATGGCGAGTCTGTCGGGTAGGGCTGGCGGCAGTTTTGGCGCGTTTGGCGGGAGGGTCGAGCGCGGCGGCGGGGTCCGTGCGCAGAAAAACCGGGCAGCTTTTCGCGCCGGTGCTGCGGTAATCCTGGGCCAATGCGGCGCGGGTGACCGATTCGGGCAGCTGCAGCCGCTCGATCATGCCCTGATACAGCAGGTCGAACAGCCGCTCCAGGGCGAACTGGTGGGTTTGTCCGGTGCAGGCAAACAGCCAGTCGCTGAAGGCCAGAAAACGAGCAAAGGGTGCATCGCCCAGCAGCAAGGGGCGGGTGTGGTGAAAGCGCCCAGAGTTACCGATCAGATCCCAGTAGCGAGCGAAACGTTCCAATCGGCGCATCGTGGCGAAATCCAACTGGGTCGAACACAGCAGGTTGTACGGTGGATGTGGGTTGTAGCGCAGATCGAATGCTGCGGTATGGCGCACGATGGGCGCACCGCGCAGGCGCTTGAGGATGCCGACCTGGATTTCATGTGGATCGAGCGTCACCAGCCGGTCGAAACCGGCAGCGAAGCGGGCCAGATCCTCGCCCGGCAGCCCTATGATCAGATCGGCGTGCAAGTGCGCCTGGGTGTATTGCCGCAACCAGCGCAGATTCTCTTCGGTTTTGCGGTTGTCCTGCTTGCGGCTGATACGGGTTTGCACCTCGGGGTCGAAGCTCTGTACTCCGATCTCGAATTGCAGCGCGCCGGCCGGAAAACGCACGATGCGCTCCTTGAGCGCCTCCGGCAGCTGATCGGGAATCAGTTCGAAATGCAGAAACAGCCGCTCGTCCAGCCGTTCCAAAAAGAAGTCGAGAATCCGCGCACCAATCTTGGCGTTGAGATTGAAGGTGCGATCGACGAATTTGAAATGGCGCACCCCGCGTTGATACAGCAGATCCAGTTCGGCGAGGAAGGGCTCCAGCGGGAACGGCCAGGCGGTCTTGTCCAGTGCCGAAAGGCAGAATTCGCAGCGGAACGGACAGCCACGTGACGCTTCGACGTAAATCAGTCGATGGGCGATATCCTCATCGGTGTAGAACCGGTAGGGCAGGGTGAGCTGATCCAGCGGCGGTGGGTCGGCGGCCAGAACGCGGGTTGCCGGTGGGTTTCCCTCCAGGAGTTGTCGGCACAACCGGGCGAAGGTCAGATCGGCCTGCCCGGTGATCAGATAATCGGCCATGGCCACGAGCGGCTGTTCACCCCATTCGTGGCTGACCTCCGGCCCACCCAGCACGATGCACAGATCCGGTTGGATACGTTTGAGCAAGGCCACCACTTGCGTGGTTTCCACTACGTTCCAGATATAGACCCCAAAGCCGATGATGCGCGGCTGTTCGGCCAACAGGGCTTCGACGATGTCCAGCGGACGCTGGGTGATGATGAATTCGCGAATGGCGGTATCGGTTTGCAGCTCGCCCAGATTGGCCAGCAGGTAGCGCAAGCCCAACGAGGCATGGAAGTAACGGGCATTCAGGGTCGACAGCAGAAGGGTGGTCATGGGTTGGCCTTATGACCAAAAGATCTCTATTATCGGGAAACAATCAAGTCATTTTGCCTGAAACGCGCGGCTGGGCAACCACCATTTAATGGGGTCGACCAGCGCTGGCGCAAACCGCTATGGCGCTAAGGCGCTGATAATATTGGTGGTGAGCCAGGTTCGCTGGTGATGTTGTGACAATCGCTGTGCGGAGCGGCCCCGCCGATCCATCCGTGAACAGTCGAGGAGTGGTG
>RXIW01000111.1 GCA_003989065.1 Candidatus Competibacteraceae bacterium
GCGACCACTCGCTGGCTGCTACCGGCGCTGACGCCAGCCGACTGGCGTCCGCCGCGACCGATCGGCAGTGGCGCCTGGATGGATACGCTACTGATTCCGCGGCCCCGGCTGGCGCTGACCATAGGCGGCGGCGCGCTGCTAATCCTGCTGATGCTGGCGCTGACCGCGCCACCGCTGTGGGAAGACGACATCGCCGCACTCAGCCCGATTCCACGGCCACTGCTGCAGCTCGACCAGCAACTGCGCGCCGATCTGGGCGCGCCGGAAGTGGGCCAGCTGATCGCCATCACCGCTCCGGACGCCGAAACCGCCCTGCAACGCAGTGAAACCCTGGCCCGCTGGCTCGACGCCCGCCAAGCGGAAGGACGGCTCGACGGCTACGACGCCGCCGCACGCTATCTGCCCAGCCAGGCCCGCCAGCACCAACGCCAAGCGCAACTGCCGGACCCGGCCCGGCTGGCGGAAAATCTGCAGACGGCCATGGCCGAGTTGCCATTCAAACCGGATCTGTTCGCGCCGTTTCTTGCCGCCGTCGCCGCCGCCCGCAACGCCGCTCCGGTACAACCGGACGATTGGCGCGGCACCCTGCTGGGCGCGCGGATCGGGCTGCTGTTATCGCCCAGTGCGCACGGCTGGACCGCCCTGTTGCCCCTGAGCGGGGTGCGCGATCCGCAGGCATTGGCCGCTGCCCTACCCGCCGCCGACGGCTCGGCGATCTATCTCGATCTGCGCGCCGAAACCAGCCGCCTGGCAGCCGATTTTCGCGCCACCGCGTTGCAGCGATTCGCCGTCGGAGCGGCGTTGATCGTAGCGGTGGTCTGGTGGGGGTTGCGCGCCTGGCGCGCAGTCGCAGCGGCGCTGACGCCAGCGGTAATCGCCCTGATCTTCACAGTCGCGCTCTTGCTGGGACTGGGCGAACGCCTGTCCCTGTTCCATCTGGTCGCCCTGCTGCTGGTGCTGGGCATCGGCGTTGACTACGGTCTGTTTTTCAGCCGGCCGGTCGCCGATCCCCTCCTGCGCCGCCATACCCTGCACGCCTTGCTGGTGTGTTGTGGTTCGGCCCTCACCGTGTTTGCTATGCTGTCAGTTTCCGCATTGCCGGCGCTGCATGCCATCGGCCTGACGGTCAGTCTGGGTGTTGCCGCCAGCTTCATCGCCGCCCTGGCCGCGGCGCGACCGATGATCGAGACGATGAGTTAGCTATGGCGATCAAACCGGTGGCGATAGCCGCCTACACGGTCACTAACGCCCTGGGGCGAGGCATGACCGCATCTCTGGCTGCGCTGCGCCAACGGGCGAGCGGCCTGCGCCGTTGCGACTTCGAAGACTGTGCCATCGACACCTGGATCGGTCGGGTGGTTGGCCTGGAACAGGAAGCGTTGCGCGGCCCATTCGCCGCCTTCGACTGCCGCAACAATCGGCTGGCGCGGCTGGCGCTGGAGCAGGACGGCTTCGCTGCCGCGGTGCGCGACGCCCGCGCCCGCTACGGGGCCGAGCGCATCGGCGTGTTCATCGGCTCCAGCACCTCCGGCATCCGCTCGACCGAAATCGCCTATCGCGATCGCGACCCCGCCAGCGGCCGCCTCCCGGCGACCTTCGATTACCGCCACACCCACAATCTCTTTTCGGCGGCGGAGCTGACCCGGCGCTGGCTGGATTTGCACGGCGTCGCTTTCACCATTTCCACCGCCTGTTCATCCAGCGCCAAGGCGTTCGCCGCCGCCTGGCGTCACCTGCAGGCCGGTTTCTGCGACGCTGCCGTAGTCGGCGGGGTGGACAGCCTGTGCCTGACCATCCTGTACGGCTTCCATGCCCTGGGACTGGCGTCGTCGCAAATGTGCCGACCCTGGGACGCCCAGCGCGATGGGTTGAACCTCGGCGAAGGCGCGGGTTTCGCCCTGCTGGAATGGGCCAAACCCGGCGATGATCGGGTGCAGCTGCTCGGCTACGGCGAAAGCAGCGACGCCTGGCACATGACCGCCGCCCATCCCGAAGGAGTCGGCGCAGCCCAGGCGATGCGGGACGCCTTGGCACGGGCCGAACTGAATCCGGGACAGGTGGACTACATCAATCTGCACGGTACCGCCACCCGCCTCAACGACGCCGCCGAGGACCGAGCGGTGCTGACGGTGTTCGGCCCGGACACGCCGTGCAGTTCCACCAAGGGCTGGACTGGCCACACCCTGGGCGCGGCTGGCGTCACCGAAGCGCTGTTTGCCATCCTGAGCCTGGAGCACGGCTTCATGCCAGGCACTCTCAATACCCGCCAGCGCGATCCGGCTCTGGGCGCGGGCCTGTTGCTGGATTCGCAAGAGCGCCCAGTGCGGGTAGCGCTCAGCAACTCCTTCGGCTTCGGCGGGACCAATTGCTGCTTGTTGTTTGGCCACCCGCACGCTGCCGCCACCCGGTCGAGGCCATCATGAGTGCGTTGTTTGTGGAAGGCGTGAGCATCCTAGCCCCCGGCCTGATCGGTTGGAACGCCAGTCGGGCGGTGTTGACCGGTGAACGACCCTACCACGCTGCCGCGTTGCCGCCGCTCGCCGCCAACCTGCTACCGGCCAACGAACGCCGCCGCGTCACCGCCCTGGTCAAACTGGCGCTGCACCTGGCTCAGGAGGCAGTGGCGATGGCCGATTGCGATCCCCGCACTGTCTGCACGGTGTTCGCTTCCTCCGGCGGCGACAGCGAGGTACTGGACCAGATCTGCGCCGCCCTGACCCTGCCCGACCGACCGGTGTCGCCGACCTACTTTCATCAATCGGTGCACAATACTCCGGCCGGCTATTGGGCGATCGCCACCGGCTGCGCCCGCGCCTCGACTAGCCTGTCGGCCTATGACGGCAGCGTAGCCGCCGGTCTGTTGGAAGCAGCGGCGCTGGCGCTGACGGAAGCAACCCCGGTACTGCTAGTGGCCTGCGATCTGCCACCGCCGTTCCCGCTGCTGGAACATCGGCCGCTGACCGCCCCTTTCGGCATGGCGTTGCTGCTGAATCCGACAGCGACCGCACCACGATTGGCGACCCTGCAAGTGCGGCCAGTCGGCCATCGAGCGCCGACCACCTTAGCCGACCCCGACCTGGAAGCCCTGCGACGTGGCAATCCCGCTGCTCGCGCCCTGCCACTACTGCAAACCATTGCTTGCGCCACATCCGGGCGCATCATTCTGGCAGATGAAGGAGAGATTGCCGTGAACGTGGACATCGAACCATGAAACGCGCGTTGGTTACCGGCGGTAGCGGCGACATCGGCTGCGCAATCTGTCAACGGCTGGGCCACGATGGCCAGCATGTCATCGTCCATGGCTGCCGTCATCCCGAACGGACGGCGGAAGTGGTCGAAGCAATACAGGCAGCGGGCGGCTCGGCCGAGGCGGTAGGCTTCGACGTGACCGACGAAGAGCAAACTCGGCAGATTCTGAGCAAGCTGCTGGAAGCTGGCCCGATCCAGATCGTCGTGAACAACGCCGGGGTACATCTCGACGCCCCCATGGCGGGGATGTCGGCCGCGCAATGGCGGCTGCCGATCGAGGTTTGCCTGAACGGCTTCTTCAACGTCACCCAACCGCTGTTGCTGCCGATGATCGGCACGCGCTGGGGCCGCATCGTCAACATCTCCTCCCTGGCCGGAGTGACCGGCAACCGCGGCCAGACCAACTATGCCGCCGCCAAGGCCGGCCTGCATGGCGCGACCAAGGCGCTGGCGCTGGAGCTGGCCTCGCGCGGGATCACGGTCAACGCCGTCGCGCCTGGCATCATCGCCGGGACCAGCGCCGAAACCGTGTTCGATCAGGCGGCCATCAGACGTTTGGTGCCGATGCAGCGGGCCGGCGAGCCCGAGGAAGTGGCCGCTCTGGTGAGTTTTCTCGCATCCGAAGAAGCGGGCTATCTGTCCGGCCAGATCATCGGCGTCAACGGCGGCGTCGCCTGAGCACGGCGGTGACCGTCGCCGTCGTCATTCCGGCCTACGACGAAGCCGCCACCATCGCCACGATCGTCCAGCGCGCCCGCCTGCAACTGGAAACCGTCATCGTAGTCGACGACGGTTCCATCGACGACACTGCCAGCCAAGCGGCACACGCCGGGGCGATGGTGCTGCGCCAGCCGAGCAATCAAGGCAAGGGCGCGGCGCTGTGGCACGGTCTGCAACAGGCGCTGGCGCTGGGCGCGGAGGCGATCATCACTCTGGACGGCGACGGTCAGCATCGCCCGGAAGATCTGCCGAAGCTGTTGGACGCTCATCGGCGCTGGCCGGACCGCCTGATCATCGCTGCCCGCTTGGAACGGCGCGACCGCGCGCCCCGTTTACGGCGCTTCGCCAATGGCATGGCCGATTTCTGGCTGTCCTGGGCGGCGGGCTGGCCGATCCGCGACAGTCAATCCGGCTTCCGGTTGTATCCGGCCACCCTGCTGCGACAGATGAGCGGTCCACAGCCGGGGCGAGGCGGCTTCGCCTTCGAAAGCCAGGCGCTGCTGCAGGCTGCGCGCTTGGGCGGCTCCCCGGTCACCGTGGCCATCGAGACGCTCTACCCGCCGCATGCCCGCCCCAGCCATTACCGCGCGTGGCGCGACACCCTGCGCATCATTGCCCTGGTGGCCGGCGAACTGTTCGGCCGCGGTCTGTATCCGGTCGGCCTGCTGCGCGCCCTGCGGCAACCGCCATTATCAGCGACCAGCCCCGATACCAAACGACGTCATCGTTGACAAGCG
>RXIW01000112.1 GCA_003989065.1 Candidatus Competibacteraceae bacterium
TGATCGCCTGGCATCCCGACAGCGATTTCGGGCCGCGCGACGATGACCATCCCATGATCAATCGCACGCTGATTCCATCCACTTGATTTCCCACTGGCGAATCACCCCATGGAATAGCGCAGCGGCGCAAGCCTTGCGCGCATCCGCAACGATATTCCATGAGGTCTCGGTTTGCTCATCGACGCAAGGAGGTTGGGCTGTTACGAAGCGCCTTGCGCGGCCTTGCGGGATTCCTGAATCCAACCGTCGAAGGTTTTCTGATGCGCCTTGATCCAGGCATTGGTATGGCGTTCGATATCCGCCATGCTCTTCTCGCCATCGCGCATCCGCAGATTTTGGGCGCTGATATCGTTGGCGCTGAGCTGCATGATCGAGAATAGCTTGGCAGCGGCAGGGTTGGCCTCGGCAAACTGGCGATTGGCAATGATCCGCTGGTTGTTAGCCTGAAAACCGTAGTTTTGTCTATTCGGCAAGGTGGTATCCACATCCTTGCGCTCGCCGGGCAGCGAAGAAAAAGGGACTTGCAACCACACGACATCCTTGCCCGGTACCATTACCCCGGATACCCAATACGGCGTCCAGGTGTAATACAACACCGGCTGCCCTTGCTTGAAGCGGGTAATGGTGTCGGCGATGATCGCTGAGTAGCTACCCTGGTTGTGGGTCACGGTCTTGCGCAAGCCATAGGCATCTAGCTGATGTTCGATCACCTTCTCGCACCCCCAGCCAGGATTGCAACCGGCCAGATCGGCCTTGCCGTCACCGTTGGTATCGAACAACTTGGCCAATTTGGGATCCTTGAGTTGGTCGATGCGGGTGATCTGGTATTGATCGGCGGTTTTCTTGTCGATCAGATAGCCTTGCAATGCGCCCGACGAGTAAATGCCCTCTCGGTAAATCTTGGCGTCACCGCCCGCCTTGACATAGAAATCCGTGTGCAAGGGATCCCAATGATCGGCGAGAAAGGTGCCATCGCCATTGGCGATAGCGATATGCGCAGTTGCATATTCCACCTCCTTGATCGGCTTGACATCGTATCCAAGCTGTTCCAAGGCTTTCATGACCAACAAGGTTTGGAAAGTTTCTTCGGCAATCGAACTTTTCAGCGGTTGTACACTGATGCCTTTTCCAGGGAGATCGGCGGCCTGAGTACTGGTTGACCACAGGCCCAGGGTCAGTACAGCGACCAGGATCCCTTTCAGACTCATTGGCCATTGCGTGTTGAAATATTTCATGCGTCTCTCCAGTCGTTCCGAGGCAGGATTGAGAGGATGGGGTGCACCAAGACGGACACTCCTCCAACGGGGGACGCGCTTTTCGCGCTGTCAACGGCGACCGAGCAACCGGTAAAGACCACCCACGGGACCTTGTTGATGCCAGCCGCGAGACTCGCGCTGCCGGTTGTTCGCACCGAATGATTGGGTCAAACGATCGAGAATGATGGCGAGTAGAACGATGCCGACACCGCCAACAGTCGCCAACCCCATATCCAGGCGTCCGATGCCACGCAGTACCATTTGGCCCAGCCCACCCACAGCGATCATCGAAGCGATCACCACCATGGACAGCGCCAGCATCAGGGTTTGATTGACCCCGGCCATGATATTGGGCATGGCCAGGGGAATCTGGACCTTGTAAAGCAGCTGCCGACGACTGGCGCCAAACGCTTGAGCCGCTTCCACCAGATCGGCCGGCACTTGCCGGATACCCAAGTTGGTGAGACGGATTAACGGCGGCAGGGCAAAGATGATGGTCACAACCACGCCAGGCACGTTGCCGATCCCGAACAGCATGACGATCGGCACCAGATAGACGAACGCCGGTGTGGTCTGCATGGCGTCAAGAATGGGGCGCGCGATCGCCAGCGCGCGATCGTTGCGCGCCAACCAAATACCCAGCGGCAACCCGATCAGCAGGCAGAAGAACACCGAGGTCAAGACCAATGCCAGAGTCACCATGGCTTCGGACCAAGCGCCGATCAGACCGACGATCATCAACGAGATGAAGGTGCCGATTGCCAGACGACGCCCGACCAGCTGCCAGGCCAGCAATACGAAAATCAGGATCACCAGCAGGGCTGGCGTTGCTTGCAGGGTCGATTCGATAGACGTCAGAATCGCATCGATCGGCCAGCGGATGGCTTGGAAAACCGGACGAAAGTGGTTCACCAACCAATCCAGCCCCTGATCTACCCAATGATTGAGTGGAATGACGGCCTCGTGAAAGGGATGCAACCAATCGAAAGAGGTCGGATCGGTGGTGGGCACCGCTGCCGCAGAGAGCCAATCGGTATCGGTGGGCGCAGCCGGCGTAACCGCGGCACCGCTGCCGCCCCAGGGATCGGTCGTCGCTGCATCACTGCCGGCTCCCATACCGGGATCCGGCGCAGTCGCTGGTTCGGTTGCCGCTACCCAGAGAGAATCGGCACTCATACGAAGTCCTCCTCACCATTGAGCGCTAACAGTAGGTTGGCCTTGGTGATGACCCCCACATAGCGCTGTTTCGGATCGATCACCGGAACCCCGCAAGGGGACTGCGCCACAGTGCCCAGCAGCTCGTTCAGCGGGGTATCGGCCGAAACCGGATTGACCTCCGGCAGGAAAGCTTGCTTCAGGGGAACCCCTTCGCTCCGCCCGACCGCACGCAGGGAATCCGCCGAGACCACTCCCTGAAAGGTCCGATTGGGACCGATGACATAGCCATAGTCTTCGATCTGAGCCGAAATTTGTTGCAACGCAGCGCGGATCCCGGCACCTTCACGTTCGATCAAAGTAGCGTGTTCGGTACGCGCCACGTCGCCGGCAGTGAGGACCTTGGACGCATCCACCCCACGGAAGAAGGAACTGACGTAATCGTCAGCTGGGTTGCGCAGAATCGCTTCCGGGGTTCCCACCTGCACGACGCGACCGCCTTCCATGATCGCAATGCGATCACCGATGCGCATCGCTTCATCCAGATCGTGGGAAATGAACACGATGGTGCGCTTCTGCTGGGTTTGCAGATCGAGCAACTGATCCTGCATTTCCGCCCGAATCAAGGGATCGAGAGCGGAAAAAGCTTCATCCATGAGGAGGATATCTGGATTGTTGGCCAGGGCGCGGGCTAAACCCACCCGCTGTTTCATCCCGCCGGAGAGCTCGTCCGGATAACTTGCGGCATAGGTCCGCAAGCCAACCTGGTCCAGCGCCGCCAGCGCCCGTTCATGGCGGGTCTCGCGCGGCACACCCGACAGCTCCAGGCCAAAGGCGGCGTTGTCGATGATGCTGAAATGCGGCATCAGCGCAAACGATTGAAACACCATGCTCATCTTGCGCCGCCGCAGATGACGCAAGCCTTCCTCAGGCAAGGTCGCGATATCTTCGCCGTCGACCAGAATTTGCCCAGACGTCGGTTCGATCAACCGGTTCAGCAAACGGACCAGGGTCGACTTTCCGGAACCGGACAGACCCATGATGACGAAAATCTCCCCTTCATGAATGTCGAAGTTGGCATTCATGACACCCACGCTTTGGCCGGTGCGCTTGAAGATTTCCGCCTTGTCTACACCTTGTTGCAGTAGCGACAAGGCGCTGTTGGGATTGTCCCCAAAAATCTTGTAAAGCTTTCTAATCGCAATTTTGATATTCATTTGGAATGATTCGGGTTGCGATTGCGCCGAACTCGATCTCGTGTTGCGAGTGGTCAGGGAATGTTACCGATAGTGCTCCGAGTCGATTTGGGTATCTGAAACAAAATAACGAGGCGGCGTAACCTAAGCTTGTCGGGCGATTCAGCAAGAGTGGATCAAAGGGCGATCACAGCATCCAAGAATCGAAGATCAAGGATACGAGAGCCCCATTTCCATAGCTGCGAAATAGCAACTTTTTCATTTTCTACCTAGGTTTTTTTACAACGCATTGGCGAATCATGCAAGCCTATTTTTCCATCACCACAACCAAATCAGTTTCAACATATTAATTTATAATGATTTTTTATATTGTGAATTCTGTTTTTGGAAATAGCTCATCCCTTGAGAATTCATTTTCGATGCGGGAATAGATACAAATTCAAACAGCGACAGCAATAAATATCACTGTATTTTTACCTATCTAAAATAGCATGATCGCTCGATATTTCTTTTAAAGAGACTCTCCAAACTGACCACCGATGGAGAGAAATTATGACTGTGCCAGACCGAATATCAGACCTGACTTATCGGATTAATGCTGAGACGATGACGATTCCAGCTCATTCGATGAATGAGTCTTCTGAACATGCTCTATTCGTCGATGATTCCAATAAACTCAATTGCTTCGGTCGTTGGCTGCCTACCATGACCAAACCTTGCGCTTCATGACCATATTCGCACCGCTAGAGATACATGACTGCAGAAACATCGATCACATGACAACCGAGTGACAAGATCAGCATACTGCCCGACCGTCGAATGGTTCTACCCGCTTCGGAAGTACACCCTGCCGATGTGTTGCATCATCGTGACGCATCACGCAAGGCTGGCGTCGTGGATAGAGGCAACGGCGCTTCGACCATCTGCTCGTACCACAGCAGGAAAGTGATCAGCATCCACAGCTTCAG
>RXIW01000113.1 GCA_003989065.1 Candidatus Competibacteraceae bacterium
TACTGGCAAAGCCGCGCTGCACCAGCTTCTGTCGCAGCTCAAGGCGGGAATGCTCGCGGCGGGCCAGCAATTCCAGCGCCTTGGCGCGCAGGGTGGCTGGATCGGCGGCGCCGCGCTCAGAGCAGGTCCGCGTCCAGCTCATCGCTGCTGGACTCGCCCGCGGCACTGTCCTGTTCCAGAGTGCCCGGTACCGCCTCGGGGCGTTCCAGGAAATGGGCGCGAATCCTGTTTTCCAGTTCGCGGGCCAGCTCCGGGTTTTCCTTGAGATAGGAACGGGCATTCTCCTTGCCCTGGCCGATGCGGGTGCCGGCACAACTGTACCAGGCACCGGATTTATCGATCAGCCCGGCCTTCACGCCCAGATCGATAATTTCGCCGAGCCGCGAGGCGCCTTCTCCGTAGAGAATTTCAAATTCGGCCTGCTTGAAGGGCGGGGCCAGCTTGTTTTTGACCACCTTGACCCGGGTCTCGTTACCGATCACCTCATCGCCCTTCTTGATCGAGCCGGTGCGGCGAATGTCAAGACGCACCGAAGCGTAGAACTTGAGGGCATTGCCGCCGGTGGTGGTTTCGGGTGATCCGAACATGACGCCAATCTTCATGCGGATTTGATTGATGAAGATCACCAGGGTGTTCGAGCGCTTGATATTGGCGGTGAGCTTGCGCAGTGCCTGGCTCATCAGGCGCGCATGCAGCCCGACATGCGAATCGCCCATGTCGCCTTCGATTTCGGCCTTGGGCGTCAGGGCCGCTACCGAATCGACCACTACGGTATCGACTGCCCCGGAGCGCACCAGCATATCGGCGATTTCCAGCGCCTGCTCACCGGTGTCGGGCTGCGAAACCAGCAGATCATCGACATTGACGCCCAGCTTGGCGGCGTAGATCGGGTCCAGGGCATGTTCAGCGTCGATGAAGGCTGCGCAGCCGCCCAGACGCTGGGTTTCAGCGATCACCTGCAGGGCCAGTGTGGTCTTGCCCGAGGACTCAGGGCCGTAGATTTCGGTGACCCGGCCCCGTGGCAGGCCACCGATACCCAGGGCGATATCCAGGCCCAGTGAACCGGTGGAGACCGCCATGACATCGCGCGCCGCGCTGCTGGTGTCGCCCAGGCGCATGACGGCGCCCTTGCCAAACTGGCGTTCAATTTGGGTCAGGGCGCCAGCAAGCGCCTTTTTCTTGTTGTCATCCATTCCACATACTCCGGTATCAAGGTGAACAGCCGGCCAGTGCTGATGCTACGGAACCGGTTGTTTTCAGCGATTATTCCATAGAACTGCGCGCCGAACCTAGTCCCTGGGCCAGCGGCGCAGCACCCGATAGCGCGTTCCGTGCGGCTGGGGCAGCGACTCGACCAGAACCAGATCGCGCACCGGCCAGCACAGTGCCCGGGATGGTGCAGGTTGTGGCGCCGGGCCGGGCCAGCGGCGTGCCAGGGTCACGTGAGCTTGAAAGGGGCGGCGCTCGGGGATAAAGCCGCAGTTGGCCAAGCGCTGGTGCAGGAGCGCGACCCGTTCGAGCAGCGCCGCCGGCGTGTGCTGCGGTCCCAGCCAGAGAATGCCGGTGCGCGGCCAATAGCCATAGCGGTCCAGGCACAGCTCCAGTTCCAGCGCCGGCAGGTCGGCGAGCGCGGCTTCATAGTCGGCGCGGCGCGCTGGCGGGGTAGCGCCAAGAAAGACCAGGGTCAGATGCAGATCGGCGGCTGCGATCTGGCGCGCGCCAGCCGCTTCCGCAGCCAGGCCGGCCAGTTGCGCGCGTAGCGTGGCATCGGGCCACAGAGCCAGAAACAGGCGGCGGCTGGGCTCACTGCTGGGCGAGGACATCCAGCACCCCTTGCAGGGCGGTAGCGACCGTTTGCAGGCGCACGGCATCGCGGTTGCCGCTGAACAGCCGGTCCTCGGCATACACCGGGCCACCGCGCAGCGCCCAGGCCAGATAGACCGTGCCTACCGGCTTGTTGGGACTGCCACCCTCAGGACCGGCAATGCCACTGACGGCCAGGGCGATATCGGCGCCGCTGCGCGCCAGGGCGCCGGCGACCATCTCGGCGACCACCTCGGCGCTGACCGCGCCATGGGCGGCGATGGTGGTTTCGTGTACGCCCAGCATGTCAACCTTGGCGGCATTGCTGTAGGTGACGAAGCCACGATCAAACCAGGTCGAACTGCCGGCCACATCGGTGGCGACCTTGGCGATCCAGCCACCGGTGCAGGATTCAGCGATGGCCAGGGTCCGGCCCCGGGTGCGCAGACCAATCCCGACCTGCGCGGCCAGTTCATAAAGATTCTGATGGGCGGATGGCGTGGACACGGCAATCTCTCCTGAGCGATGCACGAACGAAAGGCATTCCAGAATGCGGAATGCAACGAATACAAAATACAATTCAAGCATAATCCAAGTCCGGCTGATCGGCTTTTCCGGTGCTGCCGGAAACAGACCGGACAGCAGCCTGCCGGGCGCCGGCGGCAAGGTCGCATGCTGCACTTTGTCTAATGCACTTTATACTTAGGGCATTTCACGGCCACCTGGTGGCGGTTCATTTCACCACAGTCCCCATGAACGAAGAAAACCGCCTGTCCCGTCTGCAGTTCATTGGCTCATTGGTCCTGGTGCTGACCCTGGCGCTGGTGCTGGGCGCCTATTTCATTCTGCACGACGTGCGCCTGTTCGAAGGCCATGTACAGGCGATGGAAGCGGAGTTCATGCGCGGGCATCGCGCGCAACTGGCGCGGCAGGTGGAAAGCGTCCAAAGCTACCTTGAACACCTGCGCGACCGTTCCGAAGCCCTGCTCAAGGACAAGATTCGCGCCGAGGTGGATCAGGCCTATCAGGTCGCGACCACGCTCTACGAGCAGGAACAGGGGCGGCGCGATCCGGCTGCGCTGCAGCATCTGATCGTCGAGACCTTGCGGCCGCTGCGCTTTTTCGACGGTCGCGGCTACTTCTTCATCGACGATCTGCAGGGTACCTGCATTCTGCTGCCTACAGCCCCGCAGCGCGAGGGCAGTTCGCTGTGGGACAACCGTGACGATACCGGCCACTACATCATGCGCGATCTGGTGCGGGCGGCGCGCGCCCCGGTCGGCGAGGGTTTCTCGCGCTATCGCTGGTATGCCCCATCCGATCCGCTGCGCATGGAAGACAAGGTTGCCTATGTGCGCCTGTTTGAGCCCTATAACTGGCTGATTGGCACCGGCGAATACCTGAGCACGTTTCGTGCTGACCTGCAGCGCGAAGCGCTGGACTGGATCAGCACCATTCGCTTTGGCCTGAACGGCTACATGATGATCATTGCCGACGATGGCACCGTGCTGGTCTCGCCGGGTAATCCAGACGCGCAGGGTCGCATCTACCGTACGCTGCAGGACCCGCGCGAGCAGGCGCTGATCGAGCAGATTATGACCCTGGGCCGCGAGGGCGGCGGCTTTTTCGAGTATGAGTGGTTTCGGCCCGAGGATGTGCAGCGGCAATTGCCGCAGTCCAAGCTGGCCTATGTGGCCCATATGCCGCAATGGAACTGGACCGTGGCCGCTGGCCTGTATTTGGATGATCTGGAAACCACGCTGGCTCAGCAGCGCGCCGTTAATCAGAGCAGCCTGCGCGGGCGTGTCAGTACGGCGGTGCTGATTGTGCTGCTGGCGGCGGCAGCAGCGGCGCTGTTTTCAGCCCTGCATGCCCGCTGGATGAAGAGTCTGATTACGGGGTACCGGCGTGATCTGCTGGCGCGTACCCAGGCCCTGCAGCAGAGTACCGCAGCGCTGGATGATGCCCGGTCGATGGCCGGTCGCGAGGCCGATGAGCGCCGTGCTGCCGAGGCCCGCTTGCGCCATGTGTCCGAGCACGACGAGTTGACGGATCTGCCCAATCGCACTCTGCTGCGCGATCGTCTGGTGCAGGCGCTGGCTGCGGCGGCCCATGCCGGTCATCGTGTGGCGGTGCTGTTTCTCGATGTGGACCGTTTCAAGACCATTAACGACTCGCTCGGCTATCAGGATGGTGATCGTATTTTGCGTGAGGTGGCGCAGCGGCTGTGCCAGGCCCTGTGCCCTGATGAGACAGTCAGTCGTTATGGTGGCGATGAGTTCGTGGTGTTGCTGCCACTGCTGGAGCGCAGTCATCAGGCGGCGGTGACTGCCGAGCGCCTGGCGCAGGCGGTGTCCCAGCCTTATCGCCTCGATAACGATGAAGTGCTGGTGTTGACCCTGAGCATCGGCGTGAGTATTTATCCCGAGGATGGCCAGGATGCCGATACCCTGCTGCGCAGCGCTGCACTGGCCCTGGCGGACGCCAAGGATGAGGGTCGCAACAGCTATCGGCTGTTTACGCCG
>RXIW01000114.1 GCA_003989065.1 Candidatus Competibacteraceae bacterium
GCTGGCGACGTTCAATCCGGCTGGAACGAGTGGGCGTCATGAGCCAGCGCATCATCATCCAGCGATGGCAGCGGACCCGCGGCGCGGCCCGTCTTGTTGGAGCTTGGTCAGTTACGGGCGATACCCGCAAAGCTGCGCGGCTTTTCAGCGATGCACTCGACGCGATGCAGTCCAGCCGCCACGCCGGCTACGTCGCGGTCTATCGCGACGGTGTGCGCGACTATCAGCCGTGCGTGCTGAACGGCCGGCTGGTGTGAGCAACGGCCGCCAATTTGCGGTTTTTTGTGCAGGCACAAGATATTGCGGTCTGAAAGCGGCACGCATACAACGTACAGTTGCGTGCACAGGTAAAGGCCGGTATCGTTACATGTGCCTGCTATGGTTTTTCAGCAGGCACGATAAAGCCGGGCAAGAGCGCCAACTCTAACCCGGCTGATTTTGAACCCGGCGACGCAAACGACGGGTGTGATGCGGAAACGAGCGTTTTCAGTTTACGCATTTTGCGGCTGCGTACACAAGCTCTAGCACGCAAGCGCACGCACCTGGTGTTGTGTCGCCTCAATCCAGAGGCTTCACACCATGGCAGCACTCCCCGAAACCGGTTTCCTTCGGCTCTCGCAGATCATTGGCGACCCGACCGCCAATCCCCCGATTCCCCCGATTATTCCTGTTTGCGCCTCGTACTGGTGGAACGGCTGCCGTTCCGGCCGGTTCCCTGCGCCCATCAAAATTGCCCGGCGCTGCACAGTCTGGCGTGTGGAAGACATTCGCGCCCTGGTAGACCGCATCGCCAGCACCGGCATTTGAGGGGCGCACACATGGACAACATCAAAATCCGTCTAAACCAAACCCACCAAAGCCACCATACCCACCACATTTGGCGGTCGTGGTGCTGGGTGATGAACATCAAAATCCGTCTAAACCAAACCCACCAAAGCCACCATACCCACCACATTTGGGAGGTGGCCCATGGCTGACCTACGCACTGCTGCACGCGCTACCGACATCGCGATCGGTCTAAACCAAACCCACCAAAGCCACCATACCCACCACATTTGGGAGGTGGCCCATGGCTGACCTACGCACTGCTGCACGCGCTACCGACATCGCGATCGGTCTAAACCAAACCCACCAAAGCCACCATACCCACCACATTTGGGAGGTGGCCCATGGCTGATTTACTGTTTACCCGCTTCGACGCCCGCCGCCCGTCAACGCTGACGAAACGCTTTGAGCTACTGCCGGATGGCAGCATCCAAAAGTCCAGCAGCGCGCAACTGACCGACGGTACAGCGAAAACCGCCCGTGTGCCGTCCCTGGGCGCATTTGCCGACTACCTGGAGGCGCTACCGCCTGCTGCTGCGCTGGCCTATGGCGTGGCAACCGGGCACCCTGACGCCCGCGTTGTATCCGAAGCGCGCGCTGCTGAGCATCCCGACGCGATCACCCGCACCCGGCGTTTTTTCGGATTCCCGCGCGCGCCCGGCGTGCTCATGCTCGACCATGATCCGGTCAACGGTGAAACCGCCGCGCCTGGTGAGCTGATCGCGCTGTTGCGTGGGCTGGCGCCGTGTCTGGAAAGCGCGCCGTGTCTCTGGCGTGCCAGCGCATCCAGTGGCATCACCCAAAACCACGAACCGGGCGCACTGACCGGCCAACGGCTGTATATCCCGGTGCTGGATGCGGCGCTGATCCCAGCAGCGGGTAAAGCGTTGACGGCGCTACTGTGGGCGGCCGGGCATGGGCGGATTGCCATCGGCAAAGCCGGTCAAGCGCTGGAACGGACCGCCGTTGATTCAACGGTCTGGCAACCTGAGCGATTGGATTTTGCGGCTGCACCCGTCGTTGTTCCGCCGCTTACCCGGGTCGTTCCACCGCCGTTTGTCGAAGGTCTGGACGACGCCCGCGCCTGGTGTGACCTGCGCGAACTGATCGCCGCCGCCGATGGCGATGTGCACAAGCGCGCGATGGATGCCCGCCGAGCTGCGCATAGTGCGGCACAGCCTGATCTATCGGCGGCGCGTACCGCCTGGATCGACGCCACGGCGCCCGCCATTGCAGCGGCACATGGCATCGACGAAGACGCGGTCAAGCTGGCGCTGCTGCGTGCCAGCACGCGGTTTGAGCTGACCGGTGACTTCGTATTGACCGCCGCCGACGGCACACACCCGCGTGTAGGCGACCTGCTCGACCATCCGGCCAAATGGCACGGGCAACGCTTTGCCGACCCGCTGGAACCGGATTATGGCGCTGATGCGCGCATCGCCTGGGCAAATCTGCGCGGCGGTTCCCGCCCACATATTTACTCTCATGCGCATGGCGGCCGCCGTTTCTACCTGATCCGACCATCGGCACGCATCGCCCTGGGCCGTGGCCAACGCGCCCGCATCGTTGATCAAACCCTGGACCTGCTGCGCACCCGTGGCGACCTGTACGACTTTGGCCCCGGCGCTGTGCTGGCACGGGTAACCGACGATGCCCGCGTGACGCCTATTACGCGCGATTGGCTGCATGATCACCTCGACCGCGTGATTGAATATTTCACGCTGGTACCGAGCACAAAGCCGGAAGACCCGCCCACTGAAGAGGTAGCCGACGCACCGCAATGGGCTGCCGTGCGCATCCTGGCCAAGGATGGCGACCGCGATTTAGCCCGGCTGGATGCTGTAGTCACTGCGCCGACCCTGCGCCCGGATGGTTCGATTCTGGCGGAAGCGGGTTATGACGCGCCCGCCCGTGTGCTGTTGATGGCCGATACGCCGACCTTGCCGCACATTCCCAAGGCGCCGACGCCAGCAGCGGCGGCCGCTGCGCTGGCTACGCTGTGGCGGCCTGTGCACCGCTTTCCGCTGCTGGGTTCGGTTGACCGCGCCGTCGTTCTGGCCGCGATGCTGACCGCCGCCGTGCGGCCAACACTGCCGACCGCGCCCGGATTCGGCTTTGATGCGCCCGCCGCTGGCACCGGTAAAACGCTGCTGGCGCAAACCATTGCCGCAATTCTGGAAGGGCACGCGCCCGCGGTTATGCCGCCGGCCGCTAATCAGGATGAGGAAATCCGTAAGCGGTTGTTCGCTGGACTGCGCCAAGGGCACCGCGTGATGTTGTGGGACAACATGCGCGAACCGCTGGGCGCGGCCGCCCTGGATGCGTTTCTTACTGCACCGGATTTTTTGGATCGCATCCTGGGCACCTCGACCGATGCCCGGCTACCCAATCGCGCGCTGTTCATCGTCACGGGCAATAACCTGCGCCTGGTTGGCGATACCTGGCGGCGCGTGCTGGTGGCCCGGATTGATGCCTGTTCGGAAAAACCGTACATGCGGGAGTTCGATTTTTGCCCGTTGTCCATGGCGATTACGCAACGCTACGAACTGGTAGCCGCTGCGTTGACGCTGATCCGCGCCTGGATCACCGCGGGCCGGCCGCTGCATGGCCCCGGCAACATGGCCAGCTTTGAAAGCTGGGATCGCATGGTCCGGCAAACCGTGTGCTGGGTAGCCACCTGGGACGCGCGGTTTGATGATCCGTGCAAGGCGACCGAGCGCGCGCTTGAAGTGGACCCCGAAACCGCCAAGCTGGCCGCGATGCTGAACGCCTGGAACGCGGTGATTGGTGTAGGCGAACCGATCACCACCGCGCGCCTGATCGACCGCGCCACCCCGACCGGCTACGGACCGGATGCCGATACAGCAGACGCGATTGCACAGCTCCATGATGCCATTGAAGAAATAGCCGGCGACCGCGGCATGGTCAACCGCCGCATCCTGGGCCGCTGGATTGAGCGCAACGTTGACCGTCGCCACGATGGCCTGCACCTGACCCGCGGCACGCTGCGCCATGGTTCACCGACCTGGATACTGCGCCGGGATGCCGAAACGCCAGCCGTTGGCACGTCGCCAGCTATCGCGCCGAGCGGTAGCGGCTGGGGGGAAATCTGATGCTCCCCGCCCTGGACAAGATGCGGGCGGCCGGATTTGAGGTGGCGCTATCCGCTGCTGGCGGCCTGATGATCCGGCCGATCGACCGCCTGACTGCTGCACAGCGTCAGTGGTTGAAAGCGAACCGGGCGGCACTGCTGGCGGCCCTGGCCAACGAACGCCCG
>RXIW01000115.1 GCA_003989065.1 Candidatus Competibacteraceae bacterium
AAACCAATGGGGTTCTGGCTCAAGCGCTTGGCTTGAGCCAGCTTTTTGTACCCCTCATCCTGCAATGGGAGAGGGGCTCCACGCCGCTATTTCTTCAGACCTCGCTTACCGACGGTAGCCCAGCCAGGGCCATTGCCAGTTCCTGCTCGTCGTAATTCCGAATCCCACGAGTCAGTCCAATGTAGGCTGCACATTCGTCAGCCAACCGCTGTTTTGATTTACATATATGGAAATAAACAAACACAATATTGATTTTTTATGTCTATTAAATGCATATATTATCAATATTGATATACATAATTTTTTATTGTTACATTAAGACGCTGAATATTTTCACGGCACCCCGCAAAGAATCAGCAGTGCGGCGAATTCACAAAACCGAACCCAAAACCCTGACCGCATGGCAACCCATGAACGGTCCTACATCGGCTCTGTTATAGCAACGCTAGGCCGTGTCTCACGTGATCCCAACGACTCAGTACACCCGACGTATCACCAACATCAACGCAGTAGCGGTAATCGACTGCACACTCGACGGCATCGTACCGACGGGGTTGACCTTCGCAAGCACCATCCGGGTGAGCAGTGCTTGCACATCGGGCACGCAAAACACGCTGTGCGGTTGCCAGGCCACCAATCTGCCAGTTAGCAGCATAGTCATGACACTAACCACACGACATATGCAAAGGAATATTCATGAGCACGCGAACCGAAACGGCAGGCCATGTTGAAATTCTTAATCGGCTGCGGTGGTTGATCCATGCCGCGCTGATTGTTGTCCCATTGACCCTGTTTAGCGGACAAGCGGTTTGGGCACAGACTGCCAATCCCTATGTCGACAAGTACGAGCGTAAAGACGGCACCGGCAGTCAACCCAACGCGACGACTCCATTTTCGCAGCGTAGCGTTACACGCAATACTACCGGCTACCGCGTCGAGTCGTTCCAGCAAAATTCTACGGTGCAGTACATGCTGGTGATCGGCAATACCGGTGGTACTGGTACCTCAGCTGCCGGTGCGACGATAGCGGATGATGTGCCGTCTTCATCTATCAGTAACGTCTCGGTTCCGTACATTCTCGACCAAAATTGGAATCCCAGTTCCTGTGCGACCGCAGCTGTCAATGGCAACATGGTGACGGCAACCGTGAGCAATGCGTTGGATGTCACGGGTTCTCTGTGCCGCATCATTATCAATGGCACGGCAACAACAGTGACGCCATCACTGGGTGTCGACAACAATGTCACGCTTACGGCTGGTGCGGGAGGGGATTCCGACACCAACAATAATCACGACGGCGTCCGCACGATCATATTTCCCGAACCCACTGCAGCTACCTGCGGTACCAACGACGTTTATGCGCTTGCGAGCTCCGGTGGCGTGTTGTACAAGATCGATCCGACCGGAACCCAGTTAGGACTTGCGGCGGTCGGCAATTTCAACGTGCTCGATCAATTCACCCAATGGGGCGACCCGAATTACATCAACGCCATCGGCTTGACAGAGGCTGGCATCTTCTATGGGGCCAATGTGGGCGGGATGGGCGCGTCCTTAAATCAACATACGGTTTACAATTTCGATCCTCCGACCCAGATCACGACGGCCTACTCGTCGAGCGCGATTACGACAGGGGCATACCTGATAGCCGGTTCCCTGCGCAGTGACGGTATTTACTTCATGTCGACTTCCAGCTACGAGATTGACGATGGCAGCAACACCGGCATGATCCGAGTGTTCGCCTTCGACACGAATACCAGTACCTACATAGGTGAAGTTGCACGGGTCATCTTTACGGCGCCACCTGGTGGTTACAACTGGGCAACTCTTGCTAACGGGGACAATGCGTTCGACGCGCAGGGCAATCTTTATCTGGCGGGCGATACTAAGATGTCCCCTTCTGCATCCGATCCTAGTATAAGCGGCGTACTCTATCGGGTCAGAGGACCCATTCCGTCGGTGTCGGGTACGCCCACGTTGAACGCGGAACTGGTTTCAACGTTCACGGGTATCTATTATCCAAACGGTTTTGCGATGTCGGGCGATGGCAAGTTTTATCTGAATGGTCTGAATGGAAATAGTAATTCGAATGACACTCACATTATCGTCAACACTTATGATGTCAACACGGGCACACTGTTGCAATCGTCGGCGCTGGACAACTTCGACGGTCGCTCGATGAACGATCTGGCCTCCTGCTCGCTCCCGGGAACGATCGAACTGAGAAAGTCTGTAACCGCGCGCGTTGATCCGAGTGACGATTTTAAGATCACGATGACTTCGCCGGGTTCCTATCCCACGAGCTGGACGGCGGAGACGGGCGGGACGGATACGGCGACCACCGGTTCGCAGGTCGCCACGATCGGCACGTACACAATGGCCGAGACCGGTGTTGACGCCACGGACCTGGCCAGTTATGCGCCAGAATGGCAATGCGTCGATACCCTAAGCAGCAGTCCTACCGCTGTGATCGCGAGCGGCAGTGGCGCTAGCTTTACTTTCACGGATCTGGATCCGGCAGGTAAGGCGATTGTTTGCACAATCAGCAATGCGCCGCGCACGATCAGCGCTGTCATGGCGCTGGCCCCGACCACGACGGGTCCAATTATGGCCGGCGACACGGTCCAGTACACCCTGACGATTAGCAACGTCAGCGATGAGAATGTGACCAGCTACACCATCTACGACATCGTGCCGGAAGGACTCACCTTCGTCAGTGCCAGCACCAGCGGGGCGCTCACTACCACCTGTACACCGAGTACGCAAGACACGTTGTGTGCCTTCCAAATCGCCAGTGTGCCGGCCAACGGCAGCATAGTGATAACGCTGACCTTCACGGCCAACACGACGCTGACAATGACCGATGTTGTCAATCAGGTGATCCAACCATCAATGAGTTGCACGGCCGATTGCACGCCGACAGTGCCGTCCACATACGGTTGCGGCGCAGTGGGTAGCAGCTGCACAACGCCGCCGACCAGTTGCACGGTAGACGATCCCTTGTGCGTAAGCACACCGACGGCGGGTACGATCAGCACCGTCAAGACGTTGGCCCCGACGACAGTGTACCCGATCGTAGCCGGCGCCACGGTGACGTACAAGCTGACGATCACTAACACCAACGCAGCGGCGGTGACCAACTACACTATCGACGACATCGTGCCGACGGGACTCACCTTCGCCAGCGCCAGCGGTGTAGCGAACAGCGACTGCACACCGGGCACGGAAAACACGCTGTGCAGCTTCCAGGTCGCCAGTGTACCGGCCAACGGCATCGCGGTAGTAACGTTGACCTTCACGGTCAACACGCCGCTGACGTTGACCACTTTCTACAATCAGGCGATCCAGCCGCCAGCCGATTGCACGGCCGATTGCATCCCGACAGTCCCGCCCACATACGGTTGCGATGATGTGGGTAGCGCCTGCACGACGCCGCCGACCCGTTGCACGGCAAACGATTCGACATGCGTGAGGACGCCAACGACAACAACTGCCATCCCGACATTGGGGCAATGGGGACTGCTGTTGTTGGGCTTATTATTGATGATGATGGGCGCGGCGCGGAGGGGTCTCACGAGTCGGCTTTTTTAAGCGTTATTTGGTGGACTTAGCCTGTCGAAGCCCTTCGATAGGTTCATAACGGACAGTCGCAGCGTTGCCCGAACCTGTTGGGCCGACGCTGCGACTGTTTTGCTCAGACCTCGCTTACCGACGGCAGCCCAGCCAGGGCCATTGCCAGTTCCTGCTCGTCGTAATCCTGATCCACCAGCTTGCCGGCGAAATAGTCCATATACGCCTGCATGTC
>RXIW01000116.1 GCA_003989065.1 Candidatus Competibacteraceae bacterium
CCGTGGGAGCCCACAGGAGGGAGAGATTCCGCCTAGCATAAAGGGAAGGATTTACCGGAAAGTTTGGCTCGGCGATGGGCCGTCAGGAATGGCGTGTGGAAACCACCACGCGCACGCCAAGACCGCCACGACGCATTGCGGCATTCTGCGGCACTCTGGCGAACATGGTGCCGAACACGGCTAGGGCTAGGTCAGGGCCAGAACTCAGCGAAATCCATGCAACTGCAATTGCGACAGTCCGGCAGCAGATCTTCGTAGATGTATACCCGCGCAAGGTCATAGGCATACTCGCTGTGCAAGTCCTTATCGCGGGATTCCCAGCCGACTAGGGTTCGCATCCATTGCTTCAGCCCTTGGCCTTCCCATGGGGCCGCTCCGCCCCAGCGACGATTTGCACAAGCGCTGCTGCGCTGCTTCGATTCTTCCGCGTAGCGAACGGCGGCAGCCGCTACGGCGGCGAGGCGCGGCTCAATCAGCACCAGGTCGAAAAAGTTGGCCTTGTGCTCCCTGATCCGCTGGCGGGCAGCTTGTAGCTCGGCAGCATCGCGCTTCGCTTCAGCCTCAGCGGATATGCTCCGGGACGATAGTTGGTTGAGCGGGATATACTTTTGCGGCTTGGTCATCTCGAGAATCCATTCAAGCGTAGGGTTGTCTTCGTCTTTCATTTTGGCTCCTCAGTCAGTCCCAATCGATCTCAGATTCGTTTGCTGTGGCATCGACAAGCGCGTTTTCACCCCTAGCCGCCGCGGCGGCAGGAACGTTTTTCTGGCCAGTTTCTCCTTTACTGGCTCTATTGCGCCATTGCGCCGCTATTGCGCCATCGATTTCGGCGCAATTGAGAGAAGGGGGAGGGGAGGGACGGCGGTCAATTGCGCCGTTCTCTCCATCTCTATAGGGCGGCGCAATTGAAATGGGCGGCGCAAAAGGGGAACTGGCCGGTTGATCGGTCGATTTTTCGGGGTCTATTGCGCCAAAGGTGGCGGCGCAATAGAGGAAGGTTTTTTTGACCCCTTTCCGCTCACCAGCGGGTAAATCCCGTTCCTCAACGCGCCCTGTGACTTCGAGCATGGCCAGGGCAGCGCGCAGGCGTGCGCGAGGTAGCTTGAGACTGCATACCGCTTCCAGTGACCGGGCCGTGTACTTCCGTCCACGGGTCAGCTCATCCGCCAGGAAATTGGCAACCTTGTCGGCATCGTTCTCGCGGACGGCTTCCGGGTCACGGGGTTGCTCAACGAAATAGGTATAGGTCCAGCCACGGCGGCGAATCCAGATATTCGGTTGCGGTGGGCAGTAACTCAGCTTGGGACGCGACAGCAGGAATCCAGAGTCCTGGCCAGACAGATCGAAGCCAGTGGGCGGCGTGGTCATGACCCGTCTGGCGTTTGCCAGGACCGTGACCATCCGGCAGCCATCCGGCAGCGCCGTACCACCCCGACCGGCATACTGATCCGTCACACCACCCCGCGCATTGGATTGGCCAGAATGGTGGATCAGTCGAACCGCGCACGCTAATCCGCGCACGATGCGGCGGCAGGCGGTGACGATGGCTTGCTCCCCATCGTTGACGATCCGCTCACCCGGTCCGAACGATACCTGCGGGTCGAAGATCACTTGCACCAAGCCGGTATCGTGGTAGGCGGTGACGATCTGATCCGCCAAGGCGGTCAGCTTCAGATTGCCGCGTGCATCCAGTTCCGCTAGCTTGACCATAGACCCGGACACGTCCCAAACCATGATGCTGTCCGCTACGGTTTGGCGTTGTTCGTCGGTCAGCGCCAAGGCTTCCATCAGCTTGTTCAACCGGGCAGACAGGATGTCCTTGCCATCTTCCGCCGTGACGTACAGGGTTCGCCCTGGATGAACGATCCGGTTGCCCCATATCGGCCACCCCAGCGCAATATGGATCGCCTCATACAGCATGACCGTCGTTTTCCCGGTGCCGCCTTCGGCAATCGTCGCCGCAAGGTCCGCGTACAGGTAGCCCTCAACGATGCACTTGGGATGCAGCTTCGCCCCGGCCATCTCAAAAGGGTTGAGCGGTTGCCACGGTGGCGGCGTCAGATCGCCGTTTTCCAATTGCGCCGTTGGGGGCGGCGCAATAGCGGCGCAATGCCATCCGAAGCTTTCAGGGGGCATTCCAAGCAGCTCGCAAAGCTTGAACGCGGCCGCTTGAGCACCGGCGCAGCCGCCGTGTTCGATCATCAGATCGATAGCGGTACGGCTTCCTCTTTGCGGGTCGCCCATGTCATGAACGCCAAAATCCTTGATCCCCTCTGGCGTGATCGACAGGTCTTCCTCCAAGCCGCGTCCTAGCGATTCGGACGAAATACGATAGCCGCCGTGGTAGGGCGTCGCGTCGGGGAAGATCGGGGGAACCCAGGCATCCGGGCGCTCGATAGCCGCTTGATTCACCCGGCCAAAGAAGTTATCCGGGCGCGATGGCGCAGTAGGCCGCGTGGGCACTTCAGAAGGCTTCTGAGCCGCTGGCGCTGGAAGGCTGGCGGATAGCTCGCCTAGCTTATCGGTGGGCACTATGGCGGTCTCAGGCGGCGTGGTGATGATCCTAGCCAGCCGGTGGGGCCGCGTGGGGGTTTCATCGCCCTTGGCGGCTAGCGTGCCGTAGAGCTTCCAGATTCGGCTGGCGTTGTAGACGGCGGTATCCACCTTGCAGGCGTCGTTGCTGAATCGGTGCGCCAGCGCTTCAAGGATGCCTTTGACCAGGGCGGTGCTGTCCGGGTCATTGGGCAAGTCGATCCGATAGAGCAGGTGCGCGCCGTTGCCGGAATCGGCAAGTATGGGGTCCGGCCACCCTTCGGAATGCAACCATGCACGGATGCTGTTGGCGAGTTCCAGCGCTGATCCGTGCTCGGCGTCGTTTGATGAAATGCCGGTCTGTCGCTCAGGATCGATGTCGATGGGCAGCCAGCAGCGCCGGGTAATCTCATTATCGCTTGTTGAGGTCTTTCCGGTGTTTAACCGGTTGTTTGCCCTGGCTAGAAGATCAGGGCTGACCGGGTTCAGCGTGATATAGACCCCTTCCGCTTTTCCGCTCACGGACGCGGCGAAGTCTGCCGCCAGGGCCGGATCGTCGAAGTATCCCCGGCAGGGCGGGCCATTTTTTACCTTGGGGATTCGGATTTCAAAGGTCGCCCCGTCAGGGTGCAGGGTGCGAATAGCGGATTCAATCTCGCCGGGGTTGACTTTCCGACCGTCTGCATTCATAATATATTTACTCTAAAGTGTTGGATTTCAAAGCCTTGGCTCGACAAAAGCCAGGGCTTTTTTTGTTTGGGCGTCCGGTGCCCATCCCTGTGGACGCTCTGCCTGCAGTTTCAGGCAGGGCGTCTGGTCAAGCTGCGTTTACTGCCTCCAGTACACCGCACTCTTCCGGGAAACTGATCGCCCAAGCTTGCGCAGTCTGAAGGTTCGCCCGCCAGGTGCCGTCATCGGCTTGCTCAGCATGGAACTGCGGACCCAACAGCGCTTTCAGTGCCGGTATGCAGTCGGCAAAGTCGCAATACACGTCACAACTCTTTGAAATTTCATGCACATTGATCACTTTTAGCCACTCCATCATTTAATCCCAATCAACCACTGGCGCGGACCCTGGCGCTTGAGCGGCAGGCAACCGGCATAGCGCTAGGCCGACCACTTCGCCGATGGACATCCGCCCTTGGCGTGCCAGCGATTGCGCCTTGGCGCGAGCGTCAGCAGGCACCCAAACGGTCAGGCTCACATTGCCCTTGGCGTGCTGGCGCTCCCGCATCTTCTGCCGTGCGTCGCGCAACCTGCCTCGG
>RXIW01000117.1 GCA_003989065.1 Candidatus Competibacteraceae bacterium
GGTCTTGCCATGGTCTACATGCCCGATCGTCCCCACGTTGACATGCGGCTTGCTGCGCTCAAACTTTTCTTTGGACACCGTTACTTACTCCATCCGATTCAAAACCTTCGGCACGCGCTTCAGGTCGTTTTCTTGATGACCGCCTCCGCGATCGCAGCGGGGGCTTCGTTGTATTTGGCGAATTCCATGGAATAGGTCGCGCGACCCTGAGTGGCCGAGCGCAAGTCGGTGGCATAGCCGAACATTTCGGCCAGCGGCACCTCAGCGCGAATGACCTTGCCCGAGGGGGAATCGTCCATGCCTTGCAAGATACCGCGCCGCCGGTTGAGGTCGCCCATGACGTCACCCATGTAGTCTTCTGGGGTGACCACTTCGACCTTCATGATGGGCTCCAGCAACACGGCACCGGCCTTGATCGCGCCTTCCTTGAACCCCATCGAGCCGGCGATCTTGAACGCCATTTCGCTGGAGTCGACTTCGTGGTAGGAGCCGTCGAAGATGGTGACCTTGACATCCACCACGGGATAGCCAGCCAGTACACCCTTCTCCATCTGTTCCTGAATGCCCTTGTCCACGGCCGGCACGTATTCCTTGGGGACCACGCCGCCAACGATGGCGTTGACGAATTCGTAGCCCGCGCCCGGCCCCTGCGGTTCCAGCCGCAGCCAGACATGGCCGTATTGGCCGCGTCCGCCGGACTGACGCACGAACTTGCCTTCCTGCTCCACCGACTTGCGGATGGTTTCGCGGTAGGCCACGCGCGGCTTGCCGACATTGGCTTCGACCTTGAATTCGCGCTTGAGGCGGTCGACGATGATTTCCAGATGCAGCTCGCCCATACCCGAAATGATGGTCTGACCCGACTCCTGATCGGTATGAACCCGGAAGGAAGGATCTTCGTGCGCCAGCTTGGCCAGGGCGATGCCCATCTTTTCCTGGTCGGCCTTGGTCTTGGGTTCGACCGCGATGGAGATCACCGGCTCGGGGAATTCCATCCGCTCCAGCGTGATGATGTGATCGCCGTCGCATAGGGTGTCACCGGTGGTGACATCCTTCAGACCGACGCAGGCCGCGATGTCGCCGGCCAGCACTTCCTTGATTTCCTCGCGGCTGTTGGCGTGCATCTGCACCAGACGGCCGATGCGCTCGCGCCGGCTCTTGACCGGGTTGTAGACCGAATCGCCGGAGCTGAGGATACCGGAATAGCAGCGAATGAAGGTCAGGGTGCCGACGAACGGATCGGTAGCGATCTTGAACGCCAGCGCGGAGAACGGTTCATTGTCGGTAGCATGGCGCTCGCCTTCGCTTTCGGCCGCGTCGTCCAGGATACCCTTGACCGACGGTCTATCCACCGGCGACGGCAGGTAACGGATGACCGCGTCCAGCATCGCCTGCACGCCCTTGTTCTTGAAAGCGGACCCGCACAGCGCTGGCACGATCTCCCCTTTCAGGGTGCGCGCACGCAGACCCGCGCAGATCTCGTCTTCGCTGAGCGAATGGCCTTCCAGGTACTTCTCCATCAATTCGTCGGAGGCTTCGGCAGCGGCTTCGACCAGCTTCTCACGCCAGGATTCGCAGTCGGCCTGCATGTCGGCCGGGATGGGGCCATACTCGAACTTCATGCCGAGGCTGTCTTCATCCCAGTTGATCGCCTGCATCTTGACCAGGTCGATGATGCCCTTGAACTTGTCCTCGGCCCCGATGGGCAGCTGCACAGGCACCGGATTGGCGCCCAGACGGCTTTGAATCTGTTGCACCACCCGTAGGAAATCGGCCCCGGCGCGATCCATCTTGTTGACGAACGCCAGGCGCGGCACGCCATATTTGTTGGCTTGCCGCCAGACCGTCTCCGACTGCGGCTCGACCCCGCCCACCGCGCAGAATACCGCGCAGGCGCCATCCAGCACCCGCAGCGAACGCTCGACTTCGATGGTGAAATCGACGTGGCCGGGGGTGTCGATGATGTTGATGCGGTGTCCGTCGAACTGGCCGGCCATGCCGCTCCAGAAGCAGGTGGTGGCCGCGGAGGTGATGGTGATCCCGCGTTCCTGTTCCTGCACCATCCAGTCCATGGTGGCGGCGCCGTCGTGCACTTCGCCCAGCTTGTGGGAGACGCCCGTGTAAAACAGGATGCGTTCGGTCACAGTGGTCTTTCCGGCATCGATATGGGCCATGATGCCGAGATTACGGTAGTGCTCGATGGGGGTTTTGCGCGACACGGCTCAGTCCTCGAAACTTACCAGCGATAATGGGCGAAAGCTCGGTTGGCTTCCGCCATGCGATGCACATCTTCCCGCTTCTTGACCGCGGAACCGCGACTTTCGGCGGCATCCAGCAATTCACCGGCCAAGCGACGGGCCATCGATTTCTCGCTGCGCTTGCGAGAGGCATCGATGATCCAGCGCATCGCCAGAGTATTCCGGCGCGTCGAACGCACTTCAATCGGCACCTGGTAGGTGGCGCCGCCCACACGACGCGATTTCACCTCGACCATGGGGCGGACGTTTTCCAGTGCCTGCTCCAGCAAGCCCATGGGATCGTCCTTACCCTTCTCGGTGATAGCGTCGAGCGCACCATAGACGATTCTTTCCGCCGTGGACTTCTTGCCGCACTCCATGACCATGTTGACGAACTTGGCCAGCATCTCGCTCCCGTGCTTGGGATCGGGGAGAATGACGCGTTTGGGAACTTCTCTTCTTCTCGGCATACCCGCTTCAACCTTGTGCTAACGCGAAACTCAGGATTTGGGCCGCTTGGCGCCGTATTTGGAACGGCCCTGCCGCCGCTTGGAGACGCCGGAGGTGTCCAGGCTGCCGCGCACGATATGATAGCGGACGCCTGGCAAGTCCTTGACGCGGCCGCCGCGGATCAACACCACCGAGTGCTCCTGCAGGTTGTGACCCTCGCCACCGATATAGCTGGTCACTTCCATGCCATTGGTCAGGCGCACGCGCGCCACCTTGCGGAGCGCGGAATTAGGTTTCTTAGGCGTCGTGGTGTAGACGCGGGTGCACACGCCGCGCTTCTGCGGACAACTGTCGAGCGCCGGCACGTTGCTCTTGGCTTGTTTGCTGGTGCGCGGCTTGCGCACCAACTGATTGATTGTGGCCATTGCCCCTGACTCCTAGAGCTTGGAAATTCGATCCACCCGGCAGCGGGCCTGCGCTGGTCGAGATATCCGGGTCTGCAAAGAGGCGGAACTATAGGCAGGCAAGTCACTTATGTCAAGTTAAGTTGCTTTTGGACCGGGTTTCAGGCCGGAAATTCGCCAATCTTATCCACCGGGCGCGGATGCTTTTCCGGCACACCGCTT
>RXIW01000118.1 GCA_003989065.1 Candidatus Competibacteraceae bacterium
ACTTCGCCGGCCGCCTGATCGCAAAGCGTGAAGACGAAATCCAAATCAGGGGCTCCAGGCGCCGCAAATTCGTTCCAACCCTTGCTGCGCAATCCATCCGTGGGAATGTTCAGGCCACGCAATAGCTTTAAGGTTTGGAGATGGATTTCTCCCACGGGCGCGCTTCCTGCCGAGAAAGCGCGGAAACGTCCGCCGCCCATGACGTTCATTAACCCTTCGGCCATGATGGAACGAGCGGAGTTACCCGTACAAACAAAGAGAATGTTGTAAGTCTTCTCATTCATGGTGAGTCTTCAGCAACACCCGGATTTGGCATTGGACTCGCCACAAGCAACGCCGGAAGGCGGCGTGCAGCAGACATTTCCTTCAAGCGCCTCCCGTTCGTTAAAGACGGGAATGTTTCCAAGGGTGCGAAAATGCTCCCAAGGCACCCCAGATGGGTCGATGATCCAGTGCTTTTCGCTTTTGGCATAACAGCAGGTGGTGGTACCTTCATCGAGCAAGGCCATTTCCGCTCCTTGCGCCGCTGCTTTCATGGCCACCAGTTCTTCAGCGCTGTCCGTCTGGAAACCCAGGTGATCCAAGCCGGGCTTGTGGCCCCGCGTAGAGATCGCGAAATTAATTCGGGGATCGTCCAGCATCCACTTGGCGTAGTCGGCTTCGACCCGTGTCGGTTCGGCGGCGAACAGCCGTGAATAGAAAGCCATGCTGGCCTCCAGATCGTCCACATGCAGGTGAACATGGAATCGTTTCATAGACCCTCCTTCGACATGGATAGAAAACGACGACCGAGCACAATCGACTACGCGAACAGCGGTCGGCTGAAGCGCCGGGGCCGCTCTAGGCGACGAACCACTGCTCGACTTTCTCGCGACTGGGCACGCCACCGGCATGGACAACCTGACCATCAATGACCACGCCGGGCGTTCGCAGCACACCGTAGCTGGCGATATCGCGCGGGTCTTCCACCTTGTGCACGGTGACCGCCACACCTTTGGCTTGGGCGACCTGTTCGATCAGAGCGACCGTGTTTTTGCAATTGGCGCAGCCCGTTCCTAATACTTTGATGTCTTTCATAATCTATTCCTCTTGGAGAAATCTGATTGCAGCCGTTACAAAACGGCGTTGAACACATAGCCGACCAGCAAGATGCCGACGGCTACGATGCCGGCGAAGGTGGCAATCAACCGGAGCTTGAGCACCTTGCGCAGGATGATCATTTCTGGGAGCGAGAGCGCGATGACGCTCATCATGAACGCCAGCACCGTGCCGAGCGCTGCGCCCTTGGCCAGTAGTGCCTGAACGATGGGAATGACGCCGGCCGCATTGGTGTACAGAGGAACGCCGATGACGACCGCCAGCGGTACCGCCCACCAGGCGTCCCTACCCATCAGCGACGCCATCGCCTCCTGTGGCACATAGCCATGAATCCCTGCTCCCACCGCGATGCCAACGATGATATAGGGCCATACCTTGCCCACGATCTCGCGCACGCCTTGTAGGCCCAGCTCGATACGATCGCCCAGCGTCAGGGCTTCCGCCGCGAACTCGGCCGAGGCTTTAGGTAAGTCGCGCACCCAGTCTTCCAAATGAGATTCCATCCGCAACCGGCCAATCAGCCAACCGGCGGCGATGGCCACCGTCAAGCCCAAACCGAGATACAGCACCGCGATTTTCCAGCCGAACAGGCCCAACAACAGCGTCAGCGCCACTTCGTTGACCATCGGCGCGGCGATCAGAAAGGAAAAGGTCACGCCCAGAGGGACACCTGCCTGGACGAATCCGATAAACAGAGGTACCGCCGAGCAGGAACAAAATGGCGTGACCACCCCCAGACTGGCCGCCAGGACGTTGGCGACCCCTTCGTGCCGCCCCGCCAGCAGGGCGCGCGTGCGTTCCGGCGTGAAGTAACTGTTGACCATGCCCATTGCGAACACGACACCGGTCAGCAGCAGCAATACCTTGGGTGTGTCGTAGAAGAAGAATTGCAACGCATGGCTCAACGCGCTTTCAGACGTGACCGGTAACGCCGCTACCAGCGCTTCGGCAGCCGGAGCCAGCAATTGATAAAGACTCCACCACAGCACGGCGGAAACACCCAGGAAACCCCACGGATTCCGGCGTGACCATTTGATGGTGAGCGCTGTCATGGCTTCACTCTCCACCGTTGGAGTGAGAAGTCGCAATGTATCTGAACATGAGTTTCATTTGAAATATTCATCTAGTATTAAAATAACTTTCGCATGTCGATAACACACAGCCCTGTGAATTCAGTTGCTGGCGCGAATGTCCAGCGTGCAAAAAACGGTTATCGCCGATCCTGACATTGGGCAACCGACAGTGGTGGCAACAGCGCATCAGAGCAGGACGAGGCTGCCCGCAGTTCGGCACAGGCTTCCGGATGACCGGCACAGCACTCCTCCGTCAGATACGCGATCAGATCCAGCATCAGAGGAATATTGGCCCGGTAGCGTTGGAAGCGCCCTTCCTGTTCGACGGTCAACAAACCAGTCTGCGTCATGGCGCGAAAGTGAAACGACAGATTGGTCGGCGGCAGATCGAGCGCGGTGGCAATCTCACCCGCTACCAACCCTTCGGCACCTTTTTTGACTAAAAGCCGGTAAATATCCAATCGCACCCCCGATGACAAGGATTCGAAGATCGCTGTTGCTTCTTGGTTTTTCATATTTCAATTGTATAACTACTATTAAATAACGCAACTTATTATAATTTTATCAATTATGAGTCATACACAGCCGCAGCTAAACAAAAATTAATTTTTTATCAATCAAAACGGGCTCAATGAGACTTCCCGTGGTGACCCCAAGATGTAGGGGTATGGCACTGGACGCCGAAGAGTGAGCAGTTGACCGGGTATTCCTGCGGATGGACCGTTGACGATGCCAATGACCCTGGCTGTACCCTTGAGACTTGCCCGATGTGCGGGTAGCCCATCCAACCGTCCGCACACCACGGCGTTCGAACAGGACCTCTTGAAGCGGCTGATCCACAGCACGGTGGCCGATATCAGCCGGTCGCTGGGTTTGGGGGTCAAGGCGGTGGAAGGC
>RXIW01000119.1 GCA_003989065.1 Candidatus Competibacteraceae bacterium
GGACGGCTCCACTTGGCAAGGGGGTTCCCCCCGTTGCATCCCCTCACGGCGCATTCGCGCCGCCAAAGACCGCCCCCCGCGTTCTGCGGAGACTTCACCGGAGGCGTTGCCATGACAGAAAGCAAAGCGGGCGATAGGAAAAAGAAAGCGCACGGCAGCAACCAGCGGCAGCGGACGAAAACGGCCATGGTGCGCATGACGCCAGAGGAGAGCGCCGCCATTACGGAACGCGCCCAGAATGCCGGATTAAGCGCCGCCGCCTATTTTCGGGCGTGTGCCTTGGGTGACAGCGGCCCCCGCGCCAAGCGCGCGACGCCCGTCAACCGGGCCTTATTGAGCGAAGCCTTGGCGGATTTGAATCGCGTCGGCCGCGCTATGGTGCTGCACACCTACCATGGCGAGAAGCATTTGCATGTGGTGTGACCGAGGCGCCCGCCAGTTTCTGGAAAAAACTGTTTCGCGGACGATAAAAACGGCTAAAGTCGGAGACAACAACCAGAAACGACAAAGGCGCTGCCCCGACAAGAGTTGCGCCTTTGCCTTTCATCACTTCGATGCGTAAGCATCACTTCGGACGGTCATCGGCGTCCCCGCCTGTACCGTCCGGCCAGACTAACAAACCCGACAGGGGAAGGAAAGGCCGATATGAGCACGCTTGAGGAGACCTTGAAAAATCTGGAAGCCCGCGCCGAAGAGCAGCGGGAAAAAGCCAAACAGGAAGGCCGCCCCACGTTGTCCGTCATCAAGCGCCGCATGATCGAAAGCAGCGTGAAGATTGCGGCCACGTTGCCCGATGACATCCTGTTCCAGCACACGGTTTTTTGCCAAACCGTCTTACCCTTCCGCGACCCCGGCCCGGATGTTCGGATATGGGAACGCGAACAGGGGCAAGTTTTTCTGTCACTGGAAGCAGGCCGCGCCAAAGACCCGCAAGGGCGGTTTGTTCCGGTCGGCCTGCCGTTCGGCCCTGCCGCCCGCCTGATCCTTTGCCACCTCAACACCGAAGCGTTGCAAACGGGTAGCCCCGTCATCGACGTAAAAGACAGCCTGACCGCCTTTGTCTCCCGCTTGCAGGGGTTCAGGCCGAACGGGCAGCAAATCCGCAAGTTCAAAGACCAGCTTACCCGCCTATCAGCCTCGACCATGAGGCTGGCCGTTGACCAAGACGGCTATTCCATCCAGAAGAACATGCACATCGTGAGCGAGTTCACCCTATGGGCGGAGCGGTTCGAGGGTGAGCGGTTCCTCGTGCCGCAGCACATCGCCTTGAGCGCGGAATACTTCGAGAGCCTGCAAGCCCACGCTGTGCCGCTCGACGAAAGGGCGGTGGCCGCGCTGGCGCATTCGGCCATGGGCTTGGACGTGTACATGTGGCTGGCGCAACGGTTGCACCGCGTAGACCCGCAGCGCGGCCAGTTCATCCCGTGGGCGGCGCTTCATGCTCAGTTCGGGCAGGGGTATAAACAAATTCGTCAGTTCCGCGCCGCCTTTCTTGCGGTCTTGAAGGTGGTCAAGACCCAGTACCCGCAAGCCCGCATGAGGACAGACAAGGGTGGGTTGATGTTGGGGCAAAGCAAGCCGCCTGTGTTGCCCCGCCCCCTCGTTGTAGCGTTGCCGCCACCTCCACCTCCACCCCCTTCGCCGTCGAAGCCGTAGGCTGGGGTTACGGCTACTTTGTGACGCTTTGCCGCTAAAGACTTGGAATCTGTTGATAACTTAGTTATCCACGGCTACTTTGTGACGCTTTTTACGGCTACTTTGTGACGTTTACCCCCAAAAAGTCACGGCTACTTTGTGACGCAAACCGTTAGTTAAGAATCCTATAGTTCTTCCGGTAGTTGCGCGGCTTGAAATTGTGAATTTCGTGATAAAAAACAAAAAGTTAATGAGTTCGCGCTAAAAGCGCTCACAAAAAAAGTTAAAAAGGGGGCTTTGCCCCCTAGCGCTTCGCGCTTACCCCCAGGATATTTGGGCCGAAATGATGCTCAGGGGGGTCCCAAGGTCAGCAACACCGAACCGAAACCCCCAAAGACGGTTTGGCAAAGGGGTGGCAGTCCAACGGCCTGCAACCCAGAACAGAATGCTCCTAGGAAGCCACGGGAAGGCCGTAGAGAGGCGCAAACAATGTGCTGGCTCATACCCTACCGAAAAACGCTAAAACGCGCCCATGGCAAGATTTTTGGCTATCTGGTTTATCCCCTGTTTTCCTGCATTCCTTTCGCATTGATTTTGGGGTTGCAATAAAGTAACATTTAGGTTACTTATTGAAGATGGTAGAGATTCGGGAATATACGAACCCCGAAGGGGGGAGCCCCTTCGCCGACTGGTTCAACGATCTGGACGCGCGAGCCGCCGCCAAGGTCACGACCGCGCTGGTTCGAATGGAACAGGGGAATTTCTCCAGCGTGAAAGGCGTCGGCGCAGGCGTCTTGGAATATCGCCTCAATTTTGGCCCCGGCTATCGAATTTATTTCGGGAAGGATGGCGAACGACTGGTGATCCTGCTGGCGGGTGGTACGAAGAAGCGCCAGCAGCGCGACATTGAAGACGCACAGGCCCGTTGGGAAGACTACAAGCAACGCAAGCGGCACCGAGGTGGAACATGACATTAACCCGCAGCTTCAAGGAAACCGTGAAGGCCCGCGCCGAGCGCGATGAGGCATTCCGCGAGGCACTTTTACGCGAGGGCGTCGAGTGCCTGTTGTCCGGCGATGTGGATACCGGCAAAGCCGTTTTGCGCGACTACATCAACGCGACCATTGGCTTTGAAAGCTTGAGCGAAGCCACGAACACCCCAACTAAAAGCCTCATGCGGATGTTTAGCCAGAAAGGCAACCCGCAGGCGAGCAACCTGTTTGCGGTCATCGCCCACCTGCAAACCCAAACGGGCGTGCAACTGGAAGTCAGAGCTACGAAGTAGCTGCCCTAAATCAATATCTTGTGTCTTGGCGCAAGCACCCCGCCGCCCGCCGCTGGCGGACGGCTCCACTTGGCAAGGGGGTTCCCCCCGTTGCATCCCCTCACGGCGCATTCGCGCCGCCAAAGACCGCCCCC
>RXIW01000120.1 GCA_003989065.1 Candidatus Competibacteraceae bacterium
GAGCGACCGTGCCTGCCGCCTGCCATGCGTTCGCGCGCGAGTGAGAGCGGGCGGTGTTGATCGCCGCCACAGCGGGCCCCGCATCAGCAGCCAGGCTGGAGATCAATCGTGAGACCGTCGGATCGGAGGCCACCAGCCCGAACACATCCCGATCACCACGTAACTGCGCGATGTCGGCCAGGCAGTCCCCGCCGATCGCGACCGACACCGCCAGATCGAACACGATCTTGCCTGGGTCATGGATGGCAAGGGGTTTGCGCCACGGCGCCAACGCCCGCGATAGCTCGTCGAGCAGGCCGGTCTTCTCCCCGACCCGAGGCAGCAATGCGGCTCCCGCATGCGACACGATCCCGGTTCCACCGCCCTCTACTGACAACGACAGGTACCTCGACATAGACTTACTCACCAGATTGGTGCTCCTCGATCTGGACTAATTCTTGCTGTGGTAAGCCGAATTATCCCAGGTCAGGGCACCATTCTCTGATTACGACACGAAATCAGCATGAAAGCCCGAGGCTAAGCTCAATACCGTTCAGTTAGTGCGCACCGGCGTGTAGGTGGGTGGCCCTGCGGGTTGGGGCCAGTGCTGGTGGTGTGCTCGTTTGACGTGCCATTTGGTGTATTTGCGTTTGACGACGCGGGGGTTGCTTCTGGATCGTCGGGCGGGGTTCAGGCGTGCGGCGAGCCGGCGTGCGAAGGTGAGCCAGCTGCGGTGGGCTGCGTCAGGGTCGTGAGGGGGAAAAGTCGCCTTGGTGGGCGATGGATTGACGCGTGATCCTCAGGGCTGCAACGAAACTCAGGCGTTGTGGGTCGTGTCCGGTGTGAGCTGCGGTGTCGGCCATCAGTGACCGGATCGCGAAATGGCAGCACAGGTGCCCCCAGATCTCCTGCAAGACCAGGTCCGGTGATTTGGACCGCAGCACGGTACGCGGGCCACGTTGATGGGTCTTGAGCTCATCGAAGGCGACTTCGATCTCCCAGCGACACCCGTACGCAGCGGCCAGCTCGATCGCGCCGGCTTCGTCGGGATCGAGGATGGTGGTGAACAGGCGGTAGGTGTCGGGGTGTTCGCGTCCGTCATCGATCGTGTAGTCGATGACCCGAACCCTGATCGGATCGGTGCGACGAGCTTGGGCGCTGTGGGTTTGCTGCAGATCTGCCAGCCACGACCCATCCGGCAAATCTTTGACATGCCGCGGTGTGGGCGCTCCGCGATCGGTCCTGGCACGCCACAACAGGTCCGCACCCGACTGGGCCGCTTTGCGCCACAACGCATAAGAGAAGAAGCCGCGGTCAGCGATCAGCAGCATCGACTGATCGAGATGAGTCAGCAGCGACTCGGTCAACTCCGCTTCGGACTGCTTGTACGTCCCGACCGAGGCCGCGAAGATCGCGTGCGTTCCGCATTCAGCCAACGCCACCACCCGCGCCATCGGGAACGCTGCCTTCTCGCCCTTACTCACCCCCGCACGCCCGAAATATTCATCATTGGCCGGCGAGTCAGCCACATCCACACACATACCATCGATCGCCACCAGACGCCGCCCCGCCAGCCACCCACCAGCAGTGCCAGGCTGGCTCACCGGCGCCGCGACCCGGGCGAACAACGCCGCCACCGGCTCCGAACCCAACCGCACCCGAGCCTGCGAGATCGCCGACTTACTCGGCGGACTGTAGGACTCCTGCCACCGCGATGCCCACGACAAGCCATCGGTGAGCTGGGCATACACATCCTCATACGAACCCTGCGAATACAACGCCATCCCGATCGAGAAATACGCCATCACCCGAGCAGGCAACGACCGATGACGCACCTCGGTCCGCCCGGCCTGCGCAATCACCTCATCAACCAGATCCGGCGCAAACACCCTCGTCAACACACCCACCGACACCACATCAGACAAACGACGATCAGACTCGGGCTTCACCCATCCAGCACGCGGCACACCACCAGGCTACACCCTCAACGACCTTAACTGAACGGTATTGAGGCTAGCCTCAAAATTTCATGAGGTGGCCGTTGCCTGTTGAGTGGGCCCAGATGGTGGTCTGAGGACCGAATTCTGGGCCGGGGCCGTGTGGGGTGGTCCGAACGTCGGTGGGCGTCGGGGTTCACGGCCCCGAAAAGCGTTGTCCTTCCTGGTCAGTGGTCGCGGTCTGTTGAGGTGTCAGCCGGGGTCGGGAAGTGCTGTCAGAGTGCGTATCCCGTCCAGGAGCAGGTGCAGGTGTGGTGCGCCGGTGGCGAGTTTGAGGCGACGTCGGCGGGCATGGCGGGTTAGGCGTGCTGCGACTGAAAATAGTCGTAGTCGTAGTGCTTTGGGTTCCCACCGGCGGGCGGGGCTGTCTGTGAGGGCGAGCATCTGGGTCCAGGCCAGCAACTCGCAGGCCAGTTCGACGATGACGCACCAGATGCGGTTCTGGTCGAACCCGTGCAACGGCAGGTTACGCAGTCCGCAGTCCTTGGCGGTACGGATGCGGTCTTCGCAGCGGGCCCGGCGACGGTGACGTAGTTCCAGGGCCGCCAATTGCCCGGTGGTGGTGTTGGTGGCGAATGCGGTCAGTCGCAGTCCGTCGCGGTCGGTGAACCGCAACTGCGCCCCGGGATGGGGCCTCTCTTTGCGCACGATGACCCGCATACCCGCAGGCCAGGAGGACAGGTCGAGCATCCCGGTCAGCTCAGCCACCCACGCCCCCTCACGTTCGGTCCCATCGGCGTCGTAAGCGGGGGTCCAGACCTGCGGTAGCAGGCGGTCGATCGCCTGGGCAGCAGTCTGAGTCAGCCCGAAACCCACTGAGTACCCCAGGCCACGGTCGGTGAGGTAGTTCAGGAATTCGTGGGTGCCGCCGGCCGAGTCGGTACGGATCAGCACCGAGTCGGGCCGTGTGCGTATTTGGGTCAACACCTGATCGGTGACCGTGATGTGGTCGGCGGCGGTGTTGGCGCCGGCGTTACCGGGCCGCAGCATCATCGCCACCGGTTCACCGGTCCCTTCTGGGCCGTGATCAACGAACGCAGACAA
>RXIW01000121.1 GCA_003989065.1 Candidatus Competibacteraceae bacterium
TTTCGCAGGAACGTGGATCGGATCAGCGACTATGCGTTGCGCCAAACGATCCAGCGTCTGTCGGACGGCGGCCAACAGGCTTTCACGGCCACCCAGCTTGCGTTGGAAATCTGCCGGATTTGGCGCAAGAAAGCCATGAGCATGATCGCGGCCGGCGTGGTGGTCGCGGTGATTGCCTTGGCGATCGGTTTGTTCCTGAAGCCGGCCATTGGCATGGTGACCTTCCTGATTCTGTGCCCGCTCGTGCTTTGGAATGTCACTCGCAGCAAGCGCACCTTCCCGTACTACAAGGCCCGCGCCCTGGTCGAGCGTTACCATCAAGCCCACCCCATCGCGGCGCTAGCCGATGGCCAGGCATTCCGCCAGCAAAGCCCCACCGTCGATCCTCAGGAATTGCAGTATGCGCCCGAGCGGATTCTGGTGGTGGAGCACGACACCCTGGTCGATCTATTGGTGCGCAACCGCTTCCATCTGCAACACAAGACCGCTGTGGTCAGCCGTTGGGGCTATCCGGCGCGGGTGTTCGCCGCCTGCCGGGAATTCCTGCGGAACCATCCCGACACGCCGGTCCAGGTGCTACACGATGCATCTCTGGCCGGATTCGGATTGACCGCGCAGCTGGCCGTCGATCCGCAATGGGCGTTTGCCGGCCCGCGCCTGGTCGATCTGGGCATTGCCCGGACCTCGCTGGGTCAGGGCGCCACCTTGCCGTGGTTACCGCCGGATTCCGCTCGCCGCAGCGGGCGTTTCAGCGCCGACACCAGCAAGATGCTGCGGTCCGGTTGCCGGGTGCCGATCGATTATCTGCGACCGAAGCCGATGATGAATCTGCTGGGCGCTGCCGTGGTCAGCGGCGCTTTGTTGCTGGCGACTGCGGCCAGCGTCGAGGCCGGGATCGAGTTCGGCGGGGACGATTTCGGCTGAAACGAAGGAAACGATTCGACATGTCCTGTTTGTTCGGTTATTGCGGTCCACCGGCGGAGGGCCTGTTGGCGCGCATGGCGGCGTTGCTGGCTCATCGCTGTCCGCTGGGTTGGGAGCGGGCCAGCGGTGCGAACGTGGTTGGCGAGACCGTGGAAATCGGCCACGGTGTGGCGCGTTGGAATCAGGCTTCCCAGCTGGCCCAGCGCGACCATGCCCTGCTCGGTTTGGGGGGTGTCCTGTTCGAACTGGATGAGACTACCGGGCCGGTGGAGCGCGGCATTCCACTGGCCCAGCTCGCGGATCGGCTGTTGGCGCAGCCCGGCCAGGCAGCCCATATCGAATCTACCCTCGAACGCCTAAGCGGGGCCTTTGTGCTGGCGCTGAGCCGGGACGACAGTATTTATCTGCTGCGCGATCCGGCTGGCGTGAAAGTGTTGTACTGGACCGTCCGGCAGGGACGCTTGCTGTTCGCCAGCGAGATCAAGGCGCTGTTCGCCGATCCGGCCGTGCCGCGACGGATGCGGGCTGGGGCCTTGCCGGAGTATCTGAGCTTCAGCTTCGTGCCGGGCGCTGGCACCATGTTCGAGGGTATCGAAGAACTTCAGCCAGGCTCCATTCTGCACTTCCGCCAGGGGCGGGCGACGGTGCGTCGGCACTTCCGTTTCGAGGCGCTGGAGGCGGAGGAGCCGAGGTTATCCGAGGAATATCCGGCGCTGGTGCGCTCGGCGCTCGAACGATCGGTTGCGGAATGTCTGGCGGTCGATCCGCAGCGTCCACCGGCGGCGTTTCTGTCGGGCGGCATCGATTCCAGCGCGGTGCTGGCCATTGCCGCTCGCCAACGTCCAGCGACCGCAATCCCGACCTTCTCGGTCCACTTCGGCGCGGAATACGCTCGGGAAAACGAGTTCGTGCAATTGATGGTGGATCGCTATCGCACCGAACATCGCTGGCTGGAAGTCCGCCCGACCGACTTTCTCGAACAACTGCGCGAGATCATCTGGCGCCTGGACGATCCCATCGGCGATCCGGTGACCGTACCCAATTATCTGCTGGCGCAGGCGGCGGCCCAGGTCGCCGACATGGTGTTGAACGGGGAGGGGGGTGATCCCTGTTTCGGCGGGCCGAAGAATCTGCCCATGCTGCTGGCCCGATTGTATGGCCCTTTGCCGGGGGAGTCTGGCAGCAGCTGGTTGGAGCGTCACTATCTGCAAGCTTTTCAGCGCTGCTATCAGGATCTCGAGGTCTTGTTGGATCCCGCGTTGCTGCGGGATGCGGGCGGCGATGCCGCGATGGTCGGTTTGCTGCAGCCGTTTTTTCAGGCCGATCGACCGCGCGATTTCGTCAATAAGCTGATGGCCATGAACATCCGCCTCAAGGGGGCCAACCTGATTCTGGTCAAGGTGGAGAAAATGACAGCGGCAAACGGCGTGCTGGCCCTGCCGCCGCTGTTCTCGCGGCGCATCGTCGAGACCAGCATGATCTGCCCGGCGGGCGTCAAGCTGGCGGGGGCGGTCGAGAAAAGCGTGCTCAAGCAAGCGGTGCGGGACATGGTGCCGGACGCCATCGTTGCGCGGCCCAAATCGGGGATGATGGTGCCCGTGCGGTTCTGGTTTCAGGGCGACTTGCGCCGCTACGGAGAAAAGCTGCTCGCTCGTCGCCATCTGCAACGTTATGGCTTCTTCAACCCCGGCTATGTCCGGCGTTTACTGAATTACCAGATGGAAGGCGTGCCGGGGCTGCGGCATGGCCTGAAGCTGTGGATGCTGATCACTTTCCTGCTGTGGTACGAGCAGATGGTCGAAGCGCCGTTGCCTCTATCCACGAC
>RXIW01000122.1 GCA_003989065.1 Candidatus Competibacteraceae bacterium
GATCCAGAGTCTCACCCTGCCAGCTTTCTCGGCCTTGGTCGTAGGTTTTAATGGCCAGAGCAGATACGCCGCCAGAGATATGCCGAACCCGCACCGTATCCACCAGTCCCGCGACGCCCCGCGCGGCGGTGCGATTGCTTCGGTAGCAACAAGGCGCGCATCCCGAGTACGTGTTCGTGTACCAGGGGAAGCCGGTCTACCAAACTAGTACGAAAGCGGTTCAAGGCAGCGGTAAAAAGGGCCGGAGCGCCCGAGCTGCGTTGGCACGATCTGCGGCATGTCTGGGCATCCCGGCTGGCCCAGGAAGGGACGCCGATTCTGGCCTTGCAGGAGCTGGGGGGATGGCAGTCGTCCGCGATGGTGCGTCGCTATGCGCATTTCTCGGTCGAGCACTTGCGTTCCTATGTAGACCGCCTGACCGAGGGGGTGGTGCCCAAAAAGCGCACCGCCAGAAACTGCGAGTCATAAAGTATGGCGCAAGTAGTTGATTTGATGGTGGCTACGGGTGGACTTGAACCACCGACACCGGCATTATGAGTGCCGTGCTCTAACCGCCTGAGCTACGTAGCCGTTGCAGCAGAAGAAACTTCATTGAAGGCAGGAGCGGGGGATTATCTGGATATCATCAGGGGATGTCAAGCGCACCCACGCTGCCATTAGGGCAATCGCACCACAGGATGTGCGCAGGAAGCGACGCTTTTTCAGGCGCAATCCGGTCGAATCGACCGGTGGATCTGAGACAAAGGCTTAGATCCACCGGAGATGGAGCGCGCCGAACCGCGCAAATGCCGTTAGCCCTCGAGCTGCTGGAATACCAAGGTCGCGTTGGTGCCCCCGAAGCCGAAGCTGTTGGACATCACCACCTTGAGATCAGCGTTGTCGATCCGTTCGCGCACGATGGGGAAACCCGCCGCTACCGGATCGAGGGTCTCGATATTGGCCGAGGCGGCGATGAAGCGGTTGTCCATCATCAGCAGGGAGTAGATCGCCTCATGCACGCCAGCCGCGCCCAGGGCGTGGCCTGTCAGCGATTTGGTGGAGCTGATCGGCGGAATCTGGTCGCCGAACACCTCGCGAATGGCTTCCAGTTCCTTGGAATCGCCGACCGGGGTGCTGGTCCCGTGGGTGTTGATGTAGTTCACCGGCGCGGTCACGGTTTCCAGGGCTTGCCGCATGCAGCGCTGCGCGCCCTCGCCGGATGGTTGCACCATGTCATGACCGTCGGAAGTCGCGCCGTAGCCGACCAATTCGGCGTAGATGCGCGCCCCGCGCTGCCGGGCATGTTCGAGCTCTTCCAGCACCACGATACCGCCGCCGCCGGAAATGACGAAACCGTCACGATTGGCGTCGTAGGGCCGCGAGGCGGTTTGCGGGGTGGTGTTGTACTTGGTCGACAACGCGCCCATGGCGTCGAACAGGTGGGTCAGGCTCCAGTGCACTTCTTCGCCGCCGCCGGCGAAGACGATATCCTGCTTGCCCCACTGGATCAATTCACTGCCGTGGCCGATGCAGTGCGCGCCGGTGGCGCAGGCGGAGCCGATGCTGTAGTTGACACCCTTGATCTTGAACGGGGTTGCCAGGCAGGCAGTGGTGGTGCTGCTCATGGTGCGGGGCACCATGTAGGGGCCAACCCGCTTCAAGCCCTTGTTGCGCAACAGGTCGGCGGCTTCGACCATATTCTGCGGGCTGCCGCCGCCGGTGCCGGTGATTAGGCCGGTCCGCGGATTCGACACCATCTCGTCCGAAAGCTGGGCGTCGGCGATGGCCTCGCGCAGGGCGATATAGTTGAAAGCGGCGGCGTCGCCCATGAACCGCAGGATCTTGCGGTCGATCTGGGCCGCCAGATCGATCCGCAGCGGTCCACGCACGTGGGAGCGCAGCCCCATAGTCTGGTAATCTTCCGCGAACTCTAGGCCGCTACGACCTTGCCGCAGCGATTCCAGCACTTCCCAGCGGTCGTTGCCGATGCTGGATACGATACCGATACCGGTGACAACCACTCGTCTCATGGTTCCCATCCTCAAAAGCCGTCAGTGGAGGTGAACAATCCGACCCGCAAATCCTTGCCGGTGTAAATGGTCCGGCCATCGACGTCCAGGGTGGCGTCGGCGATGCCCATGACCAGTTTGCGCAGGATGACCCGGCGCATGTGAATGTGATAGGTCAATTTCTTGGCGTCGGGACGCACCTGCCCGGTGAATTTGACCTCGCCACAGCCCAGCGCCCGCCCTCGCCCCAGGCCGCCCATCCAGCCCAGAAAAAACCCGACCAGTTGCCACATCGCATCCAGCCCCAGACAGCCGGGCATGACCGGGTCGCCGATGAAGTGGCAGCCGAAAAACCACAGATCCGGGTGAATATCCAGTTCCGCGACGATCTCGCCCTTGCCGTATTGGCCGCCCTCGGCGCCGATGTGGACGATGCGATCCACCATCAGCATGTTCGGCAGCGGCAATTGCGCATTGCCGGGACCGAACAGTTCACCACGGGCGCAGGCGAGCAATTCCTCACGGGTAAAGCTGGATTGTCTAATCACGAGCTTGGAGTCCTGATGATGCGGTTGGAGAAAACCAGTCCGATAAAATCCGAATTGCATATTATAAGAAAATTTTACCGTTTGATGAAAAAACCGGTTCCACGATCCAGGGCAATCGCGCTATGTGTGGGGTTGACAGGAGGCGGATCACCAAGGTAACGGGAGGGGATTGATCGAGAGGAGA
>RXIW01000123.1 GCA_003989065.1 Candidatus Competibacteraceae bacterium
CTTACTGCTGTACCGGCTGACGCTAGGCGATGCTCGCAACGCCGCGCGCATGGTGTCCTGTCATCAGGATATTGCCGCTAATTCCTGTTTCGCAATCGGCTTCCTCACCGAATACCCCACCCCGCTGCAGGCTCTCCGAACGATCGGAAATCAATCGAAGATCGAATGAACCGTTCGATTTTCGTATGGCGAAATAGTATGAATTCCATGTTGCTGAACAGCATGGAAAAATGATTTTATCAAGCGGTATAGATGTTTCGATGGTGATGCGGCGCAGCATGGGCCGAGTGGCACACGCGCTGCAATGACTGGGGGGCCAGCAACGGACTGGTCACTCAATCACAAACCAGAGGAAACTCTATGGACCCCCAAACCGCATCGCAGGTGCAGGTGATGGGCATCGATGCCGGCGGCACGATGACCGATACCTTCTTTGTCCGGGCCGATGGACGCTTCGTGGTCGGCAAGGCGCAGAGCAACCCGCAGGACGAATCGCTCGCCATCTTCAATTCCTCTCAGGACGCGCTGGCGCACTGGGAACGGACTGTGGACGACGTTTACCCGGAGATGGTCACTTGCGTGTATTCCGGCACCGCCATGCTGAACCGGGTGGTACAGCGCAAGGGCCTGGACGTCGGCCTGATCTGCAACAAGGGCTTCGAGCACATCCACAGCATGGGTCGCGCCATCCAGAGCTATCTGGGCTATGCGCTGGAAGAACGGATCCATCTGAATACCCACCGCTACGACGAGCCGCTGGTGCCACTGACCCGGACCCGTGGCGTGACCGAGCGTACCGATGTGCAGGGCCAGATCGTGATTGCTCTGCGTGAGGCGGACGTACGCCAGGCGACCCGCGAGTTGGTCGAGGCCGGGGCCCAGGCCATCGTGATCTGCCTGCTGCAATCCCACAAGAACGGTACCAGCGAGCAGCGCGCCCGCGATGTGGTCAAGGAAGAGCTGGAGAAACTGGGCCAGGCGCTGCCGGTGTTCGCCTCGGTCGACTACTACCCGGCGCGCAAGGAAAGCCACCGGATGAACACCACTATCCTGGAAGCCTATGCCGCCGAACCGTCGCGGCAGACGCTGCAAAAAGTCAGCGATCGCTTCAAGAAGCACGGCGCGAAATTCGATTTGCGGGTGATGGCCACCCACGGCGGTACGATTTCGTGGAAGGCATCGGAACTAGCGCGCACCATCGTGTCCGGCCCGATCGGTGGGGTGATCGGCTCCAAGCTGTTGGGCGAGACCTTGGGCTACGACAACATCGCCTGCAGCGACATCGGCGGCACCTCGTTCGACATGGCCCTGATCACCAAGGGCAGTTTCGCCATCGCCGCCGATCCCGACATGGCGCGGCTGGTACTGTCGCTGCCGCTGGTGACCATGGATTCGGTGGGCGCGGGCGCCGGTTCCTTTGTGCGCATCGATCCCTACAGCGGTTCGATCAAGCTCGGCCCCGATTCGGCCGGTTACCGAGTCGGCACCTGCTGGCCGGACAGCGGCCTGGATACGGTGTCGGTATCCGACTGCCATGTGGTGCTGGGCTATCTGAACCCGGATAACTTCCTCGGCGGTGCGATCAAGCTGGATGTGGAACGGGCGCGTCAGCATATCAAGGTGCAGATCGCCGATCCGCTGGGTCTGTCGGTCGAGGACGCCGCTGCCGGTGTGATCGAACTGCTGGATCTGCAGTTGCGTGAATATCTGCGCGCCAATGTCGCGGCCAAGGGCTACAGCCCGACCGATTTCATCTGCTTCAGCTACGGCGGGGCCGGCCCGGTGCACACCTACGGCTATACCGAAGGCTTGGGCTTCAAGGATGTCATCGTCCCGGCCTGGGCGGCAGGGTTCTCGGCCTTCGGCTGCGCCTGCGCCGATTTTGAATACCGCTACGACAAATCGGTCGATCTGGCCGTACCGCAGAACGGCTCGCCCGAAGACAAGCGCAACGCCGCGCGCGCCATTCAGCAAGGCTGGTCGGAACTGGCGGCCAAGGTGATCGAGGAGTTCAAGATCAACGGTTTCGAGGCCAAGGATGTGATCCTGCGCCCTGGCTTCCGGATGCAGTACATGGGGCAGCTCAACGATCTGGAGATCATCTCTCCGATTCACCAGGCCGCCAGCGAAGGCGACTGGGACGCCATGGTGGAAACTTTCGAAGAGACCTATTCCCGGGTCTACGCCAGCGCGGCCCGTTCGCCCGAACTGGGCTTTTCGGTGACGGGCGTGATCATGCGCGGCACCGTCGCGACCCAAAAGCCGGTGTTGCCGGAAGATCCAGAGGGCGGCAAGGAACCCCCAGCCAGCGCCAGATTGGGCACCCGCAAGTTCTACCGCCACAAGCAGTGGGTAGACGCCACGCTGTGGAAGATGGAGGCGCTGAAGCCCGGCAACGAGGTCTTCGGTCCCGCCATCATCGAATCGGATGCCACCACCTTCGTGGTGCCCACCGGCTTCGCCACCACCCTGGACAAGCACCGCTTGTTCCATCTGCGCGAAACCCAGAAAAAATCCCTGCAGTAAGACTGAAGACCATCAAGGAGATACGCGACATGAGCGCATTGCTAAAAAGCCAAGGTGTGCCTTTTGCCAATCTGCTGGGCAACGGCCA
>RXIW01000124.1 GCA_003989065.1 Candidatus Competibacteraceae bacterium
TCTTGAAGCGGCTGATCCACAGCACGGTGGCCGATATCAGCCGGTCGCTGGGTTTGGGGGTCAAGGCGGTGGAAGGCATCCTGGATGCGCGTTTGGCACCGACCGTGGACTGGACCGCGTTTTCCACATTGGAGACCTTGGGGATTGATGAGGTGGCGCTGCGCAAGGGGCAGGGTTGTTATTCGGCTTTCAGAGGCTGAAGCTGTGCCAAACCGGATCGGATGACCAAAACCGGCAAGGCTGTTGCCACGTGGCAACACAGCTTGGTTAGAGCTGCTCCAGGTCAAAGCCTATTTTTTGCAGGATGCCGGTACATTCATCGGCGCTGGTAAAGTGAATCGTGATGCAACCCTTACCGGTCTTACGGGTTGAAAGCCGCACAGGCGCAGCCAACCATGTGCTCATGAGCGACTCCAAGCGCTGAAGGTCGTAATCGGTGGACACTTTTCGCATGCCTGGTTGTGCCATCGCTGTTTGGATCTCCAAAGCCGCCTTACGGTTTTCGAGTTCCCGTACCGACCATCCCTTTGCAACCGCCTGTCTGGCTAGTTGAATCTGCGTTTCCAGCGGCAGATTGAGCAGGACTTTGGCATGGCCTGCATCTAAGTGTTGGGATCTCAGCAAGGTCTGCACTTCTTCAGGTAAGGATAAAAATCCCAGCGTCCTGCTGATCGCCGATTTCGATACCCCCAATAACCGTCCTAGTTGCTCTTGAGACAGTTTGAATTCTTCGCGGAGCCGCTGCATTGCCGCCGCCTCTTCGAGAGGATTCAAATCTTGTCGCTGTAGATTCTCCACGAGCGCCATGGCGGCTGCAGTTTGGTCGTCTACTGCATGCACAATCACGGCCACTTCGGTCAAACCCGCCAACTGTGCCGCTCGCCAACGTCGATCACCCGCCAGAATTTCGTAGCGGCCTTCCTCAAGGGGTCGAACGGCAATCGGTTCGATGAGACCCAATGTCCGGATACTGTCGGCAAGTTCCAAGAGTTCTGCATCAGGTTCGTCCGAAACTTGCCTTGGCTGATAGCGACCGCGCTTCAGCTGATCGATGGATAGAACGCGTGGTTGTAATGATACAGCCGACGATGGCTGCTGCATCGTTCGGATTAGTTCTTCAATCGACGCAGCGCGGTTCCGACCGGTTGGCCTAGTCGCCGTCTCGGCTAAAGAAGGTTTCTTTGCCATATCTATGCTTCTGGCGGACTCATAAGTAAGGTTTGCAATTCGAGCATAATGGCTTTGATTTCACCCGCTGCTGGACTATCCGCTTCGATGTCAAGAACAGTACTACCGGTGCTCATACATTCGGCATAAGCGACTCGTTGCGTAGTCCGTGCGGCCAAAATCGGTAGATTCAATGCCTGAAGCGCGCTATCGGCATCATTCGCCAAACGGGTTCCGGCAATTTGTCGACTGACCAGAAAAGCCGCGCCCGGCTTACCGTCAGTCACGGATTGCCTGGCTTTGATCAACTCGACCAAGTCTTCAGCTGCCCAGATGTCGAGAGCTGAAGGCTGTACCGGGATGAGCACGAAATCAGCCGCTTTGATCGCCGACACGGTCATGTCTTGCAGTTTGGCGGCTCCATCTATCAGGATCGTATCGAATGCTCCACGTAACTGCTGGATACTCGTTTCCAACACCGGCCGATCGACGCCGACAACGACTGGCATGTCATGATTTCGATCTTGGCTGGACTGATACCAATCGCGGGCAGAGCCCTGCGGATCCGAGTCCACGAGCAGCACTTTTCGCCCTGCGAGCTGGAGAGCTCGCGCTAGATTGACCGCTACTGTGGTTTTCCCAACGCCGCCCTTTTGGTTCGCTATCGCGATGACCTGAGACATATTGTCCTTTTCATCCAATCTCTAACGCATTATGGAAGGATAGTTAGAAGGATATGTTGCCACGTGGCAACTATCGCACGATGTGCAGAATTCGCAGGTGCGCTGTATGATATACAACGATTGTAATACGACCATCGGATAGCGACAATGGCAAAGGTCTTATTGAACGTTCGGATAGATCCGGAACTTCGGGAAAGTTTGAAGCGGTTGGCGCAGGAAGAAAATCGCCCGCTTTCCAATCTGGTAGAGACTGTGTTGAAGCAGTACACCCTGCGAATCGATCTCGGTCCAACCGATCGACTCAATGCAATTTTTCAGGGCAACGCAAAGAGATAGCGGCGATATCGGGAAGCGCTCGGCAGAACGCCAAGAACGTATCTTGGCGCGGAAATCGCCAGCGTCGTGTTGAACACCTTGGCTCCCGTCGAG
>RXIW01000125.1 GCA_003989065.1 Candidatus Competibacteraceae bacterium
CGGGCAGGGAGTGTGGCGACGCGCAGCGCCGACACCAATGCGCAATGGCTGACGCTGGTGGTGGATGATGCGGACATTCGCAAAGCTGGCATCTCGCCGGACGGCGAACGAAAGTTGGTCAGGTGAGATGTCGCTGACGCGTCACCTGGCCCGCATCCCGGTTCTGTTGGCGGGAACCCTGGGTATCGCCCTGGGCGGGTATGGTGCGGCTTCTGAATCGGTGTCCTGGTCGACTGCGCCGCCTGGTGGACAGCAGGCCACCGATGTCCCGCAGTTGGTCGCCATCACTTCCGACGACAATTTCGGCGACGAGGCCGTCTACCGGCCCGTAGGCGGGATGCAGGGCTATCTGGACCTGCTGGGCGGCTGGAAAAATCCCATGAACCAGCCAACGGCGATGCCGTTCGATGGCTCGGTCGTGCGCGCGACCTTTTTCCTCACCACCCTGTACATGAATCCCCGCTGGAACGTCTCGAACGATCTGCCGGTCTGGCGGGCGGCCTTCGCGGCCGGACACGAGATTGCCAATCATACCGATGCGCACCACAACGGCGGTTTCTGGGTGCTGGGCATGGAGCGCAATACCGCCAATACCAGTGTTTTTGCAGGCGATGCCGACAACTGCTGCGGCGCTCGCAACTGGACCGTCGAGCAGTGGCGGCGCGAGATCGCCAAAGCGAACGCCATGCTGTTGGGTAAACACGGCGTCGGAGCGACGCAGGCCGATCTGATCGGGTTCCGCGCCCCCTTTCTGGCGTATGACGACGCCATGCTCAGCAGTCTTGCCCAGTTGGGCTACCGCTACGATTCCAGCATTCCCAACTGCTTTGCGCCGAAGGATGACGGCCGGCGCTGCTCCTGGCCGTACACCCTCGATCAAGGTAGCCCGGATGCGGATACCCTGACGGCAAGGTTTGGCTGGGCCACGGTTGGCCGGCATCCAGGACTTTGGGAGATCGGCCCGACCACCTTTTTCGTACCGGACGATATGCTGGCCGAGCGCTACGCCTTCAAAGCCGGCCTGCGGCAGCGCATCGCGACGGCCATGCGCGCCAGCATCGTAACCGGAGCCGACGGTCGACCGACCCAAGGCCGCTTTCACTATCCCACGCTGTTCGATCCGGATACGGGGGCATTCTCAGGACTGGACTATTCCTTGCTGATGGACGCCAAGGTATCTCCCGACGAGATGTTAGCCATCCTGAAGTACACGCTCGATCAGCATCTGGCCGGCAACCACGCGCCTTTCGTCCTGTGTACCCATTCCTTTCTCTATGCTTTCGACGATGCAGCATCCGGCAAGTCGGGCGAGTTGCACAATCCCGACACGCCGACCCTGGCGGTCCGCAATGCCCGCTGGGCCGCGCTGGCAGCCTTCATCCGCTACGCCCACCAACGACCCGAGGTGCGGATGACATCGGTTGCCGACATCGTGTCCTACATGGAGCGCTACGCGGTTCAGCGATGACCCATCCGGGACCTGGCCGCAAGCCGGGAGGCTGCGCCGGGCCGAATTAGTGCCGGTCGAGGAAATCCAGCACCTGTTGCCGTTGCGGCAGGGCAGGAATCGCGCCGCGCTGGCAGGTGGTGAGCGCACCGACCGCGTTGGCGAAGCGGCACAGTTGGCGCAGGCGCGTTTCGTCATGAAGGATATCCGGCTCGGCCAGCAGCCCTTGCAGTAGCCCGGCCATGAAGCCATCGCCCGCGCCGGTGGCGTCGACCGCGTCGACCGCGAAGCCTGCCATCTCCCCCGAAAATTCCGGGGTGAAGTAGGCGCAACCAGCTCGACCCCGAGTGATCGCCAGCAATTGCCAATCCTCGCGCCAGAGGGCGCGCGCGGCGGCCTGCACGTCGTCGAGACCGGTCAGAAACGCGCTTTCCTCATCGCTCAACTTGACGATGTGGGCCTGCCGCAGACCCAGCGACAAGCCCTCCCGTGCGGCGGACGCATCCGGCCACAGTGGCAACCGCAGATTGGGATCGTAGGAGATCAGGCCACCGCCGGCGCGGGCCGTCTCGAGGGCGTAGAGGGTGGCGCTGCGCGCCGGTTCGCCGATCAGGCTGATCGAGCCGAAATGCAGCAGCCGGGCGCGCCGAATCGCCGCCGTGTCCACCGCTGGGGCATCGAA
>RXIW01000126.1 GCA_003989065.1 Candidatus Competibacteraceae bacterium
ATATAGGTTGTTAACCTAAGTAATTCTCAACTAGTACTACAGCCGGACTTAGCGATTTCATGTTTGTGACCTGCGGTTTTGGTGGCATGCCTGCGCTCGGAACTGATGTCGGCGCCGCCACAGTGACCATTCCAGGAGACGTGTGAGGGTGCGTTCGGTGGTGAGGGCACCAGCTGCGAGTAGTCGCTGAAATTCGTTGATACTCAACCGGATCAGTGATGGATGGGTGGTTTCGTGGGCGCGTTGTTCGGCGGTGGTGATCGCCAAGATGGCGTGAGCGAGCATGACCAGGATCGTCCAACGGTGCCAGGAAGTCCAGGTACGGACCTGGTGCTGGTCCAGACCGGTCAGGCCTTTGCTGGACTGGAACGATTCCTCGACCGTCCAGCGTCGGCCGGCGACCTTCACCAACACAGCCAATGGGACCGGGGTAGGGCTGTAGCAGCGGTAGAACGCCAGCTCACCGGTGGTGTCGTTGCGGCGCACCAGCACCGAACACTGCCCAATGCCAGGGTCCTCTGTGGTGGTGTGCCATGCCCACGAATACAGGCGGTCGCCTTTGGTTCCGGCTCCGGCCGAGAGCCGCTGCCACGACCTGGTCGGTGTATCGGCCGCCAACTGCGCTACGGTCATCGGTCCGGCGGCGGTGGGCACCCTCCGGTTACTGGCTACGGCCAGCACGTAACCGATCGTGCGGTCGTGCAACAGGGCCCGCAGTTCGGGGCTGGCGCCGTACACCTCGTCACCGGCCACCCACGAACACCGCACACCCGCATCAAGAGCGTCGGTGATCATCTCGGCAGCCAGTTCGGTTTTGGTGGCAAACCCCACCTCAGCGGGTACCCCAGCCTCATCGCAACGCTCCCGGTGATCAGTCCAACTCGTCGGCAGATACAGGCGCCGATCGATCAGGGCGTGGCCTTTGTCGCTGGTGTAAGTCATGTACACCGCGACCTGACTGTTCTCGATCCGCCCGGCCGTACCCGTGTACTGACGGTGCACCCCAACAGTTTTGGTGCCCTTCTTCAGGTCACCGGTCTCATCGACGACCAGAATCGCATCATCGGTACCGAACGCGGCGACCACCATCTCCCGCACATCGGCGGCGATCATGGCCGCATCCCACTTCGCTCGTGCCAGCAGATGCTGCAGTTTGTCCGGGGTCAGATGCCCGGCATGCTCAGCCAGCGTCCAGCAGTTCTTCGAGCCCACCGCCGCCGCCATCAACCCCATCACAAGCGCGGTCACGTTCGCCACCGCCTCCTTCCGGGCGAACCGAGGTGCGATCATGGCGATCATCGCCTCCAGCCGGGCCTGCCACCGACCATGGTCTATGCTCAGATCTGCGGTTGCCGCAGTCGTCTTCTTTTGATTCACAACCTCAGATCATGGCGCGGCAACCGCCCTGACCAGCGTAAACACACGCGTGATCGTCACCACTCCCGATCTACGGCTGTAGTACTAGCGGCCTACTAAAGACACCGAAGAGGTAATCGTGTCCGACACTATTCGACACTTCCAAAGCAATAACGCCCACGGACCCGTAATAATGTATATCGATGACCATGGTCGAGTGGCTCTGGTATGCGAGGAGGACGGGACATCCTGGGATCTCGGCGTCATCGCGAAAGCGACGAAGGAGCCTGCAAAGACAGCCACCAAGCGCTTGGCGCGCCGAACTCCAGCAATCAGAGATTCAGAGACAATTGGCTCTGACTTGGAATCTGACAAATCTAAGAAATCTCGGAAGCATACCGGCCCTAAACCCACGACTGACGAGATCGCTAGGAATCTCTGGCGATCGTAGCCGTACATCACCTAACACGTGACAACGTGTTCCCATATAGGTCCGATGACATAACCAAGCCTTGGCGATTGTTCGACCAACACACACTCCTGAATCAGGTCTTCCAGGTAGAC
>RXIW01000127.1 GCA_003989065.1 Candidatus Competibacteraceae bacterium
CCATAGAGGGGCGTTTGGCTCGGGCATGGGGGGTTTTGAGGGGTAAAGCCTGAAAACGCCTCTACGGGCTTCCTAGGGGCTATAGGAGGCTATTCAACCTGCGTGCTCCGTGAATGACGCGAACGACTTCGATCCCATCGGTGATTTCGCGGTACAGGATCAGATAGCTTCCCACCGGAAAATAACGCAATTCCGGAGCGATATCGGGCCGTGCCGGGCCAAGATAGGGCTGTCCGGCCAACAAAATGAACTTGCTCTCGATCTCGTCGGACAGCTTATCCGCTGCTTTGGGGTTGTCTTGGGCGATATAGACCCAGATATCCATCAAGTCTTCGTCGGCCTGTTCCGTCCTTTGAACGATGGGCATTCCCTTCAAGCTCCTTGCTTGCTCTGAGATTCGAGACGGCGGCGGGCCTCCGCTTTGAGATCAGCCATGCTGGCAAATTGGCTTGATCCACTGGCTAAACCTTCGTTCCAGAGACGGCGGATGTCTTCGATTTCGCGTTGCTGAAAGCTGCGCTTCAATCTCCAGTCTCGCAGCGCCTCCCGCACGATTTCGCTGTTGCTAGCGTACTCCCCGCTCTCGACGGCTTGCCGGACGACTGCCGCCATTTCCGAGGTAAGAGCGATACTGACTTTCTCGACATTCGACATGATAGAGCACCTCCTATGCCCTATAGTAGCAATTATTACTACTATTTACCACTTTATTTTTCCTACCGTCTACACAGTCGGTTCAGGCTTCCTCCGATTTTGTTCAAGCCCTCCCCCGGTTGCTTTGGAGAGATTGAAGCTCCCCCGATGCTTCGGTATGCCTCGAACCATTCGGCTTCCACCCTCCTGCTAAACCGCCTTTTGCCTTTGGGTTCGGTTGTCGCCGTTGTTGTTCTTGCCGCCCCCATTTTTTCTTTCCTATTGCCCAGGGGGGTTCGGGGGGTGTTGCCCCCCGTCAAAAAAACGTGAGCGAAGCGAACTCCTTTTAGCCCCGTTGGCGATTTTTCCACCAGCCTCGTTGTGGGCGGTTTGGCGTTAAACAACAAATACGAAGTATTTCAGTTAAACCGTTAAGGGGTCCGGGAAGCCTTGTAGGGACTGGGCTTGCGGGCGAAAAGCGTCAACGAAAACACGATAAAGCGTCAACGAAAACACGATGCTTTGCGTCAACGAAAACACGACGCCATCCACAGGCAAAATGCAGCTTATTCACATTTCTGCGTGATTTTCGCCCTGCCGTGAAGCCCCCTCAAAGGCACTCAATGGGGGTACGTCGGTCGCGTTTGTGCTCCCACCGAAACGCCGGGTCGGTCGGGTGCAGCTTGGAGCGGCGGACCATGTGGATGCTCGGTTCACCGCCCGCCGTTTCCTCGATCCATGCAAGGTGATATTCGGGTAGCTCGTCCCGTTCCACGATTTTCCGCAAATCGTACTTAAACTGGCGATAGCGGCTTTCTATGCCTGATTTCTCGTACAGGGTTGGTAGGGAAATAAAAAATCCGCTGTCCTGCATCCCGCCATGCTTACGGGCCACCCGATACAGCCACCGTTCAAGACCTCCTGTAAGCTGGAAGTAGCCGGGATGGAGGGACAACACCCCGCCACGCATCAGGACGCCACGATACAGCCAATCGGGAAGCGTTATCTCCATACCCCGGCTTTGTTTGGTGCGCTCGTCAACGATCTCTTTCCAGCTATCCAACCAACCGAACATCGCTGTCTTTTTCAAGCCATCCGCGCGGATGTTGGTTTGTACCGTAGTTGCCTTAAGCCGACTCAAGGCCGCTCGCAAGGCTTCGTATTCCCTACCGCTTGTTTTCCGTCCCAAGGCTTTCAGCAGGTCATATGGCGCGAACCGGAGAGTTCGGGGAATCTCGGTATGGCCCTGCTCGATCAGGTTGACAAGCTGCGACGCTGCCCAGAT
>RXIW01000128.1 GCA_003989065.1 Candidatus Competibacteraceae bacterium
GGGGGCAGGATTTGAACCTACGACCTTCGGGTTATGAGCCCGACGAGCTACCGGACTGCTCCACCCCGCATCAGAGAATAGGAATATTACACAAGAACAAACCCGCTTGCAAGTGCTAATTTTCACGCCGGCTGTGGTTATCCCGTATGACAGAAGACCCATGCCACCGGCAACAGTTCCCGGCGCCGGGCACCCGCTTCAGGCCGGCGGCGATGCCAGCCGCCGCTCGCGCACGAACAGAATCGCACCCAGAAACAGCAACACACTGCAGGCCATTTCCAGCCAGGCCAGCCAGGGGTACGCCATCGGGCCCGCAGCATTAAACACCCCGACCGTGAAATAGAACAGCGCCAGGAAGCTGGTCCAGGCGAAGGTATAGGGACGACCGTGCAACAGGCCGCGCAACGGAGCCAGCAGCGGCGCGACCAGCACTAACAAGACCAAGGCCACCGGGATGCGCGCCGCCGGCTCCAGCCAGGCGAACCACAGCGTCAATACCCCCAGCAGGCCAAAATAGGCACCCAGCGTCAGCGTGTACCAGAGCCGGCTCATGGCGCGGGCTCACGCAGACGCCAGGCCAGTTCCGCGAGACGCCGCCCCAGCGCCCGGCACAACTGCTTTTCCTCGGCGCCCAGCACTGCATTCGACATTGGTCCTGACCAGTGACTCGGCCCATAGGGCGTACCACCGGCACGTGTTTCGCTCAGCGCTGCTTCGGTAAACGGCACACCAACCAGCAGCATGCCATGATGCAACAGCGGCAGCATCATGCTCAGCAGGGTCGATTCATGGCCGCCATGCAGGGTCGATGCCGAGGTGAACACGGCCGCAGGCTTGCCGGCCAGCGCACCCGCCAGCCACAGGCCGCCGGTCGAATCGAGAAAATATTTCAGCGGTGCAGCCATGTTGCCAAAACGGGTCGGACTGCCCAGCGCCAGCCCTGCACATTCACGCAGATCATCGGCACACACATAGGGAGGTCCGGCAGCGGGAATATCGTCCTCGACCGCCTCGCAAACGCTTGATACCGCCGGCACGGTCCGCAAGCGCGCGCTCATGCCGGGCACCTGTTCAACACCACGGGCAATCTGTCGGGCCATTTCCGCCGTGCCACCGGTCCGGCTGTAGTACAAAATCAGGATATCGGCCATGTATTTTTTCTCCTTCACACCGTCGTTTGGCGCAATCCACACCCCGGCTCACCGCTGCATCACGCTTGCTTGACGATACGAATGGCCGGTGCTAGCTTGCTTGATAGTGACACTTTTCCTTCCAATCCCGATAGACGCAATGCAGCGGTTCCGCCGTCCTTTCAAGACCTTGCCCAAGCGGCTCCGATCTTCGTCGCTGGCTGTTGCCTGCCTGGCGCTGGCCGCCTGTGCCAGCGCGCCCGTGCAGGAAATGAGCGATGCCCGGCAGGCCATTCATGTCGCCGAGCAAACCAGTATTGCGCCGCCCGCCGCCGACACGCTGCAAAAGGCTCGCCAGCTGCTGCTGAAGGCGCAAAGCGAACTGGAAGCCGGCGCCTATGACAACGCCCGCCAGCATGCTCTTGACGCACGTGACCAGGCCATCCGCGCCCGTGAGCAGGCCAGCCCGCCCCTGCCGGCCAACGCCTCCGGTTCCCTCTGATCCATCGTTGCCCGAGCGGGTTCCGCCGGACCTCCGCGCAGGAGAACGCCTCCATGTCGCCCCCCATCTTCCGCATGAATCCCGGTCGCATCGGTCTGCGTCCCGCATGGATACTGGCGCTGTTGCTGATCAGCCTGGGCGCCAGCGCGCGGCCACTGCATTTCACCCTGCCCGGCCTGAACGGACAGGCAGTGCAACTGGCGGATTTTCGCGGCCGCTGGGTGGTGGTTAACTTCTGGGCCAGCTGGTGTGCACCCTGCCTGCTGGAAATGCCTGAACTG
>RXIW01000129.1 GCA_003989065.1 Candidatus Competibacteraceae bacterium
TGGAACGAATTTGCGGCGCCTGGAGCCCCTGATTTGGATTTCGTCTTCACGCTTTGCGATCAGGCGGCCGGCGAAGTCTGTCCCGTTTGGCCTGGCCAACCCCTGAGCGCCCATTGGGGCGTGGAAGATCCGGCGGCCGCTCCCGGAAGCGAGCGCCAATTTCGCAACGCGATGATCATTCTCACCCGTCGAATTGAATGGTTTCTTTCGCTGCCATTGGCCGCCATCGACAACCTGTCCCTGCAAAACAAACTTGACGAGATCGGCAAACAAGGAGCCACGAATGACGATTAATATCTTGATCTTATGCACACACAACTCCGCGCGCAGCGTGCTGGCCGAAGGGATGCTCAACCATCTGGCCGCCCGGCTGGGCCGTGATATCAAGGCCCACAGTGCCGGTAGCGCGCCCAGTGGGCGAATCAACCCGTTCGCCATTGAGGTGCTGACAGCCGCTGGCGTCGATTGCAGTGGCTTTCGCAGCAAATCCTGGGATGAATTCACGCATGCCGATGGTCCGCCCCTGGCGGCCGTCATTACGGTGTGTGACAGCGCCGCCGCCGAAACCTGTCCGATCTTCCACGGCGGGCGTGGGCAACCGGTGAAGGTGCACTGGGGCTACCCGGATCCCTCCAACGCCGACGGTGGCGACGACGGCAAGCGTCGGGCCTTTGACCTGACTCGCCAAGCACTCGGTTATCGGCTGTTGCAACTGCTGGCGTTGCCTTTAGAGACCCTGGACCCTGGACAATTACAAGCGGCGCTGGCCGCCATTGCTGACAGTTGATGGAGTTTGACCATGACGACAACCACCCTGATCGCCCGCTCAATGCCTGCTCCCATGACGTTTTTCGAGCGCTACCTGACGCTGTGGGTCTTTCTGTGCATCGTGGCTGGCATCCTGTTGGGTCAGTGGTTGCCGGGCGTTTTTCAAACCATCGGGCGTTGGGAAATCGCCCGCGTCAACCTGCCAGTAGGCGTGTTGATTTGGGTGATGATCATCCCGATGCTGGTCAAGGTCGATTTTGGCGCGCTCGGCCAGATTCGTCAGCACGTCAAGGGTATCGGCGTGACGCTGTTCGTGAACTGGCTGGTTAAGCCGTTCTCGATGGCCTTGCTGGGCTGGATCTTTATCCGCCATCTGTTCGCGCCGCTGCTGCCCGTCGAGCAGATCGACAGCTATATTGCAGGCTTGATTTTGCTCGCCGCCGCCCCTTGCACCGCCATGGTGTTCGTCTGGAGCCGGCTGACCAATGGCGACCCCTTGTTCACGCTCTCGCAGGTGGCCCTCAACGACACGATCATGGTGTTCGCCTTTGCCCCGCTGGTTGGTTTGCTGCTGGGTCTCTCGGCCATCACGGTGCCTTGGGACACGCTGGTGACATCGGTGGCGCTCTATATCCTGATTCCGGTGATTCTGGCGCAACTCTGGCGTCGGCGGCTCCTGGCCAAAGGACAGACTGTTTTCGATGCGACCATGGCAGCGGCCGGGTCCTGGTCGATAGCGGCGTTGCTGGCGACTTTGGTGTTGATCTTTGCCTTTCAAGGCGAGGCAATCATTCAACAGCCCCTCATTATCGCCTTGCTGGCCGTGCCGATCCTGATTCAGGTCTTTTTCAACGCCGCGCTGGCTTACGGGCTGAATCGGTGGGTCGGTGAAAAGCACAACGTGGCCTGTCCGTCGGCCCTGATCGGGGCCTCTAATTTCTTTGAATTGGCCGTGGCCGCCGCTATCAGCCTGTTCGGCTTTCAATCGGGCGCGACGCTCGCCACGGTGGTTGGGGTGCTGATCGAGGTGCCCGTTATGCTGTTGGTGGTCGCGCTCGTCAATCGCTCAAAGACGTGGTACGAACGCTCGACATCCAGCCTTTCGC
>RXIW01000130.1 GCA_003989065.1 Candidatus Competibacteraceae bacterium
ATCAAGGAGATACGCGACATGAGCGCATTGCTAAAAAGCCAAGGTGTGCCTTTTGCCAATCTGCTGGGCAACGGCCAGACTCTGAAAGAATTCCGCGACGACGTGCTGGCGCGCACCAGCCACACCGGCTACTACAATGGCCTGAGCAAGCTGGAGCTGCGCGAAAGCGATCCGATCCGCTACGAAAAACTGTTCTCCAAGCTGCGCGGCGGCTTGGTCCACGCCCGCGAAACCGCCAAGAAGATCGCGGCCAGCCCGATCGTCGAGCAGGAAGGTGAATTGTGTTTCACCCTCTACAACGCAGCGGGTGACTGCGTGCTGACCTCGACCGGCATCATCATCCATGTCGGCACCATGGGCGCGGCGATCAAGTACATGATCGAGAACGATTGGGAGAGCAATCCCGGTATCCATCCCGGCGATATGTTCACCAACAACGACTGCGCCATCGGCAACGTCCACCCCTGCGACATCGCCACCATCGTACCCATTTTCCACTCCGGCAAACTGATCGGCTGGGTCGGCGGCGTCACCCACGTTATCGACACCGGCGCGGTGACGCCGGGCAGCATGTCCACTGGCCAGACCCAGCGTTTTGGCGATGGCTACATGATCACCTGCCGCAAGACCGGGGCCAACGACAAGCCGTTCCGCGACTGGCTGCATGAGAGCCAACGCTCGGTGCGTACCCCGAAATACTGGATTCTGGACGAAAAGACCCGCATCGCCGGTTGTCACATGGTCCGTGATCTGATCGAGGAAGTGGTCGCCGAAGAAGGACTGGAAGCCTATCAGAAGTTTGCCTTCGAGGTGATCGAGGAAGGTCGGCGCGGTCTGGCCACGCGGATCAAGGCCATGACCTTGCCAGGCAAGTACCGCAAGGTGGCCTTTGTCGATGTGCCCTATAAGCACGAAGACGTGCAGACCTCCAACGCCTTTGCCAAGCTCGATTCCATCATGCACGCGCCGGTGGAAATGGAGATCCGCAAGGACGGTACATGGCGCTTGGATTTCGAGGGCGCCAGCCGCTGGGGTTGGCACAGCTACAACGCCCATCAGGTGGCGTTTACCAGCGGGATCTGGGTGATGATGACCCAAACCCTGGTGCCGACTCAGCGCATTAACGACGGTGCCTACTACGGCACTGAGTTCCACATGCCCAAGGGTGGCTGGAACAACCCGGATGACCGCCGCACCGGCCACGCCTACGCCTGGCACTTCCTGGTTAGCGCTTGGACCACCATGTGGCGCGGTCTGGGTCAGGCTTACTTCAGCCGTGGCTATCTGGAAGAGGTCAACGCCGGCAACGCCAACACCAGTAACTGGTTGCAAGGCGGCGGTATCAACCAGGACGGCGAAATCCATGCGGTCAACAGCTTCGAAGCGTCGAGCTGCGGCACCGGAGCCTGCGCCATCAAGGACGGTTTGAATCACGCCGCCGCCATCTGGAATCCGGAAGGCGACATGGGTGACATCGAAATCTGGGAAATGGCCGAACCCTTGCTCTATATGGGTCGCAACATCAAGGCCAACTCCGGCGGTTACGGCAAGTACCGGGGCGGCTGTGGTTTCGAGACCCTGCGCATGGTGTGGAAGGCCCAGGACTGGACCATGTTCTTCATGGGCAACGGCTACATGAACAGCGACTGGGGGATGATGGGTGGCTATCCGGCGGCTACCGGTTATCGCTTCGAAGCGCACAAGACCGGGCTGAAGGAACGCATCGCCAAGGGCCAGAGCCTGCC
>RXIW01000131.1 GCA_003989065.1 Candidatus Competibacteraceae bacterium
CATGGGTGGTTTGCGGTCGCTGGGCCACTTGAGGCCGCTGTTGACGAACCTGCAGTGCTGGGTGTGTCCGCAGCAGTTTGCATTGGGACGGGCGGGCGCGGCGTTTGACGAACATGGCGGTCTGAAATCCGACGCTCAGCGCAGTGCTGTCCGCAATGTCGTCGACAGAACCCTGTGGGCAGCTGGGCGCCTTGGCACCTTTTAGGGCCCGGGCAAACACCAAACGGCAGCAAGCGGGCATATGAACAATCGCGTTCCCCACAGCATGAGCAGTGTGGCGAAAGGGTCCCGTTCAGGATTTTGGCAATGCCACCTGATGCAGCAGCGTTGGCTGCGGCACTGCGATGTGGCGGTAGGTGATGCGGATCAGTCCCTCGTCGGCCAATCTGCGCAACTCCTTGTTGACGATGGGACGGGTGTAACCCAGCATTTCCGCCAGTTCGCTCTGGGACACACTCACGCACACGGATAGGCGTTTTAACCGCATGAGGCCAAGTATCGCACCGCGGAAGCGCCATCAAGCCGGCTGAGACACTCGATTTTCCCGCCCAGGTGTCAGGTTCACCACCAGGGTTTGGCGTTCAGGAGAGTGATTTGCGGCGCTCGGCGTGTACCGGGCGCAGAGCCAGTTCGCGGCAAGTCAAAATCGCCGCTTTGTTCATTCACCAACTGATGCGCTGATCGACCTCAAAGTCCGGTGCCGGTTGCGCCGCCAGGTCCCAGTCTGCTGGCTCGGTTTGCGCCCCGTCATCCATCTGCGCATCACTACAGTCATCCCACAGCGGTGGCCCGCGCGCCGGGGAGATGCGGGGTGGCTCTGAATCTGCCCCGATGTGGTCCAGGATGTGCCGGATGTCAGCGCTGTGCGTAATGAACGCGATGATGCGCATATGCCCGCCACACAGCGGACACAAGAGGGGGAACACCTCGTAGATGCGGGCGATCAGCACCGCCCACAGGTAGTGCGCTGCACGCTTGGGCAGCACCGGCTCGCTCTGGGATGGCAGCGCGCTGCTCATCGGTACCACACCAGGCGCGCACTCCCCCGTGCTGATCGACGCGCCCAGCACGGGAGCGGCTTGCGCCGGTGTCGCCAGCGCCGTCACCGCAGCCCTGAGCGGCGAGTTGGGTGCCAACACGCCAAAATAGCGGTGCCGGTGGGTGCGTGGCGGGGGAACCAGCGCGGCAATGCGGTCGATCAGCTCCAGCGGTGTGAGGTGCAGCTCATCAACCTTGGCACCGCGCTTGTCGCTGGTGGGTTCGCTGCGCTGCTTGCCGCAGCGGTACACCAGTTTGCTTCCCTCTTTGCGTAGGCGCTCCATGGAAAACGGTGGACGCGCGCAATAGCGCAGCAGCCGCTCCAGCGCAGCGCGGTCGTGGGCTTCGATGCAGACACCGGCGTCCACCGAGAAGCCGCTGTGTTTGTAGCCCAGCATGTCTTTGGCGTCACAGTTCTCCAGCAGGCCCCGAGCAACGAAGGCGCGCAGGATGCGTTTTTGCAGTGTGGTCTGCACTGGGGCCACGGTAGCCGCATCGATGCCGGTGGCCGCGTGAAAGATGACACCCGGCGATGAGATTCGAGGGGTCGCATCAGCATCGCCCTCGCCCTCCACTTCCTCAAACACCCCGTCCACCACACAAACGTGGAAGTGGACGTGTTCATTGAGGCTGGAGCCGAATCGGTGAATGAAGGCGATGGCACCGATGTGCAGGCCTGCCTTGTCCATATGGGCCGCACC
>RXIW01000133.1 GCA_003989065.1 Candidatus Competibacteraceae bacterium
CTGACGTTGGTCTCGGTGGGATTGATCTCCACCGTGGGAATGCCCGCCCGACTGGCTTGCACCACTGGGCCGGCAATGTAGGGAAATACGCTGGTGGTCCCGATGCTGAACACCAGATCAAAACCTCGATCCAGCTCCTCATACAGATGCTCGATGGCGTGGGACGGCAACACCTCGCCGAACAACACCACCCGCGGCCGCACCAGGGCATGACACTGCGGACAGGACGGCGGCATCTCCAGGGCGCTGTAGTCCTCCACCGTCACGGCATAATCGCAGCGGGTGCAGTACAAGTCATGGATATCGCCATGGATCTCGACCAGATTACGGCTGCCGGCATCGCGGTGAAAGCCGTCGATGTTCTGGGTCAGCACGCACACCTCAAGATGGTCCTGCAACTCGGCGATGATCTTGTGGCCGTCGTTGGGTTGCGCGCCACGGCAGGATTTTTCGATCTGATGCAGGTATTTCCAGGTGATGGCCGGATTGCTCTCCAACATCGAACCGGACAGGGCTGTTTCGATCGAAAAGTTCTCCTCGGTCATCTGGTTGTTGTACAAACCGCCAATGCCGCGATAGGTCGGCAGACCGGAATCGGCGGAAATACCCGCGCCGGTGATGAACAACAGCCGGCGGGCGCGGCGCAGTTCGCTGACGATGCGGGCGACGGTGACGGGATTCGGTTCGGACATGGCGGGCCTCGCGGAAAGTGGGGAGCGCGGGATCAGACGACCAACAGATTGTAGAGCGCCTCGAACTCGCGCGTCAGCTTGTGGCGGGGGTCGAGATGGATCATCGGCAAGGCCAGGGCGTGCGATTCGCGAATCTTGACCGAGGCGGACAGGAACGCATCCAGCACCGGCATCCCTTCCTCGCGCAACTCCTGCACCAGGCGCACCGGCAGATTGGCGCGGGCCTGATAGTGGTTGACCACGATCCCTTCGATCCGCAAATCGCGGTTATGATCGGCCTGGATCTCGCGCACGCTGTCCATCAGGTTATACAGAGCGCGGCGGGAAAAATCGTCGCAATCGAAGGGAATCAGGCAGGTATCGGCCGCGATCAGCGCCGAGCGAGTGAAGAAGTTCAGCGCCGGAGGCGTATCGATGAAGATCTCGTCGAACTCCTTGAGCGTGTCCAGCGCCTCGCGCAGCTTGAACATCTTGTAGCGCGACTCCAGCTTGACCTGCAGCTCCTCCAGGCGGGGATCGGACGGCAGGACGCTGAGTCGGGCGAACGGGGTTTCGGCGATGTAGGCAGCCGGTTTGTCGGCGAACAGCTTGTAGGCGAGGATGTCGTCGAAAAAATGAGCGAGGGTCTTGCTCTGTTCGTCCAGGGCCTGACCCAGCAGATAGCGGGACGCATTGGCCTGCGGGTCCAGATCCACCAGCAGGGTCCGCCGGCCCCGCGCGGCGCTGATGGCGGCCAGATTGCACGCAATGGTGGATTTGCCCACTCCCCCTTTTTGATTGAATACGATTCGGCGCATGGTGGTTTCCGCGGTTTTGTTGGGGTTGAATCGAATAAGTGTAGTCAAGCGGCGGGAAGGCGTCGAGGCGCAGAAAACCACT
>RXIW01000134.1 GCA_003989065.1 Candidatus Competibacteraceae bacterium
GATGGCCCGCCAATACACGCTTCACGGCCTGCAACTTGAATTCTGGCGTGAACTTCCGCCTCGTTTTCTTTTTTTCGATCGTGCTCATTGAACACCTCGTTGGCTTCCATCATAAGTGAGGTGTCCACGTAAGGGGGGCAGGATCAGTGGTGTGCAAGCACGAGGTCAATACCGGCCAGCGCCTGTTTATCTTCGCGCATTCCGCTTTTTACTGGAATCCCGCTCGCGCAGTTCCCCACGCAGCACAACCCGGCGTACCGCCTGCGCCGGTTGTGCGATCCGCTGCAACAAGAGTTCGATAGCGGCCTGCCCAATGTCGTAGGTCGGCTGCGCGATCACGGTAATTCCTGGTTCCACCAGTCGTGTCCAAGGCAGATCGTCGAAGCCGGTCAGCGCGATCTGTTCCGGCACCTTGATTTTCACCTCCCGCAGCGCCTCCAGCAGTCCAAGCAAGATCAGGCCGTTACTGGCGATCAATGCCTCGGGATGTGGTGGGCGACAGAAGAATTTATGGGCGGCGCTGCGGGCATGGTCGACAGTAGCGGTTACCGCTTCGACCTGCGGTTCCAGACCATGGGCCGCCATCGCTGCCATATAGCCTTCGCGGCGCTGGCAACCGGTAGCGCTGGCAGCGCCATAAAAAAGCACATTGCGTGGGTGGCCATTCTCGATCAGGTGCGTTGTCAGACGGTAGGCGGCATCGACGTTGTCCAGTACCACCGCATCGGCGGCGGTGTCGCGATCGCATCGGTCAACGAGCACGACGGGAAAGGGGTAGTCGGCCGAACGGAAATCGGCTAACAGCGCCAGCGTGGGCGACAGGATGACACCCGTCACGTTTTCGTCCCGCATCAAGTCGAGATAGAACGCCTCCTTCTCCGGATTCTCATCGGTATTGCACAGAATGACTCGGAAGTGGTTTTGATAGGCGACATCCTCGACGGCACGGCTGATTTCAGTAAAGAAGGGATTGCGGACATCCGAAACGATCAGTCCGATGGTGTCGGTACGGCGCGAGCGTAGTCGCCGAGCCGCTAGATCGGGCCGGTAGTCCAATGCCTGGGCCGCCGCCAACACCCGCTGACGGATCGATTCGCTCACGCCAGCGTGCCCGGCCAACACCCGCGATACCGAGGCCACCGAAACGCCCGCCTGGTGGGCAACGTCCTTGATTTGCGCCATCTCTGCTATTCTCCAATGATAAAAGTAAACGATTACAAATAATTGTGCGCAAAAAGCTCGTCCGTGCAGGGCGGCATAGCGCTATATATTAGCAAGTTAGAAAAATCTTTCGGCATCTTACCATATCGATCTGGCCGATCTGCTGATTTGATAAGGATCTCTTGACTTATATTTTGTAATCGATTACAAATATTACCG
>RXIW01000135.1 GCA_003989065.1 Candidatus Competibacteraceae bacterium
GGGCGGGCGGACTGGTCAGGCGGTGGCCGGTGGCAATGTGGTTGCGCCCGACCATATCGTCTATTTCAGCTTCGACAGCTCCGAAATCTTGCCAGAGGGCCGACCCATCATCGAGTCGAACGCTCGTAATCTGACCAAGAACCAACGGATCGTCACCCAGCTCGAAGGCCATACCGACGAGCGTGGCAGCCCCGAATACAACATCGCGCTGGGCGAGCGCCGCGCCAATGCCGTCCGGCAGGCTCTGATCGCCTTGGGTGTTTCGCCGCAGCAGATCCGCGTGATCAGCTACGGTGAGGAACGGCCAGCGGCCAGCGGTTACGGTGAACAGAGTTACGCGCTGAACCGGCGTGTAGAAATCGTCTACTGACGGATCGACGATCATGCCCAGACTCCGGTTATCTTGGTTGTGGGTGTTGCTGCTGGGAGGGTTGATGCTGTCCGGCATCAGCCGCGCCCAGAACTCCCCGGATGGCGAACTGACCCTGGAATTACTCCAGCGCATCGAGCGTTTGGAGACGGAGATTCGACAAATCCGCGGGGAATTGGAGATCCAGCGCCATCAGATCGAGACGCTTGTGCAAGAACGGGCGACGGCCGGATATCCAGCCCAGCCGCCGACAACGGCGGCTGTCGCGCCACCGGCTGGAGCGCCGCAGGCGGGCCGTTCGACGTCTGCTGGGGCTCTCAGCCAACCGGAAGCGGTGCAGCCTCCAGCCAGTGCCACTCCACCCATGGCGTCAACCGCCGTACCGCCGCCACCTGCACCTCCTGCACGGTCTACCGCCGGTGGATCGGAACAGGCCGATTTCGATGCGGCGGTGGGCGAATTGCGCGAGGGCCGCTACCCGCAAGCCATGGCCGACTTGCAACGCTTTCTGAGCAGCTATCCGAACAGCAGTCGGGCGGGTGATGCGCAGTATTGGCTTGGTGAGGCCAGCTACCTCAGCCGGAATTATGATGCGGCCAAGGAAGCGTTCATCAATCTGGGATTGCATTATCCGAAAAGCACCCGGCTACCGGACGCCTTGCTCAAGTTAGGTTATATCTATGGCGAGCAAGGCGATGTGACGCGAGCGCGGGAGGTATTGCAAAAGCTGGTGCAGGTCTATCCGGACACGCAGGCGGCCAAGCTGGCCGAGCGGCGGTTGCAGTCGTTGAATTGATGCTAATTGGAACTTGTGATTTCGGCCAATTACTGTACCATTGACCACCCTTCCAGGGGCCGTTAGCTCAGCCGGTAGAGCAGCAGACTTTTAATCTGTTGGTCGTGCGTTCGAACCGCACACGGCCCACCAAATAAAACGAAGCCTTGCAGCGATGCAGGGCTTTTTCGTTTTCGTCGGTCAAATGCCGGT
>RXIW01000136.1 GCA_003989065.1 Candidatus Competibacteraceae bacterium
TAGTACTACAGTTGTAGAAATTCACTTAAAGTGATAGAGAGGAAGTGGGATCTTTTGCGTTGTCGCCGCCGCCAATGATAATACTGGGCGATACGCTGATGACGGCGTCGCCAATGGAACCAATGGAGCATACGGTTTCGGTGAGAAAGCGGTGCGGTGAGGGTGGCGATGAGCCCAAACCAGCGACGGAGGTCGGCCAAGGAAACCGTGACGGGGGCCAACCCATCTGGAGACGGCTGAGGTTTTTTTTCAATACCCGCTGCCGACGACCGACCAGGAAGGCATAAGCGGCCATGACCAAGGTCATGTGTCGGTGCCAACCGCGCCAAGTCCGCACTTCATACTGATCCAGGCCCAATTGCGACTTCGTTTCTTGAAAGCAGCGTTCGATGGCCCAACGGGCACCGGCTGCCAAGGCCAATTCAGCTAGGGAGATGGTCGCGGGCGCGAACGCCCAATAGGCCGTCAGGGTTCCTTCTGTCAAGGTACGGCGGACCAGGAGATAGCGCTGGCCGGTCGCCTCGGGCGGGGTATTGATCGGTTGGTAAGTCCATTCATACTCCCGGGGTCCTTGGCTCCCAGCCCCGGCACTGAGCCGCGTCCATGCGGTGTGGGGATCGGTGGCCAGGGCGGCTAACGCGTCCCGTACGGCGTATGGGGTCAAACCGGACCAGAAATAGGCTTTACCACTGACGGCCAGGACATAGGGTTGATTGCGTTCCTCCAGGCTGGCGCGCAGACAAGAGCTGTCTCCATACACCGCATCGCCGGTGACCCAACGGGCCGGGATGCCCGCATCCAAGGCTCGGAGAATCATTTCACGCGCCAGTTCGGTTTTCGGTTGGTGCACCACATCATCATCAATGCCCGCCCGCTGACAGCGCGTGCGATCCGCCGACCACTCGTCTGGGAGAAACAAGGCGCGATCCATCAAACCCTGCCCCCAGCAGCTGGCGTAGGCCAGAAAGACCCCGACCTGACTGTTCTCGATCCGGCCGGCCGTTCCGCTGTATTGGCGCTTCACCCCGGCCGAATGACAGCCTTTCTTCAAAAAGCCGGTCTCATCGACGATCAACACCCCGTCCGCATCCGCCAGCGCCTCCAGGACCCGTGCCCGCACCGCATCGCGCAGGCCCTCCTCATCCCATCGGGCGCGGCCCAACAAGTGCTGGAATCCATAGGGATGCGCCTCGCCTCGCGCCTCCGCCAATTGCCAGCAATTGCGTCGTTCCACTCCACCCAGCAACCCTTGGAGATACGCCGCCAGCCATCCGCGCGTCTCGAGCCGTTTCGCGTAGCCACCCAG
>RXIW01000137.1 GCA_003989065.1 Candidatus Competibacteraceae bacterium
CCGGGGCTTGTTGGATACAACGAGTTTCGCCAGCGCATAGAAGCGCGCATCCCGTCCCCCTGGCGTAAGACCCCTGGTCAGTGGACCGAAGCGGATACCGGGGAACTCGCGTTCTACATGGCGCGCAAATACGCCAGCTTCACGCTGGATATGCTGGCGGCCGCTGTGATGACCGTGGCCTATCGCCACCCCTTCAATCCAGCGCAAGAGCGGCTACGGGCGCTCTCAGAGTCATGGGACGGCCGGGCGCGGCTGGATAGCTGGCTGATTGACTATCTCGGCGCAGCGCACAACGCCAGCAACGAAAGCTACCTGCGCGAAATTGGCGCGGCGTGGCTGAAAGGCGTAGCCGCGCGCGTATTGACCCCCGGCTGTAAACGGGATGACGTGCTAATCCTCCGCGGAGACCAGGGTATAGGGAAGTCTACCGCTGCCCAGTGCATTGCCGAAGCGATACACCCCGACTCCTTTACCGACTCGCTGGGCAATCTGGAAAGCAAGGACTCAAAAGCGGCTATCCGGGGCATCATCATTGCCGAACTCGGCGAACTCTCGGTGCTCAACAAAAGCGACCTGGAGAGCATCAAGGTCTATGTGGCAACTCGAACCGACCATTTTCGAGAGGCTTACGGGCGCGGCGAGCGGGACTATCCACGCACAGTGTCATTCATCGGCACAACGAACCATCCAACGTTCCTGAAAGACCCTACAGGCAACCGCCGCTTCTGGCCTGTCACCATTCAATCTCCAATCCCAATTACCCGACTCAAGGCCGCACTTCCACAGTTAGTGGGGGAAGCGGCGCGGCGGGTGCTGGCGGGCGAAAGCTGGTATGTGAGCGACGCCACGGCGATTGCCCAGGCTGAAAACGTCAGGGCTGCCCACTTTCAGGATGACGTCTGGACCGAAGCGGCCTTGAACGCGGCGCGCCACCTGCTGGAGGGTGGGAAGTGCACCCGCTGCGGGGGGTCCGGCTATCGCGATACCTCCTACCCCGACGGGGACGGCACTCCGGGACAATGCTTCCAATGCCACGGCACCGGCACCCTACCCGGCGCTAATCCTGAGTACGTCACTGTAGCGGCGATTCTGACCGCGATGGGCGTACGCATCGAACAGCACACCGTGGCAAACCAAATGCGGATAGGGTCGATCCTGCGGGTAGCCGGCTGGAAGGACCGGAAGAAGCGGGTTGGCGACTGGAAGGAAGGGAAGACCGTCTGGGCTTGGTACCCGCCGACTGT
>RXIW01000138.1 GCA_003989065.1 Candidatus Competibacteraceae bacterium
TGTCCAAAGAAAAGTTTGAGCGCAGCAAGCCGCATGTCAACGTGGGGACGATCGGGCATGTAGACCATGGCAAGACCACGCTGACGGCGGCGATCACGAAGGTGATGTCGACCAAGTTCGGGGGCGAATTCAAAGCCTACGACCAGATCGACTCGGCGCCGGAAGAGAAGGCGCGCGGGATCACGATCGCCACGGCGCACGTCGAATACCAGTCGCCCAAGCGGCACTACGCCCACGTCGACTGCCCGGGCCACGCCGACTACATCAAGAACATGATCACCGGCGCGGCGCAGATGGACGGTGCGATCCTGGTGGTATCGGCCGCGGACGGCCCGATGCCGCAGACCCGCGAACACATTCTGCTGGCTCGGCAGGTGGGCGTGCCCTGCATTGTCGTGTACCTGAACAAGGCCGACATGGTGGACGACGCCGAGCTGCTGGAACTGGTGGAGATGGAAGTGCGTGAGCTGTTGAGCAGCTACGAATTTCCGGGTGATGATCTGCCGATCGTCACCGGTTCAGCGCTCAAGGCGCTGGAAGGCGACCAGAGCGACATCGGCGAGCCGTCGATCATCAAGCTGGTCGAAGCCATGGACGACTACATCCCGCAGCCGCAGCGCGAAATCGACAAGCCGTTCCTGATGCCGATCGAAGACGTATTCTCGATCTCCGGGCGCGGCACGGTGGTCACTGGGCGTGTCGAGCGCGGCAAGGTCAAGGTGGGTGAGGAAGTAGCGATCGTCGGCATTCGGCCCACGATCAAGACCACCTGCACCGGCGTGGAGATGTTCCGCAAGCTGCTCGACCAGGGCGAAGCTGGCGACAACATCGGCGTGCTGCTGCGCGGCACCAAGCGGGACGAAGTGGAGCGCGGCCAGGTGCTGGCCAAGCCCAACACCATCACCCCGCACACCCATTTCGAAGCCGAGGTGTATGTGCTGTCCAAGGAAGAAGGCGGACGGCATACCCCGTTCTTCAAGGGCTATCGGCCGCAGTTCTACTTCCGCACCACGGACGTGACCGGTTCGGTCGACCTGCCGGAAGGGGTCGAGATGGTGATGCCGGGCGACAACGTGCGCATCGAGGTCAACCTGATCGCGCCGATCGCCATGGACGAAGGTCTGCGCTTCGCCATCCGTGAGGGTGGTCGCACCGTCGGCGCCGGCGTCGTCGCCAAGATCATCGAGT
>RXIW01000139.1 GCA_003989065.1 Candidatus Competibacteraceae bacterium
CCAGCCCAGTGCTGATACCAATACACTTGGGCGTCGAGGAATCCCAGTTCGCGGGCTTTGGCGGCGAAGCAGAAATCGTCCGCCGCCGGGACATTGAAGAACGACAGGGCGATGAACAGGGCGATGATTGCGGTGACGGTGATGGCCAGAGCACTCAGCAGGACTTGTTCGGCGCGGGACAGGTTGAGGTTTGGCATCGTGGTGGTGATGGGCTGGGGAAGGTCGGGATGAGGTCGCTGGCCTTGTCAACGGCGGCATGTCAATATGACCATAGTCGATGACCATGGGAGTATAACCCGATGCCAACGCAAACCGTGATTGCCGCCGGCGATTTCAAGGCTCGTTGTCTGAAGCTGTTGGACGAGGTGGCCGAGACCCGCGAGCCGTTGCTGATCACCAAACACGGCAAAGCCGTCGCTAAGCTGGTGCCGGTGCCGCCGGAACAGGGTTTGTTCGGCGCATTGGCGGGCAGTGTGCTGGCCGAGGGTGACCTGATCGCTCCATTGGACGATGACTGGGATGCGTGTCGGTGAGTGCGGCGTTGTTGGACACGCACGCGCTGGTCTGGCTGTTATCCGGTAACGTGCGTCTGGGCGTCCAGGCGCGCGAGTTTATCCAACAGGCGGCTGGGGACAATGCGCTGTTCGTTGCGGCGATCACGCCCTGGGAAATCGCCATGCTGGTCAGCAAGGGGCGGTTGATGCTGGATCGTGATGTCGGTGAATGGATCGCGTCCGCTTTGGCGTTGCCGGGCATCCGGCTTGCGCCGCTTTCCCCGGAGATTGCCGTCGCCAGCACCCGCTTGCCCGGAACTCTGCATCCAGACCCGGCAGACCGCATTATTGCCGCTACGGCGCGGCATATGGACGCGGTGCTGGTGACCGAGGATCAGCGGTTGCTGGATTACGGCGCGGCGGGGCATCTCAGGGTCTTGAGAGCGGCGATCTGAGGCATTCTCTAGTTTCTGGTGGCAGTTCCGTGCGCTGTGCGTCAGGAGCGAGCCTGCCAGGCTAAGTGATTCAAATATGATCTTGCCATCTTCTTGTGGACACCCGGTTCATTAAGCGGCCTTCCGATTCTCGAAATCCCTGGGTGACAGGTAA
>RXIW01000140.1 GCA_003989065.1 Candidatus Competibacteraceae bacterium
CCGAGTTGGACGATGCGGTGGCCTATCTCAAGACCCTCAGCCGGGAGTTCGTGATCACGCGCGGCCCCAGGGGTGCGTTGGTCTGGAATGGCCAAGACCTGCTCGCCATCGATCCGGTCAAGGTCGAGGCGGTAGACACGGTCGGCGCGGGCGACATGTTCGCTGGGGCGTTTCTCTACGGCCGTTGTCGAGGCTGGGATCATCGGCGCGCCGCCGATCTGGCCTCGGCGGCGGCGGCCAAGCTGGTAACCCGGCTGGGACCGCGCATGAGCGCAGCGGAAACGCAGGCCGTGTTGCGCGATTTACGCTGACGGCTCCCACGGGAAAACGCACCGCATGACCGCGCCAGCGGAGGAAACCCGCGTCCAGCCACCGATCGGGACTCTGTGTCCGGGCTGTTTTCACCCGCGTCACTGGGATGCCGCTAGCGAGTGCCCGATCTGTCGATATCGACCCAATGCAACCCGGTCTGCAGTGTTGTTGCCGGTAGGGACACCGCTGCAACGCTATGCGATCGGTGAAAAGCTGGGCCAGGGCGGCTTCGGCATTACCTATCGCGGGCTGGATCTTCAGCTACGGATGAAGGTCGCCATCAAGGAATACTATCCCAGCGAGCTGGTCGGCCGTTCGACCGACCGCAAGACCGTGGCGTTGAATGCGCCCGAGCACGCGGAGGTGTTCGATTACGGCTTGGCGACCTTTCTGAAGGAAGCGCGAACTCTGGCCCAGATCAGGCATCCGCACGTGGCGCGGGTGCTGAATTATTTCGAGATGAACCAGACCGCCTATTTGGTGATGGACTACTACGAAGGCGAGGATCTGAGCAGTTTCCTGAAGAAGCAGCCCGATGGCCGCCTGCCATGGCGCACCACCATCGCCTGGTTGTTGCCGGTGCTGGATGGCCTGGACAAAATCCACCAGGCCGGCTTCATGCACCGTGACCTCAAGCCCGGCAACCTGTACCTGACCGCCGATGGTTTGATTCTGCTCGATTTCGGCTCGGCCCGGCAGGTCACCGGCAGCCACACCCGCAGCATGTTGGTTTTCTCCGAGGGCTATGCGCCCTACGAACAAACTCTGGC
>RXIW01000141.1 GCA_003989065.1 Candidatus Competibacteraceae bacterium
GGCTTTGTTGCATAAATCGGATGAGGGATGAATGATCCCTATGAAGTATAAGGTTTAGCAAGCCACGACGGTATCGGGCATACCGAGCTGTGTCATGATGTTCATGGCGGCCAGGCGCGCATACGCTTGAGTGGTTTGGGTCTCGAAGCGGCGATTGCTCAGACGTTCACCAAAGAGCGTTTTGAGACGAAACATCGCGGTCTCAGCCAGACTGCGACGGTGGTAGCCGCTGTGAATTTTCCAGGCTTTTTTGCCGTGTTGCTGACGGTATTCGAGAATAGCCGTGCGGGGATGAGGCTGTCCGTTGGCCAATGAAGGCCACGCCACTGCGTTGGCACGCGGTGGAATCAGGGCCTCCGCTTGGCGATCCAGGAGCATCTGGTGACAGACCCGGGTATCGTAGGCGCCATCGGCGGCGATGGAAGCGATCGGCTCATCCACCGGTATTTGCTCCAGCAGGGCGGGAAAGACCTCGGCGTCATGCACCGTGGCGGCGGTCAATTCCGCCGCAATGACTTCGTGCGTACCGGCATCCACCGCCAAATGGAGCTTACGCCAGGTCCGCCGTTGCTGGACCCGGTGTTGGCGTCGATGCCATTCACCCGCGCCGTACACCTTTAAGCCGGTGGAATCGATCACGATATGACGCGGTGATTCACGCGTCTGCCGCCTGATCTGGACGGTCAGAGCTGCTGCCCGACGGCTGAACGTGCTGTAGTCTGGAATCGCCAGGTCCACGCCCAACAGCGTGATGACCGATTGCATTAACCCTTCCAAGGCGCGTAACGGCAGATGAAACACCTCTCGGATCACCAAACCACACTGCACAGCCACGTCCGAGTAGCGGCGGGGTGCCCCACGCCGACCGCTCTGAGCGGTTTCATACCACTGTGCCCGGTGGGTGTCGTCAAACCACACCGTCAACGATCCACGTTCTACCAACGCCGCGTTGTACGCCCGCCAGTTTCGAATACGATACTTCCGCTTTTGCTTGCTCATACCCCCAGATATGGGGGCTAGCCCGATTTATGCAACAACGCC
>RXIW01000142.1 GCA_003989065.1 Candidatus Competibacteraceae bacterium
CCGCAGATCGTCGTACAGGATGTCTACTCCGGCGCTCGCCGCGTCGTGTCGGCCGCCCCCGGCATCAACGGTGCTCCGGCCTGGTCGCCGAACGGCCAGCGATTGGCGTTCACGCTGTCCAAGGACGGCAGCCCGGAAATTTACTCGTTTGACTTGGCGACCCAGAATCTGACCCGCCTCACCAACAGCAGCGCCATCAACACCGAACCGGTCTGGTTGCCGGACGGCAGCATCGTCTTCACCTCCGACCGGGGTGGCTCGCCGCAGTTGTATCGCATTGGCCCTGGCGGTGGCGCAGCGCAGCGCATCACGTTCGAAGGCGACTACAACGCTCGGCCGACGGTATCGCCCGATGGCCGCTACATCGCCTTCATGCATCGACGCAACGGTAGTTTCCATATTGCCGTGATCGATTTGCAGACCCGTCAGTTTCGTGTCTTGACTTCCGGTGGCCAGGCCGAATCGCCCAGCTTCGCACCGAATGGCAAGATGATCATCTATTCCAATGGCCAGCGGCTGGAAGCGGTGTCCGTCGATGGTAGCGTCAAGCAGGATCTTGCCTTGCGCGGCAACGGACGCAACCCTGCCTGGGCTCCCTATGGCCGCTGATTTCGACTCGTGACTTTGTAAAGTTGAGGGAAAATGACCATGAAAACTTTTGTTCGAACCTTGATCGCTGCTGCTTCGCTCGCGGTTTTGGCCAGTTGCGCCTCGACTGGCGAGAACACGACCGACGGACAGACTCCGCAGGATGTGGCGGGTCAGCCGGGGACGGCGCAACCGGGTCAGGAAGCCTATAGCTATGGTTACAACCAAGCGCCCGGCAACTACGAATCCTATGATGCCAGCGGCGGTGGTGGCGGTGGTAGCAGTGGTGGTGGCGGTGGTAGCAGTGGTGGCGGCGCTTATGCGGGCGGTGGTAGCAGTGGTGGCGGCGCTTATGGGGGCGGGCGGACTGGTCAGGCGGTAGCCGGTGGCAATGTGGTTGCGCCCGACCATATCGTCTATTTCAGCTTCGACA
>RXIW01000143.1 GCA_003989065.1 Candidatus Competibacteraceae bacterium
TCCACTCCACCCAGCAACCCTTGGAGATACGCCGCCAGCCATCCGCGCGTCTCGAGCCGTTTCGCGTAGCCACCCAGCTCCGCAACCCACTCCGCCCAAGCCGTTTCCCAATCCCCGTCGTCTCCTTCCCAGCTTTCGAACCCTGCTCCAACCATCACCATCTCTTATTTGGCTAATATCCAATAAAGTATAGCCTATTTATCTGCAACTGTAGTACTAACGTGTTCTGTAGCCAGTCCGCGACCATCCGTCGGTGGCACCAGACGGTTTGAGAGAACGGCAGACGCTCCCAACACAGCAAAACCGGCTCGTGCGGGTCGGCGAGGCAGTGTAGGTCCTGGATCACCTGGCGGGGGTCCAATCGGGACAGGATGGCTTGATAGCGTGGCTCATACTCGACGCGCGGCAGCTTGAGCATCGCGGCGGTCGGATTCAGGGGGCGGTAAATCCGAAATCCGGCGGGGGTGGCGCGTGGCGCCCAACGGGCAATGCTGATTCGACCAGGGCCGGTGTAGGTGAAAAAGGAGGCGGTTTTCATTCAGCGCCTCCATTTGGTTCCGGGTACTCGGCTTTGTAGTGGGCGTCGATGATATGCATGATCGGTTCCTCTGCTCTCTGCGCCATCCGTGGCGCCGTGGCTATGGGTTACAGTGCTAATTCCCTGACGGGCACATCAAAGCGCGGTCCTGAACGCAGCGGCGCTGAAACCGCAGGCAGCATCAGCGGGTCATCGTCTTCCTGGTCCTTCCCATCCATTTCCGGCCACTGCTTCAATTTCCAACAGGTGTCGAACATCTCGAGCGCGGTGCGCCACATCATTTCGCCCTCCTGCAAGTCGGCCTGGCTCATCTCGAAGATCGAGACCCTGAACGGCTCGCGGGTCTGCACGAACAGGAAGGTCGTGCGGAGTCCACGCACCATGGCCCGATAGAGGCTTTGTTGCATAAATCGGATGAGGGATGAATGATCCCTATGAAGTATAAGGTTTAGCAAGCCACGACGGTATCGG